>JBFFWQ010000109.1:0-20297 GCA_041570195.1 Promineifilaceae bacterium (SeqCode) | reverse complement strand
GTCTAGCAGTCGATAGCCTGGCGCAGGTTCTCCTGTCCACAGTGCGCTGATCGGCTTTTCGGCAAAGCCGGCCAACTCCACGACCGGCACGATTGTCTCTACTTCCTGAGGGCTGATTGTCAGGCCGGCTATGCTGGCCACATTGCCTTCCAGATCATAGAAGGTCGGCCGGCGCATTTCGGTGATATCTTCACGTACATCATCTACGAATACAATAACCCTGCTCTCGGCAAGCTGGTCTACCCGGGCGGCCGAACCGGTTACCTGAACAGTCCCCGGCTCCACGCGCTCATTACCCAGCCGGTGCCCCCGTGGCAGTTCGCCACGCACCTGCAACACCACCGGGATATCGCGGCTAATGATCTGTTCCAGCCGAATCTCGGTTGTCTCCGGAAAGACGGAGACGATCTCAACTTGCTCGAAATCGCCCAGGATCTCGATGGATAATTCCGCTTCGCCATAAGGTATGCCGCTCAGGTCGATTACGCCTCGGAAGTCGCTGGATGGCGCTTGATCCAGGGCTGAAATCGGACCTTCTATCGTGACCAACGCTGAATCAGGTGGCCGGCCGACCACTTCTGCATCGGCCGCCTTGCCAATCACATCAACCGGGATCTCGAAGGTTCGCGTCTCTACTGGATCGTCCGCTCTTATCGCCGTGGCCCAAACAAAGAGTGCCAGGACAACAGCCAGGAGCAGAGTAGTTATATTTGACAACAGCGCTCGTGCTAGACGCATCTTGAATACCTGAGAATTCGTCGACCCCGTTGGTGATTTTTCAGTACTAGGAAGACGTCCCAGACTGGCCCTGCAAGAAAGCGCTCAAAATGGCGTTCAGACGCGAGGGATCCTGGCGACGAATAACGCGCCCATTATGGGCGATAGAGACTTGACCTGTTTCCTCTGAAACCACGACCACAACCGCGTCGCTGACTTCGCTGATTCCCAGCGCCGCTCTGTGCCGCAAGCCCATCTGGCGATCAGAGAGGCTACGGGTCGACAGCGGCAGGACGCAAGCTGCAGCGGCGAACTTGACGCCGCGCACAATAACCGCCCCATCGTGCAGTTCTGTGGTCTTATTAAAAATGGTCATCAATAGCTCGGCCGATGGATCAGCCTTCAGCAAAATACCTGTATCAATGTATTCTTGCAGGCCCGTATCTTGTTCGATCACGATCAGCGCACCTTCGCGACGGCGAGAAAGCTGTTGGCAAGCGGCCGATATGGCATCTACAAGGGTCGTGTCGACCGCTTTGCGAAACAGGCGGAAGTAGCCGCCGGCCCGACCCAACTGTTCAAGGGCGCGTCGTAGTTCTGGCTGAAAAATAACTGGAACCGCAACAAGCAAAGCCGGCAGAATTGTGCGGATGAGCCAGCGCGACGCGGTCAAGTTGATGAGCGTGACTGAAACGATGGCCAGTAGGACAACCAGGATGACGACGCCGCGCAGAAGAGGAACCGCTCGCGTGCCACGAATTAGCATGAAGATGCCAAAGATGGCCAGCGTAACCAGGACGATATCTATGATATGATTGGCCGGGTTCTCTGCAAAGCGGCCGAGGTAATAAGTCAGTTGTTCTATCACATACGTTGGTCATACTTCCTAACTAAGAGTGACGAAGTGGAGGCCTTGGCCGGGCGAAGCGGCTCCTTCAATCCTCTTCCTGTTGAAGTTGTTGAAGTATCTGATCGTAGCTGCTCGCATTCGGTGGATCATGGGCGAGTATGCTTTCGATTGTCTTGATCGCGGCCTGATTCTCGCCTGCATCAAGTTGGGCCTCGCCCAGGCTGTCAAGCAACTCGAGCGCTTCCTGTTTACGCCCCTGCCGCAGATACAGACGAACTAAGCGGTCAACCACACTAGCATCGGTAGGCCGCATTTCTATCAAATCTTCAAGAATCTTGAAAACTTTGATCCCTTCACCACTTCGCACGAGTTGAACCAGGAACCGATCTAATTGGCGGATGGCGCTCTGCGGTTGATCCACTTTGTAGTAGAGATCTATGAGCGTCAGAGCGATTCGTTCGTCATCAGGATTGTTCTTGCTCAATTCGCTGTAAGCCGCCAAGGCGCGCTTCCAATCCAGCCTCTGCATATCGATATCGGCAATAGCCTGAATAAAACGTAATCGCCACTCGTATTTGGCCGAGCCGCGCGGCGCCAACTTTAGCGCTTCCAGGTACGTTTCTCTTGCCTTGTCAACTTCAGCCAGGTTGTAGAAAGCCTCACCCATTATCACATAATGATCCAGCGCCCGATCGATATGGCCCTGTTCAATAAGCAAATCTATGAGTCGCGCTCGATTGACCAGATCCATGGGCGATAGCTCTACCGCCCTTTCATAATTGGCCAGTGCGCCGCTATTATCACCACGCATGCGACATGTGTCGCCAATTGTCAGGTACTTGCTTATAGCAATCTGTAGTCGATTCTGCCTGACCATTAGTTCAGCCAACTGAATATGTCCGGCCAGGTAGAATGGCGAGAGTTGAATCGCCCGGTAAGCTTCCTCGACCGCGCTATCGTATTTTCCTTGTTCGGCATACTCCTGGCTAAGATGCAATGACTCAAGTACCTGCAACGAGCCGGCGGTCAGGATTTCGCCCAAAATCAACGGCTGCCCATCGGCCGATAATCGGTCCAAGCGGGATCTTGCCTGATCTACCCGTTGCTGCCAGCCATCTTGTCCGAGGAAGCCAGTCAGCGCCGCTACGAACTCGACGGCCGCCCGCGGCTCCGCTTCTGAGAGCAACTCGCTCACCAAGTGAGCATAAAGGTCACTAACCCTCTCGGCCTTGTCCTGTTCAAGGTAACTTAAATCGATCGCCCTCAGGGTGGCCACATAATACTCGATGGCCCGGCGCAGATTGCCGCGACCACGGTAAGCCTCTCCAATTGCATAATAACTGGCCGGCCGCAAAGACGCATCCTCAAAACTCTGCTCGAACTCGCGCTTGGCCTGCCCAAACCGCATTTTGCCATGATAGAGAACGCCCAAACAAAAATGAATCGCCGCCCCGCCTGCACCTTTCGCAAGCGCCTGCTCATAGCTATTGATCGCCTCATCGGTCAGATCCCTTGTCTGAAGATCAAGCGCTTGACTAATCAGGGTGTCACGCTCAAGATTGGCCGGCTCGGCAGATTGGGGCGCCGAATCTTCGCCAAAGATCTCCTGGGCTAATTGACTCTGGGCCAGGCGACGTCCTGTGTCAAGCAAGCCGCTGCCGGCGTCGCCCGTTTCTGGTCGTCCGTTAGAACGATCCGCAATCTGCTCAAGCTCCTGTCCAGACTCAGTTTCGGACACCGGTTCGATCGGCGTCTCGGAGGCCAGCAACGGATCGTCTGGCCCGAATAGTTCAATGGATTCTTCATGCTGGATCAGGTTGAGCAATGTCAGCGTCTCGACGTTGCGCGGATCGAGTCCCAGCGCGATCTGGCAAACTTTGAGCGCTTCCTCTCTTTGCCCTCGGCTGGCATAAATACGAGCCACGGCCAGGTACTCGCGGACAGCATTACGAGCTAGCCCCTGCCGCTTATATACCGCGGCCAGACGTCGATGGGCGCCAAGCAGTTCCGGCGCCAGCCGCACTGCCCTTAGCCAATTGCCAACAGCCTCGTCCAGCTTACGACGCTTGAGCTGGATTTCGCCAATGGCCATATAAGTTTGGCCCGCCTCGGCGTTCTGACCCAGTCTTTCCTGAACTTGGGCAACGTGCCTAAGGTATATCATATCGCCGCTAGAAAGACGTGCGGCGATTTTATAGTTGTCGAGCGCCTGATCCAGGTCGCCCAGTTCAGCGTAAGCCATACCCAAGCCGGCGTAGGGAGCCGGCTCCTGATCGACTGCTTCAATTGCCTTCTGGAACTCGACAATGGCCTCTGGCCATTGCTGATCCCAACTGTGTGTGTGTCCCTGCCTGAGAGCCACCTCATACCGGGAACGGTTGTCAACCAACATGGACCTCCATCTGACGGTGGTCAATACTCGAAAAGTATACCACAGGCAAAATGTGTCGAAAATAGGCAATTAGACATAAAATTGCTTGTGCGGCCAGGTGAGTTATGGTAAGATAATCCCCGCAGAGGGGATGTCACCTGGTTAAACAAGGTGCGTTTCGTTGGGGTTGTGCGCCCGCCTTTGTAGGAGTGGGCGATGTGTGCCAGTGGACACCAACCTAGCTTCTAAAGAACGCGCCGACTGGACAATTCCGAAAAGGTCAATAAGGTAGGTGACAGATGGAAGACAAGACTGGTCGTTACATCCTAGTTGGGATCGTTGCGTTTCTCGTCGGATGGGCCATTGGCTTGTTTCTCTTTGGTTGGGTTATTTGGCCGGTTGAATACACTGGTGCCAAGCCGCAGGATATGAGCCAGAGTAACAAGGAAACCTATTTGATCGCGATGGCCGATCTGTATGCGTTTCAAGGAAATCAGGAACGCATGCAGCAGACTTTTTCGGATTGGCCCGATGCCGATCAAGAGATCTGCAAGTTGGCCAATGAAACCTCCAATACTGATGAGGCACTGAGATTGAATGCGTTGGCCCAGACGCTGAATGGCACCGGCTGCACAGGCGTCGCGACGACGCCGGCGGAAGATGAGGCCGGCGGCGGTCGTGGCAATCTGGGCTATATTGCGCTCATTTGTGGGCTATTGGCGATTCTCGGCGTGGTCGTCACCGCGATCTTGATCGTTTGGCAGAGACGCGGAAGCGACACACCTGGTGATTCGCCCGAGGGTTATGGGATGGCGGCAGCCGAGGCGGAACCAGTGGAAGCAGCCGAGATTAGACAGCAGGTTACGCCGCTGGCTCGCTTCCAAACAACCTTCACGCGCGGCCATGATACCTACGATGAATCCTTCAGCATCGAGAACGCCGACGGCGACTTCTTAGGTGAATGCGGCGTCGGTCTCTCTGAAACGCTGGGCGCCGATATACCAAAGAACGTCACCGCTTTTGAAGTCTGGCTATTCGACAAGAACGACATTCGCACGGTGACCAAGGTCATCATGAGCGATCACGCTTTCTTCGATGAGGCGATCAAGGCCAAGTTGGCGCCGAAAGGCGAGCCCGTCCTGGCCCGACCCAACGAGACGATCGTCTTGGAAACAGCCACCCTCATCGTCAACGCCTCCATCACCGAGCTTGAATACGGTACAGGTGCGCTGCCACCGCAAAGCTTCTTTGAACGCTTCACCGTCGAATTATCGGCTTGGAACAAAGATGGAGAATTCCCCGAGCCTGACGTCCAAGAGCGGGTCGACGACATGCTGGATTTCTAGCTACGATAAGACAGAATCTCACATCCCGTGACAACAGCGCAGGGGTCTGGCGATCCAGGCCCCTGTTTCATTTTCCATCGAAACCCACTTGCTCTTGCCCCCCCTCTCAAGCCCGCCGGTAAGGATCAAAAAGCTTCTCCCATTCCTCCAGCGCATAGCGATCAGTCATACCGGCGATATAGTCGGCGATCACCCGGTGTAGTGAGGCGCCGGGCAAGGTATCTCTTACCTTGGTAGGCAACATTCTCGGCTCGCTCACATACGCCTCGAACATCTCGACGATGAAGCGCTCGGCCTTAGACTGCATCCGCATCAAGCGATAATGGCGATACATGCGCTCAAAAAGGAAATCTTTGAGGGCCCTGATCGGTCGCGCCAACCCCGTCGAATATCCGACTACGTTAGACGTTTGGCTTTGCAGCTTTTCCACAGAGTCGATCTGTCTTTCTGACAGGTTGGCCGCTGCGGTGGCGATAACATCGCCGACCATGATACCAATCAATTCGCGTATTACGTCTCTGCGCGTGATGGGGTCGAAGGGCTGGCCATTCCAGCCAATTTCCTCGCGCAGCTTCTGCCAGATTTCCAGACCCTCCAGATCACTTGGGCCAAAAAGGCCGGCCCGCAATCCGTCCTCCAGATCATGGGCGTTATAAGCGATCTCATCGGCCAGGTTTGCTATCTGCGCCTCCAATGAAGCACGCTTTTCCGGCTCATATTCCGCGGCATCGCTCCGATCGTATTCAGTCTCGTGCTTAATCATGCCTTCGCGCGTCTCATAAGTCAGATTAAGGCCCCGAAACTGACGGTATCGCTCCTCTAATTGGGTCACGATGCGGTAGCTTTGGGTATTGTGGTTAAATCCGCCATGATTCTTCAACAATTCATTCAAGGCGTACTCTCCGGCATGACCGAAGGGCGGATGACCTAGATCATGAGCCAGACAGATCGCTTCGGTCAGATCTTCGTTGGCTCCCAGTCCCCGGGCCAGAGACCGGCCCAATTGGGTAACCTCCAAGGTATGCGTCAGGCGTGTACGGTAATGATCGCCCTCATAAAATACGAACACCTGCGTCTTGTATTCCAGTCGCCGGAACGCCGTCGTGTGGATGATGCGATCCCGATCGCGCTGAAATGCCGTCCGCGAGGCCGACTCCTCTTCCGGGTAGGCTCGACCCTTCGAGTTGGCGCTCTTCAATCCGTACGGAGCCAGAATCGAACGTTCAATTGCTTCCAATTCTTGACGTTGTCTAAACGGTGCCATACCTCAACCTCACGTCGGGTGCCTCGCTCGCCAAAACGACAAAGGTGCCCGAATGTTCAACTTGTCACAAAGGTATGAGAAATGTAACATAAAGCACAGGGCTAGAAAAATGGACCAGAGGCAACGTAAGAATGTGCGCACGGGATTGGCCGTGGCAGGCATCGCCGCTCTTTGCGCCGTGGCCTGCTTCATCGCCCTTACTATTCTCGTAATCCGACAAGATGCGCAAAACCTCGACGCTGCAGTTGGTGTTCCGATCGAGGTAGGGGATCAGGTCGTCATCATCTACCCGGATCCGGCCATGTCAGTCAAAGTGGTTGGAGAGAGTTCGTCTCCAGAAAGCACCGGGGCAGCCCAGCCTACTGCTCAGGTTGGCACCGGCGGCCAAGCGACGGCTACTGCACTGCCACAGCCGACCCCGACTCCGCCGCCGCCGCCGGTGATTCTAATCAACTACGTCGTGGTGCCAGGTGATAGTCTGTATCGCATCACGCAGAAACAGAATACATCTATCGACCTGATGGCTAGCTACAATATCGCCTCCACCAGCATAATTGTTGGCAACAGCTTGCTTCTGCCGGTCGCCAATACTGCCTTCTGCCCCGGGAGCCGGCCGCACGTGGTCCGCGACCAGCAGACCGTTTCAGATATAGCCAGGGCCTACGGCACCACACCTCAAGCCATTGGCGCGGCGAACAATCTGGACGCCAATTACTCCGTCAAGACGACCCAGGTCATCTGCGTACCTTATTGAGTCGGCGTCTCTACATCAACCCGGCGCAGCGACCACCCCTCCATGAAAGACCACGAATGGCCAATGACAACGAAACGACTGCCATCTTTCGCTCGCAGCAACGAGGAGAGGTGAGTAAAATTGGGCCGTAGATTGTGATTAGAACAATCAACGAGAAAGTAAAGGTGTTCCATGAACAAGCTAAACGTTAAGGATATCGACGTCGAAGGCAAAAAGGTTCTAGTGCGGGTCGATTTCAACGTGCCGTTGAGTAGCAAGGACCCTGCGGGCGACATAGGCGTCACCGATGACACGCGAATCCGGGCCGCCATGCCTACCCTCAACTATCTACTCGATCATGGCGCGGCACTTATCTTATGCTCCCATCTTGGCCGGCCCAAAAGCGCCGATGACAAGCAGTTCGCCATGGATCCGGTAGCTGCGCGTTTGAGTGAGCTTCTTGGCAAGCCAGTGATCAAGGTTGATCAGGTTGTGGGTAATAGCGTGAGCGCCGCGGCTTCTGAGCTGAAACCAGGTCAGGTAATGGTGCTGGAAAACACTCGCTTTGAGTCGGGAGAGAAGAAAAACGATCCCGAGCTGTCGCGCCGACTGGCCGATTTGGCAGATGCTTACGTCGGCGATGCCTTTGGCTCAGCTCACCGGGCCCACGCCAGCACCGAAGGCGCGGCCCGAGCCATGCGAGCCAAAGGAGGTCCGGCCGTCGCAGGATTCCTGATGGAAAAGGAAATCGCCGCTCTGGGCTCGGCCGTCGATGACCCTCCCCATCCCTACATCGCCATCATGGGCGGCGCGAAAATCTCCGACAAGGTGAAGCTTATCGATCACTTGCTACGGGTGGCTGACCGAATTCTTATCGGCGGCGGCATGGCCAATACTTTCTTCAAGGCTCAGGGTCGCGAAATCGGCAAATCCCTGGTAGAAGAAGAAGCCATACCTGAAGCGAAACGCCTACTGGAAACGGCTGGGGATCGCCTGGTCTTGCCGGTTGACGTCGTCGTTGCTGATAGTGTCGATAGTCCAGATTCGGCCAAAGATGTACCTGTGGCTGAGATTCCAGCCGATAAGATGGCCCTCGATATTGGGCTAGTGTCAATCCAACATTTCAACGGCGCCCTGCAGGGCGCCCAGTTGGTGATCTGGAACGGACCCATGGGCGTCTTTGAATCCGAATGCTTCGCGGCCGGCACCAATGCCCTGGCAACGCTATTGGCCGGCCTGGCCGGCCAGGGCACGCAGGTGATCGTCGGCGGGGGCGATTCGGCGGCGGCCGTGGCCAAAGCCGGACTGACTGAGCAAATGAGCCATGTCAGCACCGGCGGCGGCGCGAGCCTGGAATTCCTGGAAGGCCGCACTTTGCCAGGCATTGCCGCGCTGGATGATCGTTAGTCCGTCTGGGGACCTTGTTCATCCCGGTTTCAGCGGCACCGTAACCGTATTCGTTTCCTGAGCCAATTTGGCTAATAGACCAATTTGGCTAATTGGCCATACGGTAAGAAAATATGCGGCTGCTGACCGGCCGGTGAGCCTATGGCTTCTTGTCGCCGGTATAGCACGTGAATCGATTTATCCGTACCTTGCAGGCCAAACGAAAAAAGACCTGCTACGCCAGGCCTAGGCTTATTCTAGGCTATTGAAAACAGACTCGCTGCTTGAGGATAGGCGATGCTTGGAAGAAGTTGGAAACTATTATACCTCATGGCTGCTGTGGTCATGCTGCTCGTTGCCTGCCGCGATGACGAGATCCCACCCGCGCCGACTCAGGACGCCGCACACACGAATCGGGTAAGCGCCCTGCCCACGGAGGAGCCTGCGCCTACAACGACCCTTCCCCCGGCGCCAACCGTCACCTTGCCGCCGGTTGCGGTTACAATTACCGCCACGGTTACAATGGAAGCAACGCCGACTCTTGAGAGAATTATCCTGCAAGGCAAAGCGGATTTCGCCGACGACATTAACCCCTTGACGGGCGAGAAAGTTGACGATCCGGACCGGTTGGACCGCCGGCCACTGGCGGTGAAGATCTCCAATGCCCCAGCCAAATGGGTTCGGCCGCAATCAGGCCTGAATGACGCCGATCTGGTTTTCGAACACATCACCGAGGCCGGAATCACCCGCTTCACCATTATCGTCTACGGCCAGACGCCACCCAAGGTCGGGCCCATTCGCAGCGCCCGGCTCATCGACCTCGAGTTGCCGGCCATGTACGACGCTTCGCTGGCTTATTCGGGTTCTAGCGAAGGTGTACGCCAAAAGCTTCTCAACGCCGATTTTCGGCCCCGCATCCTGTTTGCTTACGAGGCTGGCTACTATCGTACCGGAGAGGACAAACCAACCGAGCACACTTTCTATGGCAAACCCGAAACCTTCTGGAACGTATTGGAGGAAAAGGGGCTCAACCAGCGGCCGACCTTCAACACCTTCATGACCTTCCATAGCGACCCACCCGAAGGGGGCCAGCCAGCCAATGAGGCCATCGTCGATTACGACTGGACGATCATCAACTGGCACTTCGACGGTATGAGCGGCCGTTACCGTCGTTGGACTGACGGCGAAAAGCATCTGGACGCCAATACCAACGAGCAGGTAGATGCAGCCAACGTGGTGGTCATCCTGGCCGGTCATATTGAGGATCGCAACATCTGCGAGCAGTACTACAACGGTGCCTGCGCCAGCTACTCCGTCCAGCCTCAGATCTTCGGCACCGGCCCAGCCGTCATCTTCCGCGATGGCCAGCGCTACGACGCCACCTGGCAACGCATCGGCCGCTATGACATGTTCACCTTCGTCGACGAAAAAGGCCAGCCCTTCCCGCTCAAACCCGGCAACACCTGGTTCCAGGTCATACCCATCTGGTACGAGAACCCGGTGACGAGTAACCCCTAGGGTGTGAGGGTGAACTGGTGAGCGGGTGAGGGGGTGAAGGGCGGCTATTTGTTGCTCTTAAGCGTCCAGGTCTCGGGATGGTTTATCATGCCGACAATAGTTGCTAACACCTCATCGTAAGTCTTGTACTTACTTGTTGCAACCTCACGATTAAAGGTAGCCTAACCGGACCGCGAATTCTAGTCAGACCTGCGTTTCGGCCGCTTCGCTCTCAGCATCCGACAGCTTGCTTATGAAGGCTTTGTGGTAGCGCCTCTTGCACCACGCTTCCGCTTTTAGGAAGGCGGCTGTCAATTCATGTATCTGAAGCGCTGCATCGAAAGCCTTTTTGTAAACCAGTAGATCATGATGGGTCCGCGCCAACTTGTCGCTCATCGTTTTCACCCGCTCACCCCTTCACCAGCTCACCCAATATATCCTTGAGCCACCAACAACTCCGCATTCAGCACGGACCCGCTGGCCGCGCCGCGCAGCGTATTGTGCGTGATGGACAGGAAGCGCAGGTCGAGTACGCCACACTCACGTACTTTGCCCACCGTCCAGGCCAGGCCATCTTCTGCGTCGCGATCCAGGCGTGGCTGCGGCCGATCGCTCTGGTGGCGGTAGATCAGGACCCGTTTTGGGCTACTGGGCAATTCAGCGTTTACGGCCGGCGGTCGCCAGCTTTCCAGGGCCGTTATCGCCTCGGCCGGAGTGGCCGACCGGCTCAGCTTGACCGATACACTGGCTAGATGCCCATCGACTACCGGCACCCGGTTGGCCTGGGCGCTCAGGTCAATAGCCGCCATCAAGATGGCGTCGCCATTGAACGTCCCCAGAAGCTTCTTCGGTTCCGCTTCTAGCTTTTCGTCTTCGCCGTCGATATAGGGCACGACGTTATCCAGGATGGCCAGCGACGCCACGCCCGGATACCCGGCGCCTGAAATAGCCTGCATAGTGGTCATGATCGCCGCTTCCAGGCCAAAGGCATCCTGCAACACCTTCATCGGCAGCACGGCGCTGGTCGTTGAGCAATTTGGGCTGGCGACGATGAATCCGGACCAGTCACGGCCGGCTCGCTGGGCCGGGATGAGGTCCGTGTGGTCAGGGTTAATCTCCGGAATCAGCAGCGGCACATCAGGCGCCATGCGATAGGCCGAGGCATTAGTCACCACGGCATAGCCCGCCGCGGCGAATTTCGGCTCCCATTCCTGGGCTTTGCTCGTCGGCAAAGCTGAGAAAACAACCGGCACATCCAGGTTCGGCCGTGTCCCCTGCACGATCAAGTCAGCCACAGCCGGTGGCCGCTCGCCGGGAACCACCCAATTGACTCCCTCACCATACGGCCGGCCGACGGTTCGCTCAGAGCCGGTTACGGCCGCTATCTCAAACCAGGGGTGATTGGCCAATAGCTGAGCAAAGCGCTGGCCCACTGCGCCAGTTGCGCCTAATATGCC
The DNA here is from genome assembly GCA_041570195.1 of Promineifilaceae bacterium (SeqCode). Lineage (GTDB taxonomy): Bacteria > Chloroflexota > Anaerolineae > Promineifilales > Promineifilaceae > UBA11865. The sequence goes on along the minus strand of JBFFWQ010000109.1, from coordinate 8,676 downwards.
TACAGGGATTTTCTTCTTCATCACTTAACCTCGGCTGACAAATTCGGCAGATTATAGCCCGAGCCGGCATGCCGACAACCGCTAGCGGCGCTACTAGGACCAGAGCCCATCCATGACTTCCGGCACCCAGTCAGCGATTTCTCCGGCCAGTAAGCCGGCCTGTAGGCCCGACCTTTGCCCGGCGGCGGCATGCAAATACCCGCCCAGGACGGCCGCCTCATACGGAGGAACCCCTTGGCCCAACAGAGCCACAATGATGCCCGACAGCACGTCACCGCTGCCGGCCGTTGCCAGGGCCGGATTGGCGAAAGGCAAAATGGCGCAGCGACCATCAGGCGCGGCAATCACCGTATAGGCCCCTTTCAACAGTATGACGCACCCCCACTCGGTCGCCTTCTCTCGGGCCAGGTCCACCCGATCCTGGGCTCTGACCTGGTCCAGACCAGCGCCCATTAAGCGGGCCATTTCACCCGGATGCGGCGTCAGCACCGTGTTCGCCGGAAGACGTCGTGGCCAATCAGTCATGGCTGCCAGAAGATTCAACCCGTCAGCATCGACCACCAACGGCGGTAAAGCTGTCTCCTGACCGCCGTCCAGCAGTGCCCGCATGAATCGCCCAGCCTCATGCAGTCCCGGCCCTACCAATAGCGCCTGATAAGTGCTCAGCTCGGCCAGGATCGCCTCGGCCGCCTCGACGCCTAGCACATCTTGTTCAGGAATAAGCGGGTAGGTCGCTTCCGGCAACTGGGTGGCCAGCGCCGGCCGGATAGCCGCTGGCACCGCCAGGGCCACCAGGCCGGCCCCGGTCCGGTAAGCGGCTCGGCCGGCCAGCGCCGCTGCCCCCCAATAACAAGCTGACCCGGCCGCGATGAGCACCCAGCCAAAAGTGCCCTTGTGCCCGTCCACCCGTCGTTCAGGCAACAGACCAATGGCCCTCTCTTCCGTCACCACTTCTGTTTGCACGGCGGCCACTTCAGGCAGATCTTGACTGATGTCGATATCGGCTACCACTATCTCCCCGCAGGCCGCCGCCCCGGGGAACAAGAAATGTCCTCGCTTCGGTCCGGCGAATGTCACCGTCAACTCGGCCGCCACGGCCAATCTGTCTAGTTCCCCGGTGTCGCAGTTCAAGCCGCTGGGGCAATCTACGGCGACGATGTAGGGGTGTGGAGGGGTGAGCGGGTGAGCGGGTGAGCCGCTGAGCGAGTGCAGTACCGATTCTCCTCCCCTCCGCTTCTCCTCTTTCCCCCTTCCCCTCTTCTCCTCCAACGCCCTCTGCACCCGGCTCATGAGCTTGGCCAACTCGCCGCCGATCGGCCGTGACACGCCCGTGCCCAACAACGCGTCGATGACGACGTCGCTGACCTGCAGTCTGGAGTGCAGGACCGTGTATCGGTGGTCGTGCTCGGCCAGCAATATCGGCAGCCCCATTCTTTGGACCTGGGCCAAATTATGATCCCCTGCCGGGTCTCTCTCGCGATACAGATAGAAAGTGACCTCAGCCCCGGCCTCGGCCAGGTACCGGCCGGCCACCAGCCCGTCCCCGCCGTTATTGCCCGGTCCGACCAGGATAGTCACGACGTTGGCGGAAACCGGTCGCCGCTCAATGATAGCCTCGGCAACAGCCCGACCGGCCTTTTCCATCATTTCATCATAGCTGTTACCGGCGGCGTCCGAAGCCTTTTCGGCCGCCACCATCTGTGCTACGCTGAACACTTTAATCATAAACCGCTCCCTAGTTTGTTCTCGAGAAGTCGTTGTTAACTCAGAGAATGCGATGATAGCAGAGTCTCCAAGCATCCGCCTGCTGAAGTCTCTCCAGCTCAATGCCAGTGCTTGAGAGATTTTACCGTCCCCATGGAAGCCGCCGCAAACTATTCTCTTGTCGTGGTATAAAGCGCGATGCGCGAACTTGGTAGTTGAGGGTGGGATATCCTCAGCTAAGGACTGGCCAGCTAAGGACTGGCCACTTGACCACCTCAGATCGAGTACACTAGAATACACCATCATCTTGGCCTTTGTGCCCTACTACTTGACACGCCGTTAGTGCCGCACATAGATACGAGAATGCACTCACTTGCCGCAGAAACTGACCGCCCGCTCCTGTGAGCCACGTACTGCTATAGCCAATGGAGTCACCAGGCACTCATCGCCGGCGGCCGAAACTGAAAGCTGACGGCTGAAAGCCGAAAGCTAATTCACAAGGAGATGGCCATGGAGATCAAAAAAGCCGTCATCACTGTCGCCGGCCGGGGCCAGCGCACCTTACCCTTGCAAACCCTCATCGACCGCGACGGGGTCAAGAAGTCCGTCTTAACTATCATCGTCGAAGAAGCCCTCAGGGCAAGGGTTGAAGAGATTTGCCTGGTTATCCGGCCGGGTGATGAATCCGCCTTCGCCGAAGTTGCCGGCGACCATGCCGGGCGGCTGCACTTCGTCCGCCAGGACGAGCCGCGTGGCTATGGGCATGCCGTCTACTGCGCCCGCGACTTCACCGGCCGCGAACCTTTTCTGCACCTGGTCGGCGACCATCTCTATGTCAGCCGTACCGAAGAAGGCTGCGCCGAGCACCTCGTCCGCGTAGCCGCGGCCGAAGCCAGCGCCGTCTCGGCCGTCCAGCCCACCCGTGAGAATCTCCTGCCCTATTATGGCGTGGTCGGCGGCCGCCGCGTCCCGGGACGTAAACACCTCTACCAGGTAGAAACCGTGGTGGAGAAGCCGACGCCCACCGAGGCCGAGCAACACCTGGTCATGTCCGGCATGCGCGCCGGCTATTACCTGGCCTTCTTCGGCATGCACGTCCTGACGCCAACACTCATGGACATCCTCGAAGCGCAGTTAGCGGCCGGCGACCGAGTCTGGCTCGCGCCGGCCCTGGCTGAATTGGCCGGTCAGGAACAATACCTGGCCCTGGAAATAAGGGACTGGCGTTATGACGTCGGAGCCCGATACGGACTACTTATCGCCCAGCTGGCCCTGGCCCTTAGCGGCCGCGACCGTGACCAGGTGCTGACCCGCTTACTGGAGCTCCTCGCCCTGCGCGAGATGGGCGCCTCGGAAGAAGGTGGATAAGCCATGAGCGAACTCGTCCGCATCATCACCGCCGAAGATCCGGCCCAGCGCGACCGTTCGCTTGGCGCCTTTTGTCGCGGCGCATCGCTGGAGCAATTGCTGGTCGAATGCCAGGCCCTGGATCAGCTGCGACGCCAGAGCGACAACCTCTACATTCGCGTTCGGGCCCTTTTCTTCCTATACGCCATTCACCGCTTCCACTTACCGCTGAAGAGTGGCCTGTCGGCGGCCGGCCTGGTGCCCTATGACGGCTACCTTCATCTACTCAAACGGCGTTTCGAGGAAGCCATCGAGGTATTTCTGACCATCCAGATCGCTGACGGACCCAGTGATGGCATCTCCAGCGCCCTGGCTGCCGCGTACCACGGCCTGGGCTTCCAGACCCTGGCCGACCAGGTCCGGCGCAGTGTACGCTCGGTCAGCGGCAACCAATGGATGTTCCGCACCGGTCACCCGGCCGATCAGCCTCTGCGCGTCCGGCCAGAACTGTTGGCTCGCGATGTGCGATCCGGACTCTTCCCCATCGTGCGCGAGACCACCCCAGTGCGCATGGACCTGACCCACAGCGGCTGGAGTGATATCTTCTTCCTGGGCATGGATTTTCCCGAAGGGGCGCGGGTGATTAACACCTCCATCGATCTGGCGGTTCGGGGGCCCGATGGCTCCGCGGCTCCAAAGCCGCCCCAGCCACCGGTAGAAGCCTATTTTCGAATCATCGACCGGCCGATCTTGCGGCTGGTTAGCGTCGATCTGGGCGCCACAGCCGAGATCGGCAGCCAACGTGAGGTCTTCGACTTCGCTCGCGACTACCTGGGCCTGCTCAAAGCGGCCGTCATCGCCGCCGGCATCGTGCCGCCGGGCATGGAGGGCGCCGAACAGCCGCTGGCCGATTTGCTGACCCAATTGACGCGGCCGGGCTACGGCATCGAGCTGGTCAGCCGGGTCAACGGCATTCCCAAGGGCTCGCGCCTGGCCGTTTCGACCAGTCTACTGGCCTGTCTCATCGCCTGCCTGATGCGAGCCACTGGCCAGGCCAAAACGCTAAGCGGCCCTTTGACCAATGAAGAGCGAAGATTGGTGGCCGCCCGGGCCATTCTGGGCGAGTGGCTGGCCGGCTCCGGCGGCGGCTGGCAGGATTCGGGCGGATTATGGCCGGGCATGAAATTAATCCGCGGCCAGAACGCCAGCCAAAACGATCCCGAGTTCGGCATCAGTCGCGGCCGCCTATTACCCAGCCACAAGATCTTCAGCCTGGAAGAGGTAACACCCGCGACCCGCCAGAAGCTGCAAGATAGCCTTGTCCTCGTCCATGGCGGCATGGCCCAGGATGTCGGCCCGATCCTGGAAATGGTCACCGAGAAATACCTGCTACGCTCTGAAGCTGAGTGGCTGGGTCGCCAGCAGGCCATTCGTATATTGGACGAGGTGGTCGACATTCTGGCCAAGGGTGACGTGCGGGCCATCGGCGACGCCACCCAGCGAAATTTCCAGGGCCCAATCCAGACCATCATCCCCTGGGCTGGCAACCTCTATACCGACACCCTCATCGAGCGCGTGACGGCCGAATATGGCCCCGACTTCTGGGGCTTCTGGATGCTAGGGGGCATGGCCGGCGGCGGCATGGGCTTCCTGTTCGACCCCCGCGTCAGGCCGGCCGCGCAGAAGCGACTGGGAGCCATCATGAGCGAGACCAAGCGCGAGCTGGAATCGGCCGTGCCCTTTGCCATGGAACCTGTCGTCTACGACTTCGCCATCAACGAACAAGGCTCGACGGCAACTTTGTGCGACGGGGAGGATGCCCTGATGCCGCCCGGTTACTACACCCAGACAGTGCCGGCCCTACTACGCCTGGAACCCCACCAGTTAACCGCCTTTCGCCGGGCCGAGCTGGATCGCTTCAGCGAGGCGGCCCGTAATGAACCGGAGTTGGCCGGCATGGTCCAGACCCTTTTTGACCGTCTGCTGCCTTACGCCGTCGAATCGCCGGCCGAAGACCAGAGCCTGGCCGCGTTGCTGGACCGTTACGGCTTTGATCGCCTGCAGCACGAGCAGATACGTTCTGACTTACGCAGCGGTCGCATCGGCCTGGCTCAAAATCGCCTGCCGGTCAACAGCCAGATCGAAGATGTAAGCCGTGACGACGTCTTCGACGCCACGGCCGGCATCCCGGACCGCTATCGCAAACTGGGCTTGGATGCCCTGGCCGACGGAGCGGTGGCCGTCGTTTCCCTGGCCGGCGGCACCGGCAGTCGCTGGACCAAGGGCGCTGGCGTCGTCAAGGCCCTCAATCCCTTCTGCAAGTTGGGCGACCGTCACCGCACCTTCGTCGAAGTCCATCTGGCCAAGAGTCGCCAGATCGGCCGGCTATGCGGGACGACATTGCCCCACCTCTTCACAACCAGCTATATGACCCAGCAACCCATCGAAGCCTTCCTGAAGATGACCAGCGATTATGACTATGAAGGTCCGCTGATCCTGTCGCCCGGCCGCATTGTCGGTCTGAGATTGGTGCCCATGGCCCGCGACTTGCGTTTCGCCTGGGAAGAGATGCCCCAGCAGTTGCTGGACGAGCAGGCCCAGAAGATGCAGGATAACCTGCACGCGGCCCTTATCGGCTGGGCCCGCCAGATGGGAGAAGGCGACGACTACACCGACAATGTGCCCATGCAATGCCTGCACCCCGTCGGGCATTGGTATGAAGTACCTAACATGTTGCGCAATGGCACCCTGGCCCGGCTGATCGACAAAAGGCCAAAGCTCAAATACCTGATGGTCCACAATATCGACACCCTGGGCGCCAACGCCGATCCGGCCCTGCTTGGCTACCATATCGACCAGGGTGCCGGGTTGACCACCGAGGTCATTCCCCGGCGCATCGAGGATCGGGGCGGCGGGTTGGCCCGCTTCAACGGCCGGGTGCGCCTTATCGAGGGCCTGGCCTTGCCTCGCGAGGAGATAGAGTTCGATCTATCCTACTACAATTCCAGTACCACCTGGGTCGACATCGACCAGCTACTGGCCGTCTTTGGCCTCGGCCGGGACGACCTGGCCGACGGCCCCAGAGTGGCCACGGCCATCCGCGCCCTGGCGGCCCGCATGCCAACCTATATCACCATTAAGGATGTCAAGAAGCGTTGGGGCAAAGGTCACGAGGACATCTTCCCTGTCGCCCAATTCGAAAAGCTGTGGGGCGATATGACCGCGCTGCCCGAGCTAGAGTGCCGCTACGCCGTCGTCCCCCGATTCCGCGGCCAGCAACTGAAAGAAGTCGCCCAATTGGACGGTTGGTTCCGCGACGGCTCGGCCGCCTATTTGGAAGCTATTTGCGATTGGCAATAGGAGAGGAACTGAAGGGAACTAAGTGGAACCAGAGGGAACTGCGTGGAACTGGAGGAGCCTTGACGCGTTTTGAGAGATATATGCGGCGAGAAGATTCGATTGTCCGGACAGACAGTGTTAACTATACTTTGATTATTCTAAGCCGATCTGCGTCATTCCAGGAGGGCACAACACACCTGCGTTCAACTACCTTCCGCTAGCCACCAACCGCTCAAAGCTAATGGCTCAAAGCCAACAGCTATCTTCCCAGGAGGGAAAATCATGGGTTTCGAAACACTTTGCGTCAGTATTTTGGCCCTACTGCTAGGCCTGGCCGCGCTCTTCGCCGGCTACCGATTCTTCCTGCTTCTGTTGCCGATTTGGGGCTTTTTCGCCGGCTTCTTCCTGGCCGTCTCGGCCGTGACCATTTTATTCGGCGACGGCTTCCTGGCCACGGTACTCGCCTGGGTCGTCGGCTTCATCGTCGGCCTGATCTTCTCCTTGCTTTCCTACCTGTTCTACATCGCCGGGGTGGCCATCCTGGCCGGCTCGGTCGGCTACGCCCTCGGCGCCGGCCTGATGTACGCCATCTTCGACGACCCGGCCGTGCTGGCCTTCGTCGTCGGCCTGGTCGCGGCAATTCTCGTAGCCCTGGCTACACTGCTGCTCAACCTGCAGAAATGGGTCATCATCGCCATCACGGCCGTCGGCGGCGCTTCCGGCCTCTTCCTCAGCGCCATGCTGCTCTTCAACGTCGTCGAGCTGTCTGATTTAGGCAGCAACCCGGTCCAGGCCGTGCTCAATGACTCCTGGTTCTGGTTCTTGATCTGGATCGGCTTGGCCGTCATGGGCTTCATCGCCCAGGCCGCTACCACCCGTACGTACGTACTGGAGACGCCAGAAAGCGGCCGCTCCTGGTAGCCGAAGAAGTCTGGCTCCTTATCACATTATCCTGCTGGCAAAGACAGCGTCAGAAAAGTCAGACTTCTATATTCGGTGAGGAGCGAGGCGGCCCGAAGTGAAGTTTGTGGTCTAAAACCCAGCTGATCTGCTAGCCGACTTGCCCCTACCGGGATCAGGACACTTCCGCTAAAATCCCCGCCATGTCCTTGCGCGGAAAACGAATCCTGGTCACCGGCGTGACCGGCTTCATCGGCCGTCACCTGGCCCTGAGGCTGGCCCAAGAAGAGGGCGCCCAGGTCACCGGCGCTAACCGCCGGCCGGAACTCGCTGGGCCGTTGACCGAAGCCGGCGTGGCTCACATATCCGTCGACATGACCGACTTCGATTCCCTTGATCGGGCATTGGAAGGGCAAGAAATCGTCTTCAACCTGGCCGTAGCCTCCGGCACCAGCTCCAAGGAAGTTGCCCAGCGCGTGAACATGGACGCCGTCGAACACCTGGTGCGCCAGGCGGCCGCCATGGACATCGAGCGGGTCATTCACTTCAGCTCCATGGCCGCCTACGGCCCGCCCCGTGCGCCGATCATGGCCGAAGAGATGGCCCTAGATACAGAACAAGCTGCCCTCTACGGCCGTACCAAGGCCCTGGGCGATATCCGCGCCCGCCAGGTAGGTGAGGAAATCGGTCAGGAGGTGACAGTCATCAGGCCGGGTATGGTCTTTGGCCCGCGCGGCCGCAGTTGGACCATCAATCTGTTTAAGCTGGTCAAGCGCGGCGTACCTGCCATCTTCGGCGACGGCACCGGCCACGCCCAGCCCATCTACGTCGAGAACTTGATCGACGGCCTGATCCTGGCCGCAGACCGGCCGGCTGCTTCCGGCCAGGCGTTCAACTTCGTTGATCAGCCATTGCCCTGGCGCGATTTTTTGGGTTACTACGGCGCCATGTGCGGCCGGCGGCCGCGAAAGCTGCCGCTAGGTTTGGCCCGCATCGCCCTCACCCTGGTCAAGCCCTTCATCGGCCGGACTGAGTCAACCGACGCCCTGCTGGCCTATTACACCAATAACTCCGTCTACTCCATCGACAACGCCAAGCAGTTGTTAGGTTACCACCCGCGTGTCAGCATCGAAGAAGGCATGGCCCAGACCGAACGCTGGCTGCGCGAATCAGGCTATTTGTAATCAGTGGTCAGTGAGCACAGGTGATGTGGTTGGTTCTGGTTACGGTCGCGGTGCTGGTTGGACTGGCGGTTTATTGGCTGGTGGTCTGGACCGAAGGCGTTTATCTTGGCCGGCGGGCCGTGGTCTGGATGTACGACATCACTGCCTACAAGTACGATGACATCAAACAATTTCACCCTGTCGACGAGCGACGAGCCATCGC
>JBFFWQ010000108.1:0-20480 GCA_041570195.1 Promineifilaceae bacterium (SeqCode) | reverse complement strand
GTTCTCCTCATGGCCGGCGCGCAATGCTTCCAGCGACGCGGCCGGGATCCCGTTCAGGAAAACTTCTACACCACGCAGGAAGTCCAGGTTGTCAAAGACTTTCCGGGCGGTCTTTTTACTCGGCAAACCATCGAGGAACTTTAGCTTGCCGATGCGCGTTTTGACCACCTCCGGGGTGGTGATGTTCTCGGGTATGGGGGTGTTGTACTTTTGAGTTGATTTCGACTTTTCGGACATGTTACTTTCCTTTTTAACTATCAATGGTCTTGGAAGCAGAGAGACCTGGGTGCCGAGTGAATTATATCCCGGCTGATATCCAACTACAGGGGCGATACCGTGCCTGCAAATAAAGGGGAACAGGCGCAGAACCTCCAACCAGGCCAAGATTCTGCACCCAGCAATTCACTAACTGCGGAGCCACCAACTAATTATCGGCTCAGAATGCGAACTCTATATCTCTCAGGGTTGAGCTTTCGGCCTATACAAACCGATTGCCTCCAGCGCGTCGTCCTTGGGTGGCCCCTTTTTGTCCATGATGCCATTCATCAGCAAGTTGACGATCTTAGGGCCGCCTTTGGTCATGGTGACCCAGACCACATGATCCATCGCGCCAGGCCTTGGCAGGTTCACCGCTCCGCTGGTGGCTGTCGTAATATAGTCACGGCCGTTTCGCCGGTCAAAGTGATACGTATGGGTGTGCGCTGAAAAGACGGTGTAGGTGCGGTCTGCCAGCAGGGCCTCGATCATGGGGAAGTTACCGGGATCCTTCTCGCCAATTGTGGGCGAATGATAGGGCGGTGAGTGCGTGACGACGAACGTCCAGCGCACATCGAGGTTCGCCTCCAGGACCTTCTTGAAATAGGCGACCTGCTCTTCGCTGATATTGATCTGCCCCAGCCAATTCTCGACCGGCTCAGCCAGCTTAAGGAGCATCCGGCCGTCTTCCACAGTCTGGTGTTCTTTTTTCTGCAACTCCTCCATCTTCGGGTAGTTGGCTGCGATTCTTCCGTACAATTCTGGATCGTCGCGCTGAAGGTCGGCCACGGTCTTCGGCGGGTCTTCGGTGTTGACCATCAGGAAGAGCACGTTCTTGTAAACAAAGTGATAGTATGCCCGTTCGCTGCCGAAGCGCTCGCGCCAGATCTTGACGGCCGTATCAGAGAACATGTCGTGATTGCCCGGCAGAAAGAAGAAGGGCATCTCAAGCTGTTCTAGAGTTTCGTCGATCTCCTGCCACCAGGCGCGCACCTGATCCTCATCCTCGCTATAGCCCTCGATCAGATCGCCGGCGTTCACCACAAACTCGGGCTGAAGCCAGTTCACCATCTCCACCGCCTTGGCGAAGACGCCGGGCCGGGCCGCGCCGGCGTTGTCGGTAATGATAGCGAACTGGAACTCTTCAGGATCGTTCTTGAAGTTGAGATGGGTGTAGGGCTTGGAATCGTCGTCGATATAGAATGCATCCGCTTTCTGGCTCATTGTTGATCTCCTTCCTTAGTTCTTGTCATTCTTTGAATACGGTATTCCAATCATCCTTCATGCTGACCATCGTCCAGCCGCCTTGCCGGCCGGTTTCCAGCAGTTTCTCGGCCGCCGCCGTGTAGGCGTATTCCCGCTCCTCGTCGTCGTGGACGATGACTAGCCGGAAGCGGGCTTCTTGCAGCATTTCCAGGTCCACATCGCCGTTGCCGCCAGCGAAGAGAGCCGTGCGGCCGGTGCGGGCGTAAATGTGCTCCGGTTTGCCGGGACCAAGGGCAATGTTGCCGTGCAGCGCGTCGCGGCGGACCAGTTGTCCGTCCTCGTAAGCGTATTCCGGTGCAGAGCCGATGACGTTCTCGCGCATGATGCCCCAGGCTTCTTCGGAGAAGACGCGCATGAAGTCGCGGCCGCCGCCGGAGCAGACGAAGATCCGCCAGTCGTTGGCCCTCAGCAGGTCAAACAGCTCGAGCATGGGTTGGTAGACCAGGTCAGTCCACGGCCCGCCGTAGCGTGGATGCTTCGAAGCGGCCAGGAACGCCCGCGCCTCGGCCTCGTACTCGGCCGGCGTCGTGCCCTCCCAGGCCTCGCCAATGCCCTTCAAGAAGGCGATGACCACCTCGGGTATCTGTTGGGCCAGCCCCTGCAAAAAAGCCGGGTCCTGGTTGACGATAGACTTATACGGATCCTCTGCAGCCAACGATGGATTCTCCTTCACCTGTGCGACCAGCTTGCCCAGAAGTAGACCAGCCTGGGCCGGCGCGGGTTGCTCCACCCATAAGGTGCCGTCGTTGTCGAAGGCCGCGATCCGGTCGGCCGGCGGCACATAATCCGGCCCGCTTTCGTCGTTGGCCGCGGCCACGAAATCCAGAACGGCTTGTTTTGTCGGTGTATCGTTCCAAGATGGCAACGTCATTGGTACCTCCTTTCTTAAACGGGCATCCTCAATTGACGCGCTGGTTAACACTTCCCGGCAGCACGCCACGGGAAGGAAGGCTGGGACCAGGAGGGCCGCCAGCCGTGTCCAATGAAGCAGGTGTTGAGGAGAGCGCCCGGTGAAGTGCGGCCCGCAAGGTTCTTTCTGTAGATTGATTAGGGAAATCTCACCAAACACGCCCACTATTCTACATATCAAAGTCGCGCGGACAGTAACAAGAACTGGTGTGTGAATTATATCACAATGAGCGTCGCGCCATTATGCATGATGCAGGTGCTATGCTGGGCCGGCCCAATGGCGACTGGATCGACCTGGGCGGAGATGAGGCTGAGCTTACGGTCAACGCCCTGGTTGAGTCGCCGAATCAGGTGGGCGCGCGAAATTAGCTCCTGGCCAAGGCGCGGCCGGTGGACTTTTGTCTGTATGAGAGTAAGAGTATCGTTGGAAAATGAAGGGAAACTATCTCCTGCCATTCGGGCCAAGACCCTCAACAAGTAGTGGCTGCGATCACAAAGGAGCTCGACCGGCTCGAGACTGACGCCTACCCAACCCTACCCAACCCCTCCCCAAAATAGAATCCAACCCCTAAACCTATCTTTCGGCAGTTCAAATCCGGCTCGATCTTCTATACAGTGAAGGCACCATGATTCACTGGAAAAGGAACGAGCTATGAATATCGACCTACCTTTTATCGCCGGTTCTGTTTCGAGCACCGTCTTTGTCATCAGCACCTTGCCCATGTTGCTCAAGGCCTTTCGCACCAAGGACCTCAAATCCTACAGCCTGACGAATATCGTCCTGAGCAACGTCGGCAATCTCATTTACTCCCTCTATGTCTACAGCTTGCCGGCCGGACCGATCTGGATCTTGCACACATTTCACCTGATCACCACCGGCCTCATGCTGTTGTGGTTCATTCGCTACGAGCGCCTGTCAAAGCCGGCCCGGCGCCTGTCTTAATCAGGGGGGTTCAAATGAAGAAAGACGATTATTCACGTTTGGCCTCAAGGATAACGACGGTGCTGTTTGCCACCCAGAGCCTGACGTCGGCCGCATTCATCGTGAGCGGCGCCGTCAGCGCGATTGTCGGCGCGCAGTTAGTCGGCGACCCGGCCTGGGCCGGCGTGCCGGCCGCCACACAGAAGGTCGGTTCGGCCGTCGCTGCCCTGGTTATCGGGGCGGTCATGAGTCGTCTAGGGCGCCGCTGGGGATTGACCCTGGGCTTGGCGGTTGGCGTTTTAGGCGCTGGCCTCTCGGTAGGCGCCATCATCGCCAGCAACTTCCCGCTCTTCCTGGTTGGGCTGCTGTTCATGGGCGTGGCCAGCGCGGCCAACGGGTTAAGCCGGTTTGCCGCGGCCGAGGTCCACCCACAACACCGGCGCGGCCGGGCTATCTCATACGTGGTTGCCGGCGGCACGGTAGGGGCTATCGTAGGTCCTCTTCTGGCCGGCCCGGCCGGCCACTGGGCGTTGGTGGCAAAGATGGATGAGCTAACCGGCCCCTTTGTGGCGGCGGCCGTCCTTCTGGGCCTTGCTTCGTTGACGGTCTTCATTTGGCTGCGACCAGAACCCCGCGACATAGGCAAGAAGATCGCCGAAATGGAGGGCGAATCCAGCGCCCATCAGGGGATAGCACGGCCGCAGGCCCAGATCCTGCGCCAGCCTGAGACGGTCATCGCCCTATCGGCGATGGTGGGCGGTCAAATGGTGATGGCCATGCTGATGGGTATCACCAGCCTGCACATGATGGAATACCAGCATGACCTGGAAGACATCTCGTTGGTCATCTCCGCCCATACGCTGGGCATGTTTGCCTTCTCGGTCTTTGTCGGGCGGCTCACCGATCGCTGGGGGCGGGGGCCGGTGATCGTAACTGGTGCAGCGCTGCTTGTCTTGGCCGGCCTTTTGGCGCCGCTGTCGACGGCCGTCTTGCCCCTGGCAGTGGCCCTGCTGTCACTGGGGCTTGGTTGGAATCTCTGCTACGTGGGCGGCTCGGCCCTGCTCGCCGACCAGCTTTCGCCGGCCGAGCGAGCCAATACGCAAGGGACCAATGACCTGTTCATCGGCCTGGCGACGGCCGCTGCCAGCCTGAGCGGTGGGCTATTGCTCGCCACCATTGGCTTCGCCGGAACCGGAATCGTCGGCGCCTTGATCTCCATCGCGCCTCTAGGATTGGCTGGCTGGTGGATGATCCGGCCGCGGAGCGCGCTGGCAATCCGTTTATGACATTTGTCGGACTAATCGATGACAAATGTCAATTGGACTAACCTATTATTCACGATAGTATTGTTATGGCAAACCATAAAACCCGAGTGAAATAACTTATGCCTGATCATAACTTGGCCGAGATGAGCGAGAGCGAGGAGATGTATCTGATCACCATCGCTCGCCTGATCGAGCAGGGCGTTGAAGCACCAGTGCCAATTCCCCGCCTGGCTGGCGAGCTGTCGATCCAGCCGGTCTCGGCCAACCAGATGGTCCATAAATTGGCCGAAGAAGAGTTGGTAGAGTACCTGCCCTATAAAGGCGCTCAGTTGACGCCAAAGGGGCAGGAGATCGCCCAAAAAGTCTTGCGCGATCGGCGCCTTTGGGAAGTATTTTTGGTTGAACATCTCGAGCTGCCGCCCAGCGAGGCCGACGCCCTGGCTTGTCGTCTAGAGCACATCACGGCCGAGGGCATCGCCTGCCGTTTGGCCAGGTATCTGGGCCAACCAGCCGTCTCTCCGCAAGGCCTACCCATCCCCGAGGTAAATGGCAAGCCGGCCGGCCAGGCTTTACGGCCGCTCAGCGATCTGGCCGTCGGCGAGCAAGGCGAGGTCATACGGATCGAGGCCGATCAGGCGACGCATAATTTCCTGACGACGGAAGGGTTGCGGCCGGGCCTGGAAGTAAAACCGCTGGCCATCGGCGCCGCCGGCGCGATGCTGCTGCAAGTGGGCGATAACCGGCTCTATCTGGCGAAAGCTATCGCTGAAACGATCCTGATCAGCACCAAGGTGAAAGCTGAAAGCTGAAGGCTGTTTTTGAAGGAGTAGGGAGGTTAGGTGAATATTCATACTGTGGCCCTGCGAGATGGGCTGGCAAGGGTCGTTTCTTTCGGCGACCAGATCATCACCAAGTCAAACCAGACATCCGGTCAGGAGCTAAGACGCCGGTTACTTTTCGGGCTTGTGTTGCTTGTACTCTCTTTGTGCCTCATTGCCTGCCAGGCAGCGACCGACGCGGCCGCGGGCGGCGAAACGTCCACCGAACCGGCTGAGTTGAATCGCCTGGTCGTCTATTCGGGGCGCAGCGAAAGCCTGGTCGAACCCATCATCGACCAGTTTCGCGAAGCGACCGGCATTGACGTGGAAGTACGCTATGGTAAAACGGCCGAGCTGGCCGGGGTGCTCCTGGAAGAAGGCGAAAACAGCCCGGCCGACGTTTTTTACGCCCAGGACCCGGGCGGCCTGGGGGCCATTCAGGCCGCTGGTCTGCTGGCCCAACTGCCTGATGATACCCTGGCCGCCGTGCCCGAGCGTTTCGCCTCGCCATCAAGCGAGTGGGTCGGCATCTCCGGCCGGGCGCGCACGGTAGTCTACAATACCGAGGCCATCGGCGACCCGGAAGGGGAGTTGCCGGAGGACCTATGGGGCTTCACGGCCCCGGAATGGAAAGGGCGTCTCGGCTGGGCGCCGACCAACGGTTCTTTTCAGGCCATGGTCACTGCCATGCGGGCCAGCTGGGGCGATGAAAAGACCGCGGAGTGGCTAACAGGAATTCAAGCCAACGAGCCAACGGTTTTTGATGGCAATACGCCCATCGTCGCCGCGGCCGGGGCGGGTGAAATCGACGCCGGCTTCGTCAATCATTATTATCTCTACCGTTTCCTGGCCGAGGATGGACCCGATTTCGCGGCCCAGAACTACTTCTTGCCCGGCGGCGGGCCCGGCAGCCTGATCATGGTCTCCGGCGCTGGTTTACTCAAGTCGGCCGCCAACGCGGAGAATGGCCAGAAGTTCATCGACTTCTTGCTGTCAGTTCCCGGCCAACAATACTTCGCTTCGCAAACCGTCGAGTATCCGGTGGTGGAGGGTGTGACCACCGTGGCCGGCCTGCCGGCCCTGTCTGAGCTGGACGAACAAGCCATCGATATCGACCTGGCCGACCTGGCTGACCTGGCTGGCACCCAGAAAATGTTGTTAGATTTGGGGATCATTGATTGATCATGGCCCTGCGTAATGACGCCACCATCCAACCGACCACCTCGGCTCCGGCCGCGGCCGGAGCCGAGGCAGAGATTGGTCACCCTCCGGGTTCAACGGTGCGCGAGGCCGGGCTGCCCGGCCGCCATTCGTTGTGGCGTCAAGCGATCGCGACCGCCCGCTCCTGGCACTTCATGTTGGTCCTGGCGGCCGGCGCGGTCACGGCGCTGATCCTGCTGGTGCCGCTTTACCTATTAATAAGGGGCTTCGGCGCCGGCGAAGAAGCGGTGGCGACATTATTCAGCCTGCGTACCCTGGGGGTGCTGGGCAATACGCTGCTGCTGGCGGTTGCGGTGACCTTTGGGGCTACGGTGCTGGCCATTCCCCTGGCCTGGTTGACCACGGCCACCGATCTGCCTGGCCGGCGTTTGTGGGGCGTGCTGGTCGCGCTGCCTCTGATTTTGCCCAGTTATGTGGTGGCGTTCATTCACGTTTCGCTGCTCAGCCCAAAGGGTCTATTCCAGCAGTTGCTGGAGCCGGTGATTGGGATCGACCGGCTGCCGAATTTCTATGGTTTTCCGGGCGCTTTTCTGGTCCTGACCCTCATCACTTATCCCTATATCTTGCTGACGGTGCGCGTGGCGATTAAGCGTCTCGATCCGTCGCTGATCGAGGCATCTCGCAGCCTTGGTCTCAGTCCTTGGCAAACATTCTGGCGGGTGATACTGCCTCACCTGAGGCCGGCCGTCCTGGCCGGGGCGCTGCTGGTGATCCTGTATGTGCTGCGCGACTTTGGCGCGGTAACGACACTGCAGTTCAATACCTTCACCCGCATTATTTACAACCGCTACTTGAGCTACCAACTGGACATGGCTGCCCTGTTCGCCGCAGTGCTAGTGCTGTGCACCACGGCCATCTTGTTCCTGGAACAGCGCAGCCGCGGCCGGGCGCGCTACAATCGCCTATCGGCCGGCAGCCCGCGCCAGCTGCGGCCGACGCACTTGGGTAAGTGGAAAGCGCCGGCCCTGGTTTTCACCGGGTTCGTCGTCGTCGTCGCTCTGGGTTTGCCGGTGGTTACGCTGCTTTACTGGCTCTGGCGAGGCTGGCAAGGCCAGGGAACCATGGCTCAGATCGGGGCCATGGGCAACAATTTGGCCTCTTTAGGCGATCTGCTGGAGCCGGCCTGGTTCACGGCTTCCGCCTCCCTGGCGGCGGCGCTGTTGACGATCTTGTTGGCCCTGCCCATCGCCATCCTGGCCGTGCGCCGGCCGGGCCGCCTGAGCCGCCTGTTCGAGCGCGTCGCCTATGCCGGCTATGCCTTGCCGGGCATCGTCGTCGCCCTGGCTTTCGTCTTTTTCGGCATTCAGGCCGTGCCATCCCTGTACCAGACATTGCCCATGCTGCTGGCAGCCTACATTATTCTGTTCTTGCCCCAGGCCATCGGCGCCGAGCGGGCCAGCTTGTTGCAGGTGTCACCGGCGCTGGAGGAGGCGGGGCGTAGCCTGGGCCGGAATCCGCTGGCTGTACTACGGCAGGTGACTCTGCCGCTCATCCGGCCGGGCCTGGTGGGCGGCGCGCTGCTGGTTTTTCTCACGGCGATGAAGGAATTGCCGGCGACGTTGCTCCTTAGCCCGCTGGGCTTCAATACTCTGGCATCCCAGGTATGGACCAATATCGGCGAGGCCTTTTTTGCCCGGGCGGCCTTGCCGACACTGCTTCTGCTTTTGCTCTCCTCCGTTCCCCTGGCCTGGCTAACCTTGCGAGATGGCCATAAATGACAGCGTCACAGCCGACAGAGTCACAGTCGACGGCGTCACAGTTGACGGCGTCAGAAGGTGTGGCGGCGCCACCGGCAGCTATCAACTGCCACGGTGTTTCTAAATACTTCGGTGGTCAACCGGCGGTCGAGAGCGTCTCTCTGGAGGTGCCGGCCGGCCGGATCATGACCTTGCTCGGGCCCAGCGGCTGCGGTAAGACGACGGCTTTGCGCCTGGTGGCCGGGTTTGAACGGCTAGATGAAGGGCAGATCGCGATCGGGGATGAGATGGTGGCCGGTCCGGGCGTGCACCGGCCGCCGGAGCAACGGCGGATCGGCATGGTGTTCCAGGATTACGCCATATTTCCTCACCTGAGTGTGTCACACAACGTGGGTTTTGGCTTGAATGCCCGCTCTAAGCGTGGCGATAAAGGGGCCCGGGTGGAGGCAATGCTAGACTTTGTGGGCCTGGCCGATGTCGGCGATCGTATGCCGCATGAACTATCGGGCGGCCAGCAACAGCGGGTAGCACTGGCCCGGGCCCTGGCACCTGGCCCACGAGCCTTGCTCCTGGACGAGCCATTTTCTAACCTGGATGCAGCCTTGCGGGCCGAGGTGCGGGCCGAGGTACGGGATCTGCTGCGGCAGAGCGGGACGACGACCATCTTCGTCACTCACGACCAAGAGGAAGCGTTATTCTTTGGCGATCTGATCGCCGTCATGCGCGCCGGCCGCATTGAGCAGGTAGGAGCGCCGGAAGAGATCTACCTGCGGCCGCGGACGCGCTTTGTGGCCGCCTTTATGGGCCAGACCGACTTTATCCTTGGGCAGGTAAGTGAGCAGGGCATCGAGACGCCGCTCGGCCGGCTGACGCTAGAGAGCAACCTGGCCCTGGGCACGGAGCTGGAAGTGGCTTTACGCCCGATCAACGTGGCCCTGACGGCCGAGGGCGAGCCGAACAGCCACATCGTATCGCGCCACTTTTCCGGCACGGCCTACATTTACACCGTCGCCCTGGCCGATGGCAGCATCGTGCACAGCTTGCAGCCTCACCAGGCTCAATTCGTCGCGGGAGCAGCCGTGCTGGCCAGCATCCGGCCGGGCGACCCGCCGCCGGTCTTTTTTCGGGAGAGGGCGCTGGATTTGCGGCCGGCTTGATAGCGAGTAAATTTGGCTGGGGCGGGTTTATTTTCGTGGAATCAGTCGCGGCTCACGTTACTGGCGATTGCTCTGGTCATTAACCCAGCCTGCAAAACTGCAATTGGGGAATGCGTGGAAAACCACCCGCTGATAGTCATGATCTGGTGCTAGCAAGTATAAGAAGTCGCGGTCTATACGGAGCAACCACTGCCCATTGGCAGACCAATCGTAGTCAGGGAAAGCAAACCGGTAAGCTGATGTGATTACCTCGATTTGATCTGTTTGAAAGTTGAGCAAATGAAGCTTCCAGTTAGTGCGCGTCCGGTCTAGGCTTTGGATGGCCAGCCACCGGGCATCTGGGGACTCGCATCGCATTACTGGTCCTAGCTTTCGGGGCGCGTGATGAAGCGGGTATCGGAGCCCAGATCGTCTAGACTATCGTACATCAGCTGGATCAGGTATTGGGGATGGTGGGCGTAGCCGCCAGTGTTCTTGGCCACGTAGTGATAGTTGAAGGCTGCCCGCATGAGACGCGGTGTCCAGTTCTTGAATTCTTCACCGGATTCGTCAAAGAAGTACGGCCGGCGATCCTCGTAACTGATCTGGGCCCCGTCTTGAAGCGCCTTGAGCTGGATGAAGCGGTACAACAGATCGTGAACGCCCTCGACCTCGGCGGCGATGCCTTCGGTAACGTCGCCGTCGCCATCGTAATCGACGTTGGTCACCCGGATATTCGGCAGATCGGCGGCCGTGTTCGCCCCTAAGTGACAGGCGCTGCAACTATCGACGCGGACCTGCAACGTATGGGCGTCGTGGCACTCAGTGCAGGTGGAGAATTCCGGCGCGTGGTCGTATTTCTGCGCGTAATCTCGCCCGGCATACTCGTAACCGCCGGCGGCCAAGGCGCCGTACTGGGTTGGACCGGCCGGATTGCTATGGATGTTGACGAAACTCAGTTCTGAATTCACCGTGTCCAGGGGAAGGCCGTCGATGGCCTCCTGGATTTGGGCGCCCGATGCCCGGCCCTGATGGCATTCCATGCAGTTCGATTCGCCGTCCAGGCCGTCGATGGTCTTGCCGGAGGGCATGACGGCCGCGGTCTTGGCGGCTGCGGTATCGTTGTGGCAGGCGTCGCACTCGACGGTCGTGCCCACGGGCGCCGGCTTGTTGACTACCCCGGGCTCCGATCCATCCTCGCCCAGGAAGTCGAGATAACCATGGGTGCTGTGGCACTTGGCGCAGTTTTCGGGGATTTCGGCCGGATCGCGGTCGTTCCAATTGGTAAAGGCAGCCGATTCTGTATCGGCGTGGGCCGAAGTTTCCCATTTCTCTCTTGGGCCAGGTTCTTCTTGCCCGCAGGCGCTGAGAGCCAGGACGGCCAAGACGAGTATTAGTGAAAGGCTCAGAAGCGCGGGGCGGCTAACGTTCTTAGAAAGAGTCACGATCAGTTCCCTTTGTTATGCAGCGACGATGAAAGCGAAGGCTACCGCGGCCGCGATCAGTAGCAAAGTTAAGCCGGCGGCGAATACTCTGACGATTACGTGGTGCATAAATCACTTCTCCGTTGGTTGATCCTTACCAGAGCAGCCAAGTATCCCTAAACCATGTCGAACCGCTCGGTCAGGACGTTTTGGCGGGGCACGCCTAGATCGGGCAGTGCCTCTTCCATGGCGTCCATGAGCGGCTTCGGCCCGCAGATGAGGTACTTGTAGCGCTTGTATTGTTTTGGCAGATAGCGAGAGAGGATCTCTTGCGTTATATAGCCGCGCTCGCCGGTCCAATCGTCGGCCGGGTTGCTAAGTACCGGGATAAGCTTCATGTTCATGCGCTCCTGGAGCGCCTCCAGTTCTTCGTGGAAAGTCAGGCTTTCCAGATCGGCTCCACCATAGAATAACAGAACCGGGCGGACGTCTTCGCGATCGGCCATCGTCTGGCACATTGCGAACAATGGGGTGATGCCAACGCCGCCGGCCACAAAAATGTAGCCCATGGCTTCTAAGCGATCGATTGAGAACACCCCATGCGGCCCGTCCAGCCAGATCGTGTCGCCTGGGTTAAGGGCTGGCACTTCTTTGCCGGACCAGTCGCCCAGATCCTTGATCGTGAAGGTCACCCGGCCGTTGGGAGGCTCTTCGCTGCTGGAAGAGATGGAGATGGGATGCTGGCCGATGCCGAAGGGCGTGCGGCCGGTCTTCAACCAGGCGAATTGTCCGGGCTTGAACTCGAAGCCGCTGTGGCCTTGAGGCTCCACGGCCAAGGTGCGCGAGTCGCCGCGCTCGACCTTATTCTCGACGATCTGCCATTTCCTTTGCCAATTGCGGATCGGGGTCCAAATCTTGTACCAGATGATCAGGCCCAGGACCAGCACGGCGTAAAGGATCCAGACGGCCTTCATGATGGGGGCGCTGGTGTAGCGACCCAAGACGAAGATGTGAACCAGGGCCGCGAAGACGATAAACAAGGCCAACAAGCCATGGGCCGCGTACCAGAATTCATAGCGTATTCTGAGCTGTTTGCGCCAGAGGGAAGTGATGATGAGAAGCAGCAAGGCCAGGATCGACAGCGCAGCAAAGATCGTGGCCGTATTGGCGCAGGCTGAGAAGGGATTGAGCCAGCAACTGGCCGGATAACCGGAGACGATCAGCAGGATCGGGTGGGCTAGGATGAAACCTAGCGCCGTGACGCCCATGATATTATGGAAGAGTTGTAGAGAGTCTTCGCCAAAGGGCTCGGCGGCCGACTCGATGCGCGAGATCAGCGAGAATTCCAAGGCCATTAGCGAAAAGCCGATGAAACCGGCCGCGATGCCTAGCGCGGACAAGAAGGGCGGATCGACTCGATTCGGGCTGGCTATTATCGCCGTTGCTAGCGGGAGAAGGATTAGGAATAGGTAGAGCCCATACCATATGATGCCGCGGGCTATGAAAACCATGGTCGGTTTCTCTCCTTGGAAGGGAAATGGGATGCGGATGCCTGAGCCATGCTCAGGAACACGGATTCTACGGACAAAGAAACGATATTGAACGCTGCTATTAAACCAAAATAGTCGAATCTGGCCAACGACGATAACAGTACCTGGCACTCTGCCATCACAAATGAAGTCTATCGCCCACGTCCCTTAGACCGCCTATTGGTTGAAGGGTTTCTGAAACGAGCGGATACTGTTGGCGATGTCATTCGCCGCAGTGGCGAGAAATGGTCAAGACGTTCTTGAAGCAAGTCAAAGAGCAAGATACTGCCGACTCTATTGCGGAACGAACGGCCGCGTTTTTGATATCCAAATACGATGAAATACTTCATCTCGTCGGCCGCGCTGAACAACTCGCCCCGGCATTTCAGGCGCGATCTCCTGAATCAGTTTTGTGCCATGCCGACATTCACGCCGCAATGTCCTGATTGATGCTGCCGGCGCATTTTTCATCGTCGATTGGGATGAAGCTATCCTGGCGCCCAAAGAGCGTGATCTGATGTCCATCGGTGGCGGGCTGATGGGCGGTTGGAAATCGCCACAAGAAGAGGAGGCCTGGTTTTACCGGGCCTAAGGTCAAGTGCCGATCGATCCGACCGGGCTGGCCTATTATCGCTACGAACGAATCATTGCAGACTTAGCGGTTATCTGTAAGCGAAATTTCTCAGCGGCCGGTAGCGTTGAAGATCGGGAACGATCTTTTGGCTGGTTAGCATCTAGTTTCCTGCCTAACCACACCATTGAATTGGCCTACAGGGTAAACAAGACCCGGAGAGACGGTTGAGTCGTTAATCGATAACGCCGTTCAACTAAACGAATCGGCCAGAGTTTGCGGAACATGAGATTCTGCTCGATTGGCTGCATTAGTGTTATGATATGGGGGAACTCATGGTGCGCTGCCTTTTCTAGACCTTAGTTCCCGCACGTGAGAACCGATACTCATCTTGCACCCAAGGATGAAAATGGACGTACCCATAGTCGGCAATGCCCTGCCCAGGCGCGGAAATCGCCTTTCTCGTTTGATAGCCCGATCTTTGATGACGATATTTGGCTGGCGCATCGAGGTGGACGCGCCTAATCTGCCCAAGCTTGTTCTGGTAGGCGCACCCCATACGTCAAATTGGGACTTTGTCCTGACGCTGACCACGTTCTTTGCGCTGAGCGTCAGAATATCCTGGATGGCAAAACATACCTTCTTTCGCTGGCCGTTTAAAGGCTTCTTGAAGTGGCTGGGCGGCGTCCCCATTGACCGCACGATCCAGGACGATGGGGTCGTTAACCAGACCATCAGGGCATTTGATAGTCACGACAAATTTGTTATTGCCGTCATGCCTGAAGGGACTCGCTCGAAGACGCGCAGGTGGAAAACGGGCTTTTACCACATCGCCCGGGGAGCAAAAGTACCGATTGTCTTGGTGCGTTTTGATTACGGTCGCAAGGTGATGGGCATCGGCCCGACCATTGAGCCGTCTGGTGATATAGCGGCCGATATGGCGCACATCCAATCGATTTTTGCGACCATCGAAGGCAGGAACCCGCTTCAGAGCGTGAGTGACGTTGTCGAGAACTATTCGTAGAGTAAGCCCTTAGCTTGCGGCCCGGCCTTTTCGTGGGAAGGGTTCACAACTCTTGACCAGGCTGCGTATGAGATGAATCACTGAGCTGCGGTGATTTACGAGCCGCTGCCGGCCGCGCCCGCCTCTATCTTGCCCCGCTGCCAGGGCCAGGCGCTCACCGTGATATCGCGCCTTTGGAAGAATGCTAGCGCCAGGGCAAAGGCCGCCAGGCCGACAACCATTAGAACAAGCAAATCGATCGTTTGCTGGCCCTCAGTCAGCGAAGAACCGGCCGTATTGAGATAGGTGTGCAGGAACAGCGGCTCCAGCGGCTCAAGCGATGAAACCATGCCCGACAGGTTGCTGCCGAAGTAACTGATGACGACCAGCGCGGTGGCTATGAGCGCCGCCACGCGCCGTCTTGAACAGAAGGCCGCCAGAAACATGCTGATCATGGCGAAGGCGAAGGTCAATGGCCAGGTGCTCATCAATCCGGTGAGCATATCGCCAGCCGCCATCTCCGACTCTATTTGACTCTCAATGGCCACGAAGACAAGCGCGCTAGCCAGAGAGACGATCAACAGAATGAGGAACAGGGCGATGCTCAGGGCGATGGCCTTGACCGTGACAACCTGCCAGCGGGGTAGGGGCAGCGTCACGATCAATTCCAGGCGGCCGTCCTCTTCTTCTCCGGCCAACGTGCCCGTGCCATTGATCAGCGCGTATATGGATGCCAGAATGGGCACAAAGAGAATGACGGTGGAGGCGATCCAATCTTCCAGAGTGCCAAGGCTTACGCCCATAGCCTGATAGATCTCCAGGTCGGCGAAGGATTGCATCTCTTCGGAGACTGACGGATAGAGGCTGACGTAGACGACCGGGAAAAAGCAAAGACCTATCCCCCAACCGATGATGGCGTTGCGCCGGAAACGTAGTTCTTGTGCCAGTAGCCTAAACATTGTTACCTCCATTTCCTTTGCCGTAGTAGGCCAGGAAGATCTCTTCCAGGGTAACCGGGATAGTGTCGATATCGGCGATGCCAAAGGACACGGCCGTTTCCATGACCTTGTCCAGGTTCTGATTGACTTCCAGGGTGACGCCCTGTCCATCTCGGACAAGTTCTGTCACGCCATCCAGAGCGAAGGCGTCAACCGGGGGGGCGGTAGCGAAGGTAAACCGTAACCGCTTGAATTGCTGCCGGATCATGTCCTCAACGCGTTCGGTGGCCACCAATTGCCCGTCGCGGATGATGCCCACCCGGTCACAAACGGCCTGCACCTCGGGCAGGATGTGGGAGGAGAAGAAGACCGTGGCGCCGTCGTTCTGGGCATTGCGCACCAACTCCATCACTGTCTGTTGGACCAGAGGGTCCAGGCCGCTGGTGGGCTCATCTAAAATGAGTAGGTCAGGCTTGTTCATGAAAGCGGCCACCACGCCTACCTTCTGTTTGTTGCCTCGTGAGAGATCACGGATCTTGCGGCTGGTATCCAAATCGAGCTGATCGGACAATTCTTGCCAGTAGGTCGGGTCAGTATTGCTCTTCTGCAAAGTGAAGTACATCCTGAAGAATTGCCGGACTTTCATGCTACCGTATAGGCTCAATTCGCCTGGTAAATAACCGACGCGTTCGCGGGCGGCGACGCCCTCTTTCTGGCAATCTTTGCCAAATAAACGGGCTTTGCCGGCCGTCGGCCGGATGACATCCATCAGGACGCGCTGGGTGGTCGTCTTGCCCGCGCCGTTGGGGCCCAGGAAGCCGAACACTTCCCCTTTTTCGACCCGCAAATCGACGTTCAAAATGCCCCGCTGCTTGCCGTAATAGACTGACAAGCCGTTGGTTTCAATTACATATTCTGCCATGCGTGTCTCCCTGGGTAATAGCTTTGCGCTTCGATCTGCTAGCTTTGAGCTGATAGCTATGAGCTGTCAGCTGTTGGCTGTGAGCTGCTAGCTCAAACCACTGGCTGAAATTCTCGATGGGCGCGATCTGGATGGAGTCGGATGGCCCGCCTAAGACGCGGGCGATGGCCTCCTCGTAGGCGGCCGCCGTCTGTTGAGGCGTGTCCAAATCGGCCGTTTCCACCTACAGAAATAACTGAGCCAGTGCCGCCAGTCTGCGGCCGCTAGTCTGCGACCGCCAGGTAAAGCTCCGCCTCGTCGACGTCCTCTTCCGCCAGGCCGTACAGTTCGAACTGGCTGTTGTACAGCTCCGCGTAGAAACCGTCGCGCGCTAACAACTCCTTGTGGTTGCCTTGCTCTACAATGTCGCCTTCATCCATAACGAGGATCAGATCTGCGTTGCGGATCGTGGATAGCCTGTGAGCGATGATAAAGCTGGTGCGGCCGACCATCAGCCGGTCCATGGCCTGCTGAATCAGCACTTCCGTGCGGGTGTCGACGGAGCTGGTGGCCTCGTCCAGGATGAGTATGCGGGGATCGGCCAGCACGGCCCGGGCGATGGTGAGCAGTTGCATCTGGCCCTGCGAGATGTTGGTGATCTCCTCGTTGATGACCATGTTGTAGCCATCGGGCAGGGTGTGAACGAAGTGGTCCACGTGGGCTGCTTGGGCTGCGGCGATCACTTCTTCATCAGTGGCCTCCGGGCGGCCGTAGCGAATGTTCTCCATGATCGTGTCGTTATAGAGCCATGTATCCTGCAGCACCATGCCGAACGCCTGGCGCAAATCCTGCCGCCTGAAGTCGCGAACATCGTGGTCGTCAACTAAAATCGCGCCCTCGTTCACGTCATAGAAGCGCATCAACAACTTGACGATGGTTGTTTTGCCGGCTCCAGTGGGGCCGACGATGGCTACCTTTTGGCCAGGTCGCACTTCGGCCGATAGATTATGGATAACTGGTTCTGCCAGATTGTAGCCGAAGCGCACGTTGCGAAACTCGACGCGGCCCTGAGGCGCATCCAGCGCAACCGGCTGTTCAGTCTCCAACACCTGCTCGGGCTCATCCAGGAACTCAAACACGCGCTCAGCCGCTGCGGCCGTCTGTTGCAGTACATTGGAGATGTTGGCTAGCTGGGCCAGCGGCTGGTTGAACGAGCGCACATATTGAATGAAGGCCTGAATATCGCCGACGGTGATAGCACCGCGAGCAGCCAGGTAGCTGCCCACCACGACCACGATCACGTATCCCAGGTTGCCGATGAAACCCATGATCGGCATCATCATGCCCGACAGGAACTGCGATCTCCAGGCCGCGCCGTAGAGGGTGTCGTTGTATTGCTCGAACTGGGCGATACTGCGTTCTTCGCCGTTGAACGCTTTCATGACCCGGTGCCCGCCGAACATTTCTTCGACGTGGCCGTTGACATGGCCCAGGTAATCTTGCTGTTGCTTGAAATAGACTTGCGACCGCTTGATGATGACCGTGACCACGCCCAGCGTCAGGGGAATGACCAGCAGCGAAGCCAGCGTCATGAGCAAGCTGATGGAGAGCATCATCACCAGCACACCTACCACGGTGATCAACGAGGTGATGATCTGGGTAAGGCTCTGGCTGAGCGTCTGGTTCACCGTGTCCACGTCGTTGGTGACGCGCGACAGCACTTCGCCTTGCGTTGTCTTGTCGAAGTAGCTTAACGGCAGCCGGTTGATCTTGGCGGAAATCTCTTCCCGCAAGCGATAGGAGATGTCGACCGAGACGCCGGCCATTATCCAGCCCATGAGATAGGCGAACACCGCTGAGAACACGTAAAGGACGAGCATTGTGAGCAGGATCTGGCCGATATACTCGAAGTCGATCGATCCAGTTCCGGCCATCTCGGCCAGTACCCCCTCGAAGATGGCGGTCGTGGCGTTACCCAAGACCCTGGGTCCGATGATATTGAATACCGTGGACGCCACGGCAAAGATGACCACGAGCAGGATCTTCAGCCGGTAGGCGCGCATATACTGGACCAGCTTGACCATCGTGGCCCTGAAATTTCGCGCCTTCTCGCCGGTGCCCATGGCGCCCATTGGGCCATGCCGGTCGCCCCCGGGCCCAGATCCAGGCTCGCGTCTTCTGCGTTCTCGCATCGTCATGACGACAGCTCCTCCTTGCTCAACTGCGACAGGGCGATTTCCTGGTACGTTTCGCAGCTTTCCATTAGCTCCTCATGCGTTCCCTTGCCGACGACCTGGCCCTGCTCAAGCACGACTATCTGCTCGGCGTAACGCACGGTCGAAACGCGCTGCGTGACGATTAACATCGTGCTGTCGCCAATGGTTTCGCCAAGCGCCCGGCGCAACGCGGCGTCTGTCTTGAAGTCCAATGCGGAGAAAGTGTCGTCGAAGATATAGATGGGCGGTTTCTTCACCAGGGCGCGAGCAATTGACAGGCGTTGTCTCTGGCCGCCCGAAACGTTACTGCCTCCTTGAGCGATCTCCGCTGCCAATCCCTCTGGCTTGCGGCTGACGAAGTCCGAAGCCTGGGCGATGGCGATTGCCTCCTGCAAATCGTCCTCGCCGGCTTCTTCCTTCGCGTAGCGTAAATTGCTCTCAATCGTGCCGGAAAATAAGACGCCTTGCTGCGGCACGTAGCCGATCCTCTCGCGCAGGTCATGCTGCAAGACCTGGCGGATGTCCACGCCGTCCAGAAGTATCTCGCCGCTGGTGATGTCATAGAAGCGCGGGATCAGGTTGACGACCGTCGATTTGCCAGAACCGGTGGAGCCGATGAAGGCCGTCGTTTCTCCCGGCCTGGCGACGAAGTTGATATCGTGCAGTACGTCCGTATCGGCCCCCGGATAGCGGAAACTGACGTTGCGAAATTCGACTTCGCCGCGAAAGTCGCCGTTCAACCGCACCGGCGAGACCGGGTCCGCGATGATCGGCTCAATATCCAGCACATCGGCGACGCGGTCGGCCGAAACGGAGGCGCGAGGCATGATGATAAACAGCATCGACATCATCAGGAAGGAGAAGACGATGAGCATGGCATATTGCAGGAAAGCCATCATGTCGCCGACCTGCATATTGGTCTCGGCCACCTGGTGCGCGCCCACCCAAATGATGACCACCGAAAGCACGTTCAGGATCAGCATCATCATGGGCATCATGAAAGCCATTAGCCTGGCGATAAAAAGCGAGACGTCCGCCAGTTCCACGTTTGCCTTTTCGAAACGGCCTTCTTCGAAGGCTTGCATGTTGAAGGCCCGGATTACCAGTATGCCGGAGAGATTCTCTCTCGCGACCAGGTTTAGCCGGTCGACGAGTTTTTGCATGATTCGGAATTTGGGTAAGGCAATGATGATGAGCGTGGTGATGACCCCTAACAGAACGATCACCGCCAGGGCAATGGTCCACCACATCGAGGGACCCCGGTCCATGGCCCGAATGATGCCGCCCACACCCATGATCGGCGCATAGAACACCAGTCGCAACGCGATCACGGTCACCATCTGCATTTGGGTGATATCGTTGGTGCATCGAGTAATGAGCGAAGCGGTTGGGATCTTGTCGAATTCGGCGCTGGAGAAGCTCTCTACCCTGGCGAAGACATCGCTGCGCAGATCGCGGCCGGTTCCGGCGGCGATCTTGGCTGATAGATAGCCGACACTGATGCTGCACACCATTGAGAGCAAGGTGATAACCAACATGATGGCGCCCGTACGCAATATGTAACGAGTTTGCAACCTGGCCACATCCTGGCCTAGCGCCTCATACTCAGCTTCTACCTGGCTAATTGCCGATTGGATAATGAATACTTCGCCAAGCGCCGCGAATTGTTCATCCGCCATACTGGCTATCTGCTCCCGTTGGGCGGGCGGCAGTTGGGCCAGCATGGCAAACAGATCGGCGCCTGGGGGAAGCAACGAAAGGTCGAAGCCGCTTCCCACGCCGGGCATCATTTGGGCTGCCTCCGGATCAGCCATCAACTGCTCCAGCAGAGCGACGATCGCCCAGGACTGGGCCAGGGGCTCCCCGATCTGGTCGATCTCTTCCTGGCTGAGGTCATTGAGCACGTAGATGGACCCCTCGGCGAGAAGCGGATAAGTGTCGACGTAGTCGTCCGCCGCTGCGGAGCCAGTTTCGACCAGCGTGTACGCCTCGCGAATGGCTGCCGCCTCCTCTTCGCTCACGAACAATGTGAGACGTTCCATCGTCTGCTCGCGCATGGCACCAGAAACCTGGCTTTCGATGCCGTTCAGCTGAACCCCCGTGTTGACCAGGTCGGCCAGATAATCAGGCAGCGCCAGGTCGAAATAGGCCTGGGCGAACAGAAGCAGGATCGTCGCCGCTAGCATGAATGTATACGGCTTTAGGTATCTTCTCAGTCGAAGCATGGTTCTTATCTTTCTAAAGGAGTCTGGCGGGTGACGCCGAACGTAACGACGCTGTCCGTTCTCATCCGTTCTTCACTGCCTAAGTCAGGCATTTCAACAAGAGAGTTTCCTTACCCCCTGGCATCTTCAGCCGCCGGCTTCCCTAGCCGCCGTCACGTACAGTCATTACGTGCGACCCGAGCTT
>JBFFWQ010000107.1:0-20814 GCA_041570195.1 Promineifilaceae bacterium (SeqCode) | reverse complement strand
GGGCCAGCATCTGCAGCATCTGATCGACGACCTGAGGGTGCTGGCGCTGGCCGACTCTGGCGAATTGACCTTGACCTGCCGGCCCACTGAAGCGCTGGCCTTGCTGGAGCATACGGCGTTGGCTTACCAGGTGCAGGCTCAGGAGAAAAGCATCCAGATAAGTGTCGAAGCGCAAGAGAATCTGCCGCCGATAGACGTCGATCCGGAGCGTATCACCCAGGTCTTGAACAATCTGGTCGGCAATGCGCTGCGATACACATCGGACGGGGGCGAGATAGTTCTGTCTGCCGAGCAGGGCGGCGCGGCCGTGCTACTGAAGATCCAGGATAATGGAGCCGGCATCGACGCCGAAGAACTGCCTCACATTTTCGATCGCTTCTACCGTGGTGATAAATCCCGCCAGCAAGACGAGAACAGCGAATCGGGCCTGGGACTGGCCATCGCCAAGTCCATTGTCGAGGCCCACGGAGGCGCCATCTCCGTGGCTTCGTCGATCGGCGAAGGGACGACGTTCACCGTCTCGCTACCCCTCGCCACCGCACAGATTAGGACGCCGGCCTAATCCAACTTGCTTTTTACGTGTTGATCGAAGAAGTCGATAGAACGCTGCATGGCCGTCCAGAAGTTGGCATAGATATTGTGATTATCCCCTTCGTACAGGTAGAGTTCAGCCGGCCGGTCGGCGGCCTGGATTTGCTCGTATAAGACTTCCGAAAATTCGGCTGGCACGGAGGCGTCGGTCGTGGCGTGGTGTAGCTGCAGCGGGCCGGACAAGTCGCCGACATAACTATTGGCCGATATGGCGGCCCAGAAGTCGGGGTTTTCCTCGACGGTGCCATAAGTTTGGAACAGGCTGGTCCGCCAGCGGCCGCGGGTCGTCCAAGTGGGGTTGGGCGTCGGCGTGGGACCGTCGCCAGCCCTACGCCGCCAGCGGTCAAACAGGTCGGGATATGAGGCGACGACGCCACCCCAAATCACGCCGGCGTCAATTTCGTCTGAGACCACCATAGCCCGCAGAGTAATGAAGCCACCCATGGAGTGGCCCCACATGCCGATTCGTTCGGGGTCAGCCTCGGGCAGCGTCTTGACGGCCATCAGGCCGTTGAGGACGTCAATGGTATAGCCTGGGGAGCCGTAACCGCCACTAGGCCGGCCTTCCGAGTCGCCATGGCCACGGTAGTCGGAGCGAAAGACGATGTAACCGTTGCGGGCAAAAGCATCCTGGTAATCGACGTAGCGCTCGGTGGTTCGGTACTCGTCGGGTGGGATATAGCCGTGGTTGAAGATGATGATCGGCCAGCCGCTGTCCGGTGGCTGACCCCAGGGCATGGTCAACAGGCCAAAGATCTTGTTGCCCTCGGATTGGTAGGAGACGATGTGGCGATCGTAGTTCACACCAGGTTCGAGCGTCTGTTCGAAGCTTAGTTCGCTGCCGGGATAGTCCTGGCCGCGCATGACCTCGATCATCAATGGGTGAAGGGGCGTTGGGGTCGCAGTTGGTAGGGGTGTATGGGTCGACGATGGCGACGGTGTGGCCGTCAGTGCAGGAGTTGGCGTGGCGCTGGGTTCAGCCGTTGGGCTGGGTGTGACGGTCGCCAATGGAAGCGGTTCAGGTTGTGCAGCCAGGCTTGGTTCAGCAGCGGGTGGCGAGGCGGCGGCCGGAATCGGAGTTGATTCGGCGTTATGGCCCTGGTTACAGGCCGCCAGGAAGATGATGGCTACGAATATAGCTGCGAGGCAACCGAGTTTAGGGTTGCTTGTTCTCTTGGCCAGCATGGCGCCTATTTTAGTTTGCTATTGCTCTCCCAGCCACTGATCGGCCAGTTGCTCTGCATCGAACTCTTGCGCGTTAGGCAGCTCGCCGAAGGCTTCAACCAGCGCCGCTCGGACAGCCTCGACGTCGCCGCCGTTAGCCTCGACGATCTCAGCCAGGGTTTGTCCTTCGGCCGTCTGAGCCCGGATTTCTTCAATGCTCAGACCGGTCTCTACGGTCATGACCTCAAAGAGGGTATTGAATAAAGCGCCGCGGTCGGCCGGCGAGGCGCCGGTCTTGGTCTGTATGAGGCGAACGACCGCGCTGGTCAATAAGCGCTCCTGCATATCGCCGTGGCCGCTTTCGGCAAACTCTGCCCTGCGCGTGGCGATATCATCTTCGCTGAGGTTACCGCCAAAACCGCCCGGTCCACCACCGGGCCTGCCGCCTGGTAAGCCGCCGAATCCGCCTGGGAAGCCGCCTGGTAAGCCGCCGCCTTCACCGTCGCCGCGCTGACCGCCCAATCCGCGAAAGCCGCCAAAGCCCAGCCCGCCGCTCTCCATGAATTCGGTCAAGCTATCCTCGGTCAATTGCATCTCGGCAATGGAAGCGACTTGCTCGGTCGACAGGGTGCCCTGGATCTGTTTCACGACCGCGTCAAGCTCAACCTGGGCCGCGGTCTGGCTGTTGCTCAGGCTTTGCAGGGCCTGCCAAAGAGGCAGTAAATCGGCCGCCTGGTCTTGACTCACGGCCAGTGCGCCATCATCCAGCTTTAGCATGCCTAGTGCCATTTGGCCCATTGGAGAAAGGGCGTTGTCGAAGTCATCGTTTATCTGGGCGACGATGGTCTCACCTGGCTCTTCTGAGGCCGGTTCATCACTGGTCGTTTCGCTTTCGCCGCTCTGACCATCACTGCTGACGATATTGTGGCCATCGCCATTGCCCTGGCTGCAGGCACCAAGGGCAAAGACAAACGCCACTCCCAACAGTAGAAAAACATACCATCGTTTCATAATTGCCTCCTCTCATGACGGCTATTAGCCATCAGCCGGTAGCTTTCAGTACTCAGCTTTGGCGATCGATATTCGCCGTCATCATTCATGTCGCAGCGCCTCAATGGGATCCAACTGCGCGGCCTTGTTGGCCGGAAAGAAACCGAAGAAGATGCCCACAACCGCGGCCGAGCAAAAAGCCAACAAAATGGACGCGGGCACGATGACTGTGCGCATATCGCCGGTGGCGCCAACAAGAAGCGATCCGCCGACGCCGGCCATGATGCCAATGAAACCGCCGACCAGGCTGAGCATCAGCGCCTCGGTCAGGAATTGCAGCCGGATATCGGTCGGCGTCGCCCCAACTGACTGGCGGATGCCGATCTCGCGCGTTCGTTCGGTGACGCTAACCAGCATGATGTTCATAATGCCGATGCCGCCGACCAACAAAGAGATGCCGGCCACCCAGGCCAGCAAGCTGCGAAAAGCGGCCGTCGTCGCCCCTTGGGTCTTGATGATGTCATTTTGGGTCTGGATGGTGAAAGGCAACTCTTCCAGGGTGATGTCCTTGCTGCCGGCCAGCTTTAACTCGATTTGGGTGATTACCTCGTCCATGTTGGCATCTTCGTCGATCTGGGCATAGATGATACGTACGCGGTCGCCAACAAAACGGGCGAACTGGGAGGGGATGAACTTGGCGAAAACCAGAGAAATGGGCACGTAGAGCTGCGAATCAAAATCAGTATTGCCGACGATACCCTTCTCGTCAGCCACTCCGATAACCGTTACCTTGGTTGTGCCCAGGGTGAGCGGTTGGCCGATAGGGTCGGCCTCACCGAAAAGCTCCGTGGCCAGGCCGGCGCCTAAAACGGCTACCTTGGCCGACCGGTCTAGTTCCGTCTCGTTGAAGTAGCGGCCGCTGGCGATATCTACCTCGCGCACCGAGGGGAAATCGGGCGTGGTGCCCAGGATCTGGACATCTTCGAGGGTGATACCGTCGGCCTTAACGGTCTGCACCGAAAACTGCTCCACAGACGTGCCGACCACTCCGCCGATCTGTTCGATCAGTTCGACGTCATCATAGACCAACATGGGGTTATTGTTGTTGGCTCCCGGTCCGCCGCGACCGAAGCTGGCCTGAATGAACACCAGGTTGGCACCCAAACCTTCGATTTGCTCGGCGATAGTCGCCTCGGTGCCGGCGCTGATGGAGATCATGATGATCACCGCGGCCACGCCGATGATGACGCCCAGCATGGTCAATAACGAGCGGACCTTGTTGCGAATGACGCCCTCCCAGGCGATGCGCAGGATCTCGAAGGGGCTGATCATCCCCCCGCTCACCATCGGCCCGGCGATCAACTCGTCGTCTTGAACCGGGCCGTCTAGCTGTTGACTCGTTTCCATGTCGCTATCTCCTGCCTAGGTCCTACCGTTCCGTTCTATGTGAGCGATCTTGCCGTCACTGAGCTGGATGGTGCGCCCTGTCTGTCGAGCGATATAAGCCTCGTGAGTCACCATGACGATAGTCCGGCCGCGAGCGTGCAGTTCGTGCAGCAGGACCATGATTTCTTCGCCGGTCTGGGTATCCAGGTTGCCGGTGGGTTCGTCGGCCAAAATAAGCGCCGGGTCGTTTACCAAAGCCCGGGCGATGGCCACCCGCTGGCGCTGCCCGCCGGAAAGCTCCATCGGTTCGTGGTGGGCGCGATCGGCCAGGCCAACCGCCTCCAAAGCAGCCATGGCCTGTTCGCCACGCTGCGCCTGGCTCAGAGAGCCGCCGTTTTCCGTCCGCTTATAGACGAGGGGCAACATGACATTGCGCAGCGCGCTGGTGCGGGCCAGCAGGTTGAAAGATTGAAACACAAAGCCAATCTGCTGATTGCGGATGGCCGCCAGCTGGACCTTGCTCATGTTGCTGACATCCATGCCGTTCAGGATGTAGCGCCCTTCCGTCGGCCGATCGAGGCAGCCGATGATATTCATGAGGGTGCTCTTGCCCGAACCGGATTGGCCCATAATGGCCACAAATTCGCCGGCCTGAATCTGGATATCCACACCATCCAATGCCTTAACCTGAATATCGCCTATACCGTAATACTTGCGCAGCGCATGGATTTCAATGATCGTTTGTTTGCTCATGGTTGTTTTCTCGACGGTTCTTGTCTCCTCGAAGTCGCCTACTGGGTCTGCACAATGCCGGTGGTGACCGTCTGGCCGGCTTCAAGTCCAGATAAGATCTCGGCGAAGGAGAAATCCATCAACCCGACTTCCACCATGCGCAGTACCGGTTCGCCATCCTCCATGACGAAGACGGCAAACTGGCCGGCCGATAGTTCGCGTAGGGCTTCGACGGGCACCAGTACGGCGTTTTCCGCCCGGCCGCCAATGACCTCCACGGTAGCGTTCATTCCTACCGGCAGCGTTTGCGGCTTGGTGAAGGAATCGGTATCGAGCTGGACCAACGCCCGGACGGCTGTCACCCCGCTCTGGTTCGTCAATTGGGGATCGATTTGAATGATTCGCCCTTCGAAAAGGTCATCAGGCAGGGCATCGAAAATCACTTCCACGTCATAGCCGAGGCCGACCATGTTCATGTCAGTTTCGTCGAGAAAGACCTCGAGTATTGGCTGTTCCAGGTCGGCCAAAGTGATCAGGCCGGCGCCGACGCTTTCGCCAACTGAGGCATTGACGGCCATGATGGTGCCGGCCATCGGGGCCAACAAGGCCGTTTCATCCAGCGCCGTTTGGGCCGCTTCGAGATTCAATTGTGATTGGG
The DNA here is from genome assembly GCA_041570195.1 of Promineifilaceae bacterium (SeqCode). Classification (GTDB taxonomy): domain Bacteria; phylum Chloroflexota; class Anaerolineae; order Promineifilales; family Promineifilaceae; genus UBA11865. The sequence continues at coordinate 15,293 of JBFFWQ010000107.1, read as the reverse complement.
CCAGGCTTAGGGTATTTGACTCCTGGTTCAACAGCGCCTGCTTCAGGTTTAATTCTGCCTGGCGTATGGCTATCTCGGCCGCCTCGATCTCATCTTCGGTGGGGCCGCTCATGGCCGCGTCCAGTGTTATCTGCGCGTTGAGGACGCTGGTCTGGGCATTGGCTGAACTACTGCTAGAGCTGTTAGAGACGCTGCGATTGTAGTCGATCTCGGCCAGGGCTAGATTGTCTTGCGCGCGGCTGAGGGCGCTGCTCGCCGATTCTCTATCGCGTTCGATGCGCTCGGCCCAGGTCTGTCCCGTGCAGGGCTCGCGCTCGCCCGGGTCGCATATCGGTACATTATATTGGGTCTCCCAATCACGGCCTTCGGACCAGGCAGCCTCGTAGTTCTCCTGAGCCGTGACCAGATCGGCCTGAGCTTGCTCCAAATTGATCTGTGATACCTGGATGCCATAATAGCCAGAGGCTTCCTGGCCGACGGCTGCGTTGTAACCGGCTTCGGCCGCTTCCAGGTTAGCTTCGGCAATGGCGATATCGTTCTCATCCGGTTCCCAATCCAGCAGATCGTCGAGCGCCTTTTGGGCCTGTTCTAGATTGATACGGGCCTGCTCAATACTGATTTCGTCGAAACTGATGCCGGTTTGCGTGGTCGATGCGTCGGTCTTCATCGCCGCCTGATTCAACTGAATCTGGGCATTGGCCAGCGCCTGCTGGGCGTCGGCGTCGTCCAGGCGGGCCAATACATCGCCGGCCGCGACATCGTCTCCAACGCCCACCAGTAGCTCGGCTAGTGTGCCGTTGGTCGGAAAACCGAGGACCACGTCGGTTGCCGGGACGATCGTTCCGGCGGCGGTGGCGGAAATGACGATATTGCCCTGACGGGCGACTGAAGTTCGGACCTTTTGCTCCTCGTCGGCCGCCTCGGTTGAATTGGCGTTGATGGCGAAGTAGGACGCCGCACCGCCGGTAACCAGGATCAGGGCCAGCCCGATCAACCATACCGTCCTGTTACGTAGCATTATTTGCCTCCTGGGGCTGAAGCGCCTTAGGCGTAGGCGCCCCTCTGTCGTTTAAGCACTTTTGTACAATGTCAGCCACCCAACTTTCGTAGCGTACCATATAAAGATAACAGGAAGATGTTACAAAGTCTTTGCGATGATGTTGAGAAAGTGTGGAGAAGATTAATGATCACCGTCATGTTGCTGACGCGTACCAATCTGCGTTGGTTCATCGTGCTTCAGCTGATACTATGTTGCCTCTGGTGTCAGGGTTCTGTGCCCGGAGTCTGATGCTACGAAGGACTGTTTATTCGGATAGAAAGTCAAGATACTAGACAAGGTGAACCTATGAACATGCGACCGATGTTACCCATTATGTTGGCGATCACGATTCTGTTGGCGAGTTGCGCTGAAGAGGCGCCGCCGGCAGCAATAGAGCCGGCCGAAACGACAGAAACGGCGGCCGAATCTACGACTGAGCCGTTGGTAGAAGTCACGGAGACGGCCATGGATGAACCGGAGCCGGCCGGTGAGGAACAGGCCGCACCGGACGAGCAGGCGGTCGATCCTCCGCTGACCACAGCAGTTCCCCCTACGGCCACGCCGCAACGAGAGTCGACCGAGCAAATCGTCGAGCCGATTGAGGTGACTTACTTCACGCCGTCACAGGGCGAGGGCCCCTACTATCCGGTGAACAAACTCGAAGATCGCGATAATGATCTGACGGTATTGCAGGGGGCAGGTGATAGCCCGGCCGGCGAGGTGATCGAGTTCGGCGGCAGAGTATATGATGTGACGGGTATGCCGGTATCCGGCGTGGTTGTCGAGATCTGGCAGACGGATAGCAGCGGCGTTTATCTACATCCGGGCGATCCGGGCACGGACCAGCGCGACGTCAACTTCCAATTCTATGGCGAGTCGATCACAGCGGCCGATGGCAGCTACAGCTTCCGCACCATCCTGCCGGGTCATTACGAGCCCCGGCCGCGACACATTCACGTGAAGGTGAGATTCGACGAGCAGGAGCTTCTGACCACCCAATTCTACTTCGAGGGCGACCCTGAATTGGCGGGCGAGTCAATGTTCACTCAGACCGGGGGCGATGGCGTACACCTGGTCGTCAGCCTGGAAGAAGGGCAAGATGGCAACGGCGAGCCCATTCTCGTCGGCCAGCGAGACATTGTGCTGAATGCGGAGCTGGCGAACTAGAAAGGATGGCCGCGCTATTGTGGCAAGAATCAAAGATCATGGTATTCAGTGGCGGACGAATTCTTAGAGCTACCGCTTGGGCTAACTCTCTTGAGGTCAGCAAGTTGTGATCTCAACAAGCACCAAAGCTGATTTGTCTCTTGCCGAATTTGTCATCATCATCTCGCTGATGATGTATCTGACGGCATTGTCCATCGACGCTATGTTGCCGGCGCTACCGCAAATGGGCGCCGGTCTGAACGTTTAAGACGCCAACGATCGCCAACTCGTCGTCGTGCGCTGGGTCGAATCAACTTGACAATAATCTGCTGACCGTTCTCAGCCAAGCTGGAAACGGGTGCGTCCGGAGGGAGTAACGACTTGGCGGCTAGTAGGGGGGCGTTTTGTACCTGGCTCAGTCATGTGAATTCAGTGCCAACAACTGACTAAAGTCTCCTTGACAGGAGCCAATAGTTGTATGTAAAATGACTAGTAGTTATTATACAAACAACTACCCCTGTTGAATCGAGGGGTGAAGGGGTTGACTTCGATGACGGCCACACTAGTTGATACCATCTTCGCGGCCACAATTACCGTGCTGGCCAATGGACTGGGTGGGCTGCCGTTTGTTTTCGTGCAGGACTTTCCGCGCCAAATAGCCCGTTATGGCTGGGCCGTCTCCGGCGGCTTGATGTTGTCGGCATCGGTATTTAACTTGATCATGCCCGGCGTGGCCGATGCTGGTATCACCCCGGTGGCGATTGGCATGTTCTTAGGCGCGGGGGTCATGATCCTGGCCACGATGTGGCTGAACGGCCGCGACTTCCAGGTTAGCGGCATGACCGACGCAGGCGCCAGGCGGGTCATGCTGGTTTTGATCACCCTCTTCATTCATAGCTTTCCCGAGGGATTAGCTATCGGCGTCGCCTTTGGGTCTGGGGAGATCGGCCTGGGCCTGGTTATGGCCGTGGCCATCGCCATTCACAATGTCCCCGAGGGGGTCGCTGTTTCGTTGCCTCTACGAGCCGAGGGCGTGAGCGGCTGGCGATGCGTCGGCTGGGCTATCGTGTCTGGCATACCGCAGCTTCTGGCCTGCATTCCGGCTTATCTGGCTGTGGTCGCCTTCCGACCGATCCTGCCTTACGCTTTTGGCGTGGCGGCCGGAGCCATGGTTCTGCTGGTCATCAGCGAAATGATCCCCGAGAGTGTGGAGGAGGAGAGCCAGCGCCTATCCAGCGGTGTGGCCGGCATGGGCGGTTTTCTGGCCATGATGCTGCTTCAGAACGTGCTGGTTTTCTGATCAAGCCGATTGTGCAGCCCCGCAATTGATGGGCGAAGGAGATCTGGCGATGAAAATCCTGGCAATTGAAACTGAACTGGCAGGCGCGACGGCCGAGAGCTTCCAAGCCCATCTCGATGAAGAAGCGGCGAACGTCTGGGAACTATACCAGGCCGGTGTGATTCAGGAGGTGTATTTTCGGGGCGATCAGACCACGGCGGTTTTGATTCTCGAGTGTGAGGACACGACTGAAGCTGAGGCGGCGCTGGCGACGCTGCCATTGGTCAAAGCAGGTTTGATAACCTTTGAGATGATGCCTCTGGTTCCCTACCCTGGCTTCGCCAGGCTACTTGCCGCAGAGCAAAACCCAGATTAGGCTCGTGGCAAGGGCATGGCCGTGCGCTCTTGCCGCTTCACTTAAAGCTCATTCTATTGCGGCCACTGTCCAGCGACCCGGTAGCCCTTATCGGCTACCGCCGTAGGCTGCAAACTGGCATACCGGGCAGTTAAAGGTTGTATCGGTGCCGGCGCACGGGAGGCAGTAGTGATGGCCGCAGTCAACGCACCATTCCCAGCTGACGGCTTCAGCGCAATCCCCGCAGTGACGGCCGCAGCCGACGCAATCGCGCCATTCTTCGCCGTCAAGACGGAACCACTCGCCGCATTGCTGGCAGCCGTCAAAACCCAGCGAGCGGGCCAGCGCTAAATCCTTGTTTTCAACTGCTCTTCTTGCACGCTGCCAGATATCCATACGAAGGTCTATTATAGCACCCAGTTGAGCGTCAATTCACATGGCCAGGACAGGCTATTCCCAAGGTGGTAGCTCATCCATGCCAGCTTCCTTGGCCAGACCGGTCATCATCCGTTCGAGCTCGGATTCTTGCCCGGCCGGCAAGAGGGGTCGTTCGTAGGCGGCCAACAGTTCTTGCACCCGATTCCTGGCCCGGGCGAAGGTATCTGGCCGGCCCTGATCCTGCCAGGTACGCAGCGAGCCACGGTCGACGACGGCTGACGGCAGGTGCTGCTCTTCAGCAAATAGACGGCGGGTAACTCTCTGTTTCAAAAAATCGGCGCTAAATTCGATGCCGGCGAACATCTCAGTGGCCAGTGTTTCGGTTTGCACGAGCATGCCTTTCAGCAGCCGCTTGGCCATGGCGATGGCCTCGGCGTCTACGACCAGTTTCTCGGGACTTTGGCAGGCCAGGAAATCCAACATGCCAGCGCCTGAGATCATGTTGATGCCGGCCTGAGCCCCGACCAGGGCTGTCAGGCCGCTCTCTAGCCCGGCCTGGGCGTCCACTACCTTGGCATCGCTGGCGCCCATGTAGGCATGGGTCGGCAAACCCAGGCTCTTGCCGACCTGGGCATAGGCGGCGTCGATCATGGCCGTCTCAATGGCGCCCATGGGCGTCGTGCCGTGGCGCATGTCGAAGACGGCCGGCGCGCCGCCCCAGACCACGGGGGCACCGGGCCCGGCTATTTGGTGAATGGTGATGCCGCTAATGGTCTCGGCCGCGTGCTGGACGACGGAACCCAAAAGAGTCACCGGTCCAGCCGCGCCGGCCAGGGGCATGGAGATGATCTCGGCCGGGACGCCGGCCCGAGCCAGATGGATCAAGTTCTGTGATCCGAACTCGCTCCAAATGAGCGGCGGCGTCGGGCAGACGTCAAAGATAGCCCGCGGTTTTTCCTTCAACTGCTGCCGGCCGCCGGCGGCAATGGCCAGCATGTCGAACATCCGGCTGGTGGTGGTCGAAGAAAAGGCGCCGGTCACGATAGGTTTGTTCGAATGGAGCAGCACCAGGTAAAGGCGGTAGATGTCGCCGATTTCTTCGGGGACTTCGTTACAGACCACCGCCGTCGACTGGGCGTCATATTGAGGCAGCATCTCGGCTATCTTGACCAGGCGTACTAGGTCGGTCGTGGTGGACGGCCGGTGCTCCAGGGTTTCGGGATCGAGGATGCTGACCCCGGAAGAGCCGGGATCGAAGTGCACCGCGTCGCCACCATAATTCACGACCGGTCGCCCAGCCGTATCGTACAGGTAGAATTGGGAGGGAACGCTCTCCAGCGCTTTCCGGGCCAGGCCCTCCGGCAGCGCCGCGACCTCTGTATTTTCGTCGACCCGGGCGCCGGCCTGGGCAAGAAGCGCGCGGGCCTGGGGCGATTGGACCTTGACGCCAGGCGAGGACAGCAGCTGGAAAGCCTCGTCGAGGATACGCTCTATGAGCTGTGGCGAAAGTAGTTTGAGTTGTGTTGGCATGCTGGCACCTTCTTTCAATTTCCCGGTAACTACTGGGTTTGCGTCCTAAATTAGTGCGTTGTCCAGTTTATGGGAAGATCGCTAGGCTTCCACAATGGTGATGATCCGGCTCAACTCATTGGATATCGAATACTTGGAAACCACTGGCCGATAGCATCGTCACCACCAGCGTCTTGCCGATATCATGGATGTCGCCAGCCACGGTGCCATTGACGACCTTGCCCAGGACTGTGCGTTGCTGGCCCGTTCTTTCCAGCTGGGGTTCCAAGACGGCCACGGCCGCCTTCATGGCTTCGGCCGCCTACACGAGATCGGGCAGAAACATTTGTCCACAGCCGAATTCTTCGCCGAAATAGTCCAGACCTTTGACGAACCCTTCATTGATGGCATCCAGCGGATTGATACCACTGTCGATCGCTTGCTAGGCCAGACGGCCGGCATCGTCGACTTCGCCGTCGATAATACTCTGGGCCATCGCTTCATACATCTCTTGACTCATCCAAAACCTCCGAAACTTTGATTCTGCTCACTCCAAACGGGCCAGCTATTGGCGCAGTTCCTCGATAATCTGGTATGGTTCCTTGGTTTCACTATCATTGATGGTTTCAGTCAATACGTTGATAATTCTAAACGGGGAGCACAGGACACTGGCGAACTGCGCCACTTCCTGATCGTATGATTCAATCCTTTCGCCCCACTCGTCATCTGGAAGGCGATGCAGTTCATGGGCCTTATCCCAGGCCGACCGGCGCGCTTGGCGGATACTGAAATTACCCAACGCTTCATCGGCTCCCCAGCCCAATTGGTCCAGGGCATGGAGCACTGGAGACGATTTGTTAATGTCGTTCTGGACCTCATCGAAAAGGCCTGCCAACAGCTCATTGATCGCAAAGAAGTCATTCCGCAGGCTTTCCAATTCCTGTCCGCGACAAACTTCTGCAGCAGCGATTCCCAGGTCGAGATTGATGTGGGCATTCATGCCCAGAAGCAGGTGTTGTATGACTATCGACCGGGAAGCCTTGGCCATCTCGAATGCCAGGGCCCATGATCGTGTCGGCCGTTTGCCGGCATTGTACAGTTGAAAAGCCTCTAGATAGCGATTGGCAAAGACGACGTCCAGCCACTCCATGCGCCGGTTATCCTCAAAGCGATTTCGCCTTATGCCCTCGTCAACCCGCAAAGTGACCTTTTGATACATGGCTGGGAAGTAACCCAGACGGCTATTCTGTTGACTGCAGTCATCGATGATATCGTTCAACGATGCGATTACTTCGTCAATCGTTTGAGCCAGCATGGCTGGAATGATACTGTGTCAACACTGGGCTGGGCAAAGTATGCCGGAACCCAAAACGGAAGCGGGACGAGCTTTCACGGCGAGGCTCAGAGCCGGAAGATGTTCCCTCTGCTGAACCTATCTCGGTCCACACGATTTACCCGGCCTGGTCGGAAGTGTAGCGCCTGGTTTTCTACGAGGGCCGCAGTAGGCGTGAACCAAGAGTTCAGAAGGTTCTGATACAAGGCGATGAATGCGCTGAAGGTTCGGATTTCGGCGTGTTGCCGGCCGATCTGTTGGCTAGCCTGACCGAAGTTCCGGGTCTGCTGTGGGGAACTGAGGATTCGCCAAACAGCCTGGCCCAGAGCGATGTTATCGTCAGGTGACACGAGAAAGCCATTGACGCCATCCTGAACGAGTTCGTGGAGGGCGCCGGCATTTACAGCTACGACTGGCAATCCAGAGACTAGCGCCTCCAGCGTAGGTATGCTCTGTACTTCACAGGTCGAAGCGATGACAAACAAGTCAGCTGAGCGGTACAGATCTGGCAAATCCTCCTCGGGAATGTAACCAAGGAAATGGACACAAGAAGCCAAGCCGAGCTCGTGGGTCAGTGATTCCAGAGGCGCTCTTGCATCTCCCCGACCGGCCAACAGCAGATGCGCAGGTTGATGATTGCGGATCTCCGGCATGGCCCGGATAAGCAGGTCAATGCCCTTGTCGCGGCACAAGCGGCCCACGAATAGCATTCTGGGATGGCGTGGCAGACCGTAGCGCTGTTCAAACTCGGCCGCACAAGGGTCACCGGGGCGGAATCGTGTGGTGTCTACGCCGTTGGAGATAGCCAACGAATATGTTTGCAGACCCCGGACTAGAAATTGCGATCGTTGAGCCTCGGTCGGGAATACGACCGTGTCAAAGCAGTTCAGGTGCCATATGAGGTAGCGCCACAGAGACATGGAGACGATTTGCTCCACAAGCCTGTTGTTTGGGAGAAAGCTGAGAGCAAACTGAGGAAGGGCGTGGCATGAAGCCATGAGCGGGACTCTGAGCCGGCTCCGTAAGCGGATAAGCTGATTGCCAAATAGTGCGGTGTCATGGGTATGAATGATGTCTGGCCGGCATTCGGTGATGATTCGTTCCACCGTCTGACGGGAGGCAACCGGAATCGGACCCTCCGACCACACTGGGTTCGCCCAGCTGCGCAAACGAATCAGGCGCACACCCGCATCTTCAGCCCGATAGGGTGTGCCATTTTCACTGGCCGTAACCACGGTCACCTGGTGCCCATATTGGACCATTGTTCGGCCTAGCTTCTGTACAACCTTTGTGACGCCGCTTATTGTCGGCGGGTATCCATGACTGAATAACAGAATGCGCATCACGTCCCCCTAGTCGGCAGCTGATACTCGACTTTGTGAGCCGTCCCGCATCATCGACCGGCTGAATAGCAGACTCACCATGTAGGGCAGGAAGTAAAAGACTGCACGGAAAAGCACAGCCGCGAGAATCGCCTTGCCAAAGGGCACACCAAACAGGGCCAGGATTCCGCTCATGGAGCCTTCCTGAACGCCTAATCCACCCGGCGCCAGCGAGACCAGCCCAATCATTGTGCCAATGACAAATGCGGACATCACGACGCCAAAGGGAACATGTTCTCCAAAGGCCTCCAGGCATAGGGTCAGAGTCAATACGCTGGCAAGCCAATCGAACCAGATCAAGCTAATAGCGACAAGCAGGAGTCCAGGCGTGCGGCGCATGGCGGATAAACCACGAGACATGCTTTCCTCAAATTGATCAAGCCCGGGGTCAATCTCACGACGGACGATACGGCTGGCGATCCCGGAAATCGTACGTAACGCAATGCGGCGCCATCTGCGGGCAAAGATCAATATCGCTGCCAGGATCGCCAGACATACTAGAATCACCGTCAGGAATGTCAGCCCAATGCTCAAGCCTCTCGCCAGACGCACATGACTCATCAAGTAGATCAAGCTAATGGGCAAGGTGATGATCATGTCCAGGCCCGTCAGGTAAAAGTGCATTATAGAAATTGCAACGACATCGCGTAGATGAACGCCGTCTCTTTTCATCATGGCATAGCGCAGGGAATAGCCGGCCACACCACCGCTTGTGACCACATGATTGATGACGTTGGTTACAAAGCCGACAAGAGCTATATCCCGCTGACGCATCTCAATGTCGAAGAGCCGGCCGACCGTCGCGAAGGAGAAGCTCATGCAGAGATAGGACATGGCGGTCATCAGCAAGGCGTTGGGCAAGACCCCCCACTGGACCTGCCCCAAGGAGGATTGGATCTCGTCCACCTGGGTTGCAATACTTAGCAATGCGACGATCGTGACCGCAAGGAACAAGATCCTTATGGAACGGTTCAAACCGGTTGTTGAATGCATTGCCGCTCCAAGCCCGCTCGTTGCACTGGGCAACTCCCAAACCCACCCAGCAATTCAATTATGCCTTGGGGACAACAAACGCACCCCAACAGAATCGTCGCCCTAGGCCTGAAGGGTTGGCAGGCCACGCGGTCCGCCTACCCTTATTCCCACGCTGACATTATATACGATGTTGACTCGTACTGCAGGTTGGCCTTGACGGTGGAAGAGGATGTCCAGGCTAGAGGTAGCAGGCGCCGAACGCCCCCGCCTTGGGAGAGGGATCAGGAAGTTAAGAGCGCTGCTGCTCGCCTAGATAGTCGGTTTGTCTGTCATGGCAAGCCAAAGATAACCCTGAGCTACCGCGCGGGACCGTCTTGATCGATAACTGGTCAGCGTTCTGCTTGAAGCCGGTCGTTCTCGATTTCGCTGACGCGAACGACTCTGTTGTCTACGTGAACCAGGTGTGGCGAGCGGCTGGCCAGATCGCGCATGAAAGCTTCTTTGTCTTCTGGGGAAATATATGAGCTAAAGCGCAGGTTGCGATGGCGAACGTACAAGCGATCCAGGGATAAGGCGGCACTTGACCAGGCCTTCCGAGAGGGCGTCACCTCTTCGATGTCGGCATATTCAGTGCGCCAGCGAAACCAACCGCTACGGATTAGCAATTGGTCTTTTTCAAGCACGTAATAGGTGTTGCGCAGGATGGAAAGAACAAAGGCGACCAAGACCAAAAAGAGCGTCTCCTGGGCGATGATGGACATGGTGGAAGTCACCGCGTAGAAGATGTAGACCATACTGGTCACGCAGAAGAGGATGACGGCCCATAGCACCCCGACCAGCCAAGTGTCCCGCTTAGACGGATAGACCTTGGCCGGGTAGTCGTTGACTTCATTGGGTAAGTTGGCCGACATTTGCCGGTAACCTCCTGGCTTGAATGACTATGGGTCCAGTGTAGCATGAAGCATCAGGCCGGGCCAACAGCGGAAAGTTATGCGCCTCAGGCGGCCGGCAAAAGTCGGTCATGCCGTGACCAAGGAAGAATATCGGCCGCTGTTCATCGCCGCCCCCAAGGGCCTTCAAAGGTAACAGCAATTCTCAGATCAAACTCGCTTCAGTTCGACCAGTAGTTCGGCCGCCGCTCGGCCTAATAATACTGTGTCGATGCCGGCCACAACCAGCGTGTATCCGGCTTCGATATAGGGCTTCACTGCCGCGGCCGTCATGCCGAAGATGCCCAGGCGGACACCGGCGTTCAGGCAGACTGCTGTGATGCGATGGATGGCCATTCGCACTTCGGGATCGTCTACCTGCCCGGGTTTGCCCAGGCTGGCCGAGAGATCGTAAGGGCCCACAAAGACCGCATCGATGCCGGGAACGGCGACAATGGCTTCGATATTGCGAACTGCCTCGATATGTTCGGCCTGAACGACGACGGCCAACTCTTCGTTTGCCGTCGATATATACTCCTGAATCCGTAATCCGTAACCGTGGGCCCTGGAAACGCCAACGCCCCGACTGCCGTCCGGGGAGTATTTGGCCATCCCTACCACGTTCTTGGCCGCTTCGGCGTTGTTGATTTGGGGCGCGATGATGCCGGCCGCCCCGGAATCCAGTGCTTTCTTGATGGGCACTTCGCCAGCCGATGGCAGGCGGACCAAGCACGGTACTTGGCGGCCGGCTCCTTGCATGATTCGCTGCAGTTCCGCAGGGCCAAGAGGACTGTGCTCGGCATCGATGAAGAGCCAGTCAAAACCAACCTCAGCCAATATCTCAGACACTTCCGGGGAGTTCAAGGTGACCATGGTGCCGACAAGCAGATCGCCGGCCGCTAATCTAGATCGAAATGCATGTTTCATAACGCTCCTCAGGAATTAGCTTTCAGCTGTCGGAGGTCAGCCTATGCTGCAACTGTTGATGATTTTCATCCATGATCGTACGCCAACACAAATCAGAACGCTAATGAAAATGGGATGCAGTTTTACGCGGAATTCATGGACAAAGACAGGCCTATCTTGGTAAGATGAATCACCTCGTCTATATCCTACCATGAATTGGAGGTTCGCTGCGAGGCAGGTGGAGTTTGGCGCAAGGACTCGGCAGGCCAGCAAACGAATGGCCGGGTTTATCCCGGCTCTAGAAGTAGAAAGGTTGTATTGGCGCGCAGCTTTGGATCATTTCGGGAGTTTTAGATGAGAAAACCAGTTGTACGAGTCGTAGCAGTTCTGGCGTTGATCGCTCTGGTCACCGTCGCATTCTTTATTACGGTTGTGTCGGCCAAGGAAGCTGGCTCCGTCCAGGATACGGTCGCGGCCGACGTGTTGGCCCAGGACTACAACAGCATCCGGGGCACGGTGTTTTATGATAGCAATGGCAACGGCGTTCTCGACGCTGGAGAGGCCGGCATGCCTGATGTCACCGTCACCTTGTACTCGTCGGGTAGTTGGTCCTGGGCTTACTGGACCGGTTCCAATGGCACCTATGGACCGGCGGGATTGAGCCCGGGCTATTACAGCGCCGAGGTCACGGTGCCTTACGGCTATGCGCCGACATCGGCGACGCGTATCGACGGCCTAGCTGTCGGCAACGGCCAGACAACCATCACCGGCGTCGACTTCGGCCTGGTTACCGGCACGTATTATCCGCCAGTGGTGCAGCCGCCGATTTATTATCCGCCAGTAGTGCACCCGCCGATCGTGCACCCACCGATCGTGCACCCGCCGACTACCTGCACCTATGTCGTTCAGCCGGGCGACACCTTGGCCAAAATCGCCTACTGGTACGGGACCACGGTTTCGGCGTTGGTTTCCGCGAATAACATCGCCAACCCGAACGTGATTTATGCCGGACAGGTCCTGACGCTACCGGGTTGCACAACGACGCCGCCACCGACGCCGACACCGCCGCCGGCGACGACCACCTATGTCGTTCAGCCAGGCGATACGCTGGGCAAGATCGCCCAACAGTTTGGTAAGACGGTGGCTGAGTTGACGGCTTTGAACAACATCAGCAACCCGAACCTGATTTATGCCGGCCAGGTGTTGCTGATACCTGCCTGATACAATTCCGATTTGGATCAGACGCTGTAGGAAAACTGCGTCCTGTGACGGGCGTCTGTCTGAAGCTGGCTGGGGCATCTGAATAGTCGGTTGGCCAATGGGGCCTTCAACCGCCAATGCGTAAGGCGGTCATCTACGCCGGCGCGCCCAATTATTGTGCCGGCGTCTGATGCCCCGGGCTGACGTAATGGCCTGCCGCCGGACGATTCCGCCGGACGTCATCTTCTAAATGGTCTGTCTATCAGCTGCGGCTCTTGCCGACAACCCGCTTCAGTTCCGCCCTATGGTACGCCAGGTCCGCTTCCGACTCCAAGTGGTGCTGGTGGAGCGAAGCGAAGTATTGTTGCAGCAGACGGTGAATAAAGATGTAGCCGCCACCCACCTTTCGTAAAAAGATCAGCTCGCCTGCATAGTCCAGGAATCGGACGGCATCCCAGGGTAGATCGCGGTGGAGCCACAACAGCGTCCGAACCAGGAAATGCTTGATCACGTTGCCGCCGCCAAAGAGCGCACCGGCGGCGATGAAGGTCAGGGCGCCGGTATAAAGAGCGTACGTAGGCCAGCGAATGTACCAGGCCACGGCCGTGAGAATCAGAGCACTGAGGGTGGCGGCGATGAAGGAATTTCGGAGGGAAAGATGGATGCCCTGATTGGGACGGCTTTTGACCTCCATGCGCCGGCCGCGCATGCCGCCCAATACCGCGCCGCCAACGGTCGGGACAAGGATCGAGAGGGTGACGTCTGGAGTGCCGAATAGCAGATATTCCATCACTTCGAATAAGGCGGCCGCGACTAGGCCGATCAAAAGACCGCGCAGGGCGCTTGGCCAGGACCAACCCAGGGCCTCGACAGTCCGGATCTCGCTGTTGTAGCTGAGACCGTAGATGTAGCGGGCAGATATGGCGAATATAAACGCCTCGGCTGTGGCCCAGGCCAGGGCCAGAAGGAGCTCGCCGTTCAAGCCAACCAGTACCAGCGTTAGAAACCAGATCGCCAGGGTGACAATCAGCAGGTGCCGCCGGTACAGCCAACTGCTCCGCGACGGTTCCTCGAGAAGCACATTCACCCCCTCGAAGTAGCGACCCTGGATCAGGGCTAAGACCAGGCCAAGCAGAATATTGCCGATCAGCAGGGTTAGGATATCCCCCTGGCCCTGGCTAACGCTCAAAAATGTGGCCACGTGCTGGGCGACGGCCGTGCCAAGTTGGGGTGTTGTTTGGCGCAGGATCTGCAGCAGTAGCCACATAAGGATTCCAGCGAAGATGCCGATTGTCAGCCCGGTTAGAATCATGTATAGCCAGCGCCAGCGCCTGCCTGGTAGCCAACCCGGTTGGATTTGCTCGACTAACAACGGTGTCTGCTGGAAGTGGTACATCTGGCTGGCCAGCCAGGAGAGCTGGCGTATCGTATACTCCGGAGAGAATCGACTATCGGGCGCCCGCCGGCGGAACATGTTGCTCACGTAGGTATCGAACAGTCGCCGACGCCGGGTAGAAAGGGGTTCAAGGTCGGCAGCCGTTATCTCAAGGAGCGCTCCAGCCGCTTCAGGTTCAACGTCATCGTAGGCCAGGCTCATGATACTGAGCATCAATGGGTTGCGGGCCATGTCCTGCATCGTCGGATCGCGTTGAATGGCTGCCTGGAGTTGAGCCAATCGCGGGCCTTCTGCGACGAGGTAGGTATCAATTTGCTCGTCGTTCAGAGGTTGAATTTCGACCGCATCGCCGAGTTTCAGTTTCACCTCGACGGCCGCATACTCTTCGCTGCGACTACAGACGACGATGCCGCTCAGGCCGCGGGTTGCCCGAAAGCCGTTGATAGCTTCGGCGCAACGACGACGCTGCCTGGATGGCACATCGTCAAAACCGTCGAGTAACAATAAAAGATCGTCGTCCTCCAGCCACTGCCGGCCGATACGGCGGGGGATCATATACTTGGCTGTCAGCTCTTCCACTATCCAGTCCGCCAAAGGACGCTGTTGATTGGCCCACGACATCAGGTTGAGGATCACCGGAATCGGTTCTGAAGGCTCTCGTTCGGCCCGATTTATCAGCGCTCGGGCCAGCGTGATGAGCATCATCGTTTTCCCCGCGCCGGGTTCGCCCAATATCAGAAGCGAGCGGTCGCTCTCAAGGAACAGTTCTAGCAGTGACTGCCCTTCGTTATTTCTTTGGTCAAGGGCGGCTGATCCGACGACGGTGCCCCAAGGGTTCTCAACAAGATGGCTCACATGATGATAGTGGGGTGAAATCAGGCTACCGGCGGTAGCCGATTTTTCAAGAACGCCTTCCACCCAGAACGACTTGACTTTGTCGAGCAGGATTAGTTGCTTGCGACGTGCCCGGCCAGTAGAACGATGCGTTGGAATTGACGAGGAATCGAAGGACGCATCAGAAGACCTCTGTTCTGGCTCGCTTCTATTGTCCAGGAATAAACCATCCAACTCAGCCTCATTCAGGGCCCGATAGTTCCCGGCCTGGAGCAGCGTATCAGCTTCGGCCGTCGAATTCAGGCCACCACAACGGTGCAGTGTGTACACTAGTCCAATCAGTACAACCCGGTTGTCTTCGTGAATCTTGCTCTTGTCTCGCTCCCATTCGCTCACGGCCGCGCCTGTGTAACCGGCGTCGCCCAAGGCCTCGCCTATCAATTCGCCCAACCGCTCCTGCGTCAGAAGCCCGCCGCGTAACGGATCGCGGCACTGGCGACGATGTATGCGTAGTAACTGGCCAAATGATGCCATTCCGCTCCCTTCATTATCGACGGCTAACGGCAATCTACGAAGATGCGTACATTATACACGGGATCGACGCGCACGGTCGCTGGTCGCCGGAGCTGGTC
>JBFFWQ010000106.1:0-20851 GCA_041570195.1 Promineifilaceae bacterium (SeqCode) | reverse complement strand
GGCAAGCTGCTCGGGGGCAACGATTGGGTAATGTCTTGGCTTTTAGGTACGCCGTATTTTCCAGATATGTCAGACTCGATTTTATTTATCGAGATCCCCGGCTTCGACCCCGGATCCTTTTACAATCGCCTGACCCAATTCAAACAGGCGGGGATATTTGAAAAAGTAAGGGGGGTACTGATCGGTTTCGCAAACGAAAAAGACGGTTACAAAGCCGAAGACATTTTCTTGGAAGTTACCGCTGAATATGACTTCCCAATCGTTAAGACGGACGACTTCGGCCATCACTGCCCCAACACGACCCTTCCCGTGGGGGCTCGATGCCGTTTGGATCCGGCCTCTGCCAGGCTTGAAATTCTGGAAGCATGTGTCAAGTGATTTTGGGTACTGCTTTCAAGATGTTTGATCTACAGAGATGGTTTCAATCCAACGCATCCGATTGGCAGCTGTTTGAACAGTGTAGCAAGGTGCTCGGACGCTTCAAGGTCGCTCCGCTTCTCTTGACCCGTCGTGCGCGCCATTGTGGACCCCAATCCGTTTTTCTCAGTTCAACTACCTTTCTTCAGACCCTTCTTGACTTGCGCTACCTGGGAAGTACTAATAGTATTTATCTGAACGTGTACCAGTTTCTTCGCCGAAGTCACCATTCTTCTTCATTTTACCGATGGTGATTTCTCAGCATTGTTCAACTCCAGATTTTGCCGCGGCTGAGTATCGATGAGTGATGATGCCATCTTGTTGCTCCGCATGAATCTTAACTGTTATTCTGCCTTCGGTGGAATAGTAGCATCCGACGGCCCATAGAAATGATCTCTTATCGAACAAAGTTAATTTCAATAATAGCTTGCGCTGTGTGTCTGCTCACTTCTTGCCAGTTCTCATCATTGACACCTGCAGATTCTGGACTATCTCCTGATGATATGAACGACAAAACCTGTGCGGAAGAGATCTCAGCGATCCAAGTGTTGGGATCTGGAGGTCCGCTGCCAAATAACGCCCGTGCGTCAACAGGTTATCTGGTTTGGATCGATGGAAGATCTAGGCTGCTGCTCGATGTGGGAGGAGGCACCTTTGTGCGATTCGGGGAAGCGGGAGGTCGGATTGAAGAGCTGGATTTGGTTTTGCTCAGCCATTTTCATGCGGACCACGTATCTGATCTACCTGCCTTTCTTTGGGCAGTACGCGTATCCGGACGGATTTTTCGAGACCTGACAGTTGTAGGTCCGACTGGCAATGCGGACTTTCCGGATATTCACACGTTTTTGCGAACGCTTGTTGATGGCGACAACGGAGCATTCCGGCAACTGTCCTACATCCCTATCCAGGTCGGCAGCGCTGATGCAGGGGGAACAAGGATCACCACCGTATTTAGAGATAACGATATAGAAGTTCAGGCACTCGGCGTCGCTCATACGAATTCACCGACCCTTGCGTTCAAAATAATTGTAGGTGAAACGAGTGTTGTTTTTGGCGGTGACCAGAACGGTCGAAACCCAGACTTCTTGCAGTTCATCCAAAACGTTGATCTTCTGGTCCTGCATTCTGCAATCGGCGAAATTTCCGGCCCCGCGATGGTCGGTGGAGGATCTGTGCTGGATTATCATGCGCCACCAACTTTGGTTGGCCAGATAGCCGCAACCGGAGACCCAGGTATCTTGTTACTTAGTCATTTGCATCAAGGGTTTCAAAACAACCTGGAAATTGTCAAAAGTGAGTACAGTGGCACAGTGATTCTAGCCGAGGATTTGCTTTGCATTCCCATGACGAATGAGCTGTTGACACCACAAAGGTAATTGTCCGTCCAATGGCAGTGTCAACAACCGGGCCGGATAACTTTTCGCTTGAGCAGGCGGCGCTGCGGCGGATTTGTCAGGAACCGATGATAGAGGGCGTCTATTCTCTAGTCCAAGATTTCGTCAAGATGATCCGACAAATAGTGGTTGCTATGCTCGGCCCGTGGCTGAATGCTTGTCAGCAAACCGGAGCGGACAATCTGAAAAACTTCGCAGAAGGTATCAGGATGGACTATGATTCGATTCGAGCGGCATTGGAAACGGCTTGGAGTAATGGCTAGACTGAGGGCCAGGTCAATCGGTTGAAAATGCTTAAGCGGCAAATGTACGTCCGGGCCAACTTTGACCTCTTCCGAAAGCGGACCCTAGGTATTGAAGCCCAAGCACACCGTCCGAGACCACCTTGAACACAAGAATCGCGGGAGAACCAAACATTGGGGTGCACTTTCGAAATCGACTCTATATTGCATACACTTCGCAAGATCAGTTCAACGAGTGACGCCGATCCAATGCTCAAGAATCTTGGGCTTGACGGGCTCAAGGGCCTGTCTTAGCTCATCGGATGGACTGCCGAAAATCATCAGTCTGGTAAGCGGGGCGACCTCATCAAAGGGGCCCAAAAGATCGCCTATGTTCGCCAAGTGAGCCAACACTGCTTCAGAATCCTTGTACACTTGAACGAGATAGCACTTGCTTTCGTCATCACTAGAGATATAACCAAAAGTTGTGGATTGGCTAGGCAAAAGAGGTGGCGTATCCTCGTAGGTGATGAAACCTATAAGGCGGTCAGAAGCCGCAAGGAGGACACGCCATGTGCAACAATACCACATTCTCTGAAACCATTCGAGATGAAATCCACCTGAGCCTTGATGAGCTTGCCCGACGAGGGGCGCAACGAATGCTCGCGTTAGCATTACAGATTGAAGCAGATGAATACATCCGCCGCCATCAGGGCGACCGGGACGAGAACGGTCACGCCCTGGTCGTGCGAAACGGTCACAGTCGGGAGCGGGTCATCCAATGCGGTGCTGGCGAGTTGAAGATTCAGGCGCCGCGGGTTTTTGATAAGCGCCCTGAGCACAAGTTCACCAGTTCCATCTTGCCACCCTATATGCGTAAGTCGCCGCGCCTGGAAGAAGCTGTGCCGGTTCTCTATCTACGTGGCCTTTCCAGCGGCGACTTTGGTCCAGCCCTATCTGCCCTTTTGGGCGAAGAGGCGATCGCTGGCTTCTCGTCGACCACGGTCACTCGCTTGCTAACTGTTTGGCAGGATGAATACAAAGCCTGGCGCAAACGTCCGTTGGTTGGCAAGAACTACGTCTACCTCTGGGCCGATGGCGTTCACTTCAACATCCGCTTGGAAGATGATCGCCTGGCCTGCCTGACTCTCATCGGCGTCTTGCCCGATGGCACCAAAGAGGTGGTGGCTTTGGAGGACGGCTACCGGGAATCTACTGAGTCCTGGAGGACGCTGCTACGTGACCTCAAACACCGAGGCATGCCGGAGCCCAAGCTGGCTATCGCCGATGGCGCTCTCGGTTTTTGGGCCGCCTTGCGTGATGTCTATCCTGAAGCAGAGGGACAGCGGTGCTGGGTACACAAGATCGCTAACGTGCTCGACAAGCTGCCAAAACGACTTCAACCACGAGCTAAATCCCATTTGCACGAAATCATGCGCGCCGAAGGCCGGGAAAGCGCTCTGGAAGAGCTGGCTCGTTTCCAGGAGGAGTACGAGGCCAAGTATCCTAAAGCGGTGGATTGCTTGACCAAAGACACCGACACCCTCTTTACCTTTATGGACTATCCGGCCGCCCACTGGATTCACCTGCGTACCACTAACGCCATTGAATCCACCTTTGCCACCGTCAAGGCCCGTACTCGGAAAACGAAGAGCGCTGGGTCGCGCAATGCCGGCCTGGCTATGGCCTTTAAGCTACTAACTCAAGCCGAAAGTCGTTGGCGACGGGTCAATTCGCCCCATCTTGTCGCCCTCGTTGCGGTGGGCACCAACTTCCCGAATGGCAAGACGCGCATTCTGCCAGGCTTGCCAGCTGATTCTGTTCTTAACCTACAAGCTGACGCCGCCCTTGAACCGGCGATCCACAACATTTGACAATATCTCTAGTGGTCAACAACAGCGTATCAATTTTGCTTGCTGTAATCGAGCGCATCATCAATTGTGTGATATTCCCAGACAGGATAGGTGTGTACCGAGATGAAGTCTAGTTCAGCCGCCAGTGGTATTAGCTTGGAAGTTCAGGGAACATAATTTTCGCAGAAAGTAACTGGTTGAGCGACCGCTCTTTTGTGCCGGCGAGGGTAGGCCACAAGACTATCGACGGACACCAAATGATCTGTCTACGATACACTTGCTTCGTTGCCCACTGACACCGAAAAAACGATGTCGGAGTAATGGTTGGCTAGCATAACCAGGCGATCTAAATCGTCACTATTGGATTGGCGGTTGGCAGCCAGTGTTTTATCGTCGTAGTCGGCGCCCCACGGGCAATTGGGGTTACTCAGTTCAGCGGCCAAATCGCTCCCGAGCATTACCTTCAGATCCAGCCCTTCGTCGCGGATTACGCTTAGCGTTGTCTCAGCATGTTGGCTGGGGTCATAAAGGCGAAGAAACGACCAATGTGAGTCCAATATCAGGAAATCTTCCTGTTCCGTTTCAGAGCCCTTGAGACATATTTGGGGTGAGAATTCGGTTGCAGGATGATACATTCTATTCTACGCTTTATCTCAAAGCCTCATTCAAGGTTTGCTCATGACACAGAAACTGATCGGTGCTCTAACAATCGGACAAAGCCCACGTCCAGACCTGGTTGCGCCACTCAAAAGCCGGCTACCTGAAGAATGTCAGATTTTGCAGGCTGGCGCTTTGGATGGTCTGATAAAGGCTTCGCTCCCTGCTGTTCAAAATGAGACCTATCCACTTACGACACGAATGCGGGATGGCTCATCGGTGGTGATTGAGGAGTTTTTCCTGGCTGCGAAATTACAGCAAGCTCTTGACCAATTAGAAGAACAAGGCGTTATGGCCACGATTCTGCTGTGCGCCGGTACATTTTCTGATTTGAACGGAGTGCATCCCTTGTTCAAGCCATTTGCTATCGGGCGCGCCGTGATAAACTCGCTAGGTCTCAACAAGATTGGCCTGATTGCTCCGATCAAAGAGCAGGAAGCGCCCATTCGACAGCGTTGGCAGACGGCCGGTTTTCAGCCCACCGTCTGGACGGCCGATCTAGCCCAACAGGATGAACGGTTCATCCAGCAGCTTGACGAGCTGATTGAAGTCAATAAGCTGGAATGCATTGTGCTGGATTATGTGGGACATCCGGAGCCGATTGTTTCTCAGCTGCGGGCAACGGCCGCTGTTCCTCTAATTGATTTAGGCCAACTAGCCATGGCCGCCCTGTCTTCTGTCTTGTAAATGCGGAGCAGAAAAATGAAAACTGCGCTGATTAAGGACGGCACGATAGTAATCGGACAAAGCGTCTTGCAAACCGACCTCCTGGTTCGCGGCGAAAAAATCGCCGCTGTCGGTGATTTGTCCGGCATGGAGGTTGATGAAACAGTCGATGCCGCCGGTTTACTTGTTCTCCCCGGCGGTGTGGATCCCCATGTCCATTTCAATGATGTTTTTATGAATACAATTAGCGTGCACGACTATTACACCGGCACTTTGGCGGCCGCTTATGGTGGCACAACCAGCGTTATTGACTTCTCCAACCAGGCGCCGGGCGCGATGTTGATGAGCACGATTGAAAACAAGCGCCAAGAAGCCACTGGATTAGCCCTGATTGATTGGGGCGTGCATCCCGTCATCACCCAGCCTACGGCAGCTACGCTGGCCGAGATTCCGGCCGTCGTAGCCGCCGGTTCCCCGACCATCAAGTGTTATCTGACCTATCGACAGGAGGGGTTAATGATTGAAGAGCCGGACTTGCGTCGTATTCTGGCCGGTTTGCGTGACGCGGGCGGCATGCTGCTGGTACATGCTGAAGATAACGATCTGATTGAGGCCAGTGTCCCCCGCTTCTTGGAAGCAGGGCTTGCCAGCGCTATTTACCATGCTGAGAGCAAACCGCCGCCGGTTGAAAACAAGGCCATCACTGACTGTATCGAATTGGTGCGTGCCGTGGGCGGGCGACTATTCATTGTCCACCTGACGACGGCCGAAGGGGTGGCATTGGTAGGCGCCGCGCGGGGAGAAGGCTTGGATGTATTGGCCGAAACATGTACCCATTATCTTGTCTTTACCGACGAGGCTCTGCGCCGCGACGATGGCATCAAATGGATATGTTCGCCGCCTCTGCGCGACCAGGCTGCGCAAGATGCATTGTGGCAGGGGTTGAAAGACGGCCGTCTTGTCCAGGTTACGTCAGATGATGCCGCGTACTCCTGGGAAGCAACCCAATATGGTAAAGACCGGTTCGATTTGTGTCCCAACGGCATGGGTGGTGTCGAACCGCGTTTCAGCTTGCTCTATTCCGAAGGCGTTGCCAAAGGACGCATCACGCTGCCGCGCTTTGTGGAAATAGTCGCTACCAATCCGGCTCGCATCTTTGGCCTGTACCCGCAAAAAGGCGCGCTGTTACCCGGAGCCGATGCCGACATCGTACTGTTCGATCAGGACGTTGTCTGGACAATGGGACAAGCCAACTCCCACTCCTGCAATGATTGGCATGCGTACGAAGGAGTAGAGATAACGGGCAAAATTCGCCAGGTTTATTCGCGTGGAGAGTTGATCATTGACGGCGAAGCATGTTTGGCACAAAAAGGACGGGGGCGTTACTTGCATCGGCGCTTGCCATAGAGGATTGAGTGATGTTGCGGATCAACGAGGAAAGATTCTTGCGCACCTGTTCCCAAGTGGAGAGTAGTTGCGAATTTCAGTTCACATACCACACTGATCTGCAACTGTTCTCCTGAAAGCAGGCCACCAAATCGGTAGGTTGGTAATTAGTTGAACCGTGGCTTGCTTAGCTCAAAACAGTTGCTAATCAACATAGGCATTAATATGACAAACTCCCCACCATCCTATATCTATTCTGGCGCTACACCGACTCAAGTGGCCGCAGATGTAGCCTACCTACTGGATTTTCAGGCTGAAGGCGTCTCTCTGGATGAAATGGAAGACATGATTGGCACCCATCTACTACCTCATCTGATGCGCTACGATCAGCCTGGTTTCCAATCCATGTTTAACGCATTTCCTTCGGCCGAAGCCATGTTGGGGGCACAGGTTGCTCTAGCCTACAATCAAGGCATTACCAATTGGCAAGTCTCTCCCGGCGGAGCCATGCTGGAGGAGCTTTGCGGTCAAGCATTATGCCGCCTTTTTGGACTGGGCGCCGAGGCTGATGCGACTTTCATGTATTCCGGAACTTATGGCAATCAGCAGGCAATCTATATGGCTTTGCACCGGTATGCGGAGCGTCAAGGTTTTGATTTAGCGCAGAAAGGAATCGCCGGCTTTGCTGCGCCGCAACGGTTGGCTATTCTGATTGCTGACGGTGCCCATTTTTCATTGAAACAGGCTGTGCGCATGTTGGGGCTCGGAGAAGATTGTCTGATTCAGTTGCCCCTGGACAAACAATGGCGCGTTGATGTGGACAAGTTGCGAGCGGTGGTGGAGGAGATACGGTCGTCGCGTGATATTGTATGCTTGGTGGCTACCGCCGGAACTACTTCCACTGGGGCGATTGACCCCATCGCCGAGATGGCAGATGTGTGCGCGGCAACGGGAGCCTGGTTACACGTAGATGGGGCATACGGCTATGCCTACAAGTTGGTTCCTGAATATGCTGACTTGTTTGTCGGGGATGACCGGGCTAATTCAATCTCTTGGGATCCCCATAAGCAACTTGGCGCGCCAATCCCCAACTCCATCTTGTTTGTTAAGCAGCGGGCCGAATTTGCTCGGATGGCGCTCCATAGCTACTATTTCAATCGAGCTGAAGACAGCGAGCCAAATCCCGGCCTCAAATCGCCGCCATCCACACGACCGATGTCAGCACTGCCATTGGCGACGATTTTGCGTGGCATGGGGCTTCGTCGAGTCATAAAAGAGTTACGTACGCCATTGGTCACCATGCGCGCGCTAGCTGACCATATAGGCTCCCTGCCAGATGTTGAAACATGCCACCAGCCGGATACGGGCATCCTCTGTTTTCGCATTACACCGGCCGGAAAATCTGAAATAGAGCTAGACAGCCTGCAAAAGCAACTGTTCGCACGCATCATGGCTACTGGAGAACGGTCCATTTCTATCACAAATCTGGGGGGAAAGAGTGTTCTACGGCTAGTCGTCGTTACTCCCCACACAACATTCGTTCATTTGCGAGAAACTGTTGAGCTGTTGCGTCGAATGGGCGGTTATCTTTCCTGAACACTGTCCAAATTGAAAGAGAGATGAGATATTGCCAATATCTGATGAATGTTGAACGACCATGTGATGATGTTTGCTCTGAATAGGTGCCCAAAAGTAGAAGTATTACCGACCATCAGATAGATGCTAAACAAAAACCTTCCAACCTGTAGCTTGCCAGAACCACTGAAGCCGCAAAGCAAGCGCCTTGAGGACGCTGGCATTCGCACTGTTTATGGGCCGAAACCGGGTTCCACGCCAGATCTTCCCCCTTCTTGGATCTCGTTAGCCTAAATCCCAAAATGCTGCTGCTGTCCACGAAAAAGGCACAGACTAATTCGCCGGCGAGCGATTATTTATACCTGGCTCTCGGCTCATTCCAGAGCTACTTCCTATATGAATCGTTGCATTCGAGGAATCCCTCTAGTTGCCGGCACCCGTAGGCCTCTAAATCACATACCTTACCCCTTCAACTTTGTCCCGTCATCATGTATGATTATCATATGGCGGCCGATTTTCTGTTGCAGACAAAGTTCTATATTCCTTCGCCGCCGGCTGGATATGTGCCCCGGCAAAGGCTTGTCGAGTGCCTGGAGCAGGGGCTTGGTGGCAAATTGATCCTGATCTCGGCCCCGGCCGGTTTTGGCAAGACCACGCTGCTAGCCGAGTGGCTGGCCGAAAACAACTTTCCGGCTGCCTGGTTGTCCTTGGAAAAGGATGACAATGACCTCGCCCGCTTTATGGCCTATTTCGCGGCCTGCTTAGGAGCATATCGGGACGACCTGGGCCGTGAAGCGATGGCTCTGTTGCAATCGGGCCAAACGCCAGATAGCGACCGCATCATGGGGGTTTTGGTCAACGAACTGGCGAGCCTGAAAGAGCCTTTTGTCTTGGTGCTGGACGACATTCACTACATCGACAATCCGCTGATATACCGGGCAATTGCCCTTCTGATAGAGCATCAGCCGCCTTCAATGCACCTGGTCTTAGCAGGTCGGGCTGATCCCGGTTTTCCTGTTTCCCGGCTGCGAGCACTGGGCCAAATGCTGGAGATCCGGGCCGGCGATCTGCGATTTTCGCTTGAAGAGGCGGCCGTATTTCTAGAACGTGCCGGCGGCCGCTCCTTATCGCCGGAGAGCACCCGAACCCTGTGGGAGAGAACCGAAGGCTGGCCGGCCGGTCTGCAGCTGGCAGCCCTATCACTGCAGCGCCAGGAGGACGCGAGGGCGTTTATTGCCGGTTTGACCGGCACCCAGGAATATATCGCCGATTTCCTCCAGGATGAGGTTTTGGGCGGACAACCTCAGGCCATTCAGGAGTTTCTTTTGTGCACGTCAATCCTCGATCAGCTCTGCGGACCTCTGTGTGACGCACTGACCGGCCATGATGACGGTCACGAAACGCTGGAAGAATTGGCCGAACAGAATCTCTTCTTGTTGCCTCTGGACGACGTACGGCGCTGGTACCGTTACCATCGCCTGTTTGCCGATTTGCTGCAGCAGCGTCTGCGGCGTAGCCAGCCGGACTTACTTCCGGAACTGCACTGCCGGGCTAGCCGATGGTTCGAAGACCAGGGGCTACGGGCGCAAGCCATTGATCATGCGCTTGAGGCGGCCGATTTTGAACGAGCTGCACTGTTGCTGGAGGAGACTGCTGACGAAACGCTTATGCGTAGCCAGTTTGGCACGCTTACGGGTTGGTTGAAAAGGTTGCCAGAAAAGGAGTTGCGACGCCATCCCTCGCTGTCGGTGTATCTGGCCTGGAGCCTGTTGCTTAATGGCCAGCCACTGGACATCATTCAGTCCTGGCTGCCGGAGACAGACGCGGAATCTGGCGAGATGCCGCCCCAGGTACTACCTTTTCACGCTTATATCGGCCTGGTGCAAGGTCACTACAGCCGCTCGGCTCGGTTGGCCCGTCAGGCCCTAGCGACGCTACCGCAAGAAGAGGGCTACCTGCGCGGCATGGCCACCTGGCTTCTGGCGGTGGCCGGCACGCAGCAATCGGATTTGAGTGACGGGGCCGTATTGTTAGAAGAGATGGCTCGCCAGGCCAAAGCCAGCGGCAATGTGACGCTGCTGGTTCTGGCCCTGTGCAACCAGGGCGAGCTGCGGCACGTAGCCGGCCGCCTGCCGGAAGCGAAAGCCCTTTATCAACAGGCGTTAAACCTGTCGACACTGCCTGACGGACAGTATCTACCTATCGCCGGCTCGGCGCTGAATGGCTTGGGTGAGATTGCATTGGAATGGAACGATCTCCTAGCGGCCGAGAAGTATCTGACACTGGGTCACCACCTATCGCGCCAATGGTCTTTTCTGGCCGCCCTGGACGGCTATGCCAACCTGGCCTTATTGCGCCAGACGCTGGGCGATGAGGCGGCCGCCTTGCAGATCTTGGAAGAAGCCATGGAGATCGCCAGGCGGTCCGATTTCACCGAAGTGGACGACTGGCTGGTGAAGTTAGTCCGGGCCCGCCTGGCCATTGCCCAGGGAAAGACGGTGCAAGCCTGGCACTGGGCACTGGAGACCGGCTTTGAGCGGTCTGGTGCCTCTGACGACACCGCGGCCGAAGAGGGCCAGAGCCTGGCCAGTCGCCAGCGGAAATATGAGCGGGTCGTCTTTGCCCGGCTACTATTGGCCGAGAACGAGCCGGAACGGGCGCTGGGCCAGCTGGCGCTGGCCCTGCCTCTTCTTGAACACAAAGGGCGGGTCCGAGCCGTCATAGAGGTCCGATCCATGACGGCCCTGGCGCTGCAGGCAATGGGACAGGACAGGGCTGCCTTACAGGTCATCAGCCAGGCGCTGCGCCTGGCCCAGCCGGGGGGCTTCCGGCGTCTCTTCCTTGACGAAGGCCAGCCCATGGCCCGCCTGCTGAGCAAGCTGCAGAGCCGGCTGGCAGCGTATGATGGCTACGGCGAGGTCGATCCGTCATACATCGGCCAGTTGCTGGCCGGCTTCGGGGCGCCAGCGGCGACCAGGCCAGCGGTAGCAGCCCCAGACGACGCAGCCGAGGCGCCACTGATCCAGCCGCTGACCGAGCGGGAGCTGGAGGTACTGGCCCTGATCGACGCGGGGCTGTCCAACCAGGAGATCGCCAACAAGCTGGTCATTTCATTAAGCACTGTCAAGGTCCATACGCGCAACATTTACGGTAAGTTAGCGGTCAGGAATCGGGCAGGCGCCGTGAGCCGGGCTCACGAGCTAGGCCTCCTCGGCAATGGAAGAGCCGCGATCTCCGCTACTTGATCGTACGCCAGCAGTCGCAAATACCCCCTATCTACCACTTTAGGTCGATGCGCGGCCGCCTTTCTCCGTGCTATGGTATAGCCGTAGTCAGCTCAAAGGCAGGTAGGGCGGGACCGTCCTATGGCGAGCCCAAAGCCTCCGCGAGCCTGACTGCGTGAAGCGCTCGGGGCACACCTTAGCGTACCCAGGTACAAAACACGATTCCTGACTATGGATGCGATGGTGCCATGATGAACCCCGAAAGACCGGATTGTGAAGCGATCTATGTCATCCAGCTGGCCGGCAAGCTCTCGCCGGATTGGTCCGAATGGCTTAATGGGCTGGCGATCACTGTGACCGGCGAAGCGGAAGGCCAACCCAGAACGTTGTTGACCGGGCCAATCAAGGATCAGGCAGCGCTGCGTAGTCTGCTCGGCCGCATATGGAATCTGAACCTGACCATTCTTTTTGTACAAAGACTTGAGCCTGAGGCGATCCTGGACCAGGAGCGCCAATGGCAAGGCAATATGTTGGGAGGAACCGATGGTGACTCAGACGCTGGAAACAAGTAAACTTGAACTTATGGCCGAGGAGCTAATCCTGCCACTGGATGATACGCGGGCCAACTTGATGGTGGCCGGTGGCAAAGGCGCCTCTCTGGCCCGGTTGGCCGCTGCCGGCCTGCCGGTGCCCGGGGGATTCCACGTCACAACGGCCGCCTACCGTTTGTTTGTGGCCCGCAATGGGCTTCAAGAGCCGATAATGCGCGCGCTCGCGACGGTGGACGTGGACCAACCGGCCAGCCTGAAGGCGACCTCAGACTATATTACGGACCTGATGAACCAGGCCCAGCTACCTGATGATATCGCCTACCAGATCGCGCAGGCCTACGAGGAGTTGCCGGGCATCAACCCGGCCGTCGCCGTCCGATCCTCGGCTACAGCCGAAGACCTGCCCGAGCTGTCCTTTGCCGGTCAGCAGGAAACCTATTTAAATATCCAGGGCATTGCGGCCCTGCTGGAGATGGTTCGCAACTGTTGGGCTTCCTTATGGACCGGTCGGGCCATCGCCTACCGTGCGCGCCACGGCGTCGACTCCGAGAGATTGAGCCTGGCCGTCGTGGTTCAGTTGATGGTCCCGGCCGAAGCGGCCGGCATCCTCTTCACCGCCAACCCGTTGAACGGCCGGCATGACCAGATGCTCATCAATGCCGCCTGGGGATTGGGCGAAGCCATCGTCGGCGGCCTGGTGACGCCAGACACGCTGACGGTGGACAAGGACAGCGGCCGGGTGTTGGAGCGGCAGGTGGCTGACAAGACTGTCATGACGGTGGGGCTGGACGGCGGTATTGAGACTCGACAGGTACCAGAAACAATACGGCGTTCCCCTGTACTAGATGATGAACAGGTGGCCGAGCTAACGCATCTGGGATGCCACATCGAGACCCTATACGAATGTCCGGTTGACGTTGAATGGACTCTAGAAGGGGGTCAACTGTCGATCGTCCAGGCCCGTCCGATCACTGCGCTGCCCGAGCCGGAAGCGACGCCTCCAGATGATTGGCCGCGACCCCAGCCCAAGGGCAGGTACATTCGGACCAGCATCATCGATCTGATGCCAGATCCGCTCAGCCCCTTGTTCGGCAGCATGGGTCTGACTGCTCTGAACCAGGGCCTGATCCGGTTGACGGCCAAGATCGCCCGCTCTGACACGCCCTGGCCCGACGATACCCTGCAGACCATCAATGATTTCTGCTACATGAAACTACACTTCACCCGCGGCCAGTGGTTCTGGATGATATTCCGATTGGGCCCCGCCTTTCCGCGTATGGTGCGGGAAGGGGTTTCGTGGTGGCAGGATGAAGCCCGACCGGTCTATGTTCAAACCATTGCTCGATGGCAAGACAAGGACCGGGACGAATTGACGCCTACTGAACTTCTTGCCGCCTGTGACGAGATTCTATATGCGGCCGCTGACCACCTTGGATCATTGATGGCCGGCACAATGGGCATCTCGGCTGGTAGCGAAGGTCTGTTCACCAAAATCTACGACAAGTTGGTCAAGCGTTCCGATGATCCCTGGGCACCGGCTTTTCTGATGGGTTACGACAGTATTCCCATCAAGGCGGAGAAGTCACTATTCGACCTGGCCACCTGGGCCCGAGGGCGGGTCGATCTGGCCGAGTACATCCTGGGCGCGCCATCAGCAAGGTTGGCGGCCGAGATGCAAGACGACCAAAGCCCGGCCGGCATCGATCCAGAGACTTGGTCGGAATTTAAAGACCGACTCGAGAGCCATCTGAACAAGTTCGGCCATATAATCTTTGACCTGGACTTCGCCAGGCCCTTGCCCCTGGACGATCCGGTGCCGATGTTAGAGACTTGCAAAATGTACTTGCGAGGCAAGGGTGCCGATCCTCACCAGCGGCAACGGCTATTGGCCGATACTCGAACAGCGGCGGCGGAAGAGGCCCTGGGTCGCCTGCGCGGATTGCGTAAGTGGCTATTCTGCAAATCCTTGTCTTTAGCCCAGTCACGGGCCCAAGTGCGGGAGGATGGTCTTGCCGATATCGGACTGGGCTACCCCTTGCTGCGCAACCTGTTGCTCGAGCTAGGCCAGCGCCTGGTGCGAGTTGGCGTCCTTGGCAAGCCCGACGACGTCTTCTGGCTCCAGGAGGTTGAAGTCCATGAAGCCGCTGACGATCTGGAGCGCGGCCAATTGCCGGAAGCTATGTTTGAGAGGGTGACCCAGCGTAAGGCACTTTGGCGGGCCGAAAAGCGGGTGACACCACCGCCCAAGGTGCCTATCGACGCCAAGTATCTGGGCATGAGTGGCGATGCCTTTCTACCAACGCACGAGGTAAACGACGGTGGCAGTATCCTAAAGGGTGTTGGGGCCAGCCCTGGTCGAGTGACGGCGGCGGCCTGCGTGCTGCATGGGCCCGAAGATTTCGAGATCATGCAGCCGGGCGAGGTCTTGGTGGCGGGCATTACGACCCCGGCCTGGACACCACTGTTCGCCATGGCCTCGGCCGTGGTGACCGACGTCGGTGGCCCCCTGAGCCATGGTTCTATCGTCGCCCGCGAATACGGCATTCCGGCCGTGCTCGGCACCGGCACTGCCACCAAGCGCATCGCTCAAGGCGACCTCATCACGGTTGACGGCGACGTCGGCCTGGTCTATCTGCCTGAAAGCGAAGCAGCCTGAGCCCATTTGGGGCGAGTCACCCGCCTGGTGGCTCGCCCCAAGAACATCCCTTGCCCGGTCTCGTTCCACTGGCTGCGAAGAGGGTAGCCTTCATGATCCGTCTCAAAAGCAGCAGAAGCAAGGTACTCATCCTGGCCTTCACCCTGGTGGTGGTCATGCTGGGGTACGGTATGGTCATCCCGATCATCCCCTTTTATGTTGAAGAGATGGGCGCTGGCGGGATGGAGCTGGGCCTACTGGTAGCCTGCTACGCCCTGATGCGACTGATTTTCGGTCCCATGTGGGGCAGCCTCTCTGACCGGGTGGGCCGAAAGCCGGTGCTAATGGTCGGCGTCTTTGGCTACGCCATAACCATGTTCTTCTTTGGTCTGGCAACACAGCTGTGGATGCTTTTTGTGGCCCGGATCGTATCCGGACTGCTTTCTTCGGCCACATCTCCCACCACCTTGGCCTATATCAGCGACAGTACAACGGAAGAAGATCGTGGCGGAGGCATGGGCATACTGGGAGCGGCCATCGGCCTGGGCACGATCCTGGGGCCTGGCTTGGGCGGCTGTTTATCGGGCGACTCGCTGGCCCGGCCCTTCTTCCTAGCCGCTGCCCTGTCACTGGTCGCGGTCGCCCTGATCTATCTGCTGTTGCCAGAATCATTGCCGCCCCAAAAACGAAGATCAATCACTCTGACGTTATCGGACTTCTCCGCTCGCAGGGGAAGCGTGACGAAGGAACGGGCGAATGAACTATGGGCCGCCTTGACCGGCCCGATTGGTGTGCTGCTACTGTTGGCTTTCTTGGTAACCTGCGGCGTCACAACCTTTTACGGCATCTTCGGACTGTATGTCCTGGAGCGCTTCGGCTATGGGCCAGCAGAGGTAGGAACCATGTTGATGGTGATGGGCCTGGTATCGGCCGTGGCCCAGGGTGCCTTGTGCGGGCCGCTAATCCGTCGCCGAGGCGAGCTGTGGCTCATCCGGGCCAGTCTAGGGGTGGGGGGCGGCAGCTTTTTGCTGATCATGATAGCGGATGGCTTTTCGTGGCTACTTGTAAGCACCGGCTTCTTCTTCATGGTGACGGCGTTGCTGATGCCAGCTTTGACGGCGTTAATTTCCAAGCGGACCACCATGGAACAGGGGATTACAATGGGCTTGAGCAATTCGGCCATGAGCTTGGGCCGCATCGCCGGGCCGCTGTGGGGCGGCTTTGCATTTGACCTGAACATCCGCTATCCATTCTGGGGCGGTGCGGCAATCCTGCTGGCGGGTTTTTTGGTCAGCCTAGTCCGGCTAAACGGCGAAAGAGTTCTGCAGACCGATGGCACGCTCGAGTCGGCCGAGTGAGCTAATCTGCTGATTCACCGTGGATTGGTTGCAAACAACCTTGCCCTGGTCGAGCAACTGCCCAGTCAGTTCCAGTTTGGAATGGAATGGGATGAAGTTTGTGTACGGAGGTGACACATATCCCAATAAACGGCGCCTGAGATTTGCCAGGGGTGCACTACCCCATCCACGAGTGCTTTATCACGGTTGATGACTTGCCAAGCATAGTGGCTTTCCCCAAGAAGTTCGCCATCAGTGTGGGAACTCAAATTCACATGTCCGCTGGCGCCTTTGCTTCAGTGATGAAAACGATTGAACCCCGGATAGCTATTGTTTTACATTTCTTCAATGATATGAGTACAGCGCCAGGTATTTGCAGGGGAATTCTCAGCATTTGTCACGGGCCAGTTTCATTAGCCAGGGATTTGATGGTATGGAATATGACACCTGAAAAGATAACCACCTGACAGTTGATCAATGCCCGGGATCCCTGGCTTCAACCAGAGGAGCATCGTAAGCCGGGCAATCTTGGCAAAACGACGCCAATGACTGAGTGGCTCGCAGAAGCTCGGGTGGCATTCCACGGAGTAGATGGATATCCAGAAGGATTATTACTCTAGAAGCTGGTCCCGGATATGATGAAGAGAATTACATAGAATCTACTATAGTCTTTAAATGACTCCTGAACAGCGATGGCACACTCGACGACATCGACCGCGTTACTGCTAACGACCGCCTGCCGTTATTCCAGCGGCCGCTTCTTCCAGCTGCCAACCTGATTTGATACATTTGCTGGCAATTTCGTTGCGTGTCTTGAATCCCTTGGTCGCTTCTAGAGCGACTTTGAACTTGAATTGGCTGCTATGTCGCCTTCGTTGTCTAGCCAATAAAGTTCCTCCACGAACTTTCGGATCGTAACTCCTTCCAACTTAACCTGCGGTCCAGTATTTGGGGGTCATTATAAAGTCTGGAATCTCCGTTGCGGCGGCCAGCGCGCAGTTCGCATCATTAGGCAATCCACACCATTATGTCTGTCTTCGCTTTTGGCCAGCGCATTAACTGCTCGGATGGCGCTTGGCGTCATCATAGGCTCAGTCAACGGCAATCAGCTGGGCATCGATGCTGTTTCCTGGCTGGCTAACCGCAAGGGTTTAAGAGTTAAAGCTATTGTGAGTGGAGGTTTGCGGGTTTGTGGCTGAGAAAATGGACAGAATGCAGATGTATCTGCGCTCAATTTGCTACAGTTAAGCAAAAAGGGAGAATCTTTTTATGAAATGGCTGAAACGCATTCTGGTGGGTTTGTTGGGTCTGCTTTTGCTAATCGTCTTATTGTTTGCTGCTATTATTCTGTTTGATGTCGCTTTTGGCCCGGAGACGGCCGAATTTACTAATACATCCTACAGTGGCAGCGATGATCAGGCGCTGATTGGCTATCTGGCGCAGCCGGAAGGGGCCGGGCCGCATCCAGCTATCTTGCTTATCCATGAATGGTGGGGTCTTAACGAAGGTATGACTATTCTGGCTGATGCGCTGGCCGACGAAGGGTACATTGTTCTGGCCCCTGATGCGTATCGCGGCCGTGTTACGGCCCAATTCCCCCGCGCTTTATGGCTGCGCTTGACGACGCCTGAGGAACAGGTGTTTGCTGATATTGATGCGGCACTCGACTATCTCATGAGCCTGGATAACGTGGATACGACGCGGCTGGCCTCAATGGGGTTCTGTTTTGGCGGCGGCCATTCGCTCCAGTTGGGAATGCGACAATCGGAGAATCTGGCGCTAACGATACTTTACTATGGTGCCGTAGTGACGGACCCAGTGCTGTTAAAACCGTTAACCGATGGCCAACCCGTTCTCGGTGTATTTGGTGAAGAAGACCAATCTATCGCGGTCGCTGACGTTCTTGAATTCGAGGCTGCGCTCAATTCACTGGCCATCCCAAATGAAATCACCATCTACGAAGGAGTTGGCCATGCATTCCTCTCTGAAGAGAACTACGATCAACCGGGTGCGGCGATGGATGCCTGGCAGCAGACCCTGCGTTTTCTGGCCGAGAATTTCATGGAATGAGGAAGATTTCTCCCATTATTCGAATTGTAGTTGATGCATTTTGAGCAAAGGTTTGATTTGCAGTAGACTGCTAGTGTCGCCGATGACCCGGTTCATCCGGCCGCTGCGTCGCAAAAAGATGAGCGTTTCTCTTGCGGCAAAGACATGCGCACGGGACCTCGTTCCTCCAGCAAACTGAGGATTTCCGTCAGGCAAATGCCCTGAACTGCTGCAGCAACCGCTGCTTGCATGATCCTTTTGGGTCCCATGCTCCATGATGACGAATGCGTAGCAAGGTTTAAACAGCAAAAACGCGACTGTGGAAGAATCGCGAGTTCAGATTTCATGAGCATGATTCTTGAGGTAAGTACGCCAGCTCCGATTCGACCGTTACGTTTTGAAGCCGTGCTATTCAGCGCGGACAGAATTGCCAGCCGATTTCACTCACTGTACAGGCGCCCAAAAGAAAAGGAGTTGAACAGGAGATACAATTGATGACTGCTTGGAAAGCAGCCAACATTCCAGACCTAACCGGCAAGGTAGTCCTTATCACCGGTGCGAACATTGGTCTGGGCAAGGCGTCCACGCAACTAATGACTGCCAAAGGCGCTCAAGTCGTCATGGCAGTGCGTACAGTGAGCAAAGGCGAAAAAGCTGCGGACGATGTTCGCAAAGAAGTGCCAAATGCCAAACTCAATGTGATGGCTCTTGATTTGGCAGATTTGGTCTCTGTGCGCGCCTTTGCCGCCGATTTCACGGCGACCCATGATGGCCTAGATATTCTAATGAACAATGCTGGTGTCATGGCGACGCCTCAGATGACCACGCAAGACGGCTTTGAACTGCAATTTGGCACCAATCATCTGGGCCACTACGCGCTAACAGGCTTGCTGATCGACACATTATTGGCAACGCCAAACAGTCGCGTCGTCAACGTCTCAAGTGGGGCGGCCGACGCCGGCAAGATTCGATTCGATGATCTGATGCTCACCGACAAATACGGCCGTTTTGAAGCATATGGTCAGAGCAAGCTTGCCAACCTACTGTTTACAGTTGAGTTACAGAAGCGTTTGGCGGAAAGTGGCTCGTCGACGCTCGCCGTCGCTGCTCATCCCGGCGTTGCCACGTCTAATTTGCTGAGCAGTATGCGGGTGCCAATTCCTGGAATCACGACGGTGGCGAACTTGCTGTCAAGGTTAATGTTGCCCGATGCAGCGACGGGCGCATTGTCACAGGTGCGAGCTGCTGTCGATCCAAACGTCACAGGAGGCGAATATTACGGCCCGGACAAGGGGATGCGCGGTTGGCCCATCCAGGTTGCAATGCCGGAGGCCGTCAAAGCGGCAGATGCTGCTCGTTTATGGAAGATTTCGGCCGATTTGACAGACGTGCGTTTCTTGTGAGGTGTTGATTGGCCGGAGACGTAGACAAGGCGTGGTTATTCGGCTGTCTTCAATCGCCGTACTCGCGTGGTCCTTGACCATAGTCAATTACTACGTCCTCGATTCGAGCGCTCTCTTATTACGTCTTGGCCTGCCTGGGTTCATTCTATTGAGGGCTTTTCCGGGCTACATGCTTTTCCCGGCCACGATTTGTAGCCTGGCACTACTGGAGATTGGCCGAGGAAACATCCTCAAGTCGTATTCATGGATTGGAGATGTCACATATTCTTCGTATCTACTGCATATTATTCTCTGACTCATTTTCGTCTTGATAGTCATTTTATGTCTCTTGAAGCCAGGTTTCTGGTTGGCCCCTCTTGCTCTGATCGTGTTCTTTTCGATTCTTATCGCGGATTCCTATTTGACCTACAATATTCTTGAACGCCCGGTACAGAATTCAATTAGGAACAGATATGCGAAACTAGCAAGAAGTAGGCAGAATGATACCGGCCGTGCCCACTCCGCAGTTTGACAGGGCCAAGTTGAGCGAATCTGCCGATCATGGACCCAACTACGTCCAGCGAGTTAACTCTTTCCCGACGCAACTGGGCTATGTGACTGGACCTAGCCAGAGTGAGCAGCATCTGGCGCGAGCCGATTGCCTGTTCCACGATGTTGGCAATGTGATCGACTGGGATACCCATCACATCATTAGCCAGAAGACAGTCAAACGGTTGACAGCTTCGAACGAACTGCCGTCTGGTGCCGGAGAGGCCGAGCTTGTCGGTCTTGCATGTCGCTGGCACCGCAAGGAATATGATCCAGAGTAGGTCGATTAGTTACGAGACGAAATGGTGCGCACCGGGATGCTGGCCTCGATTCTGCGTGCATTTGATGCTATGGACATTGACCACAGGCGTTCAGATTACGGCGACCGCTTTTCCCGGGTTCTCGAATTCTTCTATCCAAGCGAATTGCCCTTCTGGACCAACTTTGAAGATATCTCGGGTCTGCGCATTCATTGCAAACCCCAAGTCACATTGCAGGTTTTTGCCAGCCGAGAACTGCAAGATAATATGAAGTTCAACGATCTGGAGGGCATGCCCTTGCCCTGGACGGTCGAGCAGTTAACCGTGTCGAATGAAACAAAGGTCGGCCGGCTTTTCCAGAAGGAAAGGTCAGCCGAGATCGACGCTGCGGCCCATCCAAAGACACACAGGGCTGGCAAATACCCGAATGGTCTACCTCTGAGCAGTGAAACGGGGCTCTGTCTACATCTGCATGGTAGATCTCTGCGGTGCTGGTAACATCAGTGCATTTCGGGATGTCCCCGTTAGCCGGCCGGTGATAACACGGTCGCCAGGCAAGAACGGCCCGTGTTGCCTCAATAGAAAATGTTACCGAGCCGGCAAACGTTGCGTCACAATAGATGTTACCGAGGCAGTCGCCATAGACGCTTGAGATTGGCGTCGATCTGCCGCCGAAGGGCGGCTGGGTTGAGTTG
>JBFFWQ010000105.1:0-20980 GCA_041570195.1 Promineifilaceae bacterium (SeqCode) | reverse complement strand
GTCGCCCTCTTGCAAGGTGAAGGGGGCCAGGTCGATGAAGATCTCGCCGCCGCCGACGGAGGTCACCTCCAGGTCATACTCACCTACATCGAGCTCAAGATACACATCGTCGATATCGCCATAGAGGAAGGGACCGGCGACCAGGGTGCCGTCGTCGGTACGGATCTCGGCTGCGGTATTGGCCAGGACGGGGTCGAAAGGCGCCAGGTGGCCGAAGCGGACCATGCCCTCATCTGAGTCTGTGTCATCCTCATCTTCCAGAGCAACCAGCGCCAGGTCATAGCCGTTGGCACCGCCGTAGGCGATGGCAGTGTACGCCTCATCCTCTTCCAGTTTGACCGTGGCCGAGACGGCCGGGGTCATGCTGCCGGTGGGGAAGATCTCCACCAAGTATTCCCCTATGGGAAGGTCAAGATAGGTGGTGGAGCTTAGGTATTGGAAGTCAGTCAGGACCTGGGTGCCGTTGAGCTTTACATCCACGCCAGTGGCCGACAAGGTATCGCTGAATGGCGCCAGGTGGGCAACCCGAAAGTTAGCATCCTGCTCAGTTGGCAATAAGAAGCCTTCTAAATTGGTGGGATAGGCAAAGACGCCTGGGTCCTGCTTGGCGCCGCCGACAGCCAGGGCGTAGAGGATGTCGCCCTCTTGTAAGGAGAAGGGAGCCAGGTCGATGAAGAATTCATCATCGTCCTCAGCGATGACCTCCAGGTCATATTCACCGGGCGCCAGCTCCAGGTACACATCGTAAATATCACCATAGAGGAAGGGGCCGGCGACCAGGTCACCGCTGTCGGTGCGGATCTCGGCTTCAGTATCCTCCAGGTCAGAGTCGAAGGGTGCTAGATGGCCAAAGCGGACCTTACCGTAGCCGGCAGCCGGCAGATCATTGTCGTCGAGCAAGGTGGCTAGGGCCAGGTCATAGCCTCTGGTGCCGCCTTGGGCGATGGCCGTGTAGTCTTCGTTCTGGGCCAGGTCGACCATGGTTGAGATGGCCGGAATCACGCTGCCGGTGGGGAAGACCTCGACCAGGTGTTCGCCGACAGGTAGATCGATATAGGTGGTGGAACTGAGGTATTGGAAGGCGGTCAGGACCTGGGTGCCGTCGAGCTTCACATCCACAGCCGTGTCAGCCAGGTCTGAA
This sequence comes from Promineifilaceae bacterium (SeqCode), assembly GCA_041570195.1. Taxonomy (GTDB): domain Bacteria; phylum Chloroflexota; class Anaerolineae; order Promineifilales; family Promineifilaceae; genus UBA11865. The sequence continues at coordinate 19,839 of JBFFWQ010000105.1, read as the reverse complement.
TCGAAGGGGGCTAGATGGGCCACACGCAAGCTTGTCTCATGCTCAGTTGGCAACAAGAAGCCTTCCAGATCGGTAGGGTAGGCGAAGACGCCGGTAGCCTGGTTGGTCCCATCGCCGACAGCCAGGGCATAGAGGATGTCGCCCCCGCTCAGGGTGAAGGGTGCCAGGTCGATGAGGACATCGGCCGCGCCGGGCGTCGTTACCTCGAGGTCGTATTCGCCTGCGGCTAATTCAAGGTATGTGGCCTCGATTTCGCCGAACCGGAATGGGCCGGCGACCAGAGCGCCGCCGTCGGTGCGGATTTCGGCTTCCGTGTCGGTCAGGACCGGTGCGAATGGCGCCAGATGGCCAAAGCGGACCTTGCCGTAGCCAGCAGCCGGCAGGTCATTGTCGTCGAGCAAGGCAGTTAGCGCCAGCGGGTAGCCGTTGGCGCCGCCTTGGGCGATGGCCGTGTAGTCTTCGTTCTCGGCCAGATCGACCGTGCCTGAGATGGCTGGGGTCATCTCGCCGGTGGGGAAGACCTCGACCAGGTATTCACCGACAGGTAGATCGATGTAGGTGGTAGAGCTCAGGTATCGGAAGTCCGTCAGGACCTGGCTGCCGTCGAGCTTGACGTCGACACCGGTAGCTGACAAGGTCTCAGTGAAAGGCGCCAGATGGGCGATACGGACTTGCGCTTTAGCGGTGCTGGCGCCCTGGGGCGACGTTTCCTGGGCAAAGGCCTGATTAATGAAAAGGAAGGTACCAAGTAACAAAACAGCGGAAAACAAGGCGAAAACTATTGCTGCAAGGCGTGGCAGAAACTTATTGGTCATGGCTGGCTCCTATTGTGTATGGAACAACGCGGCTCACAGTGTGACCATGAAAAGGCCACACCAACACTATAGTACAAAAGTCCTATCATATCAACTGTTTGTTGCAGAATTCGTTTTTGGGTGCAAGCTGGACGTAAAGGCGATCTGGCCCAGCATACTCAAAGGCACTGGTGGCTCAATCAGCAATGTGGGCGTGCTAGTGGCAGTAGATACGGGATCGGTGGCACAATCCTACTTGTGAAGACTATCTGCGGGCGATTCGCCATTGGGAAGATCCCCAGTGCCCAGTGGGCGACGCTGAAGCAACGAGCACCGTATTAGTATCTGTCCCGCACCCAGGCGATAACTTGCTCTGGCTTGACAATTTGTGAACAGGTCAGACCACATTGAGTCCGTGCTTAGCAAGAGCTGCTTTTGTCACCGTTTACAGTTGTTTGTCAGGATTTGACTTCGACTTTCCTGCTGGTCCAAGCGTCTAAGCTGCCAGGTCCTTAACCTCTATTGGCTAGAGGACGTCTTCAACAGTTACTCATCGACTAGAAACTCAATACAAAATCAACTGAAACAGTTCAAGGGGCGATCTCTAGCGCGATTTCCGCCATCATCGGGTAACCCTTTTCACGTTGTTCGGCCGTCGCCGTTTCGCCGGTGGCCAGGCTGTCGCTCACGGTCAAGATGGACAGGGCGTCGATCTTGAACTTGGCCGCCAGCGTATAGAGGGCGGACGATTCCATTTCTACGACCAACGCGCCGTAGTCGGCCCACTTCTTCCACCAGTTGGGATCGTCGTGGTAGAAGGAGTCGCCAGCGAACATGCCGCCCACAAACAGCCTGTCTGTGCGTTCTTTGGCCGCCTCGTAGGCTTTCAGCAATAGATCGAAGCTAGCGGCCGGCGCGTAATCCAGACCGTCGAAACGGATCTTGTTCATGTTTGAGTCGGTGGAAGCAGTCATAGCCAAGACAATATCCCCTACTCTCAGATATGGTTGAAATGCCCCGCACGTCCCGACCCGGATCAGCGTCTTGACTTCGTATTCGGTCACCAATTCGTTGATATAGATGGCGAGAGTCGGCATGCCCATGCCGCTACCCATGATCGAGACTCGCTTGTCGCCGTAGCGGCCGGTATAACCCAACATGCCCCGGACCTGGTTAAAACAGACGACATCCTCTAGCAAAGTCTCCGCGAAGTGCTTGGCCCGCAGTGGATCGCCGGGCATAAGAACGGTGGGGGCGATCTGTCCTTGCTCCGCACCAATATGGATACTCATGGGCCACCTCCTGGGAAATGGGACGCAGGTTTACATGATTTTCAGGATAGGAACTTGCCCTTAAGAAGCGCCATATCAACCAGTTGACCTTCGCCAGTGATTTCTGATTGGGTTTCCATAGGCATTGTATACAGTTGAGAACGCCGTATCAATAAGTAACTCGAAGAGGATGTATCTATCGGCCGGCTCGTAGCTGGCATGTTGCACCGCAATCGCCCTGGTGTCTTCGTCCTTGACGAACCTGGCCCTACCCGTTAACAGGAACTCGCCTCCCTCGCCGCTGGAATCGGCGACCGAGCAGTGCAGCGCATATCGGCCGTCCCGTCGCAGATCACGTCCTTTGGGCGAAGTTGGCTCCATGAATAGGAAGAGCCCTTCATCGCCGACGATCGGCGTCACTGGGTGGACGCGCGGGGCGCCATCTTTCTTGATGGTAGCGATATAAGCGACCTCGCTAGCAAAGCGCTTTTTGCCGAACTCAGCCAATTCAGGCGAACCGGCCGCCAACTCTCTCCAACTCATAAGAACCCTCCAAGATTACGTTACCAGCGCTTTCAAACAAGCGACAATGGTATGGCGAACGACTGAAAATTGGGACGCGGACGAGCGCGGACGAGAACGGATTATTCATGGTTTCCAGGTGATGCTTTTGTGTTTGCTGTCATAGGCCTTTCGACGATGGGTTGCTCTAGGTCCAAAATTCAGCAGCAAGCCAACCTCATATCGAGTGGCGCGTAGGTAGTTCAGTAATTGGGCTTCATGCTGGGTCAACAACTGCGGTACTGCTTTTAGCTCAACGATAACTTTGTCATCTACGATTAGATCTGCGAAGTATTCTCCCATGACTATCCCGCGGTAATGGACATCGACCTTCTGTTGTTTGACGACGCTTAATCCGCTTTCCTGCAACTCATTTGCCATCGCATTTTCATGCACTTTTTCGAGGAAACCGTATCCCAAACGTGCATAAACACGGTTGTAAAACACGTTCAATATCAGATCCGTGAGCTCACCATACTTCAATATGCCATTTGAGCTCATCGCTTCTTCCCCCTCCGCGTTCATCCGCGCTCGTCCGCGTCCTATTCCTGCTCGAGTGAAAACACAGCATCGGCCGCCAGCCAGAATAGCTGCTCCCGTACTTCGGACAGCGACTGCCAGCCTCGATTATCCCACTCCGGCCCGCTCAGGTCATCTCCGGCGTAGAGGATCTGGCCGAAAGGAGCGCTCCTGAACTCGGCCACGGCCATCAGCCCAGCCGCTTCCATCTCTACCGCCAGGCAGCCTTCGTCCTTGCGGGCCTGGATCCTGACCGGCGTCTCTCGATAGGGGGCGGCCGTGGTCCAGGTCTTGCCCACCAGGTAGGGGAGGCCTCGATCGGTCAACAAATCGACCAGGCCTTTCAGAACCTGAGGGTTGGCTGTGACTTCTCGGGCCGGCGGCAGGTAATGGTAAGATGCCCCTTCATCGCGCACGGCGGCCGAGACCACCAGCAGTTGCCCGGCAGCGATATCCTTCTCCAGCACACCGCAGCCGCCGCAGGCGATGAAATGGCGGCCGCCGAAGGCGATGACCTCCTCAAGAAGCGCGGCTGACAGGGCCGATCCAATGCCCGGGTGGAAAAAAGCCAGGCGCTGTCCCCGGTACGAGATTTCATAAACGGGGTGGGGGCCATCCTCCCAGCGATTCTCCACGATCGTCGACGCATCATGCTCAGAGACGACCTTTTCGATCACGTCTGAAAAGAAACATACAACGCATTTTTCAGGCATATCTCGTTTCTTGATGATCCGGGTCGGTTCGACGAACGCTTCTTGCGTTGGATCATGCTCAAGGATTGGATAGGTCATCGACCGCTCGTATCTACTTCCTGAATGAACTGGATAAGGCCCTGGAAAAAGAGCTCCTGGTCGTCGTACATAGCCAAGTGGCTGCCGTTGGGGAGGTGGAGGTGATGGCCGTTTGGCATCTGTTCGGCCATCCAGGCCATGTGATCGGGGTCCATCGTATCATGTTGGGCGCCGATAACCAATGTTGCCGCCTCGATTTTGACCAGGTCGGCCGTGCGGTCCCACCCCAGCAATTTGCCGCTGGCGCCAAGTTCGGACGGTCCTTGCATCGGTACGTAGATATCGGCGTTGATGTGCTTGAAGGCCCGGTTCACCGGGTCCGGCCACTCTGCGGAAGGTAAGCGTAGCACGTGGTAGATGTAGTGATGCTCGACGAGCAACTCCATGTAGCGCGGATTCTCGTAATCCTCGGCTGCTTCATAGGCCTGGATCTCAGCCAAAACGGCCGGATCAATGCCCGGCATCAACACCTCGTGCGCATACTGATTGTATTTGGGGATGCTGGCCATCATGTTGGAGATGATCAGGCCCTTAAGGTGCTGTTGATATTTCAGAGCGTATTCGATGGCCAGGATGCCGCCCCAGGAATGACCGTAAAGGTAGAAGTTGCCCCGATCTAGCTTCAACGCCTGGCGCACTTGCTCCAACTCGTCCACATAGTGGACTATCGTCACCAGTTCTGGCTCGTCCGGCTGGTCGCTGTAGTAGGAGCCCAGCTGATCGTAATAGTAATATTCGATGCCAGCCGCTGGGAAGTAGCTGTCGAAGGCCTCCAGGTACTCGTGCGTCGCGCCCGGCCCGCCGTGCAGGAGCAGCACCTTCATCGTCGGATGGTTGCCGATCCGCTTGGTCCAGACGCGAAAGGTCCCCTTGGACGTCTCGACGGGGACCATCTTCACGCCGCCGCTCAACACGTCGTCGCGGCCGGTGTAGTTCAGATACTCAACTGGGAGAGAAGTCGAGTCCTTCATAAAAGATCCTCCATGGATGGTAAACTGCCGGGGATTCAGCGCGAGCTGAAGCCTGGGTTCTGTGCGGAGAAGACAATCATGGCCCTCCAACTGACCTTTGGTTGTCATCCCCTACAGCTTAAAGGTCCCCGAGATAAAAATCAAGGGTCGATTTCATTATTAGGACTTGACAAATGATGTTTGATCTTTATACTATAAGTTTTAGTTAATGTAATTAACTATACTAAATGATATTAACCACGCGGAATCATGACTCAAGAAAAGCTTCTGACACCTAAACAAAGACGCGAACGTAACCGTCAAGAGATGATCGACAACATCCTCTCAATCGCCCGGGAAATGATGCGGGCCGATGGGGTAGCGGCGCTCAGTCTTAACGCCATCGCCCGTCGTTTGGGCATGACGACCCCGGCTCTCTACACCTACTTCGACAGCAAGCATGCCATCTACGACGCTTTGTTTAGACAAGGCTTTTTAGAGTTCGACCAAAGAATGCAGGCGGAGGTTCCAGAGAAGGAGACGCCATATGAGCAGGTGAAGGCTGCTATCGAGGGACACATGGCCTTCGCTCAAGAGAACCCCGATCTCTATCAGCTGATGATCCAGCGCCCGGTGCCTGGCTTTGTGCCTTCTGACGAGAGCATGTCCGTCAGCCTAAACAGCCTGCGAAAAAGCAGCGAATGGCTACAGCAGATTCTCGAAGAGGCGCAGGCCGGGCCGGAGATGCCCGTTGAGGAAGCTCGCGATTTACTCTTCGCCATGATGCAAGGATTGACTAATCTGCACCTGGCCAACAATCCTGATCTGCCCGTGGGCCAGGGGCGTTTTGGAAAGCTGCCGCCTCGAGCGGCCCAGTTATTTATCAACGCTATGAAGTCCGATAAGAGTTAGTCCGCTGGCAACCTCCCCGGTTACCAAAGCACAGAACAATGGAGAGCGAAATGTTGAAACTAGGAGATATCCTCGATTTTGGACCCCTCGGAATGAAGATGACTATCAAGAAGACGGCCGCCGAAACGGACGGCCGGTTGTTTGAGGTTGAGATGGAACTGGGGCCACGAACTGGAGGCACGCCAGTTCATACCCACCCCCAGGCCGTGGAAACATTCGAAGTCCTTCAAGGCCAGTTCGACCTTTTTGTGCGAGATGCCTGGAGAACGCTGGGCGAGGGCTAGACAGCATCTGTTGAAAAGGGGGTGCCCCACACCCTGTGCAACTCTAGTGCTGAAGTGACGCGGATCACTATGGCCTTCCAACCGGCGATGAAATACGACCAGTATTTTGAAAGGTTGCACAAGGCGGTAAACAACGGCGCTATCGAATCGCAAGACATGAATCTCAGGGCCATGTTGTATCTCTCGAGGTTGATGACAAGTTACCCGGACGAATTACGCTCCTTCAAACCACCTTACACGGCCACGCGTGTCATGGCTTCGTTCGGCCGGTTGCTTGGCTATCAGGTTTAAGGAGGAATCCCATGACGGCGATATCTGTGACTAACCATGATCAGCGTTTTCAGAATTCGCTCAACATCCCAGGGCTGAAGCATGACGAGGCCGGTGTATCGGCGGCCGTCGAAGCCCAACGCCTGTTGGCGCTTATCGAATCGCTGGCTGATGACGACTGGGATCGACCCACCGATTGCAGTGAATGGACCGTGCGCGACATGGTGGCCCATCTTGCCGGGGCCGTGGCATCCCAGGCCAGTTGGACCGAGTTCAAGCGGCAAAATATGGGCATTCCTTATATGAAAGAGGTCGAGATGAAGATCGACGCGATTAACCGACGCCAGGTCGAGGATCGCGCCGGGGCGACCCATGAGGAATTAACGGCCGAGTTTCGGGAGAATGCTCCGAAGGCCGTCCGTACCCGGCAACGGCTGCCCTGGCCTGTCCGGCAGTTGCGCTTGCCGCTAGGACCGCCGCTGGGCTTCGCCTCTATTGGTTACGTGATGGACACTATTTTCACCCGCGACCAGTGGATGCACCGCCACGACATCGCGCTGGCCACCGGCCGGGAGATGGTCGTTAGCCCCGAACACGACGGCCGCATACAGGCCCTGGTCATCCGCGACCTGGGTCGCAAGTTGAAAGGGCAATTGCATGGCCGGACGATCGACTTGCTGTTGACCGGCGAGGCCGGCGGTAACTTCCGCTTTGGCCCCGGCGGTCAGGCGGACGCAGTTATTGAGATGGATACATCGACCTTCAATCGCCTGGCGTCTGGCCGATTACCGGCCGAAGCCGCGTTGGCCCAGGCGACTGTCGAAGGGGATCAGGCCGTGGCGACCTGGTTCCTGAACCAGACTGATATACCGTACTAGACAATCATATGAGCGCGGAGTCTTAAGCAAACGCCGACCATCATCGCAACCCTTGTTCACGAGTCACTAGGCCCCTACATCACACTCAACTACAGCACAAAGCGCGAACTACTAGCAGCCAATCGTTGACAGCTAGAAGCCAACAGCTCGTGACTAACCGCATTCTGTGGAAGTATTCAGAGCGGGTAGCGGTCGGTGGTCAGTGACTTTTCCGGCAAATCACCTAATCTCGCCGACAAGCGTCATCTGAAGGGGCTCCATGCCACTCATTATGGGTCGATAAGATCGATCAGGTCATCGTCGCTTTTCAAGTGGCGAATTGTTTCCATAATTCATTTCATCGCCGATTTGGAAAAATCAGCCTACAGTTAACCAACAGTGCCGGATTGCCTTTCGTAGTTGCGGATCATCATCCCGGCCGCCGGCCGCATGCCCAACCGTTCGTAAAAAGGCTGCACCTCCAGATCGCACACCAGGTCGATGGCGTAAAGATGATCCAATTTGGCCAGCATACGGCGCACTAACTCCGAGCCGATGCCCTGACCCTGGTACGCGGGCAGAACTTCAAGCAAGGGGATATAGGCGGTCAAGATCTTGTCGGTGTGGGCGGTGATGAAGCCGGCGACCCGGCCGCTGTCGTCGTCGACGGCCAGCACGATCTCGTCCGAGTGCCCTAGCAGAGCCAGGTGGGTCTCGGGCGAGGGTGGATTCGGCCAACCTATGAAGAAGCCTAACAACTGCCCGGCCGTTATACCTGCCAGGTTATCCGTATAGCGAATCGTATCTTTCATCCTTTACCCCTCAACCTTCAACCTTCTTGGTATTCTACCCGGGGCGCCGCCAGCAAAACCACCGCCATAGCAAGGATCTACCTGGCATAGAATCATCTATATAGTAGAAGGAAGGTGTCGCGCTCGTATCGCCCATGTGTCGCAAAATTGTCGCCGCTTTCGCCCAGCAATCGGCGGCGCGACTTTGAAGGGCCACGCTTTGTAGCCTACAATCCGCGCCATAATGAACGCGTTATCAGTGGGACGGGCGGCAGCCTGTCAATCCTGTGAATCCTGTCCAATTCCTGAGCGGAAGCGCTGTCCGAAATGAGACGACTCTTAGGCCCGACTGCCGCCCTGCTCGTCGGCTTGACGGCCGCTTTTCCCATGCTGGGCGGCATGCTCGAAGGCGCCGTCCCCGAGGGTGGGGATACGCTGCTGCACCTGTACCGTGCCGTCCAACTGGACGCCCTGGTCCAGGAAGGCATCCTCTATTCTCGTTGGGCGCCGGATCTGGCTTACGGTTATGGCTACCCGCTGTTTAACTACTATGCGCCGTTGGCCTACTACCTGGTCGAGCTATTTCACCTGCTAGGCCTGAGCCTGGTTGGGGCCTTTCTGGCCGCATTCATCGCCGCCTTCGCCGGCGCTGCCTTATTCACCTACATTTGGGTCTGGCGCATTTTCGGCGAGGCGGCCGGCCTGGTGGCCGCGGCCCTCTATACTTTCTCGCCCTATCTATTGATCGATGGCTTTCAGCGCGGGGCGCTGGCCGAGCTAGTCGCCCTGGCTTTGCTGCCGCTGATTCTGTGGTCCTTTCGCCTGGCCATTATTGAGCGGCGCTGGTTCTACGATCTGATCGCGGTCCTGGCCTACACCGCTTTGATCCTGACTCACAACATCAGCGCCCTGATCTTTACCCCGGTTCTTCTCGCCTACGCCTGGATGATCGGTGCCAGCTGGGCTCCGGCCGGGCGGGGTCGCTGGTTGGCCGGTTTGCGCCTGGCCCTGCCGGTCATGGGGCTAATGGCTTTGAGCCTGGGCCTGAGCGCCTTCTATTGGCTACCGGCCCTGGCGGAACAAGACCTGGTGCGCATTAGCCAGGCTTTTGGCCCGTCCCACTTCAATTACGTGACCAACTTCCTGGATCCGGGCGATTTACTGGCTTTGCCATTTGTCGTCGATCCCCAGCTGGTGCAACAGGATGTTCCCCTGGCCATTAGCTTGATCGCCCTTCTGCTGGCCGCCTTTTGCCTGGTTACGGTTGGCCGCTATCGAGGTGAGTCCGGGAAAGTCGGTCATATCCTCTTTGCCGCCCTGGTGGTCGTCGCCGGTCTGTTCATGGCCTTGCCTGTTTCGGTATTCATTTGGGATCGCTTGCCGCTATTGCCTTTCGTGCAATTCCCGTGGCGTTTCCTGGGACTGGTTTCTCTATTCCTGGCTATGGCGGCCGGGGCCGGTATGGCCTCACTATTGGCTTCAGAGCGATTGGTCCAGGCGGATCGCGGCCGTTGGTTACGCCTCTCTCTGCCGGCGCTAGTCATCGGCCTGGCGGCGTTAACTATACTGCCCTGGAGCTATGCCGACACTGTCGTGCCACCGCCAGCAACCATCGCCGGCGCGGCCGAATTCGCCCGCCAGAGCGGTGCTGTAGGCACCACGTCGGCCGGTGAATACTTCCCGGTGTCCGTCAGCCAGGTGCCGGCGGCCGTAAGACCAGGATTTCCGGAAGACGAAGCGCGGCTGGATCTGGAGACACTGCCCGAAGGCGCGCGCTTGCTGGCCGCCAGGTACCGGCCGCTGGCTTATAAGGTGACACTGGATAGCCCGGTTCCCCTGAAGATCCAGTTCAACACCTTTTTCTTCGAGGGCTGGCGCGGGACCGTAGACGGCCAACCGGTCGATTTGCGCGCTGCCGGGCCATCTGGACTCATCGGTCTGGAGGCGCCCGCCGGGCGGCACGATATCACGGTTAGTTTTGAGTCTACGGCCGTTCGCGGCCTAGCGGCGGCTGTTTCCTGGATCAGCTTGTTGCTATTGGCCCCGGCGCTGTTCTTTATCGATCGAGGCCAGCAGCCGGCGAGGGCCGGAGCGCCGCCGGCCGGACCAAAGGCCGTGATCCTGGCCGTGATCGCGACCCTGCTGATGGTTCTATTCTTACGGCTTATCTACTTCGACCGGCCGGGAAGCGTGTTGCTACAGACGCGTTTTGACGGGCGGCAGGTGACCGGCGTCGACCGGACGCTGAACGCTGATTTCGAGCGGCAGATGATCTTGCTAGCGGTCGATGTCCCTGAGAGGATGGCCGCCGATGAGGAATTGGCCCTCGATCTCTACTGGCAAACACCCGTAGCAGTCGAACAAGAGTTCAGCAGTAGCGTTGTGGTGGTCGACGAGCAAGGCCTGGTGGTGGGCCAGAGTGACAAGCAGCACCCAGGTGTTTTGCCTACCACCCGTTGGGAAACAGATGAATACGCTCGCGACCGGCACAAGCTGCGCTTGCTGCCCGGCACGCCACCGGGCGACTATCAGGTCCAGGTGCGGGTGTATCATTACGGCCGGCCGGGGGATCGACTAAATGTGCTGGACGAGAACGGCGCGCCGGTCGGACAGGAGTTGACTGTGGTTTCCCTGGCTGTCGAGCGGCCAGAGACCCCGGCCGATCTGGCAGAAGTAGCCGCCGACCGGCGGGTTGATTGGCCGGCCGGCGAGGGTCTGGTCTTAGCCGCCTATTCAATGGTCAATGGGCCAATCCAGGCCGGCGAACCGCTCTTCCTGGAGTTGTTCTGGCAGGCGACGGCCGGGATAACAGCCGATGAACAGATGAAGATTGAACTGGTCGACGGCGATGGCCACGTCGTTCAGGGTATCGACGCACCGCTGCTGGAAGGGTTGCCCACCTCTGCCTGGCATCCGGATGATTTGTGGCGGGCGGTTCATGTCTGGCGACTGCCGGCCAGCATGATCGGTGGGGACTATGAGGTTGTCCTGCGCCTGGATAAGGACCGGGCGCTGACGCTGGACGCCATCACCGTGACCGCCGCAGAACACGTCCTGGCGCCGCCGGATGTCGCTTTCCCGGCCGGCATCGATTTCGCTGAGGTGGCCCAGTTGGTTGGCTATGACGTGACCCAGACGGCCGGGCCCGGTGAAACGTTGCCCGTGACCCTGTCCTGGTTATCTTTAGGAGAGACCCCGGTCAGCTACAAGATCTTTGTGCAACTGCTGGATGGGGAAGGGAGGCGGGTGACCGGTAGTGACGCCATCCCGGCCGGTTGGGAGCGACCGACCACGGGCTGGATTGCCGGCGAATATATCGCTGACTATCATGAACTGCTTTTACCGACCGATTTGCCTCCGGGTAGCTACCAACTGCTGGTTGGCCTCTATGATGAATCAAGCGGCCAGCGGCTGATCACGGCTGAGGGCCAGGATGCTTACTTATTGCCTGTTTCTATTGATATACGAGTGGGGTAGGCAAGGGGCGGTTTAGGCCACAAACTGGAAGATTAGCGCTACGGTGAAGCGTACTGTTGAGTTGGTCGCCAAGTTATGAAGATCTCCACTCCGCACTAACTCAACATCCGTGCAAATCTGTGAAAAGCCACATGCCATTCTTTGAGGACTATAACTCGTGGCCCTCAGTCGCGACGAACGACGCCTTTCTGCCAGGCAAAGACGGCCGCCTGGGTCCGGTCGGCCAGGTGCAGCTTGCTCAAGATGTTGCTGACATGGCCTTTGACCGTATGCTCGCTGATCACCAGTTGGTTGGCGATCTCGTTGTTGTTCAAGCCATTGGCGATCAGCTTGAGGACTTCCATTTCGCGATTCGTCAGCTCGGTGAAGGGGTTGGCCTCTTCGCGCTTCGCGCCCTGCAGCTCCTGAATAACGCGAGCCGCCACCTTGGGATGCAAGGTGACTTCGCCTTGGGCCGCTCTTTGAATGGCAGCGGCCAATTCTTCCATCCTGATATCTTTGAGCATGTAGGAAATTGCCCCGGCTTGTAGCGCTGGAAAGATGTGTTCATCGTCGTAGTGGGATGTCAAGACGACGATTTGCGAGCGTGGACTGATGTCCTTCACCCGTCTTGTGGCTTCCACGCCGTTCATCTCGGGCATGACAAGATCCATCAAGACGACATCGGGAATAAACTCCTCCGCCATTTTGACGGCCGCCATACCTGAATCCGCTTCGCCTGCCACGACAAATTCAGGACGCGTCTCCAAGAAGAAACGCACTCCCTGGCGCACAACTTCATGATCATCGACGAGTAGTACCGTAATCGGTTTCGTGATTGGTACCGTGATTGGTTCATTCATGGGGTTTCTCCTGGCCGTCTTCTACTGGTTTGCTGACCGGTACAGTACAAGAAATGGAGGTTCCCTGGCCTAATTCGCTGTCTATGCTCAGAGCGCCTCCGAGAGAATCAACTCGTTCTCGCATCGATTTGAGCCCATAGCCCTTGTGACTGCTACCGACGTCGAACCCATCCCCATCATCGCTTATGGTGAGGCTGACGTCGCCATTGGCGTAACTCAAGGCGATTTCAACGGCCTTGGCCCCGCTGTGCCGGGCGGCGTTGGCCAGGGCCTCTTGAGTGATGCGGAATAAAGGTTGCTCGACTTCTAAAGGCAGAAACCGCTCCCCCTGGATGCGCACGTTGCAGGCGATCTCGTTTTGTCGAGACCAATCGGCGGCATAGTCGCGTAAGGCCGAGGCCAGACCTTTGTCTCCTAAGGCCGCTGGCCGCAATTCAAGGATCAGGCTGGTCAATTCTTGTCGCAATTCGTAAATGAGGCGCTCAGCTTCTTCGAGATGGGCTTCGGCCGCTTCCGGATCGCGCTTCAAGAGGGTTCGCACGCCACTCACCTGGGCGGCGGCGGCGAAGGCTTGCTGTTTGGCGCTATCGTGCAGCTCGCGCGCCAGGCGGTTTCGTTCTTCCACCATGGCTAATTCACGGCGAGTTTCTATTAATTGCTCGAGCTGCAGAGTCATGTCATTCAAGCGCCTGGATAACTGGCCCAGTTCATCGCCTGAAGGATCGTCGACCAAGGTGCTGAAATCGCCCTGGCTCCAGGCCAGGGTGGCCTCAGAAAGCTGGTTAAGCCTGTGCACAGGCTGGCGCGCCGCCAGATAGCCAAACAGGGTGCCGGCCACGGCGGCGATGAGCATGAAGATCAAAAGGCTGACGCCTAGAATGGGAAGCACGTCCCTTAGCAGGCTGCCTACTGTTGGAACCACGGCTATTCCGGCCAGGACCCCTAGCACTTGCTCATGGCCGGCATCCCATATAGGTACGGTCATAACGAACTTGCCGCCCGGTTGTCCAAGGCTATAAAGCCGATCTACATTCTCTTCCCCGGCCAGCGCCGCTCGCAGCGGATCAGCCAGTCCGGGTACGACCTGAGCATCCACCTGCTGTCCGACGGCGCTGCTGCCCAAGAGGCCAGGCGGTCTGGCGGCGAGCAATCTTCCATCCGCGCCTACGACGAACATCTCATCGGTGGCGTCGAACGAGAGAGGTAGGTTCGCGCTATAAGCAGCCCCGACCTGTTCCAGCCATTGCGTTATGCCGTCCTGATCAGGAGGCGTCTGGGCAAGATAGAACCGTAGCGTGGGCGCAAAACTGCTCGTCGAGGCCTCGATAAGTTGGGCCGGAAGGAAGCCACTGTTGAGCAGTGTGATTAGAAGAAGGCTCAATCCAACTAGAAGGACAAGCTCCACAGTTAACAGCGCGCCGACGGTTACGGCGGTGTAACTGAGAGTCAGCTTCCAACGTAGCTGCTGATAACCTTTAGAGAGGGAAGAGTTGTTGCCCATAAGTACACTATAGTGAGAACATCGTCCGTTGGCAAAAAAGCCGATGGCTCCCCCTTTCTGCTTTGGTCGTAAACCGTTGCGTCAAGAAGGGGGAGCCAGGCGTCGAAAGCGACGACATGACCGTTGAGCCGTCAGCTCATGAAGCATGAAGTCAAGCGGCACCACTGTAAATGAGGACAAACGCCAGCGTATCCAGAAGACCGTGGGCGATGATGGTCACCCACAGGTTGCGGCCGGTTCGCAGATAAACAAAGCCAATGAAGAGCCCGATTATCGCGGTTTCGGCAACTGCTGCGAGACCATTACTGGAATGTGCTAGTCCGAAGAAGAGGGAACTGCTTACCAACGCCAGCGCCCACCTGGTCCTGGAGTGCGGGAAAAATCCGGCCAGGCTGTTGATCAGGAAAGCTCGCCACATCATTTCCTCGCCAAAAGCAGCCGTGGTCCAGGCGACAACCAGCATAAGGAGAAACAGGGGCAGGTTGCCAGTCATCGGATTGAAGTTACTTCTATCGGCCGGCGCCATCTCGGGAGCCAGCAGGTTTTGCAGGACTGCCTGCAAGATCAAAGCGGCGATTAAAGAGCCCACCATGACGCCAACGCCAAGTAGCATTGTTTTGGGCCAACTGGCCGGCCGGGCCAGACCGATCTCACGCCAGCCGCTGCCAAACCATTTCAAAACGGCCGTGGCCGATAAGATGCTCATTACATAGGCTAGATTAGTGAGCATGGCGCCGATGACTGTGCCGTCTCCCAGCCATTCGCCAACGAAGGCAAAAGTCAATAAGGGTGCGAAAGCAACCAGGATACCCAGCAGTAGGGCAACTCTTTTGGCAGGACGTTGCTCGCTTACTACTTCGATACCGGACGGAGCATTTATAGTAGACATTGCAGACCTCCTTAAAAACCGGTTACAAGTTGCCAGTAAAAGGATGTAGGTTCCAGCTTGCTAGTAGCCCACCCCGGCGAAGACGAGGATGAACCCCAGCGTATTGGCCAGGCTGTGGGCGATGATCGTGATCCACAGATTGCGCCCGCTACGAAGGTAGACGATTCCAAAGAAGAGTCCCATGATCGTCGTTTCAACTATCCCGGTAAAGCCCCAACTGAAATGGGCCAGTCCGAAAACGACCGAGCTGCCGATTAAAGCGAAGGCCCATCTTCCCCTGGCTCCTGGGAAGAGGCTAGCCAGGCCATTTGTCAAAAAAGCCCGGAATAACATCTCCTCGCCTAAGGCGATGGTCGTCCAGGCGGCCACTAGATAAAGTAGCAACAGGGGCAGATTGTCCTGCAGTACATCGAAGCTGCTTCTGTCTGCAGGCGCCATCTCCAGACCAGGCAGTAGTTGCATGACCACTTGCAAGATGGCCTGAAAGGTGACGCTGACCACGAGATAAGCCACAAGCGTGCCGATGCCGAGCAGGACCGTCTTGGGCCAACTATCCGGCCGGGCCAGGCCAATCTCACGCCAGCTCGTGCCTCGGGATTTCAACACGACCGTGGCGATGGCCAGGCTGAGCCCATATGCAACCATGATGAGCACCGCACCCAGCGTCGTGTTATCTCCGAGCCATTCGCCAACGCCGCCCATGATGATTAAAGGCGCGAAAACGGCCAGGATACTCAGCAGGATAGCGGCTCGATCCAAACTCCGGCCGCCACTCACGTGTTCACTGGAAGAGAGAGTATGTAAGTCAGTCATTTTTTACCTCCTGGTTAGAACTATTCATACACATGTGAACAGCATACAACCAGGCTCATTGAATCACACGAGCCGGTCGCGGGGTGTTATCCTATACTTCTGAGGGGGTATGGGCGGTGGAAAAGCAGTACTTGTGTGGGGGTGTGTTACAGGAGGTTACTGTTTTGTTTGGATGAATGGGCGAAAGCGCCGACGGCCGGCGTGCAAGCCAGCATCAGATGGGCGCGGCCGACGAGGGGTAATGAAGAAATCGGCTGGGCTATTGCCTTGACAATTGCCCAGCCGTTGTTATCTAGCTATCGTTGTTAGCAAATTAACTTATCGGCGATTACTGGCTGGCCATCAGCTACATGCCAGGGATACGGTCGCGGTTGCCGATACCGCCGCCAGCGTAAGCGCCAATATCAATGATGATGGCCAGAATCAGGAAGGCCCAATCAAAGAAGCCAGTGACACCACCGGGGGACACCGCAACGTACATCAACGTAGACCAGGGCAGGAATATCAAGCCCAGAATTGGCCAGATGGCTGAATCAAAGGCGACTCCAACCCATCGCGCCGGCGCGAGAATCCACCAGACGATGCCGGCAAAACGTGGCCCCAAAAATACCAAGACTGTAAGGAAACAACACATCGAAAAATCCCTCCTCGGGAGCAATTGTGGGCCGGGTGAACGCTTTTGAGTAAGGGCGATCACCTGCGCCAGGCCAACAAACATGAACTAAAACCAGTCTCCACTTAATGATAACAGAATTAATCTAGAAGGTCATGCGGCAGTTTCAGACCTTCAGGGTCTTCCGAAAGCCCGGAGGTCTTTCAGGTTATTCCTCGCGGGTCAGGACGAGCAAAGTGATGTCGTCAAATTGGGGCGCGCCGGCCACGAAGTCGTAAAGCGAGGCCAGGATCGCCTCTTGAATCTCGGCCGCCGGCCGGCCCATGTTCGCCTGGCCGACGTTGATGAAGCGGTCATCGCCATATTCTTCGGGGGCGCTGCTTTGAGCCTCGGGCACGCCATCACTGTAGAGCATCAACACGTCGCCGGGGTTGATCTGCACTTCGGCTTGTTTCCACTCCATGCCTTCAAACATGCCCAGCGGAATGCCGGTGTGGGGCAAGGTGTCGACTGCCTCGCTCCCGGCTCGCAGCAAGTAGCCCGGATTGTGACCGGCATTGGCGTAGACGAAGTGGCCGGTCTGGCTGTCCAGGATGCCGTAAATGAGGGTGACGAACTGGTCCGTTTCGGCATCCTGGCGGATACGATCGTTGGTGCGTTGCAAGGCGACTTCGGGTTGAAGACCGCTTTCCATGGCGTAGGTGCGCAGCAAGGTCCGGCTGAGGGCCATGTAGAGCGCCGCCCCGGTGCCTTTGTCTGATACATCGGCCACGACGATGCCGATCTGGTCACCGTCCAGGGGGATGAAGTCGTAGAAGTCACCCGAGGTCTGGCGAGCCGAATCCAGCACGGCCGAGATTTGCCACTTGTCAGCTTTCGGTACGCTGGTGGGCAAGAAACTGGTTTGAATGCTACCGGCGAATTCCAGTTCTTGTTGGGTTTTGTGGAAAGCCAGGGTCTCGGCGTGGACTTTGGCCCGGTAAATGGCCGAGCCAACCTGCGAGGCCAGCGATTGCACACTGGTCAATGAATCCTGGGCTTTGCCTACCGAGCCGTGGCGCAGCAGGTAGACGCCGCCAATGCAAGCGCCAACTTCCTTCTCTTGTTCGGGTTCTTCGGCCGTTATCTTTGCCAGCAGCGCGTCGCCAAAAACGAAGCGTTGGCCAGGCAATCGCACGTTCCTTAATTCGATGATGGCCTCGTCTGAATCTCGTAGTTGCCCCCAAAGCTCGTCGGCCGCCGGCGGCAGCGAGTCCGGACCGCCGACATGAAAGGGCGACCAGACCACCTCGTTTTCCGGCTCGAACAGGACGACCTCGGCCCTCTCCACCGGGAAGAGGCGAGCCAGGTGCTCGGCCAGAAGATCGGGCAACGTGGAGGCGTCGGCCGGAGCTTCGATGATCGCTTCGCCCAGCGCCTGCAACTGGGCGAACTCGCGCGATTGGCGCCGGCTGCGAGCGTCGGCCCGGCTCATATGGTGGGCTAGCCGGTTGACCAGGTAAATGCCTATCAGGACGAAGACCAGTATCAGGGTCCGGCCTTCGCTGCTCTGGACGGAGACGATGATGGCGAAGGGACCCATGATCAACGGCAAGGCCACCACGCCGACGTAAAAACGAAGCAGCCCGCCTAAAGAAATCCTCTCGCCGGCCAGGTTGTCGATTTGAATGCCCGCCGGCAACATGACTAGGCCGGATAGTAAAGCGCCCAGAACAGTGGCCAGTAAAGCTGGCAGCCAGTCCGCCAATTGGTCGCCGGTAACTGGGAAAGCGCCGCCCGCAGCCAGGTAGATGCTGGCCGCAACGACGGTGGTGAACACGTAGACACTTATCTCCTGGAAGAAGGTCGACAGTGGCTCCCAGACCGGGTTTTGGCCATAGCGGCCGATCTGCCAGCTGCGGTATAAGCCAGCAACGATCGTAGCCGCGACCATGGCCCATAGCCCGGCCGCGCCGTTGATGAAAAGCGTCGCCCACATGACCAGCGGCGCCAGCGAGCTGGAGATCTTGAGTTCTTGTTCTCCTCCACCATCCAGGCGAATACGCACGTCGAAGGGTTGCAGCAGGAGTAAGAGCATGGCGGCAAAGAGCAGCAACAGCCGATCGATGTTGTCGCTTAGCAGAGCATAATCGGTGCGCACGATCAGCCAGATAAGCCCGGCGATGGCGAAAGGCAGCAAGTACAGTAACTCGACGATGGTTTCTACAGCCCGCAATCGCCGCCGGTCATCCATCCGCGCGACTTCCGGCCACAGTCTTTGGGTGATGGCGTAGGATCGGGTTTCTTCTAGGTTGGTCATGACAAACCGCCTTGCAATTGCACGTGGCGCCGCTGCCGGGGATGACAGGGTTCTGCTTTGGACACGTTCGACTGAATATTAGCCGCCTTGAACTAAATAGGCCAACTGCACCTGTTGCAGCAGTCAGCTATCTGTCAGTAATCAGAACATCGTAGAAGGGATAGCCAGAGGATTATCAGAACATCGTAGAATAGTATGCACCCACTACTCAGAGATTTCCACGATGTCTTGATATTTGGTGATCATGTCAGGATGTCAGTTTTTTCCCAGATGTTGTGTTATGCGATAGCCATCAGTTATCTTCCCGGGAATTCATTAACTGAAGTCCCAGTGAATAATGCCGTCAAGTTTCCGGGAAAATTCACAGGTTAAGCAGCGTGCGTTTCCAGGAAGGTGGTTATCTCTGGGACGACTCGTTCGCTGTGAACCACGTAGAAGACGTGACCGCCATCGTCAACAGGTAAGAATACGGCCTGGGGGACGGCCTGGGCCAACCATTCGGCGTCGGTGAAAGGCGCCAGGGGATCGTTCTTGCTGTGGGTCACCAGAACCGGGACTGAGATCTGAGGCGCATCGCCAGCTGCCAGACCCTCCATCTGCATGCCGTCGATGAGCACACCCGGCCGCCGTTGGCTGGCGGTCATGAGCGGACGGTAGATGGCTGAAAGGATGTCCCGCTTCGTAGGGTCGGCTATGGCCGGGCCGATTTCGGCGGTCGAAACCCCACTGCTGCTCAGTAGCGGCCGCAGACCGAATCGATAAAGCGGCCACCAGACGAAGTCAAAGCGCAGCAACACCTCCTGCATGGCCAGCACGGCTCGGAAGGCGGGCGGCAGCGGCGGCGGTCTACGGAGAATGGCCGACATCAAAACCAGCGCCGAACAACGGTCGGGGTAACGCTCGGCGAATTGCAGCGCCGACGGAGTCCCACCGGAGATGCTGATGACGGCCGCTTTTTCCAGCCCCAGCTTGTCAAGCAAGGCGGCATAACTGTCGGCTTGCTGGGCTACGGTCAGGCCGGTCGGAATGCCCGAGCCCAGGTAACCGGCTCGCGATATAGCGATGCAAAAAAAGCGGCGCCGATCAAATAGCCGGGCGATGGCCAGTCCCTGGTCGTAACCGCCCAGCGTGCCGTGAATGATCAGGACGGGCAAGCCCTGGCCGGTTAGGGCGTATTCCACGACGCCTTGCCCGGTCAAGATGAGCCGGCGGCGGCGGCGCAGGTCATCGAGCAGGAATTGGCGCTCGCGCCGAAAGAGGGCATAGGCCAAGCTTAACAAGGCGCCTATCACCCCGGCGATGACGAAGACCGAGCCTCTCTTTCCCATATCCGTCCCGCTCCTCACTACTTTTCTGGACAGCTACCGTTCCATGAACGCTACCGTTCCATGAACGCTACCGTTCC
>JBFFWQ010000104.1:0-21361 GCA_041570195.1 Promineifilaceae bacterium (SeqCode) | reverse complement strand
GGGGGTCGTCGGGGGGGATGATGGCGGAGTGGGCGCGGCCGAGGTGGAGATGGGCAGGGCAAGGCATTCGAACAGGTAGGGTTCTTTGTAAGCCGGCGGGTGTTTCTCGAATGCCTTGCCCGTACGGGGCGGGTGCCGCCTATCATGGGGACATGCGAGTTCATCCGGAGAATCAGAAGGCGGGGGAGGCGGCCGGGCGGGCGGTGGCCGACCTGCCAGTGCCGGAGCCAGGCCAGCAGGCGAGCGGCGAGGCGGGGACGGACGATAGCAGTAGCCATCGGCACGGCCGGGGCGGAGGAAATCCTGGCCGGGCTGCTCTTGCCATCTAGTCCCAACCGGATCTCGGTCGGAACGGGATGATGGTGTAAAATGCGTTCTAGTGGCAATGTCGTCAATGGAAGAGGATAATCATTGACCGGAACGAGAGGAGAATCTCCATGTCTGACGAAACGAAGAGACTGTACCGATCCACCGACGATCGCTGGCTGGCCGGCGTGTGCAGCGGCCTGGCCAGGTATTTCGCCGTCGATCCGACCCTTGTGCGGGTGATCTTTGTCGTGTTGGCCCTCATAGGCCTGGGCGGCGTGATCCTCTATCTTATATTGTGGGTGATCATTCCACCTGAACCAACGGAAGAAGAGCAGGCGATGGTGGATCACATCATCGAACAGGAGATCGCGGAAGAGAAGGCCGACACGGCCGGCGAGGAAGAGGGAGCGTAGGAACTTCGATCCTTCGCGGGGCGATTCTTCGTCCACGATGTGGGCGTTTTTGACGCGGCCGCCGCCATCGCCGCCGCAAAGACGGAGACCGGTCGGCCGGCCGTCGATCCTTGCATCTGTATCATTGTTCTACTTTATGTTAACTTGTGTCGACGGGTTTTCGTTGCCAGGCGGCGAATTCATTCACTGGCTGGCAGCCGCGCCGGGCAGAACGCGCCTTCGCGCCGGCCGCCACGGTGGTGATTTGGCCGGCGATGCGGTCGGCCCCGCGACGGCCCCAACCCGGCTGAATTCTAATGGCAAAACCCATTGCGGACTCAGTGATCGATTTTTGGAGCCACAAGGCAAAGAGGAAAGTCATGTCAGAACACCAAATTCCTGATCAGATGACGGCCGTCGTGCTGGATACGTATGCCGGCGTCGAGGGGCTTCGTATCGAACGGCGCCCGGTCCCGAGACCGGCCGAGAACCAGGTTCTGGTCAAAATCGCGGCCGCGCCAATCAACCCATCCGATCTGTCATTCTTGGAAGGGCTATACGCTTTTCATGAGCCGCCACCAGTCGTGCCCGGCTTTGAAGCTTCGGGGACCGTCGTGGCGACCGGGGGTGGCACGATGGGCCGCACTCTTGATGGCAGGAGGGTCGCCTGTATCAGCAGGGGCGGCCGCGATGGCACCTGGGCGGAATACATGGTGGCCAGCACCAGCAGCGCCCTGCCACTGGACGATGCCGTCAGCCTGGAGCAAGGCGCGATGTCGGTCGTCAATCCGCTGACGGCGATCGCCCTCTTGAGCATCGCTAGTGAGGGCGGCCACAAAACAGTGGTGCACACGGCCGCGGCCAGCGCCTTGGGGCAGATGCTCAATCGTTTGGGCTCGAACGAGGGGGTTCAGATCATTAACGTCGTCCGTCGAGACGAGCAGGTCGCCCTGCTCCAGGAACAAGGTGCGACCATCGTCTTGAATAGCAGCGACGCCGACTTTGACCGGCAGCTCAGGGATGTCTGTCACCAGCACAAGGTCCGTCTGGCTTTTGACGCCGTCGCCGGCCGGATGACCATGCAACTGCTGGAAGCCATGCCGAAGCGCAGCAAGGTGACCGTCTATGGTGGTCTTTCACAAGAGCCGGTCCTGGCCAATCCCGGGCATTTGATCTTCCAGGGCAAGAGCGTCGACGGTTTCTGGCTGACCACATGGCTGGCGCAGAAGGATTCCGACCAGCGAATGAGGATCTGGCGCCGGGCGCAGAAGCTCATGTTGACCGACCTAAAAAGCGAAGTCCGGGCCCGCTACCCGCTACAGGACGCCCAGAAGGCGGTGGCCGATTACCAGGGCCACATGACTGGGGGTAAGGTGCTGTTGGTTACTGGGGAATAGGGGACCTTGGGATTAGGGATCGGCGACGAGCTGCGCTCAGCCTGGAGGTGCGGCGAGGCGTGGCCGGAGGATTTTCGACCGGGTAGAAACCGCATGGGCTCGGTGGCCTGGGCGGAGGCCGCAAGGTGGTACCGACCTAATTGACGGGAGCGGCAAGCGTGGCATATGTCGCGGCCATGCGTGTGCAACCTGACACGCAGAAGGCGGCGGAAGCGGGTGCGTTCGCGCAGGAAGTAGCCGCCCTGCCCTATCGTGGATGGCAACCGACGATCTTGGCACTGTTGCCGCGGCTTGAGGAAGAGGCGGCCGAGCAGGGGAAGGAGCAGGCGTTTGGCCTGCTGTTGATTGAGCTGAAGCAGGATCTGCCGGCGCGGGTGAGCCTTGGGGTATCGGTGATGGGTATGTGTTGAAGATTGCTGAAAGAATTGAGAATTGCTACACAGTATTTCCACATCTTTACGACACTATTTTACGTTGATCTTTTCATTAACATGAAACCCAGCAGTATTACTGGATACGAGCCTCAGATGGCCGCTAACCCCCAGGTCAGTCCCATCTGGCGCAGTTAGTGTACCATGAGCCGACCATCCCCAAGCATTGGCATTCGTTTCGTCGGGCGATGTTCCAGGCAGATCGTTGTCCGTACCGACAATGTCCGCGGTTCCAAGACCGACCGGTTCCTCGTTCAAGAACCTGTCACAGTCAAAATCGAGAAACGGATAAACGTCTGTGGGAAGATCGTCGCCCTTAACTATCTGGACGAACCTCTCGTCGGTCAGATCAACGTCTTGGAAGCTAACCAAAGCGAAATCGTCGCTACCTAAACAGAACTCCGTCGCGCGAAGGCCAATGAGGATCCGTTGGCCTTTTCCTTCGTCAACCCAAGTGACGCCAATAGGGAGATCATCACCTCGTGTGACAATTCCAGATACAGGCGGCGGATCAGCCTGCGCTATACCCACCATCAAAACAACTAACAACAGTACCGAAGCAACAACGACTACTGATTTGCGCATTAACTATCTCCTGATTCTATGCAATTTTCCGGAAAGATGTTGAAATACTGTGCTAACAAGGGATTATAGCCCATACTTCGATCAGCACAACAATGCGGGAAGTTTTCCAGGCGCTTCACTTCATAAGCACTCCGCACTTGCACTGGGATGGTATTGGTGACTCATTGATCTTGTGGCGGAAGCCTGCTCATACCACTGATATCGGCCGGCATGCAATTATGACTGTACTTCTGCGAAGATCACATCCTGCTGATATCCCATTCATGAGGGAAATGCTTTATGAAGCGGTCTTCTGGCGTGCCAGTGCCGACAAGCCGTCGTTTGAAGAAGGGCTCGCCTACCCAGAAGTTAGCAAATCACTGGCTGATTGGGGAAGAAGAGATGGCGATACAGGGGTTGTTGCTACCATTGATTCAAGTCCAGTCGGCGCAGCATGGTATAGATACTGGACCGAAAACAATTTCATCAACGGCTATATCGACGAAACTATGCCTGCACTGGTGATTGGCGTGCATCTCGACTATCGACGTCGAGGAATTGGTAGAAGAATGATTGACTGGTTAATTGATCGTGCGTCAAGGCAGGGCATCCACAGAATCAGCCTCAGCGTCTCAAAAGACAACTACGCCCTGAATCTATACAGACAACAAGGCTTTCAGGAATATGCGGATAAAGGAGACGCATTGTTGATGGTGCGCAATGTAGAATAATAGCAAGTGGCTCCGGAAAGTTATGGGACACGCGGATGCTGTTGCTGCGATAGAGTCAGATGCTTGCGTTGAAGAAGTGAACGGTGCCGCAAACCAGTCAAGCTCACGGAATGCCCGATGATACGTCTACCGGAGTATCGTCGATTATGTCATCTAGCTTGCGATTATGTAAATGCGTTATGTATAATACTTATGTAAAGTAGATGTGAGTGCGCTTATGTTAAGTAGATGAGAGTTACTGTGTGGCCCTCCTCCCGGATAAACCGGGATCGTTGCGTGGTCGATCGATGTCGACCGGTGAGTTGCGAACGGTGTATCAGGAATTGGACCGGATCAGGATGTCCTTGATGGACAGGGTGCCGACGGGGGCGATAGGATATTTTTTGATGCGCGGCTGGAGAAGCCGGTTGTGGCGAGAGTAGAAGAGCGGCACGACCGGGGTCTGGGCAGCCAGGATCGCTTCAGCCTGGCGGTACATGGCCAGCCGCTCGCTTTCGCCGGCGACGCGCCGGGCGCGCTCGACGAGCTGCTCGTATCCCTCATCATGCCAGCCGGCGTAGTAGCGCCAGTTGCAAACGCGCATGAAGCTATCAGGATCGGGATAGTCGGCGGCCCAACCGGAGAACCAGATGGGCGATCCCTCCTCCGCCAGGCGCTTGAGATGGTCGGCGAACCACAGTTCGTTCCAGTCAAATTCAATGCCCAGGATCTCGGACCATGAAGCGCTCAGAAACTCGCGGATGGCGGTCATCAGCGGCCGGCGGGTGGCCAGGATGGGCAAACGCGGAAAGCCGCGGCCACTGGGAAAGCCAGCATCGGCCATGAGCTGGCGGGCCTGATCGGGGTCAAACAGTGCGTGACCGAAAGGCTGCGTTGCCAGGTCGTGGGTTTCTGAAGACTGGGCGGCAAGCGGCTGAACGCCTGCCGACCAGTCGCCTGCCGACCGGTCGCCTGCCGACCGGTCGCCTGCCGACCGGTCGCCTAGCGACCAGTCGCCTAGCGGCATGCTGCCGGGCATGCCGGGGGGCAAAAAACCGCCCAAAGCCGGGGAGTAGATGCCGCCCAAGGTGCGGTCGACTAATGCGGCCTTGTCCGTGGCCAGGGCAATGGCCCGGCGCAGACGCAGATCGTCAAAGGGCGGACGGGAAACATCAAAGGCGAAGTAGGATGTATGCAGGTAAGGCAGACTCACATATTGGCCAGGAAATCGCAGACGGGCCCGGGCCGCCTCGGCCGCTTCCAGGGCGTTCAGGCTGATGACGTCGATTTTGCCGGATTCAAAATTGGCAAGCGACTCGGCCGTGGGATCGCTCAACAATACGACGCGGTTCACATTGCCATTAAAGCGGCCGTGGTAGCGGGGATTGTACAGAAGGACGATTTCCCGTGGTTCATCCCAGCTGGCCGGGCGATAGGGGCCGTTGGTGACGATGGTGGCCGGTTCGCTCCAGGCCGGACCTAGCTGGCGCACGAAATGCCCGGGAACGGGCATGGCCACGGCGCGGGTCAGCAACTGCAAGAAGTAGGCCGCCGGACCTTCCAATTCGACGACAAGCGTCTGTTGGTCAGGCGCGGACAGGCCGAGCGATTCAGGCGCTGGATCCTGGCCTTCGTTGTAAGCCCGGGCGCCCTTGATATCGTACAGGTAGTTGGCCGGACTGGGGCCGTTGTCCGGGTCCAGGGCCCGGCGCCAGGCGAAGACGAAGTCGGCGGCAACGACCGGATAACCATCGCTCCAGAAGACGTCAGCCCGCAATCTGAAGACATAGCGCCGGCCGCCGTCCAGCACCTGCCAGCTCTGGGCAACGTTGGGCAGGACTTCGCCGCGAGGATTGAGCTCGACCAGGCCGCTGAACAACTGCTTGATGTAGATCTCAGACACGCCGTCGGCGCACTGGGCCGGATCCAGGGTCTTGGGCGCGTGCAGGGCAAAGCGGAATTCGGCCGCTGGTTCGGGTCGCCCACGGGCACCGTCAGACGCGGCCGCGGCCGCATCTTGCCAGAGGACGAAGGCCTCGTCGTAGGCGCGTCGGGCTTGTTCGAAGCGGAAGGTACTGTGATAGATGAGGCCCAGGTTCATGAGGGTGCGGGCGGCGTCGTTCCGGTGATCGGCCTCTTTCTGGAACAACAAGGCGGCTTCGTAGGCGCTGATAGCTTCATCGTAGGCGAAGACGCGGCGGGCCGTATCGCCGGCTAGCAGAAGGTAGGGCACGGCATTGTCGCCGTCACCGGCCTCGGCGAAGTAACGACCCAGCATGGGGGCCAGTGATTTTCTCCGGTCCGGAAAGGCTGCTTCGAGGGCCAGGGCCATCTGCCGCTGGCGGCGCTGACGGCGCAAGGTGCTCATGTCGGCCAACAAGGTCGAACGAAGCAAGGCGTGGCTGAAGGAGAAAGTAACCGGCCGGCCAACAGCTGCAGACAGGGCCGGGGGTTCTTTTTCGGCGATGAGCTGGGCGCGCTCGGCCTCTTCCAGGGCGGCGATGAGGCTGTCCTCGTCTGCTTCGGTAGCGGCAAGCAGCATGTCGTAACGGAAGTGACGACCCAGGAGAGCGGCCGTGCGCAGCATTCCCAGCGCTGGTTCGGACAGGTGTGTCAGGCGCATCTGAATAGCCATTTGCACGGCCTGGGGGATGGCCAGTTGGTCGGGATCCGGGCCCTGCCAACGGCCGTCCTCGTGCACCAGAGCCCCAGTCTGGACCAGCGACTTGCAGACTTCGGCGATGAAGAATGGATTGCCTTCGGTCTCGCGAAAGATAGCCGTGGCCAGGTTCATGGGTACGTCGGCCGCGAACAGGCTGCGCAGCAGTTCCCAGGTCTGGTAAAAGGAAAGGCGGGGCAACTTGAGGCGGGTGAGCAAATGTTCGCGGGTCAGTTGCTCGAGCACGTCGCTGAAAGGCCGCGATTCGAGCAGTTCCAGTTCGCGGTAGGTGCCGGCGATCATCAGCGGCAGGCGACCGGCGCGGCGGGCCAGGTGTTGGAAGAGCAGGGCCGAGCCGCTGTCGAGCCAGTGCAGATCATCCATCACGATCAGCAGCGGCTTTTGGCGAGCCAGAAAGGAGAAGAACATCGCCAGGCCGTCAAACAACTGGTTTTGCCGGCTGCCTGAGTCCAGCAGGTCGGCCGCCGGCTGGCCAGTGGACACTTCGGCCATCTCGGGCAGCAAGGCAATGAGGCTGGCTTGAGCGGCAGCGGGCAAGTCGGCCAGCAAGAGGTTGTCGCGGTCCAGCGCCTCTTCGACAAGCTGTACGAACGGCCCATAGGGCCGGTTGTACTCTTCGTAGCAGGAGAATGACAGGGCCAGCCCGCCGGATATTTCGGCGTGGACGGCCAACTCGCGCGAGAGGCGCGTTTTGCCGATGCCCGGCTCACCGCTGATCAACGCCACCTGTCCACGGCCGGTCGCGGCCGATTGCCACAGGGCGACCAGTTCGGCGAATTCCCGCTCGCGGCCGATGAGACGGCCACTACCCAGACGCTGGACCGCACTCAATTGGACCTGGCCCGACACGGTCAGGGCGTCGCCGGTCCAGTCGCGCAATAGACGCCCGGCCTCGGCGGCCGATTCCGGGCGCTCGTCGGGGCGTTTGTTCAACAGGCGCAGAACGAGCACGTCGAGAGCGGGCGGCACCTGTGGATTGTGACTACTGGGCGGCTTTAGTGGATCGTACAGGCGGTGGGATAGGAGAGCGGTCAAGTTGTCGGCCTCGGTAGGCGGCCGGCCGGCCAGAAGCTCGTATAGGATAACGCCCAGGGCGAAGAGATCGGATTGGGGGGTTGCCGGCCGGCCGAGGATGAGCTCGGGAGCCATGTATTCGACGGTGCCGGCCAGAGGTTCGCCATCGGGCAGGGCTTTGTCTTGGACACGGCGGGCCAGGCCAAAGTCGGTCAATTTGACGACACCGCCCTTGGTGACGACGACGTTTTCAGGCTTGAGATCGCGGTGGATGATGCCGTGATCGTGGGCTTCGGCAAGAGCAGTACAAATCTGGGCGGTGATGGCCAGGGATTTGTCGAGGGATGACGGCCGCATGCTGCGCAAGGAATGGCCTTCGATGAGTTCCATGACGATATAGGTCAGGCTCAACTCGCCTGAATCGTCGTCCAAATCGGCCGATTCGCCGACGTCGTAAACGGCGACGATATTGGGGTGATTGAGGCTGGCGATGGCCCGGGCCTCGCCCAACAGGCGGGTCTGGCCTTCGGTGCCCAGCAGTCCGGCCGAGACGAGCTTGACGGCCACTGGCCGTTGCAGCAGGGTGTCCTCGGCGCGGTAAACGACGCCCATGCCACCGCGGCCGAGTTCTTGCTGGATGAGGTAACGATCGTTTAGTCGACTACCGATCATGGGTCAAGTATAACGTTTTCCTCTGGCATCATGGTAGGCGAGGTGGGCGCGGTTGTCAATGGGGATTGGGGATTGGGATCAGGGATGAAGCCTAGGCAGGCGAGGCAATTGGGGGCGGGACAAGGCTCTTTGAGACGAGACTAGTTTCCATTGCTTGGGCCGTAGGCGTGGATGGCCGATCAGGGACACAATCCGGAGGATTATGGTATGGGGGGCTGGGTGCAACCTGGGAGTTGGGTTTTGCGTATATAGTTATGAACGAAGGTTCAGGTTTTGTGGCAAGTTGGCGGCGACCGGAAGCGGAAGGTGCCATGCACGGCCAGGTGAAGCCTGGCTTGGAGTTGCATTGCCCCTGGGCTCACGGCGGGCCGGAATCGATTGCTTTTAGGCATGATACGCCGGTATAATGTGAGTGGCTCGGGGACGTTGCCGAACGCAGCGTGAAGTCGCCATATGCGGCTGACCTGGCTTTTCGGCCTGTAGGGATAAGAGCGGTGTAGGACGAGATTTGGATTTCGTCGCCGATTTGAAAGATCGGCCTACTATGGGAAATTGACATGGAGATTTTCGGATTTACCGGTCTGCAATGCGTCTACGCGCTGGTGGCGGTGGTCAGTTTCCTGTTTGCCGTGGCCAGCCTCGTTGGCGCCGAGTTCGGCGACGCGCTGGACGTGGGCACGGACGTCGCTGTGGACGCCGACGTGGATACCGGCGCCGATTTCGCCAATGTCAGCACCTTTGCCCTGGCCGTCTTCGGAGCTACCTTCGGCCTGGTGGGCATGATCACCAGCGTCTGGGCCGAGATGGAGCCCATCCCCAGCATCTTGATCTCCGCCGCCGCCGGCCTAGTGGTGGGCGGCCTGGCCCAGGTGCTGTTCATTTATGTGCTGTCGCCCAGCAGATCGAGCCATTTCTCGCTGCAGGACGACGCCGTCGGCCGCGAAGTGGAAGTGACCATCTCCATCCCGGCCGAGGGTAAAGGCCAGATAGCTTACAACAACGTCAGCGGCCGGGTCACTCTGGGCGCCCGCTCTTCCACTGGCGAGAGCATCCCGGCCGGTAAAACGGTGGTCATCGAGAGAGTTAGCGGCCGCAACGCCTTTGTGCGGCCGGCAGAGTTGAAGTAGTCGTCGGGAGTCACGGGCCGGCCAGCGATGGTTAGCGCTGGCCGGGTCGCGGGCCCATTACTGGGCTGGCCATTTTTGGGCTGGCTTCGTCTAGTTCGCGGAGGTTAGACTCATGGATTTCGCCATTGTCATACTGATCGGCATATTCGTTGTGACCATTATTTTCCTGGTGATGGTTTACTCAAGCCGGGTGAAGAAGGTCGGCCCGAACCAGGTGCTGATCATCTCCGGCCGGGGTGAAAAGCGGCGCGAGGGAGAGCAAGTGGTCAGCCGCTTCCGCATCGTCACCGGCGGCCGCTCCTTTGTCTGGCCGGTGTTGGAACGGGTGGATGACCTATCGCTCGAGATCATGACCATCGACATCACCACCCCGGACGTGCCCACCAGCCAGGGCGTGCCGGTCACGGTGGACGGCGTGGCCCAGGTCAAGATCGGCAGCGACGAAGGCGCCATCCGCACCGCAGCCATCCAATTCCTGTCGAAGACGCAGGACCAGATCGAGCATGTGGCCCACGAGACGTTGGCTGGGCACTTGCGGGCCATCCTGGGCACGCTGACCGTCGAGCAGCTATACCGCGACCGGGAAGCGTTTGCCCAGAAGGTGCAGGAAGTGTCGGGCGATGACATGGCCAGTATGGGCATGGAGATCGTCTCCTTCGTCATCAAGGACATCAGCGACGCCGAGGGTTACCTGGAAGCGCTGGGCCGGCCGCGGATCGCCCAGGTCAAGCGCGACGCGGAAATCGGCGAAGCCGAGGCCGACCGGGATGCCAAGATCCGCAGCGCCCAGGCGCGCCAGAAAGGGGAAGCAGCTCACTACGAAGCCGAGACCAAGATCGCCGAGAGCAAGAAGGATTATGAAGTCCAGCAAGCCTCGTACCAGGCGGATGTGAACCGTAAAACGGCCGAGGCCGAATTGGCGGGCACGTTGCAACAAAATATCGAGTTCCAGAAGATCAAGGCCGAAGAGGTGCAGATCGAGGTCATCGAAAAGCAGAAGCGGATCGAGGTCCAGGAACAAGAAGTGCAGCGCATGGAGCGCGAATTGGAAGCCACGGTGCGCAAGCCGGCCGAGGCCGAGCGTTACAAGACCCAGACCCTGGCCGAAGCGAAGAAGTTCCAGCTGCAGACGGAAGCGACCGGTCAGGCCGAAGCCACGCGCCAGCAAGGCCAGGCTGAGGCCGACCGCGACAAGGCGCGGGGTTTGGCCGAAGCCGACGTGATCAGGGCCCAGGGCTTGAGCGAAGCCGACGCCTCCAGGGCCAAGGGCCTGGCCCAGGCGGAGGTCATCCGCGAGCAGGGCCTATCGGAGGCGGAAGCGACGCACAAGAAGGCCGATGCCTGGCGGGAGTACACGCAGGCGGCCGTCATCCAGCAGGTCATCGACGCGCTGCCGGAGGTGGCGGCGGCCGTTTCCGCGCCGCTGGCCCAGACCGACCGGATCGTGGTCATCAACAGCGGCGGTGACGGCGGGGCCGGGGCGTCGAAGGTAACCCAGGACGTGGCCAACATCGTCTCCCAGGTGCCGGCGACAATCGAGGCGCTGACCGGCGTGGATTTGGTCGCGGCCTTGCAGTCGTTGCCGGGCCTGCAGCCGACGACTGTAGAGGACGGCGATGGCCAGGAGCCGCAGGACGAGGTCGAGGAAGTTGAGGTGCAGACGGCCGAAGAGAAGGAGTAGGCGGCCGCTGAACCTGAAGGAAATGGGACGCAAATGAACGCGGATTTGGATAGGTTGTTCGGCTGACTCGTTCGAGAGGGTGATGTCGTCAGCACCCTTGTGATTTTGAGAGATGCCTCCGAGGTCTGGTAGTCAGACTTCGGAGGTTTTTTTCGGCCGGTCAGCGCGGTCTGTCGGTATTTTTTGGGCCGTTAGTCGCTCTTTTAGAGTGAGGGACTTAGCCACAAACTCCAGGCCCTCAGTTTCTGTACTGACAGCTCTTCTACTCCGCTAGAAGAGCTGTCAGTGCGTCTGCATCCATGGGCGGGCGACCCGCGGAACTGGTCGGGCTCGTGTTGTCTACTCTGATATGAAACCTAGCTCGCCGTTCCTGATGACCAGGACCACCTGGCTCAGAGCGCCCAGGTCTTGGAGCGGATCGCCATCCACGACGATGATATCGGCCAACATGCCCGGCGCCAGCGTGCCCAGTTGGTCGCCTTGACCGCAGGCCTCGGCCGCATGGCGGGTGCCGGCTTCGATCACGTCCATGGGTGTGAGGCCGGCGGCTTGCAGCATTTCTATCTCGCCGAGGGGAATGCCGGCCGGCATGCCAAGGCCAACATTGAAGTCGGTCCCTAACCCTACCACGCCGCCCAGCTCATGGTACCTGCGCACGATTTCGAGGGCCAGCCCGCTCGCCGCCCGCTGTTCGACTGTCGGATCTGACGCCCGAAACATCTCCCCATAGGGACGATCCAGGGTGGGTATCATGATGATGCCTGCCTGAACCATCTGCTCTAGCTGGGCCGGGAACTGGGGATAGAGCTTCTCGAATAGCAATTGTAACGGGTCATCGCTTTCTTCAATACGTTGCCACTGGGCTTCAGAAATGCTTTCGATTTGAGCCTGTGTGACGTTGGCCGGCACATGCTCGACGACGTCAACGCCGGCCGCAATGGCCATGCTTAATAGGGAGGCAAAGGTCACGTGGGGGCGCACAAGCAAGCCCAGCTTGTGAGCTTCGTCCACGATCGCGACCAGTTCCTCTTGGCCGATCATCGGGTAGGCGCCCGCGCCATCTCCGTCGTGTATGTAGACCTTGATGAAGTCTGCGCCACGTTGGTTAAGATCTCGCACGGCCGCCCTGGCCTCGGCCGGCGACCCTACTTCGTAATTGAGGTCCGGGTCAAGCACGGCGCCGGGCAGCCCGCCAGGAGCGGTGATAATTGGACCGGCGCGATACCCGCGAGCGGCCGGATCTGCGTCCAGATAGAGTTCGTCGAACTCTGGCATGTCCGCCAGCGGCGAACCCAGGTCGCATACCGTGGTAACGCCGTTGATGAGGAACTCCCGCCGCAGGCCAGGATCGGATGCGCTGTGAACATGGGCGTCGACGAAACCGGGCAAGATGGTTCCGCCTTGGGCGTCGAGGATCTGCGCGTCGTCCCGATCGGGGTAATCTACTGCCCGGCCCACAAATGTGATGCGATCGCCGACGATGACGACGCTGCCGTCGCGAATCGGCTGCGATCCGCGGCTGTCGACGACCGTGCCGTCGACGATGATGGTTCGATCAGAGCTGGCCACCGTTTCCGTAGGCGACTCTTGCCTCGCGCATGCGACTGAGCCCAACAGGACGATGAGCGGGAGCAGCTGTGCTATTCTTTGCATGATCACTTCCTCTCGTTCCAATCCTGGCCACAGTCATGCACATTATACATTGAAGTGATTTCCTCTAGCCCGCTCTCCGGTAGCGAAGAGGTGACAAACGACACTTGATTTCGGCCGGTTCCGCATGTTATTGTGTGTTGGTTGCCGGTGGGCGGGGACCTGGGATGTTGCGCGCCGATGTTCGTGCCAGTGGAGAAGGAGGTCATCATGAAAGGGAAGAGAGCGCTCATAGTGCTCGTGTTCAGCATCGGCGTTGGCTTGCTGGCAACTTCAGTTTTCTTGCTAGGCATGGCTGCGGCTAATGGGCCCGGGTTAACGTGCAGCGTGCCTGATGATCATAGTACGATCCAGGCGGCCGTTAACGACCTGAGCTGCGATTCAATCAATGTCGGCCCAGGCACCTTCGACGAAAATGTCACGATCAACCGAACCGTGACCATCCAGGGGCAAGGCATATCCAGCACAACGGTGGATGGCAGGGGGCTAGGGAGCGTCTTTACTATTCCGCCCGACGTGTCGGCAACCCTCGGCGATATGACCATCGCCAACGGCGCGGCCGACCAGGGCGGCGGAATCAACAATCTAGGCCTGTTAGTTTTAGTCAACTCGGTGGTAACCGGCAATGAAGCGTACGACGGCGCAGGCATCGACAACGAAGGAATCGCGCACGTGAGCGGCAGCACGCTATCGGAGAACTATGCAGTTCAGGGCGGCGCCATTTACAATCATAAGCGCATGACGGTGATCAGCAGCACCCTGCAGAGCAACAGGGCAAAATACCGCGGCGGGGCCATCTTGAGCCGTGGGAACTTGACCGTAACGAACAGCACGGTCAGCGGCAACGTGGTTGAGACCTCTCAACCGGCGGATGCTAACGGCGGCGGCGGCTTCTTCCTTTATGATGTGACGAGATTTCACCTGACGAATAGCACAGTAAGCAGTAATACGGCCGTGGCCGGCGGCGGAATCGTGACGTTTGTATTTGAGCGCCCGGTGATCACGCTGACCAATAGCACCTTGTATGGCAATTCGGCCGAAATTGGAGGTGGCGTCCGCATGCTCGTTGTGACGCCCACAGTCAGCGCGGTCAACACCATCATTGCCGGCAACACGGGCGGGGACTGTCTCGGGGGGACGATCTTATCGCGCGGCCACAATATCAATGGCGATGACAGCTGCGGTTTGGCCGGGAGTGGCGACATGAACGGGACCGACCCGCTGCTTGGCCCGCTGGGAGACCACGGCGGCCCAACGCTCACTCACCTGCCTCTGGCGGGTAGCCCGGCCATCGATGCTGGTGATGATAGTTTGTGCCCGCCTACAGACCAGCGGGGCTATGCCCGGCCCGACCACGGCAAGGTTTACGGGATAGCCGTCTGCGATATCGGTTCTGTGGAAGTACGGCCGCCAATTCTAGAAGTTCGTGTCTATGCGCCAATTTTGAGCAAGTGAATTCAAGGAGCCAGAACGGGTCTACGAACACCCTGTCAGAATTGTCATTCCCACCTTCACGTTCGCGAGGGGGTAACTTCGGCGGCCTCCGCGGCCTTGGATTCCCGCCTACGCGGGAACGACGATTTCTTCGCGGACCATATGCCAAATGACAGTTGAAAGTGGCTTTCGATCTGTGATAGGGAGTAGCTTGCGCAGTGGCTGGCGCGCGGGAACAGGCCTGTGCTCTCGACCCGGATCACTCTTAGCAAAAACTCAAGTGCGAAAGAGGCCAATTCTCGAAAGGGCAATACCTGGTCATATGGGTCATGCCGGCGGTGTCTTTGCCCATGGCCACTTGCTCGATTGTGCCGGGTCGGTATGGGAATAGGAGCACCTTGTCGATGTTGCCGGCTGTCGCACCTGCCGTTTTCGCACTCTGTACCACTCTGTTTATTATGAGGTTCATCAAAGCGTCAGGCTGCTAACAATACGAGATGACGAATAGCGTCGGAATGATTAGACGCAGTCAGGCGCCGTCTGAAGGTAACAGTCGCTTGGCAAGTTGATCCGTGACAAGCTGACCCGGAGGAGGATTCCATGAATAGAGACATTCCTGAGGAACTCGAGAATATGAGAGCCTCAGTAGGCGGTACGATCTTTGATAGAACATTGACCTCCGAGGCCTCGGGCCAGTTTATCTGACCGACTGGCGCCGAAGACCTCGGAGGCTTTTTATGGCTGGCTAGTCCCAAGTATCGGGACTAGACGGCGGCGATCCGCTGGACGAAGGCCGGGCCAGCTAGCCGTTTTTCTACCACCGGCGTTCCGTGGTAAAGGACCCGGCCGGGACCCTCGATGGCCACGGACAAATGTTCCTGAACGTTGACGGTGGCCTGTCCCGGACCCTGAACTCTGATACTGGCTTCACGACTCACCAGATCAGGTGAGTGATATACCACGGGACCCTTGATGCTGAGCCGTTGCTCTTTCACCTCGCCGTCGAGCACTATCCGGCCGCCCAGCGTCATGTGAGCCTCTAGTCTTGCGGCCTGCAGCTTCTTGAGACGAACGCTGGCCACGCCGCCGGCACGAATTGTGAACGTGTCGCTTTCCAGACCTTCTCCTCTAACCAGTGCTGCGCCCTTGATCTCCAGGCCCAATAGGCTCGTTACCGTCAAGCGGTAGCTGATCGACTTCCGGCCGAGACTGGTGACGAAGGCCTGGCTAAGCCTGTCCTGCCAGGTCCCGAATCCCAGGTGGAGACGGCCGTCCCTGACCTGGCTCTCGATCCGATCGACGAGTGTCTTGTGGGTTGTGATAGTAAGACCCGGCGCGTCACCCTGGACGATAAGAAGTTCTCCAAAATCTGTCAGCATGACATGATCGAAGGGACCAACATCTCTTCGCACAGTGACTAGATCGTGTGCATCGGCCTTTGACGCCAAACGCATAACAAGATTCGTAAACATGGTAGCACCTCCTTGGTGTCTCTGACAGCGGTTAATGTACGCCTACTCTACAGCAGCCGATTGATCCCTGGCGTCAACCCGGCGGTGGATCAGGGGGTGGATAGCTGAGATCCGAAATTGGCGTGGCGATTCTGGTTGACAAATTGGAACATATGTGCTATTTTATGGTTCATGACAGACAACTGAATAGCGACCGTGCCTTGCATGTGTTTGCCGGCCGGGCTTAGAGTGGCGTATCCGCCGCGCGCGACTGTTGCGCAGCGACAGGCGAAGCGATGCCGCTCTTGGCCCGGCTTTTTTTATTGCCAGGGGACGGCGCCAGATGGAAAAAACGAGCCAGGGGCATATGTCGCAAAAAGGAGATTAGCGATGAGTCGATTTGAGGCGTTGGCGGGGTTGTTGGCCGGCTTAAAGGGGGCACCGGCCAGCGCTTTGCTGGCCATGATCCTGGCCGACCGGCCGTTGAGCCAGCGGGAGTTGGCCTACCTGACGGGCTATAGTGAGAAACCGGTCCGGCGATCGGTGCGCATGTTGCTGGAATACGGCGCCATCCGGGAGGAAGGGCCTTGGGCATTCGCACTGGCGACTGGCTGGACGGGAGAGAATGCGTCGTTTGCGGGAATATTGGAGCCATACCGTGAAAAGTTGTTCGGCGGCGGAGCCGGGCGAGCAGCGCAGAAAGCGCAACAGGAGATGGTAGGTCCCCCCACCCTGTCCAGCGACGACGTGGAAAGTGAATCTGACCAGGGCTCGACGGGCGCTGGCTCAGGAAAAACGGGAGATGTTGCCGAGGCAGGTATCGGGCGGGATACTCAGGAGACAGGTCCGGCGGACGCTGGCTCGGGCAGTGGGGCTGACAAAGGCCATGAAACGGGAGTTGGCGATGGATTCACGGGAGAAGCCGTCGGGGCCGAGGCCAGGCGAGGTGAAAAGCCAGGGTTTGTTGTTGTTGATGGTAATGATCTAGATCAAGAAGAAGAAGATCAACAACAACAGCAGCCAGTCATCCCGGCCGGAGCGCGGCGGTTGGCCCGTTTGCTGCGGCGGATGGGCATTAGCGGCCGGGCCTTTGCACGGCTGGCAGCCAGGGACGACCTGGCGGAGCGGCCGGAGGTGGTTCTGGCCTGGTGGTGGTATTACAGGGCCCTGGAGGAAGTGCGCAACCCGGCCGGGGCGGCTATCGTACGATTGGACTGCGGGGAGGCGCCGCCAGACGGTTACCTGGATCTGGCCAGGGCCTGGCCGGAGCTGCCGGCCGGCATACGCCAGGAAGTAGCGTCGCTGCACTTGCATAACTGGTCGGCCGAGCAGATAGCGGCGACTTTGCAGCCGGCTTACCCGGAGCTGACGGCCGGGGCGGTAAGGGCCTATATGGCGGTTTCCCTGGGAGCGAAGGAGGAACTTGGGGAAGGATGACGGATGCGGGACGCGGGTCTTTGCGGGGATTGGAGGTAGGAGGTACATTAGGTGGACCTTGCACTCGGGACGCCAGCCTGAACGGGCGATTATTGGCGGCCACAATACACCAACTGACACCTATTGACAAAACCCTGGTCACGGATCGACGGCCGGCGTTAGTTCACGGAGGATTACCAGATGCGCGTTTTGATCATGTCTGACATGGAGGGGGTGAGCGGCATCGTCGTCTGGGAACAGGTCAATGGGGGCGCGCCGATGTACGAGGAGGGCCGGCGGCTATACACCGAGGAGATCAACGCCGCGGTGCGCGGCGCCAAGTCGGCCGGGGCCGAGGAGATCGTGGTCGTCGACTGTCACGGGGCCGGGGCTCACTGGTCGTTTAACTCGCTCGTCCCGGAGCTGCTGGAAGCTGACTGCGAATGGGTCGCCCACCATCCCTGGAGCCGTTATACGGGTTTACTGGAAGAGGGCTGCGACGCCGTGCTGCTGGTTGGCATGCACGCCCGGGCCGGCACAGCGGACGGCGTCATGAGCCATACGGTCAG
Source organism: Promineifilaceae bacterium (SeqCode) (assembly GCA_041570195.1). Taxonomy (GTDB): domain Bacteria; phylum Chloroflexota; class Anaerolineae; order Promineifilales; family Promineifilaceae; genus UBA11865. Next base: position 3,864 of record JBFFWQ010000104.1, on the reverse strand, counting down.
CTCGACCAATTGGCGCAACCTGTGGTTCAACGACACATTGGTGGGTGAAACCGGGATAAACGCCGCCCTTTGCGGTCACTATGGCGCGCCGGTGCTGCTGGTCACCGGCGACGAAGCCACCAGCCGGGAGGCGCGAGAATTGCTAGGGGATCAACTATCGACGGTGACGGTCAAGCGAGGGTTGAGCCGCTACTCAGCCCGCCAGGTGCCGCCGGTGCGAGCGCGGCAGATGATTGAAGCAGGCGCTCTCTGGGCATTGCGCGATTTGAAGCGGGTTCAACCCTATGTACCCGATCAGCCGACGACCATCACCATTGAGCTAACCACGGTCGACCAGGCGGCCGAATTCAGGGGCCGGTCGGGGGTAGAGATCGTGGACGATTTGAAAGTCATCAGCCGGGCAGACGATTGGATGGGGGCCTGGAACCAGATATGGCATTGGTGAGGAGCAGTCAGCTTTCAGCTGTCAGCCGTCAGAAGACGACCTCATGAAAGGCTTCCGCCTTTCTCTTTTCGTGAGCAGATTATGATACGGAGCAGATGACGAGGAGGGATTATCCTCAAATGCGTACGGCCTTTTGGGGATGTCTCCCTCCTCGTTCGCGCCAGCTAACTAGCGCTTCTCGATCAGGGCGGCAGAAGCCGGTCCTGATTCGCTATGATTCGCCTTCCCGGTCCTGGACCATGCGCACGGCGTCTGTGCCCTCGATGTCGAAGCCGCCGTAGGTTTGGCCGATCAAGGTTCCTTCGACTGAGTCACAACTTAAGTCGGTTTCCTTGAGGCGGAAGTGGAGGACCAAGTCCAGATCGCCGTCATAATCGATGTCCTCTTCGTGCCGCGTGGGCGCGCCGCGCACTTCGTGTAACTCGGCCGCACCCTGGAAGAGCACGGTCGTGTGGTCCACGGTTAGGGCGTCGAAGTCGTCTGTGGTCAGGATGGCGACCGCGATGGCCTCCTTCTTGTTCAGGCAATTGATCGAGTTCGGATCGCTCTCCGGCTTGATGTCGATGTCGACGTAGACAACGGCCGGCCGGATGCGTAGATCAGAGAGCACCGGGCTGGCACCTTCGGGTGAGGCCTTCAACGTCGCGCGGACCTCAATGTAGCGGCCGAACACGCTAAAGAGCACATCGTCCTCGACCGGGATGAAGGCCTGGCCGCCTAGACCGGCTTCGGTGTCGGCCGCCCGGGCCTCGACCACGATGGCCGTGCCCGCGGGCACGGATCCTTCGGGTTCGTTGTTCCAACTGATGCGGCCCCATTCCAGGCCGGCCTCGCCGCCGTCCTGAACCACCGCCCAGAAGCCCTGGGGCGAGGTGGAGCCGACGACCACCGCGCCGGTCATATCGCTGTAGTTGTAAGGATTGGCCCCAGGACCGAGGTCGACCGTCAGATCGACCGCCCCCAGGCCGTCCGGACCCGCGTTGGGATCGATGCGCACAGTGTTGTCAGAACGGAGATTGGTGGCCCAGACCTTGCCGGCCGCGTCCACGGCCACGCCAGTAGGTTCGTCGCCGGTGTTGATGACCGCAAGCACATTACCGTCGTTGTCCAGCCGGGTGACGGTGCGCACGCCGCTGTTGGCCACCCAGACGTGGTTGTCAATGGGCGTGACGGCCACGCCGCGATTTTGCTGGACCGGCGGGCCGAACATGCGGTAAGTAGCATCGCCATCGTCGTCACTCTCATGGACATCAATGCGCGTCACTGCCGTGAGGTCGTAGGCAGGTTGGCCATCGGCCGCCACGGAGAAGTCGGCCAGCCAGTTCCCTCCGACGTCGGCTGTCACCCAGCGGCCGGATCCGTCATCGAAGCGGCTGGCCCAGATCCTCACTTGCGCTCCCGGGTTGGCCGTGCCCATGACTTGGTCGGCTGCCGTGTCTATATCAGTCACTACCACACCAGTCACCGTATGGGTCTTGGTGGTCGTTCCGTCAGAAACCGTCACCAGGTGGCCCGTCACCAGGTCGATTGTCCAGATGTTGAAGTGGAAGTCGCCATGAGTGCCGGCCGTCTGCGAATCGGCGTACAGAACGCCGGAGCTATCTTCAATGGTCAGGGAGATGGTGGCCCCGGCCGTCCACCGGCTCCACGAGCTTACCCAGTTATCGTCGGGCGCAGCCCGGAACCTGGGGCTGCTCCACCACACGCCAGTACCGTCACCGTCGGCGTCGAATTGCATTGAGCCGCCGTCGGAGAGATAGGTCAGGTCGGTTATGCCGCTGAAGTCGGCGACCCAGTTGCCGCTACCGTCGGCCGTGGCGGTCAGACTGCCGTCGCCGTGTACCCATATGTCGACGTCAGTACCGGGTTGGCCGCGGCCGAAAACGGTATCGGCCGCGACGTCGACGCCGTCCACGAAGAGATCGATCACGGTATGGGTCTTGGTGGTCGTGCCATCAGAGACGGTGACTACATGACCCCGCTGCAGGTCAAAGACGTTGTCCAAGTTGAAGTTGAAGTAACCGTTAGCGTCAGCCGTCTGCGAATCAGAGTAGACGACGCCACTGCCGTCCTCGACGGTCAGCGAGATGGTGGCGCCGGCTGGCCAGCGGTTCCAGGATTGCACCCAGTCGTCTTCGGGCGCGACCTGGAATCTGGGGCTGGCCCACCAGTCGCCGGTCGAATCGCCGTCATCGTCAACCTGGCGCGATCCGCCGTCGGAGAGGTAAGTGAGGTCGGTTATGCCAGAGAAGTCGGCCATCCAGTTGCCACTGCCGTCAGCCGTGACCGTCAGTTGGCCGTCGTCGTGCACCCAGACCTCGACCTCGGTGCCGGGATCGGCCCGGCCGAAGACGGTGTCGGCTGTCACGTCGACGCCGTCAGCGTACAGGTTGGTCACCGTGTGGGACTTGGTCATCGTGCCATCGGAGACGGTCACCATGTGCCCTCGCTGCAGGTCGAACACGTTCCAGAGGCTGAAGTGGAAGTTGCCATTGGCGTCGGACGTTTGTGAATCTGAATACACGATACCCGAACCGTCCTCAATGGTCAGGGAGATGGTCGCGCCGGCCGTCCACCGGCTCCAGGACTGTACCCAGTCGTCGTCAGGAGACAGTTCGATCTTGGGGGTTTCCCACCAGGCGCCGGTGGTATCGCCGTCACTGTCTCTTTGCCCCGAACCGCCGTCGGAGTCGTAGGTGAGGTCTGTCATCCCGGAGAAGTCAGCCACCCAGTTGCCGGCCCCGTCGGCCGCGACGGTCAAGTTGCCGTCATCGTGGACCCACACGTCGACGTCGGTACCAGAAGCGGCCCGGCCAAATACGGTGTCGGCCGTCACGTCGAAACCATCGACGTAGAGGTTCGTGACCGTGTGGCTCTTCGTGGTTGTCCCATCAGAGACGGTCACCACATGTCCTCGCTGCAAGTCGAAAATGCCGCCGAAGTTGAAGTTGAAGCGGCCTTCGCCGTCGGCCGCCTGCGAGTCAGCGTAGAGGACGCCGCTACCGTCTTCAATGGTCAAAGAGACAGTGGCTCCAGGCGTCCACCCCCGTTCTGATTGCACCCAATCGCCATCCGGGGCGACCCAGAATCTTGGCGCGGCCCACCAGACGCCGGTCGAGTCGCCGTCGGCGTCGAATTGCTGCGAGCCGCCGTCGGAGAGATAGGTGAGATCGGTCATGCCGGAGAAGTCGGCCGTCCAATTGCCCGAGCCATCGGCGGTGACAGTCAAGCCGCCGTCGCCATGCACCCAGAGATCAACGCTGGTGCCAGGATCGGCCCGGCCGAACACGGTGTCTGCGGTTATGTCAACACCATCGACATATAAGTTGAGCACCGTATGGCTCTTAGTCGTCGTTCCATCTGAAACGGTGACTATGTGTCCGCGCTGCAGATCAAGAACATCCCAGAAGCCGAAGTGG
>JBFFWQ010000103.1:0-21430 GCA_041570195.1 Promineifilaceae bacterium (SeqCode) | reverse complement strand
TGAAGTGCCCCGCAGGTTCCCGGCGGAACCTGCGGGGTTCGCAATTGACGGGCCATCGACCTGGCGGGGTCGGCCGATACTGCTGGCCGATAACCCTCCTGGCACCCGGGCAGGTCCTCCCGGGAACCCGATCCGACCTGGCGGCCGGCCGCCCGGCCGAGTGGCTGTCAGGGAGCGCGTACCTCAGCGGTGACGGTTTGTGGGTCCGAATTCGCAAACTGCAACGCCACGGTCACCGTATCACCTTCATTCAAATCCTGATGCAAGTTAATTAACATAATGTGCAAGCCGCCTTTCTCCAGGACGACTTCGTCGCCGCCGGGAATGTCGATGCCCGGGATTTGGGCCATCATGGTCACCCCGTCGCGGGTTTCGGAGGTGTGGATCTCGACGAATTCGGCCGCATCGCCGGTCACGCCGACCAGGCGATCATCCTGGCGGCCGTCGTTACGAATAGTCATGAAGATGGCGCTGGTGCCGGCCATGGCCATGCCGCCGCCTTCTTCAGAACCCATCTCCATTTCTTTGCCTTCGCCGGCCATTTTCGTTTGACCCGGCCGGGCCCAGACGTCTTCGATGACGATGGTCGCCTCCTCTGGACCAGATGAGCAGGCTACCAGGAACAAGGCCGCCAGTACCACGGCGGCTAGCAACACGGTCAACGATGCTTTCTTCATAGCTGTCGCTAAGCTCCTTGAAGAATAGCCTTCAGCTTTCAGCTGCCAGCTTTCAGCTGTCAGCCATCAGCCGTTGGCGAACGATAATCTATGGTTGAGCCACATCACGGCTTTCTACGACACGGCCCTCAGCCATTGTCACCGAGCGGGTGCCGTAGCGGACCAGCTGGTTGGTGTGGGTGACCAGCACGACGGTGATGCCAGTGTCGGCGTGGATTTGCTGGAAAAGCTCCATGATCTCTTGCTCGGTGCGCTCGTCCAGGTTGCTGGTCGGCTCGTCGGCCAGCAGCAGGCGGGGTTCGTTCATCAGCGCCCGGGCGATGACCACCCGCTGCTGCTGGCCGGCCGAGAGCTGGCGCGGATAGGCGCCAACCTTATCTACCAGGCCGACGGTTTTCAGCAGTTCGGCCGCCCGGCCGGCGGCGTCTTCGGGCCCGGCGCCGTTGGCGAAAGTGATCGGCAGTAAAACATTGTCCAGGGTGGTCAACGTAGGCAGCAAGCTGGGGAATTGAAAGATAAAACCGATCAACTTGCTGCGTTGCCCCGACTGGTCCTTGTCTGGCATCGACCACAGGTCTTGGCCGTCTAGCAGGATCTTCCCCCCGCTGGGTTTGGCCAGTCCGGCGGCCAGATTAAGCAGCGTCGTTTTGCCCGATCCGGAACGTCCGGTAATGACGACGAATTCCCCGGCCTTTATGGCCAGGCTGACGTCCTCCACCGCGGTCACCGACACCTCTTTGCTCAGGTTGTATATCTTGCTGACATTCTCTAGTTGGATCATGATCGTTTACTCGCGCATGGCGTCGGCCGGTTCTTCGTGGCTGATGCGGTAAGCCGGCACCAGGGCGGCCAGGGTGACGCTGATCAGGGCCAGGCCGATGCCGATGGCGGTCTGGGCCAGCAGCGACGGCAAGGCCGGGAATAAGAAAGGAATACCCAGGTCGTTGACGATGGGCCGGCGCAGGAAATAGATGGTCAGGACGGCAATGAGCACGCCCAGCAGGCCGCCGGCCAGGGCCAGCAAGCCGGCCTCGGTCAGCAGCGTCTGCATCACGAAGCGCCGGGTGGCGCCCAGGGCGCGCAAGACGCCCAATTGGCGCCGGCGCTCATGGGCGGCCATGGAGAAGACCAGGCCGATGAGCAGCACCGCCAGCACCCAGGTGATGACCAACACCAGCAGGACGCTCTTAAGCAGGCCCGTCAATTGTTGCCGGTAGGTTGTAAATAGATTAGGGCTCTCGATGGGCGACACGCCTTCCACTTGCTGGACGATGTCCAGGGCGACCTCGTGCGGATCGGCGCCCTCTTCGACCCGGACCATGACGGCCGAGATCTGGTCCTCGGGGATTTCCAGTGGTTGCTCGGCCCTGGATAGCGAGATACGGCTGATATCTTGCGCCGTGTCGAAGGTAAAGAACATGCTCTGGTCGATGCCGGTGCCGGTGGCCTCCATATTGGCCCGCAAGGTGACAAAATAGCCGTAAAGCATGATGTTGTCGGCCAGCTCCGGGGTGAAGACGAAGGTGCCGCCGATGGCTTCGCCCAGCTTGAGGGCGTCGCCGACGGTTTCCTCCAGCCACGGCCGCAGGGTGAAGTCGCTGGCCGGGTCGTAGGCCACCAGGAACATGCTGGGCGCCGAGCAGCAGACGGCGTCCTCTAGGGTGGACAGAAATAGCTGGGGCGACACCTGGGCCACGCCAGGCACCTCGGCGATGCGGGCCGTTTTTTCCTCGGGCATCCAGACTTCGGCCGGCACGCCCATCAACAGCGCGCTCTCGACGCTGGTCTCAGCGCCCTGGGGCACGACGACGATGTCGGCGCCCAGCCGCTCGTTGGCCAGGCGCAGGCTATTCTCGGCGCCGCGAATGATCAATGTGGTCGACAGGACAAAAGCGGCCACCAGCAACGCGCACAGGGCGACCACCCAACTGCGAAAGCGGCTGCCGGCTATGTTTTTTAAGGCTAGTTTTGACAGATTCATGGTGTCTCGCTATCTCCAACGCTCATCCCTGGACGGTGATGCCTTCTTCAATATAGTTACCCAGCTTGACGGTGACCATAGCGCCGGGTTGAAGCGGAACGGGACCGTTGACAAACATGACATAGCCAGGCTGTCCCAGTCTAATCGGCTTGCCGATGAGGGCGCCGACCTTGGGCATCATCGGGATCTCGAGGTATTCGTGGCCCGTTTCCTCGTCGGTGACCGAAACCAGGCCCTGATTCCAGCGGCTGGCCACGGCCGGGGGAGCATAGTACTGGACAAATATGAAACCGCCTTCACCGGCAAAACTCACGCTGACGATTTCGATATCGGTTCCTTTCGGCGTGAAAGTCTCAGAGGCGCTGGGCTGGACGGCCGGCGCTGGCGTGGCCGTGGGGCCGGCAGGTGCAGCGAGTTGGCCGTCTGAAACTCCATCGTTGCCAACGGTTTCGGCCGTCCCGGCCGCATTCTGGACCATATCTGCCGCCACGGCTTCAGCCTGCAACACCATGGCCGTCGCTTCGGCTCGCTGGACGATGGCTGTCGCCTCGGCTGCGGCCTGGGCCAGCGGATCGAGGGTCGGTTCAGCGGCCGGCGCCGATTGGACATGTGCCGGTTTTTCATCAGGCAACGACGATGAATCCTTACAACCGACAGCGAAGGCGATGATCAACAGCAGGCTTAGCGCAGTAAGTAATCCGGGCAGAGCCCGGCGTGTCATACGCCACATGATGCTTCGCTCCCAGCCGGCTAAGGCGCAACCGTCATCAGGCCCCGGTACATGGTATGGGAACAGCGGAACTGGAATTCGCCCGCTTCGTCGGGCGTGAACTCAATCAGTTGACTGTCGCCCATATTATCCAGGTGGGCCGAGGCGATCTCGCTGGAATTGGTCGGGAAAATGAGCTCGTTGCCGCAGCCGACCCGGCCGAGTTGGCGGAAGGTCATCTTCACCGGCACGTCTTTTTTGACCTGGAAGCGCAGCGGATCATAGCCGCCAGGGGTGACCACCAGGGTGAATTCCTGGACGCCGTCCTCGTTGATCGGGATCTCCAGCGGCGGCGGCGGCTCCACAGCGCGCACGTCAGGCAACTCCAGGACGAAGTCGAAAACCTGGGCCTGGGAGGCCGGGCCCAGGGTCGAGGCGATTTGCAGCACCTCTTCCTGGGAGACGACTTCCTGCTTGTTGGCGAAGGTAGAGACGCGCAAGGGGCCGACGTCGGTCCAGAGGGCGATCAGCTGTTCGCCCTGTCTCCGCAGCCAGCCGGTACCCCAGATCGTTTCTACCGGCCGGGCCGCGGCCAGGATCTCCTTGTCCGGATTGACGGGCACCCACTGGCGCACAAACAGCGACTGGCCCTTCTTATTGGGATAAGTCAGCTGGACCATGGGCTCGCCGCCCGGGCCGAGCTGGGTCACGTCGATTTGCACGTCCTCGCGTACGAATTCCTCGGGCAAGTAAGCCGGGATCAAGATCTGGAACGGCATGCTGGCCTGTGCGTCGAGTATCGTCTGCGCCTCGGGCGCTTCGCTGTACTCGACCCGGCGTTCGCGTGTCACTTGCCATAGGACCACGGCCACGGCCACAATGGCCAGCAGGCCGACGATGACGGACCAGATAGGCCAACGCCGGCCGCCAGCAAGGGTGATAGTTTTGCTACTCATCGAAAACTCCCTGACATTTATCCTGGAGACTCTGGCGCGGCCAGTTGGACCTGTCGGCTAGGCCAGCGTCTCGTCTTAGATAACTAAAAGAACCTGATCGATACTCGAAATTCCTTTCTGATGGGCCTGACGGGGCCGGGTCCGTGACCCGGCCCCGTTTCCTCCCTAGCGCGAGGTTACCTAGGGCAGAGCCTGAATCATGGTAAAGGCGCCGCCTGGATACTCGCCGTCGTTAGTAGCCTTGAAGTCGTCATGGTTGTGGAAGGGGAAGAATTGGCCGTCGGCCGCGCCCGGTATGGCGTTGTTGAGGTCGCGGAACAGGCCGGTGACGCCCGGATCGCCGAGGATGTACGTATCTTCCTCCCAGTAAACTGGATTGCCAGAGCAGTTCGGGTCGGTCGGTTCGACCGGGCTGACGCCGTCGGTCGACAGGCACGACTGCGTGCCAGCTGCGTATGGTGGTGCGGCGGACATTTGTTGACCGAGGTCGAACAGGATGTCGTAAGTCTCGCCGGAGCCTATGAGGAAGGTGTTCTTCTCCAGGCCCTCGCCGAAAGGCGTCGGCGATCCTTTCGCGCCGCCGTTCTTGCTGTTGGCCCATTTCCAGCCGCGGGCGTCGCTGCCCAGGACCTTGCCATGGTAGCCGTGGACGTGCATGGGTTGGGTTTCAAAGCCCAGGTTGATCATCCGCAAGAGCAGCTTCTCACCCTTGGTGCCCCATTGCTTGGCCGTATCGGCGCCCGTGGCGGTGATGCTGCCGCGCAGGAATGGATCATATCCTTCATGGGCTAGAATCCACTCATCCCAATTGATTCCGGGAATGCCGACGGCCGGGGCCGTGCTGGCATGGATGGTGTTGGGGAACGACAAGCCGTTAATCATCCAGTACTGCGGATGGTAGTCGATGGGATTCCAGTCCCGGCCGAAGTTAGAGAAGGCGGGATCGTAAGTGCCCTCCTCGGCCGTATGGTAATCCATGTCGATTTCAGTCAGCAGCATGATGTAGTCGCGATCATAGGACATGCCATAGACCTCGCCGGGGTATCCCGGACCCATCATCTTGCCGTCGGATTTGCCGCCATAGACGACCAGCGCGCCGTACATACCCATCTGCACGTGGATGTCGGCTTCCTGGTGGCAATGGTACATGTAGGTGCCCTCGTCCACTGCTGAGAACATGTAGACGATGACGTTGCCAGCGCCGGGGGCGGGTCCGCCGAAGTCGATGATGTAGGGGTTGCCCAGCAAAGCGCCGGCTTCGTCGTAGACGGCCCCGTAGTTCCAGGCATCACAACTGGCCACAGCGACGGGCTGGCGAGTGAGCGGATCGGGCGAGTCGTAGCCGATGACTACGCCGCCGCCGGCCTCGGCCGGTATTTCGGCCTGGCCAACGGTCTCGCCGGTGGCGCACAGGTTGGCCGGCACAGCGCCCACCGAAGTTTCAGGCACGCCGTCATTGGCCGCATCCACGTCCAGACCGTGCAGATGGATGCTGTGCGGGTCGTTGGGCGCGCTGGGTTGAGCGGCCACGCCCAGGTTCTTGAGGCGGATCTCCACGACATCGTCAGTGGAGGCGAACATCACCGGAGCCGGCAGCTGGGCCTGCCCGGCGAAGGGCTGCTCAAGCACGGTCGTCGGCCCGCCGGTTGGCGCCGGCAGATCGGCGGCCGAGGCCGTGATGCCAGGCCAGTCGCATACCCGCGTCCTCGGGTTAGATCCGTCGCCGCCATAGGGATTACAGCGGTTCTGATAAGTGAAGCCCAGTCCATCCTGCCGGTCGCCGATGAAACCGTAAATATAAGCGGCCGTGCCGTCGACCAGGGGCACGTAACCATCGGTGGCGTACAGATTGTAGGTCACGGTCGCGCCGGGAACCTGGGCCTCGGCCGCGCCGCCGGGCATCAGCGCCACAGCCAGGGCGATGGCTCCGAGAACCAAGCAAATAACAAGAATCCTTTTACTTCTCATATAAAGATCCTCCTTGTGGATCGATTCCTATCCAGGCGTAGCGACCGGGGTTACGGCAATTCAACGCGGCTACGCCAAACAACTCTTAAAGTTCCTTCCCTTTTCCCCGGGCAGGGACCTCGCCAGGCGGCTCTGGTCCCTGCCTTTTCAACTCAGACCACAGACACGCACAACGTGCGGGCTACATATAGGATAGGAGAAAGGAACGATTATTTGAAGATCCGTTCGGGTCAATTTGGTGGATAAAGGTATCAGGGGTTGGTGGCTGGTGGTTGGTCGCTGGGGATCGGGGAACAGGCATCGGTTCGGCCGGTCGAAGGATGAAGGTTGAAGGATGAAAAACGGCCCAAGGCTAACGGCTCAAAGCTAACCGCTATTTCATACCAATCCGCGGCGGGCGGCTTCGGCGGCGGCCTGAGCCCGGTTGCTGGCGCCGAGCTTTTCCATGATCTCCTGGACTTTCCGCTTGGCGGTGACCTCGCTGATGAACATCGCCGCGGCAATCTCGCGGTTGGTGGCCCCGTCGGCGATCATGGCCAGGATCTCCAGTTCCTGGTCGGTCAGGCCGGCCCTGAAGTCATCCTGACCCTGGGACATCTGCTGGAACTCGCGCAGCATGGTGTCCATCAGGGATGGGCTGATGAGGCGTTCCCCTTCGGCCACCCGGCGGATGGCCGCCGCCAGCACGGTCGGCGAGGCGCTCTTGAGCAAATAGCCCTCGGCGCCGGCCTGAATGGCCTCGGACAGGTACTCGTCGTCGTCATAAGTGGTCAGGATGATGATCTTGATCCAGTTATGCTGCTGTTTTAGCCGCCGGGTTATTTCGATGCCGCTGGCGCCCGGCAATCGAATGTCCAACAGTATCAGATCGGGGCAGAATTCATCTAGATCACGGAATAAAGTGGCCGCGCTCTCCGCCTCGCCGACAATCTCGATATCCGGATGGTAGGCCAGTACATTTTTCACGCCCTGGCGCACCACCGGATGATCGTCGACGATAGTCACGCGGATCGGCGTTGTCATCGGTCCCTCCCAAGCGGCAAAGTCAGCCTAATCCGTGTCCCCTCATCCCTGGCCGATACGGCCCGAAAGCGCCCGCCAACGCTTTGTGCCCGCTCCTGCATGCCGATCAAGCCCAGTTGCCGGCCGTGACCGTTGCCATGGTTCTGTATGTCAAATCCCGCGCCGTCGTCCTGGATCTCCAGTCGCACTTGAGCCTCGTCGAAGTGGACCAGTACCGAGCTTTCGCTGGCCTGGGCGTGGGCTTCGACGTTGTTCAAAGCCTCCTGGACAATGCGAAAGGCGGCCAACTCAGCCTCGGGATCGAAGCGGCGGGCCAAGCCCTCGACAGTCAAGCGGCATGGCCGCCCTGAGAATCGTTCGAAGGAGGTCACGCACTCCTGCAGCGCGCTGACCAAACCGCGCGAGTCCAGCGTTGCCGGCCGCAAGCTATAGATGGCATCGCGCATTTCAGTCTCAATTCGCTGCAGTACATTTTGCAGCCGGGACAGTTCCCGCTCGGCCGCCTCAGGGCCGACGTTGAGGGCCTCGCGCACAGCCTGGGTCTCAAAAAGCGCGCCGCTGAGCAGTTGCTGAACGCCGTCATGCAGGTCGCCGGCGATGCGGGCTCTGGTCGCCTCCTCCACCTCATGTTCCCTGGCCAGCAGATCTCGAAGTGTCTCGGCCTTTTGAGCCAGCTCTTCCTGGGCGGCGACCAATTCACCGGTTCGAAGATCGACCAGCATTTCCAGGTCCTGGTTCAGAGTTTGCAGCTGACGATGGAGCTGGGCTTTCTCGACGGCGGTGCCGATCTGGTAACCAATGGTGGCCAGCACTTCCTGGTCGACGGGGGTGAATTCCCTTTCCCGGCAAGAGGCCACTTCAAGGAGGCCCACGATATCGCCGCCGGTCCGGAGCGGCACGCCGATGGCCGCTTCGAATTGCTCGCATTCGCAGCGCGCTTCGAGATAGTCGCGGCCGCAGTTGAGCTCGGCCAGGGTCAAAGGCAGCTCTGCCTTCACTGCTTCGCCGCACAGGCATTTGTCCATCGATTGGACGCGCTCCTCCTCCAGGAAGACGTCGGACATACCCTGGGCCGCCCCTAATTCCAGTTGCTCGTCGCTGCGCAGCCAGATGGCGCCGCTTTCGACGTCGATGAGTTTCAGAAGGCTGGCCAGCGCCTCTTCGAGGACCTGTCGGACGTCGAGGCTGCGGTTGGCTACCCGGCTGACTTCGGCAACGATGGCCATCTGGCGATTCTGCTCGCGCTGGGCCAACTCGGCTTGCTCCAGGCGGGTCGAGGCTTTGAACGCCCAGTTAAGACCCAGGTAGCTGATGGCCGGTCCGACCACGCTTAACAAGAGGACGCCGGCCAGCATTTGTAGCTGGGAAGGGTCCCCTTGATGATCGTGGTGAATGAAAGTTTCGCCAAGCACATAGGCCAGGCCCAGCACGCTTAGCGTGACGGGCACCAACCAGCGCAAGCGATACAACAGTGCATGTTGGTTCGACGTGGGACTAGGCTCACGCACGTTGAATCCTTCGGCAATTGCCAGGCGATTGGTCGTTTCTAATGCTCGCGTCTGTGGTCTGGCAACAGAAGCGAATCTATTGAAGCACGCCGCTACACAAAGTGCGACCGCCGGTTAGCCCTCCCCACTGCAGCCGGTCGGCAGGCAAGGGCCCAGAAAGGTCGCCACCCAATTAACTCCACCCTTATTCTGCGGCAGATTCAGGAGAATTTCAAATGTAGATTATCATCTTAAAGTAGTGACAAACGTTATGTATTATCGCGTTTTTAGCCGCGCACGAGAATCAAGTAGGCTAGCCCGGCCCACAGGATGACGCTGACAACCAGGACGATGGTGAAAGAGGGGTGACGGCCGAAGTTGGTTTTGTGGTTGAACAGCAGGCGTCCGCCCAGCTGGCCAAGAAAGCCGCCCAGCAAGGTGAAGGCATGGAGGACGATTTCGGGGATACGCGGGCCGCCGGCCTTGGCCGCAGCCTTGTCGACGCCAAACATGGCGAAGGTGGTCACGTTGACGGCCGCCAGCCAGACCATGAGGGCCGGCCAATCGGTCAGCAGGATCAGGGCGATGAACAGGGCGGCCGTCGCAAACACGCCGCCAATGATGGCCGTGGTGTGGTGGGGCCGTCGCCGGCCGGAATGAGTGCTTGATTTAGGCATGGATTCCCTCAAGGAATAGCTATTGGCCGTGAGCTTTTAGCGATTAGTTTTCTTCCTGCATAGGTCGAGCGCGATCCGCTCCCGTAAACTCACCTGGTTTGATTCTTCTGTCTTTGGGCCAGCCATTTGTCGCGGTTGGCGGCGCGGGCGATCTTGCCGCTGGAAGTTTTGATCAACCATTTGTGATCGACCAGCTGGACGTAACTGACGGTGATCATACTCTGGCGGGCCACTTCCTGGCGGATGGCCTTGTTGAGTCGCTTGCGGACATCAGGGTCGGCGGCCGACAAAGGCGCCTTGAGTTCGGCCACCACGGCGATGAGCTCGGTGCCTTCGCGTTCGTCGGGCACGCCAAAAACCACGGCCCGGCCGGCATGGACGCCGGGCACCTTGTTGACGATAGCTTCGACATCTTGTGGGTAGATGTTCTTGCCGGCGTTGATGATCAGGTCCTTGGAGCGGCCGACGATGTACACCTGATCCCCGGCCAGATAGCCCATGTCGCCGGTCAGGTACCAGCCATCCTGGAAGGGCGACAGGTCCGGCCGCTTGTAGTAGCCGCTCAACATGCAGTCGCCGCGAATGGCCATCTGCCCTACCCAACGTTCTTCCAGGGCACGCCCGTCGTCGTCGATCACGCGAACTTCGGTGCCATTGATGGGCGGGCCGCACGAGACCATGGCCAGCGCCCACTCATGATCGCCGGTAACCGGCCGGGCTGCGCGGTCTTCTTCCAGAGCGATTCTGTCAATTATGTCAAGTACAGGTTGCCGACCGGGCGGGGTTTGGGTCACGGCAAAGGTGTTTTCGGCCATAGCGTAACTGACCGACAGCATTTCCGGCCGCAAATCGTGAGCAGCGAAACGATCCAGGAACAAGCGGTGGCTGTCGTCACGGACTGGCTCAGAGCAGTTGACGAAGGCGCGCATGGAGGCCAGCGACAATCCTTCCAGGTCGCGGCCGCGTATACGCCGGGCACAGTGGTTGTAGGCGAAGTTGGGCAGCCAGCACAGGGTGCCGCCGTGGTCGTGAATAGCTCGCAGCAGCAGGGCCGGATGGCGCACCCAATCGAAAGGCGACATGAGGACCAGGGGCAGGCCCTGGAATAAGGGCAGCAGAAAGCCGGCGATGAGGCCCATGTCGTGATAAAGGGGCAGCCAGCTCACGACGACGTCGGATTTTGATAATTCGAGGGCAACGGCGTAACTGGCCAGCTGGTTGAGCGCGGCCCGGTGGGACAGGGCCACGCCTTTTTGCAGACCAGTGGTGCCGCTGGAATGCTGCAAGAAGGCGATCTGCTCTGGATCCGGCCGGTGAGGGGCCAGGTGAGCGGCGTTATTATCGTTGACAGCCGCAGCCAAGCGGGTCGAGCCATACACCGGGCAGGGCAAACGGCCCTCTAGCGCCTGGGCGAAGTCGTCGGCCGTAAGAACGGCTTTTACTTCAGAGAGGCGCGCCAGTTCGGCCATGCTACTCATGTAGATGTCCGGGTCCAGCTTCTCGGTCAGGGTTGGGAACATGGACGGGATGGCGCCGGCGAACATGGCGCCCCAGAAGGCGTAGATGCTCTCCAGGTTCTGGGTGTGGGCGAGGACCACCAGGTCGCCGGGTCGGATACCTAAATGGTGTAGAGCGGCCGCGTACCGTCGGATAGTTTGGCCGAATTCCGCCCGGCTGACACGAATGGTCGATTGGTCACTGGACACGTAGATGATGGCCTCGCGCTTGTCATCGGCCGCGGACAGGGTGACCGCGTCAAGCAGAGTCGCGTATTCAGGGCGGTTGTTCAGGGTGAGCATGGTCGACCCGGTGATTCCTTACTTGGCTTCGCTTATGTCTCGCGCAGCACCCGGCCGACCATCAGGTCCAGGGTATCCATCTTGTCGACGGTCAGGTCGGCGTCAGGGATATAGACGCCAAATTCGCTCTCGACGTAGACCGCGAACTCGGCCAGGGCGAAGGAATCCATCAGGCCGCCGGTGATGATGCCCTCGTCGTCGGCCAAGGGGTATTCTTCGTCGCGGATCAGTTCGCGGGTGATGAAGGCGCGGAGCTTGTCGCGCACGGTTGGTTCGTCCATGTGAGTCGGGTCGTCTCCTCTTCGTCTGGCGGGCCGTCGTGTGGGAACTCATGGGAACCGAGGGGAACTTGTCGTGTTCGCCCGGTTTCGCAGTTGCTCGCTGGCCGCTTTTCGAACTGATTTACAGGTGTGTTGCGCCTGATAGTAAAGCGATGATCGGCCGGATTGTCAACACAACCTGGCACATTCCGGCGCGGTAGCCGCAGAACATACCTCCTGGCTTGTTCACCTCTGGCAATCGAGACGATTGCCGCTACGTCTTGCCGTAGAACATGCCGCCTGGCTTGTTCACCTCTGGCAATCGAGACGATTGCCGTTACGACATGCAGTAGGAATAAGGCCACTCAGTCCAGTGATCGACCAGGCCGACTTTGACCGGATTGTTCAAAATATAGCGGCGGATGCGCAAATGCTCGTCGCGATCTCGGACGATGTGATCGTAGCTTTCGCGTTGCCAAAACTGTCCCTCCCGGCCGAGAACCTGATTGGCCTTTTTCGCTGTGTAGCCTTTCAGCGAGTGTAGAATCCTGGGCAGCGCGTAGTAACAGCCGGTGGTGTCCTGCAGTGGTGTCCGAAGTAAATGGAAATGATTGCTCATGATGCAGTAGCTGTCTGGATCGTATAGCCTACTGTCCAGATATCGGATGCTATCGACGACGATTTGGGCAACCTGTTGATCCTTGAGCCAATGAGGGCCGGTTGGTTCGGCGTCAAGGGCGGCATCCCAGCGGTCGAAGTGCTGCTTCTGGGCTATGTAGCGTCGCCTGGCACGCTCGGCCGGATCGGGGACGGCCGACAGGGCCTGATCTTGCTCGCCTGCCTACGCCTTCAGAGCACGTAGCACGGTTACTGGGAGCGATCCTGCGAGGCGAAATGTGACGAAGAAGCTGGCGCCCGCCAGTTGAATGTGAGGCAGGTTGTGGCGGTAGCTTATCTTGTATGAAAGGTGATCATTGCCCATAGCTTGATATTTGTGGAAAGTAGGCTCGTATGCCGTGGATTGTATCTGGGACTCTGTGATTTGGTGGGTGTAATTCATCGAGCAATCTGGAAGATTGCTACACGTGAGGCATATCGGTAGCGGCCGGTGTGGCCTGTGACCAGAAAAAGAACGGATCGCGTAACCAATATTGGTAGGTGCCCGTTACTTTTCGGCCGCTAAAGCCACTTATATGGTGTGGGCCAGCGATGGCCACACCAGCAATCCGGTTGGCAACGAGCCGACAATGGGCAGAGGCACCCTTCGGGGCTGGCAAGACGAGCTCCAGAACAAGCTGGCGCGAAGTGGAAGGAGGAGAACGTTATGGCCGGTTGGCGTGATGGCCAATCAAACGTACCGACGACGCGGAGAATGAACCGGCGGGAATTTCTTAAGTGTTGCGGCGCGCTGACGGCGCCCCTGGCACTGCCGCGCAGGTATGCCGGCCGGATCGCGACCGCTTTGAGCAACGCGCCCCGCCTGCCGCTCTTCTGGCTGGAATTCGAGGACCGTAAAGGCCATTCACGATCGTTCTTGAGAGCCATTCATTCTTTTGACCCATGCATGGCCTGTTCGGTCCATCTAATCAAGCCGAGTTCCAGATTGGACCAGTCCAGTCTGTGATGCGGCTTGCTTTTAGGAGAACAGTTGCAGAGTGATTTTTGCGCGAGAGTCTGAATTGGCAACTGTTCTCCACAAAGTCGAGGCACGGAGGTAAGTGATGTTGAGGACAAATCAACCAACCAATCAGCAGGTGGAGCAGTGGCGGTTGCAGTGGCGAAATGGTTTGAGCGAGCAACCGGAGCGAAGAGTCGTCCTGGGACTGGGCAACTGGCTATTGGGCGACGAAGGTCTGGGCGTCCAGGCGTTGCAGTACCTGGAGGCCAGGCTCGGCCGGCGGTCAGAGATCGAGTGGGTTGACGGGGGCGTGCTGGGCATGAATTTGCTGCCGCTCATCGAGACGTGCAGCCATTTGCTGGTAGTCGATGCCGTCGACGCCGGGCGGCCGCCGGGAACGGTGCTTGCCCTGGGGCGGAGACAGATACTGGGCCGGGATCGGATGCGACTATCAGAACACCAGGTCACATTTCAAGATGTGTTGGGCCTGGCGATGTTGCTCGGCCGGGCGCCGGCCAATTTCCGGTTGATCGGGCTGCAGCCGGAAAGTGTGGAGCCTGGTACGCGGCTGAGTGACGCTGTGATCGCGGCCTTGCCCGCCCTGGCCAAAAGGGTCGAGGCGGTGATTGAGTCGTGGGGGCTAATCGCTTAACGGGTTGTCGGTGGCCCCCGTGTGGCCCCCGCCCCCCATCTGTACAGGGGGGCGGGGGCCTCTTTTTTTGGGATCGGTCTATTCTTCCACCGGTTGAATGCTGACCAGCATCTGATCCCAGGTGGCCATGTGATCGTCCAGTTCTTGCTCGGTGGGGGCGCCAAAGGCCAGCAGGAAAGCGCGATCGTTGGCGAAACCCATATAGGTATAGGACCAACCGTCGCCGTCGGTGGCCTTGACCTTCAGAGCCGGCGCGCCGAAGAGCTCGAGCTCCTGGGTGTCTAAAGGCTCCTGCCACTCGAAGAAGTCCCTATTGAGTTCGAAAAGATCGTCCAGAGAAGCTTCTTCAGCCAAGCCGATGCCGCGCATAAAGGCCAGATCACGGTGGTCGAAGGAGACACCCAGGCCCGCATCCGGTGGCGAACCGTCGTTAAAGGCGTTGTCATGGTCCGACTCCAGTTCGTTGATGACTGTGACGGTATCTCGCGTTTCCGACAGCCATGCGCCAGGATAGTCGATGCTGAAGCCGAATCCGGGGAAGGCATAGGTTTCCGTCAGGGCCAGGGCGTCAGCGGCCGCAGACTCGGCTTCCTCGGCTGTTTCATCGGCCGCGGCTTCGGTGTTTTGCTCAGCCTCTTCGGCCGCGGCCGGCGTGGCTTCCTGAGCGTCGGCGTTACATGCGGCTAGTACAAGCACAGCTGCCAGCATGGCTAGCAGAACAAACGGCCGTCGTGTCATCTTCATGAGCTGGTCTCCTTTGACGTTCCACCGCCGGCCAACTCCGGATCTTCGCGTTAGATCCCACGAAGAGCGCGCAAGATCGGTTGGCTCGGGTCGATCAGTACAGGGTTCTAGGTGCAGGGTAGATGGGTTAAGTCCTGGGTGCTGTAAGCAATCTGACAAAAGGCGATCCAGTAGGCGCCAACGCGACATCAGAGGGTCTTGCTGTCAAGTTGATTTAGGAATTGGTTGGCCATTAGCTCGGGATATATATTCAATCATAGAGGGTACGTATCTTCTTTTGACAATCGGGAATCACGGCACTAATACCTGACAATGAGCGCCACTTTTCGAAGAGTGCTTGAGCTAGTTGAGCGCAATGAGATCAGGATATCGGCGCACGGCTACGACGAGCTCTCCGATGATGGCATATTGGCTAGGGACGTGATCGCGGGTGTCTTAGAGGCAATCGTGGTGGAAGATTGTCCAGACTATCGTATAGGACCCTCTGTGTTAGTCCTTCAGCGAGATCAGATTGGCGACCCTGTTCGCGTGGTCCGGGGCATTCCAGAAGATAGAGAGTCGCCGGCCGTGCTGGTAACGTCTTATCGGCCGGATCCTGAGCGGTGGTCAGTCGACTAAACGGAGCGAAAGTGATGACGAGAAGAAGACGACAATTCAAATTAGTTCACGAAGGGCTGTACGCGGCCGAGGTTGAGGTCGAATTTTTTTTGATGAAGATGGGTGGTCACCCTATCTGTCGCTGGATGATGCTTACAAACTTGATGATGTGCGAGACGCCTTGCGCCGTGGCGATATTGAAACCGCAGCCGGCTTCGGTCAGGTATTCAGGTTGACGCCATTGGCTACTTGACGTGGCCGTAGATTATCGTAGCTATTCCGATACCGTGCTTTTGTAGGTGTATAGTTGTGTGGGGAGCGTAGCGAGGCGGAGAGAGCTATTGCGTTAGGTGGGGGAGGACAGTATCGGCGTATTGGGTGGTCCCGGCCGGGGTCAGGTGGACAGGGCTGTCGGTGAATTCCTCGGGGGGGATGGCATCCCAAAGGTCGAGATAGTCCCAGTCGGCACCGGCGGCGGCCGCGGTCAGTTGTTCCCGATAATCGTCGTAGGCCCAGCGCGGGTACCAGGCGTTGTATCGTAAGTCGCTGTTCTGGCCGTCGCTGATGAAGATGGGTTCGTTGACCACCAGGATGGGCACAGCGCTGTTACCAGCGGCGGCCAGCTTCGCGGCCGCATCCAGGATATCCAGGGCCAGGATCTCTTCGTCCAGGGGCAAGGGTTGCTCTAATTCCAACCACGAAAGGTCAGCTTCCAGGTCGGTGGCCCGCAAGTCGAAGTCGTCGGGGATGGCCTGGTCGACGCCGGTGGCGGCCCAGGAGTAGCCGTAGAGCTGCAGGCGCAGCAGATCGGCCAGGGCCCGGCGCTGGCCGGCGATGGTCCGGCCGGGCAAATCTGGCTCCACGAAGGCCGGATCGTCCGGATCGAGGGCCAGATCGTGTTCATCGATCAAGCGCCGGACGCGGCCGGGGTTGTTCTGGACGATGGGCGGCACCAACTGTTTGTCGCGGGGGAAGGACTGCAGGGTGACGGGCCACAGGATCAGGTCTGGTTCGTAGGCCAGGGCCGCATCCAGCAACAGCAAATCTTTGCTCAGGGCCATAATGGGATAGCCCAGGTTGTAGGCTAAGATACGCCGGCCGTCGGCCGTGCGTGCGCCGGCGGCGTTGATCTGGCCGGCCAGGGTATCTTCGTTTTCCAACAGCCAACCCCAGGTCCCGGAATCGCCGATGACCAGCACCCGAAACTCGTCCTCTGCCTTAGGCTGGCTGACGACGTGGCTGGCCAGCATGGCCGGGATATTGTCCAGGCTGAGGTTGTAGGAGTCGGCCGGATTCTCGCCGTAGGGCAAACGCTGGCGGCCGGGCAGCAGCCAGTTATACAGCGACACCCGGCCCAGGCCTTCCAACGGCATGAAGGCGGCAAAGAGCAAGTTCAGCAGTAAGAACAGCCCGGAGGCCTTCAAGACGACCCGCAAGATGAAGGGCCACTTTACCGCAAATCCTTGTTCACTCGACGATGATTCAGCCATCTGCTTCGAAGGTCCTACAAATCGATGCCTAAGAGTTTGCCGTAAGTTTGCAGCGACAGGTCAACCGTGGGCAGGGCAAACCAGACCCAACCCAGCGTGACGTAGTTGAAGGTCACGAACCAGCCGAAGAAGCCCCAGGCTCGTTTACGATTCGGCCGGGCATTGAGGCCGCGATACCATTTGCGGGTCCGGTCGCTCCACTGCTTATGGACGAAGAGGGCCAGGCCATGCCAGACGCCCCAGATGAAGAAGTTCAGGGTGATGCCATGCCACAGGCCGATGACGATCATGGTCGCCAGCTGGGCGATGAGCACGATGACGGTCGAAGACGGCCGGCGCTTGCGGGTCAGCAGCCAGCGCGACAGGGGCGTGAAGACGTAGAAGCGGGCCCAGCTGCTCAGCGTGGCGTGCCAATTCTGCCAGAAGACGGTGATATTGTTTCTCAGATAGGGCCGGCTGAAGTTCTCCGGCAGACGAATGCCGAACAGCAGCCCGATGCCGATGGCGATGTCGGTATAGCCGGCGAAATCGAAAAAGATCCGCAGGGCATAGCCATAGAGCAACACCCATAATCCAAGGGCAGAATCGGCCTGGAGCACGTGATCGGCCGTCAGGCTCATACCCTGGGCCAGCAGGTCGGCGATGACGAATTTCTTGAACAAGCCCTGGGCGATGCGCCACAGGCCCTGGCCCCAGCGGGACGCTTCCAGGCCGCGGATTTTTGACAGGTCGCGGTAGTCGCGGCTGAACCGTTCGGCGCGGTCGATGGGGCCGGCGATGTAGGAGGCGAAAAAGAGCACGTAGCTCAGGTACTCGCGCAGCGACAAAGAAGGCAGTATTCCCGTTTGCCGGTCGCGCATGGTATGGATCAAGCGGAAGGCGACGAAGGAGAAGCCCAGCCAAGTCAGGTCGATTGGGCTGGCCAGGCTGGTATCCTGGCCGGTCAGGCCACGCCACCAGCGGGCCAAGGCCTCGGCCGGCGGCTCCCACTTCAAAATCACGAAAATGGCTACTACCAGCAAGATGAATCCAGTCAGCAGGCCGCGTTGATTGCGGGCCATGGCCGATCGGGTCAGACGAATGAGGACCGCGGCCAGGGCGGCCAGAAATAATAGGGCGACGACGACGGCTAACGGGGATGGCGGCCGGGAAGCGGTCAGGCGCAAGTCCGCCTCGAGGAAGCGCATGAAGGACAGGCCGACGACCAGCCCGGCCACCAGCAAAAGCGTCCGCCGGTCTTCAGATAGGCAAGCATCCTGCTCAGCGTCGTTTTGGCGGCGGGTGAACCACCAGGCCAGGGTCGTCAGGCCGATGGTGACCGCCGGCAGGATGTAGTCGCTGAAACGGATGGGCAGGGCCGGCTGCAACCAGTAGACGGCGATGACACTGCCGACAAGCACGAACCAGCCGCGCCAACGAGCCGGCAGCAGGCCGGCATAGAGCAAGGCGGCCAGGCAAAAGACGAGGATGGCCAGCAGGTCGAAGGTCAAGGTGTTATCTCATGGCGAATGGCGTGCAGCATCATGAGGGCGGTCAGATTGTAAACACCGTAACCCTTTTCGAAGGCCCGTTCGACGGTGTAATCATACTGGTCGTAGAGAGTGAGGTGCACCTCGTCGGAGCCCATGCCCCGGCCGGGCAGCGTAGCGGCGATCTTGTCATAGTCCCATAGAGGAACCCGCAGTTCGGCCGCCACCTCGCGGATAATGGTGTTGTTACGGTCGTCTGGACCTTCGAAACGGTCCGATTTGGTGGCCAGGACGGGCACGATGCCCTCGGCGATCAGGTAGGCGACCAGCTGTCGCAGGTTGGCCCTGAAATCTTCCCCTTCGCCAATGTCGTTGGTGCCCAGGACGACGATCATGACGCTGGGGTTGTGCAACCGGATCTCGCAGTCAATCACCGCTTCATTGGACAGGCAGAACTCGGGATCCGACCAGGCCGGGTCAAAGACGGCCCAGCTGTTGAGCCCGCGCATAGCGGCCTGGCCGACCCGCGAGAAGGAGCCGGCGTAATGGTCGACCGTCGGCTGCAGGTAGTCGTAAGGGCCCAGATCGTACGGCCCGCTATCGAAGCGACCCATAAAATGCTGGGTCGCGGCGACGCTTCCGCCGACGCGGGCGAAGGCGTTTGGATCGCGGCCCTTGGCCCGGCCACGGTCGGCTATCTGGACGATGTGCTGGCGCACGCGGTCGGGCAAGACGGCGACGGCATCGAGCGACATGTCGTTGATCAGGACGGGCGTAGCCGATGGCGGCGGCGTGTCGAGCGGGCTTGGGGAGTTGGTCGGCGGCGGCGTGTTGACCGCAGTCGGTGTGTCAGCCGGCGCCGAGGTCAAGGTCGACAGGGCAGTGGCCGTCGGCGGCATCGTAGGCGTCACGCTGGGGACCAGCGAGGGCAGGGAGCGAAGATCGTCAGCCCTGGCCAGGCTGGGCAGGGTTGCCTGATCGACGGTGGCGCTCGGCTCGGCCAGATTGTCGCAAGCGGCCACGAGCAAACCGATTGATAGGGCGGCTAGACTAACGAACCGCGATACCCAGTAGGCCAACTTTGATGGCGACCTACAAGACCGTATGTTGTCTTCGGCCCCTTTGTAGCGCGGGATGGCATCCCGCAAGATGGCAACCCGCACCGGTTTACCAAACCGGGCTACGACGCGGGCAGCCCTCGGTATTAGCGCGAAAGGCCAATGGTTCCTGGTAATCGGAAAATGCTTCAGCAAATCGGCACCGAATCGATATCTAGCCCAACTCTGTGCGCCAGCGCTTCGGCTTAGAAGCCCTGGTAGATCCACTGGGGTGCGCTATCGCTGGTGGCGATAATCAGCAGGATGGCGATCAGGCAAAGGGCAATCGCCAGCAGGTTCTCAGGTGTCAGCAGCCGTCTCATGGCGCCGCCTCGCCGCACCACTTCCATTGGCCGTCCTCCTGGACGACGCGATACGAGACGAGCGGAAATTCGGTTTCTTCCGCGCCGTACAGGGCGACGATGCGGCCGTCGCAACTGACGACTTCTGTGTCGCCGGCGCGTTGGCAGGCCATGCCTTCTAACTCAACGCCGGAGACGCTCTCAAAGGTGCGGCTCTCGCGTTCCAGAAAGGCCTCCATCTCCGAGCACAGATTAGCCTGGATCGCCTCTCGATCTCCTTCAACTTTAGCCTGCAGGTAGGTTTCGACGGTCTCGACCGGGTCGCCCTCTCCCCCGCCGCAGGCGACCACAATCAGTGTGAAAAGCGATAAGAGCAGTACGGTTTTCATATGTCCTCTTCCTCCGACAGTTTATAGTGATCAGTGGCGAGTGATCAATGGTCAGAAGTTGGCGATCAGTGTCGTATGTTATCCGAGGGCTTATCCGGACACAATCTGGCGTAGGGCGTCGAGCATCATCAGGGCGGTCAGATTATGTACGCCGTGGCCGAGTTGGTAGGCCTCGGGCATGTTGAAGTCGTTCTCAGGGAAGACGGTGAGGTGCACGCCGTCTTCCTGCAAACCTCTATTGGGCAGCGTTTCGGCGACCAGATCGTAGTCCCACAAGGGCACCTGGAAATCGGCGGCGATGGTTCGCAGAATGTCGTTGTTGGTATTGTCCGGACCCTCGAAACGATCGGCCTTGGTGACGATTACGGGGATAATGCCGGCGTCGATCAGGGTCTGGATCACCTTGCGCATGTTGAAATCAAAGCCCTCAGGATAACCGACGTCGTTGGTGCCCAAGAGCACCAGCATGACGCTGGGGTTATTAAGCCGGATCTCGCAGTCGAGCAAATTCTCGTTGGCCTGGCACCAATCCTTGTTGGCCCAAAGCGGATCGAAGACGCCCCAGGCGTGCAGGCCCGGCCGCAAGGCGACGCCATAACGCTCGAAGGAGCCGGCAAAATAATCGAGCGCCGGCTGCAGGTAGTCATACGGACCCAGGTTATAGGGATGGGTTTCGAACATAGCCAGGAAACTGGGGGTGGCGATCAGGCTGTCGCCCAACTTGGAGAAGGCGTAGGGATCGCGGCCGCGCGCCCGACCGGCGGCAAAGATTTGGCGCACATTATCTTCGACCTCCTCAGGCAGGACGACGATCTGCTCTACCGGTATGCCGTTGACGAAGGCCGACGAGGGCAGAGTCGGTTCCGGCGTTGGCGTGGGTTCCGGCGTGGAGCTTGGCAAAGGCGTCGCTGTGGGCACGAGGGTTGCCGTCGGTTCGACGGTGGCTGTTGCCGTAGCCGTCGCCGTTGGCTCGGCCAGGGTGGCCGTGGGATCCGGGATCGTCGCGCTAGGAGCCGCCTCTTGCGTTGGTTCTACGGCCGTCGAGCCAGATTCGCCGCCCGAACAGCCAGACAACAGGAACATAGCGGCCGCCAATACGGTCGCTAATATGACACCAAACAAAGGGCGCCGATCGGGCGTCTCTCTTCCTCTCATACCTATTATTCAGCCCGCCAGATGGTCCGTAGAACGGGACTGTTTCCCGCTCCGGTTTGCACAACCGGACTACGGCACGAGCCGTTTCATCCTCAGCCAGATTCCAGCATCACCTCACGCCAAATGGCATCAAGCACCATAAGGGCGGTCAAATTGTGCAAACCATGACCGCGCTGAAAAGCCGTAGGGGAAGTATAGTCGTGGGCATAAAAGGTGGTCAAGTGAACCCCGTCGACGTCAAGGCCCCGGCCGGGGATGGTGCCGGCCACCAGGTCGAATTCCCAGAGAGGAATCTGATATTCGGCCGCCAGGCGGCGCAAGATCTCGTTGTTAATGTTGCTGCCCTCAAAACGATCGGCCTTGGTGCCCAGGACAGGAAT
>JBFFWQ010000102.1:0-21454 GCA_041570195.1 Promineifilaceae bacterium (SeqCode) | reverse complement strand
CGTCTGGGCGTAAGGCAAGACCCGTTCTGCTTCGTCCGAACCGTCGAGGGTAACCATCAGCTTGTCAAAGACCGGCTCATGGCTGATAGCGAGCTCCCTTGGCCGTACCAGCAGCATGGGCAAGGTGGTTTGCCGCAGCACTTCGCTGGCCACGCTGCCCAGCAGCACCCGGCCGACCCCCGATCGGCCGTGGGTGCTCATGACCAGCAGATCGACTTCCTGCCCGACGGCGACGGCATTGATCTGCTCGGCGACCTCGCCGCTGGCGATCTGTGGCAACAAACGTACGCCCTGGCCCACTAATTCCGAGATGATCCGTCCCAGATAGCGCTCATGTTCGCGCAAATCGCCGTCCAGTGCGCTGTGAATCAAGGGCAAGCCACGGGCCAACCCGGAATTCTGATGTACGGTCAGCAATGTCAGCTGGCCATCATGCGCCCGGCCCAACGCTTGCGCCAGGGGCAACGCTTGTTCGGCAAATTCGGATCCGTCGAGCGGAACGAGGAAGCGTTCAAACGTTATCGCCGCTTGCTTGCTCGCCGGTCCGGCGGTCGTTGCAGACGCCGGCAAATAGCGCCTCTCGGCGAACAGAAGTCCACGGCGCTCTTCGACCGGCGTTGGCTCGCCCAGCCGGCGCCGGAAGAAGGAAAAAAGAAGGTAGAAGAATGGCAACAGGATGAAAAATGCCCAGGCGCCCTCGCCAAAGCGCTCGACGAAGATGATGATGGTGGCAATGGAAGTTAACACAGCAGCCATCGCAGTGCCTGCCAGGGCCAGGTAGCCTCGTGCGCCGGCCGTGGCTCTAGAGTGACGCAGCAGGCGCTTGGCGGCCGCCCAGCCGGTCATGCTGAGCAAGATAAATACGCCAGCAGCATAGATGGCCAGGTACGTCTCTTCACTGGTGCCAAAAGCCAGGAAGCAAATGGAGACCAGTCCCACTTCGATCCAGACCGGGATCGTCGCCACTTCATAGGCGTTTCGCTGGCCAATGACGGCCGGCACATAGTTTCGCAGCTTCAAACCCAGGGCCAGGTTCTGAAGGCCTTGAGCGCTGGCGGCCGAGGCCGATAACAAAACCAACACACCCACCAGCGTCCCCAGCAAGGCCAGTGGTTCCGGCAGCAACTGGTCCATCGTCTGAGTAAAAACCGACACCTCGGTATTCAGTGGATCGGCCAAATCGCGGATCGCCGGGCCAACAACCAGCATCGTGATACTGGTGGTGCCCATGATAATCAGCAAGCTCCGGAAAGCCATCCGGCTCTTACGACGCGGCTTGCCTTCGTAGGCGGCAACCAGATTGGCGAAGATCTCAATGCCGGTCATCACAGCCAGGATACGGACATAACCGCCCAGAGTGAATCGCAAATGCTCAGCGGAAAAGGCTTCAAGATTGAAGTCGGGCAAGCGCAGCCCCAGTTTGAAGATAGTCGCGAAGACCATGGCCCACATGAGCAACAAGACGCCGGCCGTGGCCGGACCAAAGGCGCGAGCCGCCACTTTGGGGCCGCGGTTCACCAGCCAGCCGGTGAGGACGCTCAGGCCGATAGCCACAAAGGTACGATACTGGAAACCCAAGAAGGGCTCGTTGAGGATAGGAAAGCGGTCGGTGATGAAGGTGACCAGGGCCGCCATGCTGACCAGGAAAGTTAGCGTATATTCAACGAAGGTGATACTGGCATTGAGTTTGACCGCCCAACCGCCGAATTCTTCTTCGCTGAGGCCGCTGCCGCCGCTGCCGTCGGTGATCCAGATCATCACCAGCCGGTACATGGCCGACACCAGGGCAATGGTTAGGATAACCAGCCAGATGCTGGCGCCAAAGGTGATCTGGGCTACCCCAGCGACGATCAGCAGCCTCAGAAACGGACCAAAGACGTAGAGAGGCGAAGTAGCCGGATCGCCGCCACCCGCCAGGGCTCCTTCGAGCGAATTGGATAATTTATGAGAAACGTGAGCCAACCTGGCCTCCCTTTGCTTCTGGCGAGATTCGTTCCAACCTCGCCGCTTAGCAGGGCACGCAGAAACGGCCAACGAATACAAGTATCAGATGATACGGTGATTTATTGCCGAAATCAAACGTTATGGGATTGGCTAGAGTAGGGTCGGGCTTTTACCTCTCGCCGACGCGGAAGATAATGTTCAGATATAGATCGTGGATACCAAAACTGTCCAGTGGCAATTGGACATGATGGCTATTTGTAACGCCTGCTGGGTAGGTCAAGGTCACCGGGTACTCTCCTTGAATTACTCCGTCGCCACCACATTTCCAGCAGCGGTAGTAATCGACACCACCCCGGCCTGCGCAAGTCGGGCACTCCAATCTGGCTGGCACCAGCAAGCGCACCCGGCCACCACGCAAGGCATCTTTCCGGCTAAGCCGTATCTCGACATTCAAGCTCTGTAATGGCTCTAACTCCCACCAATCTAGCGAGAAGTTGCGCCAAATCCGGTCGAATAGCTCTTCGAAAGAAGGTCGGATGGTTCGAAATGAGCGATTGAGGGATAGGTCACCCAAGTCGGCTGGCATTTCGCGCGGGATCAGCGGCTCTGGTTTTGATTCCCTAGGAATAAGCGGTTCCGGACGGATGCCGGCTGATCGGCCGCGTCTCTCGGCCAGGCCGATTTCTCGGTCGTAGACGCGTCGGCGAGCCGCATCGCTCAAAACCGCATACGCCTCTTGGAGATCGATGAACGGTCCGCTATCCTGGCCGTAGTAATCCGGATGCAAATCCTTAGCCTGTCGACGATAAGCAGCCTTGATCTCGTCCAGGCTTGCTTCAGAATCGACGCCAAGTATCAGATAGTAATCCTTCATCGGCATTCGACCACGAGAATCCCGGAAACTCAAGGTTCCCGGGATTCTGGATATTCTATCAGATTCTCCAGCGACTATCCGGCCTGAACAGCGATTTTCCTGGCCTGAGACTCTGGCGCCTTGGGTAGATAAACGCGTAACACGCCGTTGCTGATGCTGGCTTCAATTTTGTCCCGGGCGATCTCTTCCATCAATGTGAAGCTGCGCCGAAAATCACCGACGCCGTACTCGTTGTAACTCAAATCGAAACCTTCAGGTTCCTCTGAGGTCACAAAACCGCTAATGGTTAACACGTCTTTCTCCAGCAGGATGTCTACGTTGTTCTCATCCACGCCGGGCATATCGGCCACGATAGTTACGCCTTCCTCTTCACTGTAAATATCGACTCTGGGCACATAGACACGCGAAGCCCTAGTTCGCTCCACGCCTTCGTCCGGTTCTACTTCTTGCTTCTGAATCTGCAATTCGTCTGACATGATCACACCTCCTCAAATGCGTGGTCCTAGGCCATCCTAACCGCGATCTGCCTGGGCTTCTCGGCTTCAGCCCTGGGCAAGATGACCGTCAAAATGCCCTTGTCAACGCGCGCCTCAACTTGGTCTGGATTAATGGTGTAGGGAAGCTGAACAGTGCGGCTGAAATCACCGCGGGATCGCTCCCGCCGGTGGTATTGAGCCGATTCGGGCGCTTCGCTAGGCTTGCAGCATCCACTAATCGTCAACGTGTCGCCGGTAACCGAAATGTCGATGTCCTCGGAATCGATGCCCGGCAGCTCAGTGGTCAGAACCGCCCCTTCGGCATCGTTGGTCCAAACATTGATTGCCGGGAATCCGCTGCTTTGCGCGCGGCGCACTCGGGGGAATGACTCAGCAAAAAGGCGATCCATCTCGCGCCGCATTTGATCCCATTCCCGCCAATTAAAGGTTCGTCTAATCATCTTTTTACCTCCTTCGCAATTTCTAATTGCGCCTCAATAACTATCGCCTATTTTGCTATCAGAAGCGTTAGAAAAACGTTAGTTGAAGATAAAAAATGGGTCAAAATTCGAAGCAATGCCCACCCCGATTTGCTGTGCCACATTTGGACGTTTACTCCAACAGGCTCTCCTGGAACGCCCTTTGCGCCTCCGGGCTCAGCCCCAGGCCATCCCAGATGTACCGCTCCAGTGAACCGTATTCGGCGTCGATGCTCTCCAGCGCCGCGTTCATGTAGGCTCGACGAGCGGCAAACAAAGCCTCAACGGGCGTCAGGTCAATCGCTTCGGCCGGATGGCCACTCCGAACCGCGGCCGCCTGGCGGATCATGGCCAGGGCCTGCTTGGTCCAGCCCGCCCGGTAAGTATTTGACAGCAGATAGTCGTTTATGACCGTCTCCATGGGCACGCCCAGCGCCCACAAGACGATGGCCGCGCCCAAACCGGCTCGATCTTTACCGGCCGTGCAGTGCACTAGCGCCGGCTGGTTATTACCGGCCACTACATGATGCAACATCTCAGCGTAAGCCGGCGTGAACTCGCGCACAAACATGCGATAGCTATGCAACAGGAAGTCAGGATCCAGGCGTGAGAAATCGCCATTGTCAACCGTGTCGTATAGATCGGCCTCAGGCATCTCGCCGCCGCGAATGGGCAAGCTCAGCCGCGCGACCCCTTTCGGCAAGCGATCGGGTGACCGTTCAAGTTCGAAGTCAACGCGCAAATCACAGACCAATTTCAGATCAAGGTCGTCC
The DNA here is from genome assembly GCA_041570195.1 of Promineifilaceae bacterium (SeqCode). Lineage (GTDB taxonomy): Bacteria > Chloroflexota > Anaerolineae > Promineifilales > Promineifilaceae > UBA11865. Next base: position 16,908 of record JBFFWQ010000102.1, on the reverse strand, counting down.
AGGTAGGCAAGGTCCTCATCGGTCAATCTACCCAAATCGCCCGACCGGTATAGTCGCCCCCACTGCACCCGGCGGCCGTCTACGGCGGCATAACCGCCCAGGTCGCGAAAATTCACCTGCCCGTCCAGCGGTAAGCGGCGTTCGGCGGCCATGATCGGTTGGCCCTCAGCCGGAACCAAGAAGAAATAGCTTCGCCGGCCGGGTCTGGGATCGGCCACCACGATCTCGTTGCTTCCATCGGCGACGGCGGCAGGCCGGTAAGTGGCCGCCGCCCCGTCCGGCCGCCGCCCCCAACGAAGAGAGACTGGCGCCTTGAACAAATCGGCCGGCCACTGCAAATGCAACTTATCGTCGGCGATTCGTCTGATTGTGAATGATTGCTGCATAAAACCCTTCTGTTGCGCGGGAATAACGTAAACTTAATTCCTTGAAGTTTAGTGTATATCGCGCTATTGGGCACCCAAAAAGGCAACGCGAACCAGATCTTGTTTGCCTTATTCCGACCCCGGTGGCAGACTACGGCATACCCGAGACACGGAGAGGTCCATGGCCAAAGAGCCGCAACAGCCGCATGACGCCGTTGAGCGAGAGCAAGACGACATTACCCCAGAGGAAATGTGGTACACGTACATGACCACGGGCAAGACCCCAGAGCGACTGCACAGTCGCTGGCATGCTCGAACGCTGCGGCCCCTGGTCCGAAGTATGCCCTCGGATCCGCGCTGCCTGATCTGTTATTACCCGTTCGACGGGATCGGCGGCCGGTTGGCCCGCGCACTCTTGGGCATCAGGCCTTCCAAGCTGAATCCCAAACTGTGCAACGTCTGCGAAATAGCCGCCGACGAATACCAGGGCGGTACCGAACTGGAGATCTCCATGCTCTTCGCCGACGTGCGTGGCTCGACGGCCATGGCTGAGAAGATGAGCCCGACTGAATTCAGTCGCCTCATCGACCGCTTCTACAAGGCCACGACCAGCGAGATTTTTGAAGCCAACGGCATGGTCGAAAAGATCATCGGCGACGAAGTGACCGGCTTCTTCGTGCCCGGCTTTGCCGGTGAGGGGCACGCCCGGGTGGCTGTTGAAACCGCCCGCTGCATCTTGAAGGCTACCGGCCATAACAAAGTCGGCGGCCCCTGGATCCCGGTGGGTATCGGCATCCATACCGGCGTGGCCTTCGTCGGCGCGGTCAGCACCGAGAATGGTGCGTCCGATATCACCATCCTGGGCGATGCGGTCAATACCGCCGCCCGCCTGGCCTCGTTAGCCGGGCCGGGCGAAGTAATCGCCAGCGACGAATCCATTCGCGCGGCCGAGCTGTCTACGGCCGGCATGGAAAATCGCCGCCTGCAGCTAAAAGGGCGTGCAGAGCCTATCGACGCCTGGGCCCTTCGCTGATCACCCCAACCAGTAGTTAGCCTGCCGATATAAGTACGAAGAGAACGCCTTTTGCCACGGCACGCACTCCCACGATAAATTACCGGCAAACGATTCACAATATACCCCTCATCGGCTTTGGCCGGTTTCTGCGTACCAGCGGTCCGTTTCAACGGACCGCTGCTGGCGGTTTGCCAAGAGCCAATATGGTAAAATCCACCAACAGTCGACAATACTCGGGAGTGGCACTGGGGTCACAATAGACGAAAGCAGCCGACTCTTGTTCTCTAGATCCGTGCCATCTGTGCAAATCCGTGTCCTATCAACTGGGTTCCTATCCTGTTATTCCTGTTAATCCTGTCGAATTCTGAAGGAGGAACTGTGAAATACGTCAACTATGCTCTCGTCGCCCTTGCCATTTTGGCCGTTGTCGGCGCTTTTCTTGACTGGCCGCCGGTCCTCGTCTTTATCCTCTCAGCCCTGGGCGTCGTGCCCATGGCCAGTTTTATGGGTAGGGCCACTGAGGAACTGGCCATCTACACCGGGCCTAAGCTGGGCGGCTTGCTAAACGCCACCCTGGGCAACGCGGCCGAGTTGATCATCGCCATCATCGCCATCCGCGAAGGTTTGCTCACCCTGGTCCTGGCTTCGATCACCGGCTCCATCTTGGGCAACATCTTGCTCATCCTGGGCCTGAGCATGTTGCTGGGCGGTCAACGTTTTGGCGAGCAGAAGTTCGACCGCACCCAGGCCGGCGTCAACGCCACCATGCTCATCCTGGCCATCATCGCCCTGGCCATCCCCTCCTTCTTCAACGTCCGTATCGCCGAGGAAAACCAGGACTTTGTCGAATACTTGAGCCTGAGCACGGCCGTGGTCATGATGATCATCTACGCCTTGAGCATCATCTTTTCCTTCCGTATCACCAGCACTCAAGAAGAGCTGGCCGAAGCGCATGGGCATGAACCCACCTGGAGCCGCAACCGCAGCATCGGCGTACTCGTCGCCGCCACGCTGAGCATCGTGGTCCTTAGCGAGGTCCTGATCGGCGCGGTCGAGCCGGTGGTCGAAGAGTTGGGCATCAGCGAATTTTTCCTGGGCATCATCCTCATCCCGTTGGTGGGCAACGTGGCCGAACATCTTGTCGCCGTGCAGGTAGCGATGAAGAACAAGATGGAGCTGTCGCTGGCCATTTCCATCGGCTCCAGCCTGCAGATTGCCCTGTTCGTCACCCCGGTGCTGGTTTTTGTCAGTTTGCTGTTGGGCAATCCGCTGCAATTGACCTTCGATCAATTCGAGATCGTGGCCATGATCGGCGCTTCGCTCATCGCCGCCCTCATCGCCCTGGACGGCAAGAGCAACTGGCTGGAAGGGGCCCAATTGCTGGGCGTCTACGTCATCATCGCCCTGGCCTTCTTCTTCCTGCCGTCATAAATAACCCGCCAGTCGGCTTGGCTAGCCGTCTACTTGCTCATTCGGGTGGATGAAGAGTTATGCAGGCCGGTTCGCTCTGGGGAACATCCATGCCGAACGCTTTTTGCCATCATGAATATCGGATAGGGGGTTATTCAACCTAATCGATACCGACACAAGACAAACCATCAAGCGCGGCCGGGTCTGGCACGCCTCCTGCCGTGCTTTGCAAGTATATCTGGATTCAGTTGGCAAATAACCGGTGTTACCCTCAGCCGGCCACAACTTCTTCCCGGCTCAAGCTACTGCCTATGCCCCGCTTGGCCAGGTCGGCGAAAAAGGCTTCACCGTCCACCGCCTGCTCCGGCGCCCAAACACCCGGCTTCCGCAAGCGGCCGTCGGCCAGCCAACGCGCGACCACGGCTGGCGGGCTGCCGACCATCAATTTGCTGCCGCTGATGCCCCAACGCTCGTGCGGCCAGGCCCAGGTATCCATACGCAAGGTCACCGGCCGGCCGTCTAACGTCCCGCTCACCACCGTGGCGATATCCTTGTAACCCTTGTTGACCGGCGGCGTCTTGGCCGCTGGCGAGCGATCCAACAAAGCGATCAGCACGTCACGCGGCGCCACCTTGACGCCCTTGACCTCCAGCGGCTCCTTGTCAGCCAGACCCAGTTCGGTCAAGAACTGCATCTTGCGTAAGACCGGCTCCGAGTAGCCAAAGAAAGTGATCTTGAAGAAACACTCCTGGATGCCCTTATCGCCCAGGCTGAGGGGAATAGTGGCCACCTCCGAATGCAGGCTCAGGTGGGTCTTGGCGTAGCCGATGGGGTCTGGGAACATGAAGAATTCCTCCTCACCCAAAGGCGGCAAGGCCTGAAATTCGCCGTCGCGGAAAATCATAGCCGGCTTGCTGATCTCGTCCAGGATGGTCTCTATGGAGTAGGCCCAGGACAACGATTCGCCTTTGTCAAGGGTCGAACCATTGTAGATCTTGACCGATTCGACGGTGTCCAACATACCGCCCAGGTGACCGGCCTGGACATTGGCCACGCCCGGACAGCTGCCCAGGCCCAGGATAGCCGTGATACCAATGATCTCAAACTGATCAGCCAATTCCAATTGTTTCCGGGTCGTATGGAACAGGCCGCCCAGATCCATGTAAGGCACATGATTTCGCAGGCAGCCCATCATGACATCCAGGTTGAAATAGTATTGAGCGCTGTTGATGCAGGCGTCGGCGCCAAACAAAACCGAATCCAGTTGAACATCATCGGTGACGTCCACTTGCTCGGCCACGCAGCCGCGGCCGATGCGCTCGGCTACCTGCTGAGCGGCTGCCAGATCCAGGTCGGCCACGATCACCTCGGGCACGTCCTCGGCAAGGTCCTGGACAATGGCCTGGCCGATAATGCCTGCTCCACCTAATACGACGATACGGGACATGGGAAAACTCCTTTTTGGGGATCAGGGGCTGGGGGTCGGGGGTCGGCGGATGGTTTCCAGCCACTGGTCCCTAGCCCCTAGCCGCCAGTTCGTTTATTTCGCCGCTTTCACGGCGTCATTGGAAATGTTCAGAGTCCCTAAGGCGCTCTGCCAGGAAATTCGCGCCCATTTCCGCATTTTCGACCTCATTTCGCGGAGACGCCTTTTCGATCCGGCCGATTTCGTGGCCGGCTCATGAACCAGAGAACTTTATCAACGTCATTGCCGGTAAGACGTTGATAAATGAGTGTAGGACAACGCAGGATATCAGGTTGTTCTGGGTACACACATACAAGATTCCCAGAATAAGTCCGGCCGGAGCGGATCAACTCCAAAAACGCGTCGGCTTGTCGCGACATGAGCAATTGCAGCGCGCTTATCGCCAGTCCCAAAACGACGGCCCATAACAAACCACTGGTCAAGTTTCCTCTGCGCAATCCGAATGCAGCCAGATTGTCTCTGAATGGCACACGTAGCACCTGCACATGCCAGAGCGACAGCAAGGCAAAGGGAATCAGGACCAGGCTCAACCAGTGTAGCCAATCACTCTCCGGCCGGATGAACATATGACCAAGATAAAGGGCAAAATAGGCCAATGCAAGCAGCGCTTCAAACCGCAAGCCGATGCTTTTTGCTGCGTCGTTGCCGGAGTCCAGCTCCATTCTCTGCTCAACCAGCGGTCCACCCACCGCGGTCGGTTTGCCGTTCAAAACGTCCTCCCCAGGTCGTCAGCCAGGCAATTCATGATTAGTCCTCGATTCTGGCGTCTACGCCCAGAGCATATACGAACATCGTTCCAGTTTCAAGCTTGTGAGTAATCGGCGGACATAACTTTCAGGCAACAAATACTGCATCGCCGCCGATTACTTTGCTGATTGCACGATTCGTGTCAATTTCGGCGATATCCATCACAGGTCGGGTTAGCAAGTCTTCACCCAGTCGACACAATCACGATAATCAGCGACAATCACGAGAGTTGAAGCTGAAGGCTGAAAGCTGAAGGCTCGCTCAAGGAGTAACTCATGATAAGTCCTGATGTCATCGCTCGCTACTTCAAACGCAACAACTACGTGCTCCATATGCAAGTCAAAGGCCTGAGTCACGAGGACAGCTTGCTGACACCGCCTTTCCGGGCCAATTGTCTCAACTGGGTATTGGGTCATATCATCGTTTATCGTGGCCGGGCCCTGGCCTTGTTGGGAAAGAAGCCCGTATGGGATGAAGATCAAGCAGCTCCCTACAACCGGGAATCCGAGCCCTTACAAGCGCAGGATGCCCAATCCCTGGAACAAATCATGGCCGACCTGGATGTATCCCAGGAGCGACTGGACGCGGCGCTGGCCGAGCTGACGGTAGAAGACCTGGAGCGCGTCGTCGACGACCGGACATTGGCCGAGCGCTTAACCTTCGACTACTGGCATGAAGCCTATCACACCGGCCAGACAGAACTCCTACGCCAGTTAGCCGGCACCGACGACAAAGTCATCTGACGAGAAGGTCTTCTAGAATCCACCAGGCCGATTCGCACACCAGAAGGAAGAAACATCAACCAGGCGAGTATAATCCTAATCCTGGTGATCTTGTAAATCCTGTCAAAAACCTCTTTGGATCCGACATGAAACGACTACTTGCTGTATTTGCCCACCCAGATGACGAAGGCGCCATCGCCGGCACGCTGGCCCGCTACGCTCATGAGGACGTCCAGGTAACTCTGGTTTGCGCCACCAAGGGCGAGGCCGGCGAGATAAGCGATCCTTCCCTGGCTACAAGCCAAAACCTGGGCAGCGTGCGTGAACAAGAATTGCGTTGCGCTTGTGAAGCCATTGGCATCTCTGATTTGCGCCTGCTGGGCTACTGCGATTCCGGTATGGAAGGCACCGATGAAAACGAGTTGCCTACCGCCTTCATCCAGGCCGATCCCGACGAGGTGAAAAGCAAATTGGTCAGGATCATTCGCGAGACGAAACCACAGGTGGTTATCACTTTTGAGCCTTTTGGCTGGTACGGGCACCCCGATCACATCGCCGCCGGCCGCTATACCACGGAAGCATTCAAACTGGCCGGCAACCCAGACGCATACCCAGAAACCGGCACCCCTTGGTCGCCTTCGCGTCTGTTCCACACCGTACTGCTGTTGAGCCAGTTCAAAGCCATGGTCGACTACGCCCAGGAACATGGCATCGATCTCAACTTCCCTGACGAATTCCCGCTCAAGCGCGAAGAAGCTTTGGCTGCCCAAATCACCCACCGCCTGGACACCCAGCCCTACCAGGAGATTAAGTCGGCCGCCACAGCTTGCCACCGCACCCAATTTGGCGAAGACCATCTGTTTCGCCGCGTACCCCAGCAGATAATCTGGGACAGCACCCGCTACGAACATTTCATCCAGGTCGAGCCACCCCTCTCACCAACGTCCACACCTCACGATGATCATTTTGCCAGACTACCGGCCGGGCCAAATTAACAACCGCCAGGCTTTGGCCGCTTTTGACGAATTATTCCCAATGAACGGGTAGCGGCAAAGAGAGCGCCAAACTCTGAGCTAGAGAGTTTCCGGAATAACGGTCCCGCCAACTAGCTTCAGAAACGTTGCCCGCAAATGATCATCTCCTGCGTGGCCGGCGATGTAACTGGTTACCACCCGCGCCCGGCGGCGGTGTGCAGCGGCGGCAGCCTCATTGCCTTGAGCGTCCTCCATCTCCATAAGTGTGACCAGGACGGGCCATAAGGCAACCCGCATTTCGTACTCTTCTGCCATGTCTCGCGCTTCTGTCAAAAGGGGGCGGGGCCGATCTGGCTGGCTCAAAGCCAGATAAGCCTTGGCCTGCAGCCACAGCGTTTCAGGCAAATACAATCGCAAGCTGCTACGCTGGGCAAGATCGATTAAAGGATCGATTCTCTCCAGGGCCGCTTCGTATTGGCCTGAGGCCAGATGCAGTTGGACCTCGGCTGAAATCAGTGACCCGTTGACGTTAATTGAGCCGCCATCCTCCGGAAGGTGTCGGAGGGCCTCGGCCAGAAGCCTTTGGGCGACGGCCAGTTCGCCTTGAGCGACCTTGATCGACACAAGCGTGCCTTCATACATGCCTCGCCAGTAGGCGACCAATTCGTCCACATTGTGTTCAAATAATCGGCCAGCCGGCCAGCTTCTTCAAACGCACCCAGGGCCAGATAGGCGCGCGCCTGGAAGTGCACCGACCCATACTTAAAGGTGCTGATAGGGATCTCGCGTCCCAATTCCTTGCCCGCTTCGATCAAGACCAGCGCTTGCCCGATCTCGCCCAGATGCACATTAGCATTCGATTGGAGGAGGATTGCTGTCGTATGGCTCCACGTATTGCCAATGGCCTGGCTGTGGCGGATTGCCTCCTCGCCGCTGGCGATCATCCCCTTGAATTCAGCCCTATACCAGTGTTGAAGCTGGGTCATTCCGTAGGAATCGGCCAGCATAGGCATGTTGCCAGTTTCCTGCCAGGCTGCCCGTGCTTCGAGATTGGCCACGCCGGCTTCTTCCATGAGACCCAGGTTCCAGTAGACGTTGACCAGGTTCGTCTGGGTGAAACCTACTTGCTCGGTCAAGTGTAGCTCGCGAGCGATGGCTAGTGAGCCCTGGCCATAGGCCAGGGCCTGCTCATTGTCCCCTCCACCCCAGACTTCTACCAGCAGCAGTCCCTATAGCACCTTAGACTCTGTGGCCCGATCACTTAGTTCCCTGGCCAGGGCCAGAGCTTGTTCGCCCAGCTCTTTTGCCAGGGGCGGGTCATAAAGCGGGGTCTGAGTGGCTCGTACAATGCACTGGGCAGCCAGAGAAGCCAACCATATGGCCGGCTCGCCCAGCGCGGCCGCCACCTCCATCATTTCCAGATAATTGGCCAGAGCGTCGTCGAAGCGACCACTCAACTCCAGCGTGCGTCCTCTCCGGCCATACAGATGAACCAACCATCCGTTTTCGACCGGCGCCTGTTGAGTGCAGGCGATGGCCTGGCTGTAGTAATCGGCGGCTTCGGCAGCGGCATGCAAGAGGAATGCCCCGTCCCCCGCCCGGGCGTAATAGTCCAGGGCCCGCCGGTAATCCCGAGCCTGGAAAAATGATGGGCCAGCAGTCCGGCCATCTCCTCGGTCTGATCAGGAAACAGGGCCTCCATCGCCTGGCCTACCCGGAGGTGAAATACACGCCGCTGCTTGAGCAAAATGGTCTGGTAAGCAGCTTCTTGGGTCAGGGCGTCCCGGAAGAAGTATTCTAATTCCGGCTCGTGGGTCGCTTCTCAAATGAGATCCGCTCGTTGGAGAACCGATAATTGAACCGCTAGAGTCTGGACCTTCTCGGCGACCCGGGCCAACACGCGGTAATAAAAAGATCGGCCGATCGCCGCCGCTAACTCCGGGTCTCTTCTTCCAGGCGGTCGATACGGGCGGTGAGCAAGGCCTGGACGTTGCTGGGGATGTTGAACGCCTCACCGCGGCCTGTGGCCAGCCATTGGGTGCCGCTCTCGTCGCGGACGATCAGACTGTCGTCTATAAGCGTTCGCACGACTTCCTCGACGAAGAACGGGTTACCCTCGCTCTTTTTCCAGGATATGGTCTTGTAGGCCGGGCGGTGCCGCAGACCATGCAGAACCTGGCCTCGGAAGGGTTTTCTGAACGGCAATTTGGGCAAACCATGCTGAAGACATGCTCTGTGCATACGCAGCGCGGGTAAGCGAGCATGGTGCAAGTGTATTTCACTCCAAGAGGTAAGCCGAAAAGTAAGAATAGTGGGACTGTCGCCCGCGAACTACGGCAAGGTCAGCATCTACCCCAATCCCAGAACCTTGGGCGCCTCTGCCCCTCTGCTGCTTTTCTCCTCAATCGCCGCCAGCACCTCCCCCACGGTAGCATCAATATCCACCACCACCGCCTCATCCGGCCCTGGCTCTTCCAGATCGGCGAACTGGCTCTCTAGCAAGCCGGCCGGCATGTAATGGTCGCGCCGGCCGGCCAGACGGTGCGATAAACGTTCAAAATCACCTCGCAAATAGACGAAGACCGGGCCGTTATTGCCGGTACGCAGTTGCTCCCGATATGCTTTTTTGAGCGCCGAGCAGGCAACCACGGCCGGCTCGCCCCGGGCCAGGTAGTCGGCGATCAAGTCATGCAACCTGGCCAGCCATGGCCGGCGATCGGCATCGTCCAATGGCGTACCGGCGGCCATCTTGGCCACATTCTCCGGCGGGTGAAAATCGTCTCCATCAAAAAAGGGCCAACCCAACTCGGCCGCCACGGCCGCGCCTAGCGTCGACTTCCCCGATCCCGAAACGCCCATCAGAAGGAGGACTAGGGGCTGGGGGTCAGGGGCTGGAGGCTGGTTATCGGTCGCTGGTGGTTGGTTACTAGTCATTGGTTGCCGGTCGCTGGTGGTTGGTGGCTGGTCACTGCCCACCGATTCCTGGTCCCTGATCCCTGATCCCCAATATGTCATCCATATGATTCAAGCCGATCGACAGATGCGCGTCGTTGGGATAGAAGGTTGCCCGGACGTTGGGAATTCGTTTGGCCATGGTCCGGCCCATGGAAACAGGCAAGCTACGGTCCAGATCGCCGTGCCATAGAGAGATCTTGTCGAAGGTGATTTCTTCCGGCTCGAAGCCCCACTCGCCATAACCCTGCGTCCGGCCGTCTTTCAAGATGATGGTCTGGCTCGCTCGCGAATCGCTCGTCTCGGGGTTCATGTGCCGATTATATTTGACATTCGGCCTTCATTCGAGTAGAATCCAAAGTATCAATATATGAACACTTATTCATGTATTAACGAGAACAACTTATGAATAACGAAACGATGGTCAATATCGAACTAGATGAATCGACCGCCGCCCAGGTGGCCGAGCTTTTCAGCGCCCTGGGCGACACCAGCCGCATCCGCATCATCGCTCTTCTGTCCGAAGCTGAAATGAACGTCGGCCAGTTGGCCGATCGCGTGGGGCTGAGCCAATCGGCCGCTTCCCACCACTTGCGCCATCTACGGCAGATGCGACTGGTGCGGACCCGCAAAGACGGCCGCCATGTCTACTATCACCTGGACGACGAACACATCAAGGACATTTTTGGCTGTGGCCTGGAGCATGTTCTGCATGGTTAGACGCCCATACCGGCCGGACCTAGCCCATCGAACCCTCTTCGCCTGAGCAAACTCGCGCGAATACACTTTAAAGCATTGATCATGAACGAAGAGACCATCCAACTAGAATTCCCCGTACTTCTACCCGATCTACCCGACGGCTGCGCCGAATGTCTCGGCCAGCTAAAACAGATGCTGGAAAACCGGCGCGGCATCGAACGGGTGCACGTGAGCCACGACGCCGACCCGGCCCACCTCTGCCTGCATTTCGACCCCGACCTGGTGTCGTTGGCCGATGTGCAGCGAATCGCCCGCGCCACTGGCAGCGACTTCAGCGCCCGCTACCGGCACGAACGCCTGGCCATCACCGGCATGGATGTGGCTGACGCCGCCCCGGCCCTGGCCCGGCTCTTAGAAGCGTTGCCCGGTATGCTTCACGCCAGCGTCAATTATGCCGCCGGGTTAGTCTTCGTTGCCTACGACACGCAGAAGTTGACCCATGCCCAGGTTGAAGAAGCTATTCACGACTGGGGCTATCAAGTGGCTGATGAGTCGGCCGATCTCGTCTTGCCCATCGAAGAACAAGCCAGCCAAGAGAGCCTGTCGGCCTTCTTACCCGCTTGGCTACAAGCCAGGCGTCAATTGCTGCTGGTTGGGCTGACCGGCATCTTCTTTCTCATTGGTTGGCTAGGCGGAACGTTCTTTGGCTTATCTGAGAATGCGGCCGTGTTCTTCTTTATACTAGCCTACATCACCGGCGGCTATGACATCGCCACCCACGCCATCCCAGGCCTGTTTCGGGGCCAGTTTGATACCGACGTGCTCATGATGGCTGCGGCGGGCGGGGCGGCGATTTTAGGTCACTGGGCGGAAGGTGCCTTTTTGCTCTTTCTTTTCAGCCTGGGCCATGCCGGCGAGAATTACGCGCTGGACCGGGCCCGCAACGCGGTAAACGCCCTGGGCCAGCTAATGCCTAAAACGGCCCTGGTCAAACAGGGCGACCAGATCGTGAGCCGGCCAGTGGAGAGCCTGGCCCTGGGTGAGGTCGTCGTCGTCCGGCCCGGCGACCGTTTACCGGCCGACGGCGAGGTCGCCCATGGTCGGAGTGCGATCGACCAGAGTGCCATCACCGGCGAGAGCGTACCGGTGAACAAGGAGCCGGGCAACCAGGTCTTTGCTGGCACCGTCAATACCCAGAACGCTCTTGAAGTAACGGTAACCCGCCTGGCCCAGGATAGCACCCTGAGCCGGGTGATGCAGATGGTGGCCGAAGCCCAGGAACAGCAAAGCCCTAGCCAGCGCTTCTCACAACGCTTTGCCTCCAAATTCGTGCCGGCCATCCTGATCCTGGTGGCTTTGGTGGCCATCGTGCCGCCGCTTTTGGGCTGGGCCTCCTGGAGCGAAAGTTTCTACCGATCCATGTTGCTTCTGGTGGCCGCCTCACCCTGCGCTCTAGCCCTGGGTACGCCGGCCGCCGTCCTGGCCGGCATCGCCCAGGCAGCCCGCAACGGGGTCCTGATCAAAGGCGGCGCTCACCTGGAAAACCTGGGCACCTTGCAGGTTATGGCCTTCGACAAGACCGGCACCCTAACCGAGGGCCGGTTCACGGTCACCGACATCGTCTCGCTAAACGGGGCCAGCCCGGATGAAGTGCTGCGCTTGGCGGCGGCCGTGGAGCAACAGTCGAACCACCCTCTGGCCCTGGCTGTCGTGCGGACAGCTCAGGAAAGGGGGCTGGCGCTGCCAGCAGCCGACGGACTGGTGAATCTACCGGGTCACGGCGTCAGGAGCAAGGTCGACGGCCGGCCGGTGCTGATCGGCTCGACCAAACTGTTCGGCGAAACCGCTGGCCTGGGCCTGGATGCCGCTACCCGCCAGGCCGTGGAGCACCTAGAAGACGGCGGCAAGACGACCATGATCGTCAGTCACGCTGATCAGTTCCTGGGCCTGCTGGCTCTGGCCGATACGCCCCATCCGGCCATTCGCCAAACCATGGCCGAATTGCTTAGTCTGGGCGTCCAAAAGCTGGTCATGCTCACCGGCGACAGCGCCGATGTAGCCCGCCGGATCAGCGCAGAAGTCGGCGTCACCGACGTGCGCACCGGTCTCATGCCCGAGCAGAAACTAGAGGCCGTTCGAGGATTACAGGAAGAGTATGGCGATATCGCCATGGTCGGCGATGGGGTGAACGACGCTCCGGCCCTGGCTTCGGCCACGGTGGGAATCGCCATGGGCGGCGCGGGTACGGCCGTGGCCTTGGAAACGGCTGACGTGGCCCTCATGGCCGACGATCTGAGCCGTCTGCCTTTCGCCGTGGGCCTCGGCCGGGCCAGCCGGGCCATCATTCGTCAGAACCTGGCCATCGCCCTGGGTGTCATCGGCCTACTGGTCCTCACCTCGGTCCTGGGCCTGATCCAATTGGGCGGCGCCGTTTTACTGCATGAAGGCAGCACCATCCTCGTCGTCTTCAACGCCCTACGGCTGCTGCGCTACGAGCGATAACAGTGATGAGTGGTCAGTGGCCAGTGAATTGACAACCAGTTCCCGATCTCTGCTCGCGGACATGCAACACGTATCAACGTGTCTGCTTGTTAACAGCTGGCTGATTCGTCCTCCGGCGATCCCGGCGACCATCCACTAACAACCAGCAACCAATCCCTGATCCTCGGTCCCCGATCCCCAGGAGCCATTCCGCCCGGCCCGCATCGCCAACGAGAATGGGCTGGGCCTCATCAACCTGATGGACCACCTCTACAACATGAAGCTATTTGATACCTGGACCTTGATGACCGCCTTGGCCATGAGCACCAAGCGTATCCACGTGGGCGCCAATGTCCTCAGCCTACCCTTGCCCCCGCCGGCGATGCTGGCCAAGATGGTTGCCTCCCTGGACGTATTGACCGGCGGCCGAGTCGGGTTGGACTTGGGCGCAGGCGCCTATTGGGACAGCATTGCCGCTTTTGGCGGGCCGCGTCGGCCGGCGTTCATCACTTCGTCCAGGGCACCGTGGGCGGTGCCGAACGACACAGCGGTGTACCCCACTTCGAGAGCAAGCGCCGGATCGAAGAACGCATCCTTTCGTTGGGTCTGCCAGCCACCTTCTTGCGGCCGGCCTACTTCATGGAGAATCTCTACTGGAAACGCGCGGCGATCTTGGACGGCGCTTACGAGAGTATGGGCCTGGACCCGGACAAGAGCCTGCAAATGATCGCTGCCGACGATATTGGCGCCTTCGCCGCGTTGGTCTTTGGGAACCCGGAAGAATACATCGGCCGGGCCATTGAACTGGCAGGCGATGAGCTAACCGAGCCCCAGATGGCAGCCACCATGGCCGAAGTGCTCGGCCGGCCGGCCGATCTCGTGCCGGAGTCGGCTCCACCAGCCTATGAAGATATGGCCATCATGGTCGCCTGGTTCAATCAAGAAGGCTGCGCAGCCGACATTCACCTGCCCTGCGCCAAGCCTGCCCCGGCCTGATGACCTTCGAAATGTGGTTGCGACAGAATGGCCAGTGGATGGTAGACAGCCAGGATTAACTATTCTCCCGCCTCCGCCCCCGGCCGGCTGCCAGCAACTGGTGCTGATTTTGGTCCCTTTTCAGGTTAGCTGCCGCTCTGTCTTGAACATCAACTTCTTCAGGCAGTTTTGTCAAAGGCTCTGACTACTTCACTTATCAATCCAAGGCTGTTGGGACCATGCATCTCTCCACTGATGGGATTGATCGTTCCACGTATATTGTACATCAGTCGCATATTTCCCATTCGTTCAGTTGGATCATGTACCAGTACATTTTCAGCCATCGCAACATGCACAATTCGTCCCGCCATCAGATGCCACTGACTGTCTTCATACAATGGACGATGCCATTCCAATTGACATTCTATGTTGATTGGACATTCGGCTATTCGTGGTGCCTGGATGATTTGTGCTAATTCCACTGTCAGACCCGCTTCGGTTATCTCATCATTGTCGGCTTCGTTTACATGAATTGTTTGGAAGCATTTCTTATAATCATCCACTGACGGATAATTGAGACACCATTCGCTTTCACGTAAGATATTTTCATAGGTGTGATAATAGTCCAATACACCTAGAATCGATGTGTAGTTATCGCGATCACCTACTAGAAATCCCCATGAGTGCAAACACGCATTCGGTTCTCCATTTGCTTTCCGGGTAGTAATTACGAATAGGGGATGTGGAATGGTGGCAACATATTCCAACCAAGAGAATAGATCGTACGAACCAGGCCAAATTTCTTCGAGATCTTCTGGAGTGCCTATCTGGATTTCATGCTTCATTGCTTGCTCTCCCTAATCATCTACGGCGGCTCACCGTAATTATATCGAAGTGAGTCTGATTGTGGGGAATGTGCTTGGCCAAATATCGGCTCCAGCCTGGCGCAGCCCGGGCATCGTCCAGGCCATGTCAGATATACGCAGGGATTCGGGCCTAGGTCCAAAAACCTTCATGCACTTCTCGGGCCTCTTCCTCAAGCACAGGGCCGATGACCTCGATTTGCTTGCGTCCTCTCTTGAAGATCATTCGACAAGGCAAATAAAGGACTTCTTCGCCATCATCACCGATCATCTCGTATAGGCTTTCTTCACTGAGACCATAAACCACCCGGCGCACATTGCCCCAAAAGATGGCTCCGGCACACATCGGGCATGGTTCCGTGCTGGTGTAGAGCGTACACGTTTTCAGAAACGCCGAATCATACCGCCGGCAAGCCATCCTCATCAGGTTAGTCTCCGCATGCCCCGTGCAGTCCCTCTCCGTGACAACCGTATTCTCAGCCTGCAGGAGAACGTTCCCCTCCCGATCGACCAGCAAGGCGCCGAATGGATGATTGCCCTTTTCCCTGGCCTTTCGGGCAAGAGCGAGTGCGTCGCGCATGAATCTCAGGACATTTTCATCCACTAGCTTCCTCCAAGTCCTGTCCTGTCTCGCTCCCGTTAGCGGCCGGTAAACTTCGCTTCTCGCCGTTCCATAAAGGAACGCACTCCCTCCTGAGCGTCTTCACTGGCCATGATAGGCTGCAGATCCGGCAGCAGGCGCGCGAAGGCGGTCGCTTCACCCTGACGGCGGGCCAAGCGGGCCGACTTGAGGGTGGCGTAAACGCCCAGCGGCGCCTGTTGGGCGATGGTCTCGGCCAGGGCCATGGCCCGCTCGAGCTGCTCGCCCGCCGGCGCTACTTCCTGCACCAGGCCCATGCGGTACGCTTCGTGGGCCGTGAATTCGTCGCCGGTCAACAGGTAACGCATAGCGTTGCTCCAGCCGATCTCCTGGATCAGACGAACCGTAGCCCCGCCCA
Organism: Promineifilaceae bacterium (SeqCode); assembly: GCA_041570195.1. GTDB lineage: Bacteria > Chloroflexota > Anaerolineae > Promineifilales > Promineifilaceae > UBA11865. The sequence continues at coordinate 1,221 of JBFFWQ010000102.1, read as the reverse complement.
CTGGATAAATGCCCCGCTTGATCTCGATCTGGGCAAAGCGCGTATTTTCGGCCGCCACCCGGATGTCCGTCGACAGCAATAGTTCAATGCCAATGGTCAAGCACAGGCCCTGGACGGCCAGGACGATGGGTTTACTGATCCGGGTCTCGTCGTCGAAGCCCAATGGATCGATGGCCCCGGCCGGCAGTTCCGGAAATTGGCCGCTGGCGAAGACCGGCGCCCATTGCGCCAGGTCAACCCCGGCCGTGAAGTTATCCCCGTGGGCGAAGACCACGCCGCAGCGCAACTCTGGGTCGCGCTCCAGCTCCCCATAAGCATTGGCCAACTCAAGAAACATGTTCAGATTCACGGCGTTGTACTTATCAGTCCTATCCAGACCCATCAACAACACGTGCTGGTTGCGTTCGACCGTTAGCTTCCCTTCACTCATTTCCCACCTCTTCTAAGAACAGGACACGGACTCTCACAGATTTGCACTGATTATGAACACTCGAATTTCCTCTTGACCATGCGTTTCCTTTGGATCCATCTCCTCGCCCAAGTGATTCACCACAAACGAAGATGGTGGTTATAATAGCGTGTCTTGACAGACAGTATTGTTCGCTATTTCCTTGGCCGCCCACCATGAGTCTAGCACGTTATTGCCGGACTTGGCAGTGGTGTATGGACAGTGGTGCGTGGCGAGTGATCAGTGAACAGTAGAATCACTGATCTGATAAACTACTGCTGCAAACTGAAGTCAAAGCCAGGAGCTAGAAGCTTGCAGCTAAGAGCTAGACAATGTCATCCACCATCGACCAAGAAATCACCACCATCATTACCCCGCGCAAGGGTTTCGGCCGGGCCTTCCAGGAATTCTTCGAAACCGAGGTCGCCGGCAGTTCCATCTTGCTGGTCTGCGCTATCATCGCCCTGATCTGGGCCAACTCGCCCTGGGCCGACATCTACTTCGACCTGCTGCACCTCGAATTCGGCTTCATCGTCGGCTCGCTTCACTACGAACTAAGCCTACACGAATGGGTAAACGATGGCCTGATGGCCTTCTTCTTCCTGGTTGTCGGCCTGGAAGTCAAGCGCGAGTTGGTGGTTGGCGAGCTCTCGTCGTCGCGCCGGGCTATCTTGCCGATCACGGCCGCCGTTGGCGGTATGCTGATCCCGGCTGCCGTCTACCTGATACTGAACTTCGACGGCGACGGCGTGCGTGGCTGGGGCGTCCCCATG
>JBFFWQ010000101.1:0-21535 GCA_041570195.1 Promineifilaceae bacterium (SeqCode) | reverse complement strand
ACTGATCCGTCAGCGCTCGATAATGCTTGCCCGGGTCGCGCCCGGTCCTGGCCGTGATCTCCGCCGCCAGCAGATCCAGGATGAATCCATCCTTGTCGGTCGTCCAGACGGCGCCTCCCCGGCGCAGGAAAGACGCTCCTGCGCTCTCTTCTCCGCCGAAACCGTACGAGCCGTCGATCAAGCCATCCACAAACCATTTGAAGCCTACCGGCACTTCCGACAGCGCCCTGCCCAAATGGTCCGCCACCCGGTCTATCATGGAGCTGGAAACCAGGGTCTTGCCCACCGCCGCATCCGGCCGCCAGCCGGGCCGGTTTTGAAATAAATACCAGATGGCCACAGCCAGGTAGTGGTTCGGGTTCATCAGGCCGGCGCTCTTGGTGACGATGCCGTGCCGGTCATAGTCCGGATCGTTGCCGAAGGCGATGTCGAACTGGTCCTTCAAGCCGATCAGGCTGGCCATCGCATAAGGCGATGAGCAGTCCATGCGGATCTTGCCATCCTTATCCACCGTCATGAAAGAGAAAGTCGGATCGACCGTCCGATTCACCACCTCCAGGTCCAGCCCATAAAGCTCCGCGATCGGATCCCAGAAAGCGATACCGGCCCCGCCCATCGGATCGACGCCGATCTTCAATCCGGCCGCCGCGATGGCCGTCATATCGATCACATCGCCCAGATCGGCAACGTACGGCCCGATGTAATCATATTCATGCGTCGTATCCGCTTTCATCGCCTGGCTATAAGGCAGCCGTTTTACCTCTCGCAGACCAGATCGCAGAAGTTCATTCGCTCTCTCCTGGATGGCGCCCGTGATTTGTGTCCCGGCCGGTCCGGCCGAGGGCGGGTTGTATTTGAAGCCGCCGTCATTCGGCGGGTTATGCGAGGGCGTGATGACCACCCCGTCGGCCACCGCAGCGCCTTTGGCTGCGTTATAGGTCAAGATAGCGTGGGAAATGACCGGCGTCGGCGTGTAGCCCAGGCCGGCCTGGACCATGATCGTGACCCCATTGGCCGCGAACACCTCGACCGCCGTAGCCAGGGCCGGTTCAGACAGGGCATGGGTGTCCATGCCAATGAACAGCGGACCGGTTATGCCCTGCGCCTGGCGATATTCGCTGATCGCCTGGGCGATGGCCAGGATGTGCGCTTCGTTGAATTGTCCATGGAACGACGTCCCCCGGTGTCCCGACGTGCCGAATGTCACCAATTGCCCAGGATCGGCCGGATCCGGCCGCTGTGTGTAATAGGCTGACACCAGCCGGGGAATGTTGGGCAGCAGTTCGCGGGGCGCCGGCTTGCCGGCTAGTTCATGCAGGGTCATGCGTGGCAATCCTTTTGTTGCGGGCCGAGGCCCCAGAGCCGCACTCGTGCTGACGGCCTCGGCTCACCCGGCGGCCGAATGATCAGCCAAGCGTATTCACGTTATTCAGATCTTCGAAGGCGCCCATGAGGCGCGCTTTGAAGGATTCTTCCGCTGTTCGTAACCAGGCCCGGGGATCGTAAACTTTCTTGTTGGGCTTGTCCGGTCCTTCCGGGTTTCCGATCTGACCCTGGAGATAGCCTTCCTTGGCCTGGTAGTAACCGCGGACGCCATCCCAGAATGCCCACTGCAAATCGGTATCGATATTGAACTTGATAGCCCCGTAGGAAACCGCCTCGCGAATCTCGTCAACGCTGGAGCCCGAACCGCCGTGGAAAACGAAGTAAATCGGCTTCTCGGCCGTGCCATATTTCCGCTGCACGTACTTCTGCGACTCGTCCAGAATACTGGGTCGCAATTGAACGTTGCCCGGCCGGTAGACGCCGTGAACATTGCCAAAAGCCGCCGCAATCGTAAAGCGGTCGCTGATTTTGCCCAGCTCCTCGTAAGCGTAGGCTACCTCTTCCGGCCGCGTATACAGGCGCGAGCTGTCGACATCACTGTGATCGACCCCATCCTCCTCGCCCCCGGTGATGCCTAGCTCTATCTCCAGGGTCATTTCCATCTTGCTCATACGTTCCAGGTAGCGTTTGCAGGTCTCGATATTCTGCTCGATTGGTTCAACAGATAGGTCCAGCATGTGCGAACTGTATAAAGGTTTGCCATGGGCTGCATAAAAGGCTTCCCCAGCATCCAACAGCCCGTCGATCCAGGGCAATAGCTTCCTGGCGCAGTGGTCGGTGTGCAATATTACACGCGCGTCATAGAGCGCTGCTACCCGGTGCACATGGTGCGCGCCGGAGATCGCCCCGGCGATGGCCGCTTTCTGATCCTCATTGCCTATTCCCTTGCCGGCAAAGAAGACCGCCCCGCCATTAGAAAACTGCAGGATGACCGGCGCGTTGGCCTCTCGCGCCGTTTCCATCACCGCATTGACGCTATTCGTGCCGACCACATTGGCCGCCGGCAAAGCAAAGCGATTTGCTTTTGCATTCGCAAAGATCTCCTGAACTTGGTCGCCTGTCACGACGCCAGCCGGGATCTTCTCTCTCAAAGCAGACATGAATTTACCTCCATCTAAAAAGCAAGCGACCAGATCGGCCGGTTAATTCCTATTCTGATCCCTGGCTTGCTTCCTCTTGCTGGATCATATTGTACTAATTCTGTGAGAATGTAAAAGCCGTGCCAGGCCGCACTTCCGTCCAGCTCACAAGCAACAATCGAGCCCGACCTCGAGGTCGGGCTCGATTGCTTCGACTGGAATAATTGATTGGAGGAAACTCTGTCCGAAAAGGACCTGATCCCGTTTTAAACGGCCACTTCGCTCGCTACGGCCTCGATCTCATTGAGCAATCGGGCCGAGTCGATTTGCTTGAGTAGATAGCGCCGCGCGCCGGCTTGCAGAGCCGCCTCGCGCTCGTCGTCGTCGGCGTAAGAAGTTAACACGATGATGCCTGCCGAATGCCCGGCAAGCGCCTTGTTCATTTCACCAACCGGATTCACCAGGCCTCGCGTACCTTTCAATTCCAACAAGATGACATCCGGCTGGCAGCGGCCGATCTTCTCCAGCCCTTCAGTAAAGCTGGGAGCCGTTGCCACGACCTCGATATGTGAAAATGAGTCTAGTCGAGCAGCTAACGCCCGGCGCACCGCCAGATGTTCCTCAACAATTAGTACTTTGATCTGTTTCATCGGCTTGCCAGAGCCGGCGCCGCCCAACGTTTCATAGTGCGCGAGTGTTGTCATCTCGCACCCCCTATAACATTGCAAGTCTATTCACCGGTTCTTGATTGTGTCCTAGTGTACGCGTAGCCTACCCTTTTCCTCCAGTAACAAACGTCACCAATGATCCATGATGGTTGTCACCGAGATAGACGTTTTTGCCGTATAGGTTGTGCAATTATGCTAAAAATGGAGGCTCGATTATTGGGCGAAGCTGTCAGGCGCAATTAAGCAGCGCTGGAGGTCATCATGATGGGCACCCGCAAACAGATCTGGGTCCCCTTGCCCGGCGTTGACTGGATGATGAAACTGCCGTTGAGTTCTTCGGCTCTGGCCCGCATGTTGGCCAGGCCATGCCCCACCGACTGAGTCTGCTCACTCACGCTAAAGCCCACCCCATCATCCTCGATGCACAGGATGATCATTTCCGGCTCCTGCCAAATCTCAACTGTAACTTCGTTTGCTCGCGCATGCCGGGCCACATTAGCCAGCGCCTCCTGAGTGGTCAAGAAGATGGTCCGGGCCACGGCCGCCGGCAGGGCCGATAGCGTCGACGCCTGGGCCGCAAATCGGATTGGCACCATGGCATTGGCCTGAAACTCACGGATTAGCCGGGCCAGCGCCTGGTTGAGGTCGCCGGAGAATCGCTGCGGCCGCAGGTCCAGAATGAAATTCCGGATGTCTCTGATCGCATTATTCAGGCCGGCGATAGCCTGCAGCAACGCCTGGTCAGCTTCGCCTGGTTCGTCATGCATTTGCAGCCGAGCTGACTCCAAGATCAAGCCAACCGCATAAATCGATTGGATGACCCCGTCGTGCAGGTCCATACCGATCCGCGAGCGTTCCTCCACGATTGCCAGCCGGCCGACCTGCTCATACAGGCGAGCGTTTTGAATTGCTACGGCCGCGTGGGCCGCCAGCATTTCAACCAGTTGCTGGTCGGCGGCCGTGAACTCAGCCACTTCAATCCAGCTTCCATCCTCCAGTTCGAGGGCTTTGTCAGTCAGGTAGAGATTACCCAAGACTTCGCTACCGGCCACGATGGGCACGCCCAAGAATGACTTCATTGGCGGATGGCCGGACGGAAATCCAATCGAACGGGGATCGTCGTCAACTTGCGGCAAGCGAATGCTGCGACTCTCGCGCATGATAGCGCCAAGCACCCCCAGGCCCAGCGGCCGGTGCGCTATCTGTTCCGCTTCCTCAGTCGCGATGCCGCTGGTCACGAACTTCTCCATGTGACCTTCGGCACTGGGCACGCCCAACGCCGCGTAACGCGCGCCAACCAGCATCCGGGCCGAGTCAGTGATCTGCTTCAATACTTTGTCAAGCGCCACTTCAGACGCGATGGACAGGGCGGCTTGATTCAGCGCTGCCAGCGCTTGCTCAGGGGTACGGCCGGGACGGGGCATGTTACGATAAGTAGTCGCCCAGGTGGTGTTGAACAGCATAAGCCGCAGCCTCGGCTCGATTTGAAACTCCCAGCTTAGACAGGATGCTGCTAACATAGTTGCGCACCGTCCCCTCGCTCAGGAACAGGGCATTGGCTATTTCGCGATTGGTCTTGCCCTCGACGATAGCTGCCAGCACCTGCATCTCCTGAGGCGTCAAATCGGTGAATGCTGCTACTTCTTCCTGCTGTATGGCCCGGCGAACCTCCGTAAAAACGCGCTGAGTCAACGACGGATCAAGCATCGCCTCCCCACGGGCTGCGGCTTCAATGGTAGTTATCAGCGCTTCACTGCTGATCTGCTTCAGCACATAACCGGTCGCTCCGGCCCGGATCGCCGAAAAGAGCATTTCATCTTCCGCATATGAGGTCAACATGATCACTTTGGTCTCCGGCAACTTCGTGGTGATCTCCTCGCAAGCCTCGATGCCGCTGCCGCCCACCAGGCGGATATCCATCAAGACAATGTCCGGCTCCTGGGCAATTGCCTTCTGGACCGCCTCTTGCGCGGCCGAGGCCTCGGCCACTACCTCAAAACCCGGGTGGCGTTCGATCAGGCTCTTGAGGCCCAGACGAACAACTTCATGGTCGTCGACAAGCAGGATGCGTAGATGCGTCATAGCGACTTAAGTATAGCCGCTATCGCTCTTTTTCACCAAGCTAAGCGGGCTTCTTAGGCATCGTTGACTGATGACAATGTCGCCGGCCGGTGTATAATATCCGCGAGTCCTAAGTCTCATCTGGTAGTGCGAACCGACGGCCTTCGCCTAGCCGTCTATTTAGAGGAGCTCACTGTCATGGTTACCGTCCAGCCTTTAGACGCCAGTGTTCTCTGCCGTCCATGTGATCCCGATCGTTTTCGCTTCAACACCACGGCCGACTTGGAAGACCTCGAAGAAGTCATTGGCCAAGAACGCGCCCTCGAGGCCATCCGCTTCGGCATCGGCATCCAGCAGCAAGGCTACAACCTGTTCGCTCTGGGCCCGAATGGCACCGGCAAGTACACCTCCGTGCACAGATCGTTGTCCCATCGGGCATTAGGAGAGTCTGTACCGGACGACTGGTGCTACGTCTACAGTTTCGACCAGCCCCATAGCCCCAAAGCGCTGCGCTTGCCAGCTGGACAGGGCGCAGTTCTTTTACAGAGCATGCAGCAACTGGTGGACGAGCTATTCGCCGTTATCGCCGCCGCCTACGAGGGTGAAGAATATCAAAGTCAGCGACGGGCTATCGAAGCCGAAGTTCAGGACAGGCAAGAGTCGGCCCTGGAAGAAATCCGGGCAGAATCAGAGGCTAAGGAAATCGCGCTGATCCGGACCCCGTCCGGGCTGGCCTTTGCGCCTCTCAGGGACAAGCAAGTCATCAAACCTGACGAGTTCATGAACCTGCCTGAAGAGCGGCGCAAAGAGATCGAGTCTCAGATTGAGGAGCTCCAAAAGAGATTGCAGAGCATCATTCGCCAGGTGCCCAACTGGATTCGCGAGGGCCGCAAACGGGTCAGGGAACTGAACGAGGAAGTGGCCATCTTTACCGTGTCGCCCCTGTTCGACGAAGTCAAGGACAATTTCGACGGGCTGCCCCATGTGCTGGCTTACCTTGAAGCCGTTCAGGCCGATGTGGTCAAGCACAACCACATGTTTGTCGATTCCGAAGAAACGGGCGACCTATCTCCCGACCCGGCCGACACGGGTGTGGCAACATCCAGTCCCAAGCGAAACTTCGCCAACCGCTATCGAGTGAACGTGATCGTCGGCCACGGCGAGTCCGAGGGCGCGCCCATCGTATACGAACAAAACCCGACTTATACCAACCTGATCGGCCGCCTCGAGCACGTGGCCCATATGGGCGCCTTGCTCACCGACTTCACTCTGATCAAATCGGGCGCGCTGCACCAGGCCAACGGCGGTTATCTGATCCTGGATGCCCGCAAACTTATCCTGCAGCCCTTCGCCTGGGAAGGATTAAAGCAGGCGCTGCGCGCCGAAGAGATACGCATCGAATCGCCCGGGCAGGCCTATGGCCTGGTAAGTACAGTCGCTCTGGAACCACAGCCAGTGCCCCTGGACGTCAAGGTCATCTTGCTCGGCGAGCGTTTACTGTACTATCTGTTGCACCAGCACGACCCTGATTTCGGCGAACTCTTCAAAGTCGCCGCCGACTTTGAAGACCAGATGAATCGTAGCGACGACAACGATTTGGCTTATGCACGCCTTATCAGTACGCTGGCGCGCAAGGAATCGCTACGTCACCTTGACCGTCCGGCCGTGGCCAAGGTCATCGAGCGCAGCGCTCGCTTAGCAGGCGACTCCGAGCGACTTTCGACCCACATGCAGAGCATCGCCGATCTGCTGCGGGAAGCTGATTATTGGGCCGGCGAAGACGGCGCAGAAATCGTTGGCGGCACCCACGTGCGGCAGGCCATCAAGGCTCAGATCCGCCGCGCCGGCCGCGTTAGCGAGCAGATGCAGGAAGCGATTCTGCGCGAAACGATATTTGTCGACACAACCGGAGAAAAGACCGGGCAGATCAACGGCCTCTCTGTCTTGATGTTGGGCAATTACGCCTTCGGCCGGCCGAATCGTATTACGGCCCGGGTGCGCATGGGCAAGGGAGAGGTGATCGACATCGAGCGGCAGGTGGAATTGGGCGGCCCCCTCCACTCCAAGGGTGTGTTGATCCTGTCCAGTTACCTCGGCTCTCGTTATGCCGCCAGCCGGCCCTTATCTTTGTCAGCCAGTCTGGTTTTCGAACAATCCTATGGCGGCGTTGACGGCGACAGCGCTTCCTCGGCCGAACTATACGCCCTCTTATCGTCTCTGGCAGAAGCGCCCATCAAACAATCTCTAGCCGTCACCGGGTCGGTTAACCAGCACGGCCAGGTGCAGGCCATAGGCGGCGTCAACGAAAAGATAGAAGGCTTCTACGACATCTGTTTTTCCAGAGAGTTGACCGGCGATCAAGGCGTCCTGGTGCCGGCCGCTAACGTCAAGCACTTGATGCTGCGCCAGGACGTTGTCGAAGCCGTAGCCGAAGGCAATTTCCACATTTACCCCATCGAGACGATCGAACAGGGGATCGAGATCCTGACCGGCATACCGGCCGGCGAAATGGACGAGGATGGCTCCTTTCCCGAAGGCACCATTAACCGGCGCATCGTCGACCGGCTTGACTCTATGGCCGAGACTCAGCGGGATTTCAACCGTCCGCCAGAGTTACCGGCCGGCGATGAGCAAGATCAAGAAGAAGCCGGCGGATAAAGGCGAGTAAGGTGCGCCGTGGATGAGACTGATCAGCAACTGACAATCAAGCGAATTCTGGTCGCTTTGGACGCTTCGACCCATAGTCTGGCCGCTCTGGATGCGGCCGCCGCGTTGGCAGCCACGCTAGAGGCAGAATTGCTCGGCCTGTTCGTCGAGGACGAAAATCTGATACACCTGGCCGGGTTGCCCTTCTCGCAAGAAGTTCGCTCCCCTTCGGCCGCCCGGCGCCAGATGAGCAGCGATCGTATGGAACAAGATCTGCGTCTGCAGGCCGCTCAAGCCCAGCGCGCCCTGCAGGCAGCCGCGGAACGCGTTCAGGCCCGCTGGAGTTTCCGGACAGTCCGTGGGCAAGTGACGTCGGCCATCCTGGCTGCGGCTCTAGACGCCGATCTAGTGGCCATGGGCCGGATCAGTCACCCGGTATCCAGGAAGAACCGACTGGGTTCCACCGCCCGAGCGACCACGGCCGACACCCGGCACTCCGTACTCTTGATGCAACAGGGCAGCGATCTCAGCTACCCTGTCCTGGTCACCTTTGATGGCTCCCCGGCCGCCTGGCTAGCGCTGCTGGCCGCGGCCAGACTGGCCCGCGCCAGCAATGATGTACTCGGTGTGCTCTTGCTGAATGGCACACCAGAATCGGTCGGCGCCATGAAAGACGAGGTAGGCGTCTGGCTGCGCAAACGCGGCCTCAAAGCTCAGTTCTCCTGGTTACCAGAGGCGACAGTCGGCTCGCTAATCCGCCTGGTCCAGGCCGCGGCCGACTGCGTTCTAGTTCTGGGCGGCGATAATCCTCTCCTTAAAGCCAGTTCAATCCAGGAACTGCTTGACAAGACCGACTGCCCCGTGCTGCTTGTTCGATAACTGACGCCCAGTTCCAAACTCTGGTAAACTAATGGGGCAGCGGCTCTCGGTGCTAATCGAGGAGGAAGCATTCTCAGATGCGCCCGGCATTTGAGGATGCCAAGGCATCTGTGGATGCCTACTTCCTCTTTTGTGACCACTGAAAAAAGATCCTCAATACGTTACCTTTGTCATAACTTGGCGATTCGTATCAAGCAAAGAAACCAGTTGACCCAGATGAGGTGAACAATGAGAAGATCCAGCGCCTCCACGACTACTCCGTTCTCGGTACCGTTCTCGGTACCGTTCTCGGTACTGGTCGTCCTGATCGCCGTGTTTGGCCTGCAGTTGATTCGCGTCCTGCTGCCCACCTTCGTCAACTACCTGCGCGATTCCCAGGGCATGAGCGCCACTTCCTTGGCGCCTATCGCCCTTGGCGTCTTTGCCTTGAGTTTCCTGGCCGCGCCGTTGCGCCGCATTGTTGGCCTACGCTGGGCTTTGATCATCACTGCTGGCGGCGTTGCCCTCATGCGCGTGGCCGAGCAATTCTCCTTGACCCCAAGCCTGGATCTTATCCTGGCTTCCCTTGGCGCCGCGCTATTTACCATGTTCGTCGCCATCGCCCTGGAAGTTGTCCGGCCATCCGGCGCCAATGGAACTTATGGTTTCGGTCTGGCCTTAGTGCTTGGCCTGGCCACCGACACGGCGATACACAGCGGGGCCAGCACCGTCGATCTTTCCTGGCGAGAAGGTTTGCTGCCGGCACTGATTGTCCTAGCCCTGGTCGCTGCCGCGCTGGTGTTGCTCTGGAGGCAAGCGGCGGCCATTGACCCCAAAGTGAAAACCAGTGACGGATGGTCGCGTATTTTGGCTGTGTCAGCTTTGGGCCCCTGGCTGTTTTTACAGATGGTTGTTTTCCAGAACGTGGCCCGGATCGCAGCTATTACCGGCTGGTCCATCCCGGCCGCCGGCCTTTTCATCGGCCTCGGCAACGTCATCGCCCTGATCGCCGCCGCCCACGCGCCGCGCAGCAAGCGTATCCCCGGACTAAACATCCTAGTGGCCGTCGTCTTCATCGCCGTCTTGTTTCTCTTTGAATACGATGGTTTGCTCGGCGCCTTGTTGAGCGCCGTCGGCCAGGTTCTCGGCGCTTCGTTGATGATGACTGTACTCATCAGTCTGGGCTGGCTGGCCCAGAAACCGGGCCGGATGGGCGTCAGCGCCGCCAACGGCATCGGCCAACTACTGTTTGCGATTTTCCTATTGATCTTCTACATCAGCCATGAACTGGACTTCGGCTTTCGCTCTCCGGCCGTCTTGCCGGTCGCCGGTCTGCTACTATCCATCGCCGCCATTGCCGTCAGTCGCGGTTTGGCCGACGAGAAGAGGGTCGCCGCCAATCTTGCCCCGGCCGGTCTGGCCAGCTTGCTCCTCCTGTTGCCTGTCGTCCTATGGCTAACTTGGAGCACGCCACAAGCAGCGCCTCCGCCAGCCGATAACCAGGCAGTCCGCGTCACGAATTACAATCTGCATAACGGCTTCAACACTGACGGCCGCCTCAATATGGAATCTCTGGCCCAGGTCATCGAAGAGAGCGGCGCTGACATCATCAGTCTGCAAGAAGTGGCGCGCGGTTGGGTCATCTATGGCTCCGTCGACATGATGGAGTGGTTATCACAGCGACTGGATATGCCTTATGCCTACGGGCCGACCGAAGGCCTGCAATGGGGCAACGCCATCTTAAGCCGCTACCCTATCACCAGCCTGGAAACCGGCTCGCTGCCGCCTGAATCATTGCGCCTTCGACGCGGCTATATAATGGCCAAGATCGAGACCGGCGCCAGTAATCTGAATATCCTTAACACCCATTTGCATCACGTCGAAGGTGACAGCGAAATTCGCCAGAGTCAGGTGCCGGCCTTGTTGGCCGCCTGGGACAATATGCCGCTGACGGCCGTGATGGGCGACTTCAATGCCGAGCCGGAGTCGCCAGAAATGACCCTGATGGCCGGCGCCGGTCTGAACGACGTAGGCGGATTAATCGGCCCCGACCCCGGCTACACTTACTACGCGGCCGACCTTTACCAGCGGATTGATTACATCTGGATCACGCCCGATCTCACCCCCTCCCAGTTCGAGGTCCGGCAAACCACCGCCTCGGATCACCTGCCGCTGGCGACGACCATCACCACCCCCTAGTAGCCCGATTTTCATGACGATCTACAAATTGATCCGGTAACTCTAAACAAAGAACCGCGCCCTTGTCATCCCGGCCGAAGGGAGGGATCCCTGCGTACGCGCCGTTCTCAAAACGCTGGGTGCTTGGGATGCTCCGAGGACTCCGCTAGCATGACAAGTTCATGATGATCTGTTTATTGCCGGATCAATTCATTAATGACCATAGAACTTGCCTCTACTTACTCCAGGTAAGCTCCCAAATCCAACGATTGGTATAGCCGCTCCCGCGCCCCGGCCGACAGCGTTGGCTGCGGCAAATCTCGATACAGCATCACCGTCTTACCCAGCGTATCCACCACGATCCGGCAATCCTCGCAGCTGGCCATATGTGCCTCGATCTCGGCACACAGCGCTTCCGACGCTTCGCCGTCCAGGTAATTAGACAAGTCCCCCAGCATATGCCGGCAATTGTGCTTAGCCATAACGCTCCATCTCCTGCCCGTCTTGGGCCAGATCCGCAAAATAAGGCGTCAGCCGCTCCCGCAGCCAAAGCCGGGCCCGGTGCAGCCGCACCTTCACCGCCCCTTCTGATAGTTCCAGGGCCGCCGCCGTATCGGCCGTCGAAAATCCTTCCAACTCGCGCATGATGAATACCGTTTTCAGCGACTCCGGCAATTCACGTATCGCCCGCTCCAATTCAGCCCGCACCTCGTCGCTTTCGAAATCTTCTTCCGGTAAACAGCACCAATCGAACAGTTGCTTGGGCACCGCAGCCGCCGCTTCGCCGGTCATCGTTTCTTCCACCGACACCATGTACGGGCTCGGCCGGCGATGACGCATCATGGCCGCGTTATAAGCGATCCGGTACAACCAGGTGCCTAGTCCAGACCGCCCCTCAAAGGATTCGATGGCCTTGAAAGCATTCAAAAACGTCTCCTGCATGACATCTTCCGCCTCGGCCTCGTTACCCATCAGCCGCAGACCCAAGCGATAGATCATGGGCGAATGAATGTCGATACACTCGGCGCAAGCCGCCTTGTCCCCAGCCTGCAGCCGGACGATCAACGCCGCTTCGTCGTAGTTCTCGTCTATCTGTTTAGATGCACTTATCACGATGAAGTTACTACCTTTCCAAACGCCCGACGGCTCCACTGTAGCTTGACGGAGAAGAATGGGCAAATTGGGAGCTTGCATTGCCAGATATCGCACATCTCTGGGGATTGACTCAGTTTTTAGCCGAATTTTAGAAAGCCGGTATATGGCGATGCATCTGCGACATCGGCTGGCGGTCGTCCGGGCGTTGCAGCTGAAATTTCGCTACCAGGTCGCCGGATGTCGGTCAAAGCAGGTCTCAGAATCGACCGATTCGTGACCCAGAATTGCAGCTCCTTCCGAAACAACGATCGCGGCTTCGGGAGCAGGAAACTGGCGATCCTCGAGGGCAGCAAGTCGCCTGGGCTCGCCTGCCAGTATAGTTGATATTTAGCCGATTCAGGAGAACCAGTTTCGCTCCACCCAGGACAGGCAAGCAACCGAAACGGTTGCCTGCTCTTTTTCGCCGCCAATGATAAGGGACAGGAGGTAAGACTACGTATATTTGCTGACTACACGAAGGAGTCCTGGGCTCTTTTTGGGGAGTCTCCCGTCGCGCCCGGTCCGCTGCCGGGCCGGTTTAGGCCCATTACGTGAGTCGCCCAGAGCTAAGACAGGATCGGTTGGCAGCGAAAACAAACCAGCCGACACAATAGGTAATTTAGACGAAAAATCGTTGAGATCTGCGCCCACTGGATGCCGGCGAATTTCGGGCGCCAACTAGCTTCGACCTCAGGCCGTTCCCAACACAATCCCGCTTTCCTCCAAAGCGAAGGACTCGTGTTTCAGGCGATCTCGGTTCTCACTTCCTGGAAGAACTACTGAAGTTGCACCTTAAGCAAGCGCCAATTCTTGAAGATCTCGTCCTGTTTTTTAAGGATTTTTGCGAACTAACTGGCGGCATTCGAATGAAGGCCAAGCTTTGTTGCTCCGTGCAAATCCGTGTCCCCTCAAGCCCTTACTCCTCTTCCGACAGCTCCGTCAACTGCTGCAAAACCGCGCCCAACGCCTCCAGCTCCCGGCCGTATGCCGCCCAATCTCCCTCCCGTTGCGCCTGCTCGGCCGCCTCAAAATGTTCCCCGGCCGCGTCGATTAATTCCTGGATCGTTTCATCCATAACCGGAGATTCAGCGCTACGGGGCGTAGGCGTCGGGCTTGTTACCTGGCCTTCGGCAGGTTGCTCGCCCTCGGCAGACACCTCGCCCTCGGCAGGTACCTCGCTCACAGGCGGCTCTTCCACGATCTGGTCCACCGTCGGCCCGGCCTGGATCAGGGCGATCAGCGCCTCTTCCAGCGTCTCGCGCATGGCGATTCGATCGCCGCTGGCCACGATCACCCGTTTCAACTCCGGCAACTCGCTGGTCTCGGCCAGCAAATACAACGGCTCCACATACAGGAAACTGCTGCCCATGGGAATGACGATCAGGTTGCCGCGAATAACCCGCGAGCCGCGTTGGTTCCACAGCGAAATCTGGGCCGAGATCTCCGGATCTTGGTCCACCCGCGCCTCCACCTGGCTGGGGCCAAAGACCAGTTGCTGCTTGGGTAATTCATAGGCCACCAACTCGCCATAGTGCGGCGGATCGCTGCGCGCCGCCAGCCAGGCGATCATATTGTCCTTTCCGGCCGGCGTATACGGCTCGATGAGAAGGAACTCCGTCCGTTCCTCGCCCGGCAGCGACATGATCACGTAATAAGGCTCGATCGGCTGCTGGGCCGTGTCAAAGACCTCCTGTGGGATCTCCCACAGATCTTCCTCGTTGTAGAACACCTGCACGTCAGCCATATGATACTTCAGGTACTGGCGCGTCTGGACTGAGAACAAATCCTTAGGATAGCGGACGTGGGCCAGCAATTCGGCCGGCATCTCATCCAGTGAAAGAAACAGGCTGGGAAAGGCCCGGTCATAGGCCTGGATCAACGGATCTTCGTCGTCGACCAGGTAATAAGTGACCGTGCCGTTATAAGCGTCCACCGTGGCCTTCACCGAATTGCGGATATAGTTGAACCCTTGCTCGACCGGCGTCGAATAAGGGAAGTTACGGCTCAGCGTATATCCGTCCAGGATCCAGAACAGGCGACCGTCGGCCACCACCAGGTACGGGTCATTGTCGAACGCCAGGAAGGGCGTGATCTGCCGCACCCGTTCCCGGATCTGGCGATGCAGCAACACCCGCGTCTCGGGCGTGATGTAATCGCTCAGCAGCAGATTCGTCTCGCCGAATCGGATGGCGAACGCCAGCCGGCGCAAGATATTCGACAATTCCACGCCGCCCTCGCCCTCGTAAGAGCTATTGGCGTTCGTCGTGCCCACCGGGTAATCAAACTCTTCCAGGTCGCTGCCCACGAAGACCACGTCGTTGATCAACTCGCCATAGTAAATCTCCGGCCGGTCGACATCGATATCTACTGAACTCTTCGGCGGCAGATCCTGGATGAAGAAATCCGGCCGGCCTTCGGGCGTCACCTGGTCCACCGGGTTCATGACCACCCCGTAACCGTGGGTGAATTGCAGCTTCTGGTTAACCCATGATGGCGCCGTCAGGTTGGCCTTGTTCAACTCCCGGCCGGCCAACATCACTTGCCGCGTCTCGCCGTCAATCTCGTAGCGGTCGATGTCGATCGGGCTGAATTCGTAGTACGGGCGCAACTCCTGCAACTGGGCGTAAGTCAATTGCAACGGCCGATCATCCCAAATGCGTACATTCTGTAGCGTTTCCCGGTTTTCGACCAGGTCACGGTTGGTCAATTCACTCACCTCGCCAAAGGGCCGGGCGTCCACTTCCTCCAGGCCGAAAGCCAGCCGGGTGAAATCGATATTGTGCTGGATATACGGCCGCTCCCGGGATAGCTCGTTAGGCTCGACGGCATAGCGTTGCAAGGCTGACGGGTAGATGACCCCCAAGCCGACGAAGACCACCAGCCACAGCCCGCCGGCGATGACCAGCGGCCGCAGCGCCTGGCGAAAGATATTAATCGCCGCCGCGATTGCCAACAATACCGTCGCTGCAAGCTGGGCATATAGGGCCGGCAAGACCGCGTTCAGGTCCGTGTAGCTGGCCCCGGTTGCCACGCCACGCGACGAATACATCAACTCGTAGATATCCAGCCAATAACCCAGGGCCCACATCAAAGTGACGATAGTAGCCAGGATGGCCAGATGTCGGCGCATGGCCGCTGAAAAAACCGGCCGCCACAGCCCCTGCCGCAAACCGCGCCAGCTGTCGGCTAGATAGAGGGTGCCGACACCAACCAGGGTGATCACGAACAGCGGAATAAACCAGCTATGCAGCGATCGGAATACGGGTAGTTCAAAGAGATAAAAACTCAAATCAATGCCGAAGATGGGATCGTCGACGCCAAAGGGCTGACGATAGACGTACAACAGGAACTGGCCCCATTGGGCGCCGGCCGCCGCTGCGAAGAGAAAAGCCGTGAAAAGCGCTCCGCCCGTTACCAACGTATTCATGCCCGGCAAAGCCAATAAACTGATGCGGGTCGCCTGGACGGCCCGCCTATATGCCAGTCGCCAGTTGACAAGCAAAACGGCCGCTGCGATGACGAAAAACACGACGAAGACAACCACCCGAACCAGCCACTGGGTGAGCCACACTTCCTGGTACTCCTGGGCGTCAAACCACAACCATTCGGTATAGGTCCTGACGATCCAGTTAAAACTCAACAACAACAATATGGCCAACAGCCCAAAGGCCACCCAACGATTCAGCCACCAGGGCCGGCCGAAACTGCCGCCATCCCCCCGGCCACCATTTCCATTGCCGCCATCGCCGCCGTCGCCGCCGCGCTCGCCGTCCCATTCATCTTCGTCAAATGCGTCCCGGAAAACCTCCGGGATGTCCACAATATCTCGACCCATCTAAGCTCCTACGCTTGACTATCTCGCCTACCATTGTATCCTGTTTTCCGGGCATCCCTTAAGACCTGCCCACCACTACTTGACTGGCTCTAATATCAGCGCCATGATCAGCGTCAACATCATATCATAAGCTGATAGCTGACAACTGTCAGCTTCCCTTCAAGGAGGCATCTATGCCCATCCTAACCGAGACCATCGAACTAAACACATCCGGCGACGCCGACATCCGCGACATCACTCGCCAAGTCGCGGCCGCCATTGCCGGGTCAGGGCTGCGAGACGGTACCGTGACGATATTTTGTCCCTCGGCCACCAGCGCCTTGACCACGCTCGAGTACGAATCAGGCTGCATCGGCGATCTGCGGCGGCTCTTCGACGAAATCATCGATCCGGCCCGGCACTACGCCCATAACGCTCGCTGGGGCGACGGCAACGGCCACAGCCATGTCCGCGCCGCCCTGCTGGGCCCTTCTCTAACAGTGCCCTTCGTGAGCAGCCAACTCACCCTGGGCACCTGGCAGCAGATCATCTACGTCGACTTCGACAACCGCGCCCGCCAGCGCCGTCTGGTAGTCCAGATCATTGGCGAGTAGAGTCAAGGCAGCCGGTGCGCAAGTTTCAAGGTAAGAGGAGCGATGTCTACCGGCCGCCTTGACCGTGCGGAAACGTACAGTGCATAACGAGCGATGACCCCGGCGACCTTGACCACGAGGAATGTAGCGTGACATATTACAACTTGATTCTAGGCCTGGCGGCCGGAATCTGCGCCGGTTTCGGCCTCATGTATCTGTTCATCGGTCTCCGGCACAAACAAGATAAGGCACTAAATCTGACATTCTCGCTCTTTGCCCTGGCTTATGCCGGCGCCATCATCACCGCGGCTGGCCAATACGCCACAACCACCATCGCCGACTATATTGCTGCCGGCCGCTTCAACGGGCCGTTTGTCGTATTGGCCTGGACGGCACTGATCTGGTACGTCGCCCTCTACACCAACGTACGCCCGCGCCCTCTTCTGATCATTTTCACCTTCGCCTTGGTCATCGCCGGGATTTTGAATACGATTGGGCCGGACCTGCTCTACGAAAGAATCCTGGGCTTGGAATTCCTAACGCTACCGTGGGGTGAGCAGCTTGCCCTGGCCCAGGGACCTGAAGGGCCCGGCCTCTTGCTCTTTCTGCTGACGCAAGTGGCTATTGCCATCTTCATTCTGGTGGCCTGCGTCATCCAATTCCGGCGCGGCGAACGGCAAGCAGCTCTGATCTTAGGCATTGGTTTGATATGGTTTATCTTCACCATCATTGTCGATAGCCTGGTCGATACCGGAACGATTAGTTTCGTCTATCTCAGCGACTTTGGTTTCCTGGTGCTGGCCATCAGCCTAAGCCTGCAGATGGCCGCTAGCATCATCCGGACTGAGGAAGAACTGGCCGACTATCGCCAGGATCTGGAAGGGTTGGTTTCAGAACGCACGGCCGAGTTGGAACAAACTCAACAAGAACTGGTACAGCAGGCACAGCAGACGGCCGCCGCCGAGGAACGGGGCCGCCTGGCTCGCGATCTACACGACGCCGTTACCCAAACGATCTACTCAGCCGCTCTCATCGCTGAAGCCTTACCTCAGGTCTGGGAGCGTAATCCTGACGAAGGCCGGCGCAACCTGACCAAATTGCGCCAACTGGTGCGCGGCGCCCTGGCCGAGATGCGGACCCTGTTATTCGAGTTGCGGCCGGCGGCCTTGGAACACGCCGATCTGGAAAGCCTGTTGCGCCAGTTGACTGACGCCCTGACCGGCCGTACCCGGATCCCGGTAACTGTCGAGGCCGAAGGGCAAGCGGAACTGCCAGCCGAGGTCAGGGTCGCCTATTACCGCATCACCCAGGAAAGCTTCAATAATATTGCCAAGCATGCCGCGGCCGACCAGGTCAGCCTGACATTGAAGCAATCGACGGATCGGGTCGACCTGGTCATCGTGGACAACGGCCGTGGATTCGATCCCGAGAAGGTCGCCACGGGCAACATGGGCATTTCTATCATGCGCGAGCGAGCCAGGAGCATCGGCGCTGATCTCAAGGTAAAAAGCGCACCGGGAGAGGGCGTCCGGCTGGATCTGCTTTGGACAAGGTCACAGGAGGTAAGTAGATGAAGCAGCAGCCGATCAGGATTATGATCGTTGACGATCACTTGATGATCCGCGACGGGCTGAAGGTGTTTTTGTCGCTATACGAAGACTTGGAGGTCGTGGCCGAGGCGGCCGACGGCCAGCAGGCCATCGACACTTGCCGGGATTCCCAGCCCCACGTCATCCTGATGGACATGATCATGCCTACCGTCGACGGCCCAGCGGCCACGGCCGCCATTAGGCGCGAATACCCTGGCATACAGATCATCGCCCTCTCTACCTTCAGCGAACAGGATCTGGTCAAACAGGCCATCGAAGCCGGAGCCATCGGCTACTTGCTGAAAGATGTCCACGCCGACAAGCTGGCCCAGGCCATCCGCGACGCCCACCACGGCCGGTCAACTCTCGACGCCAGCGCCGCCCAATCGCTCATCCAGGCCACCACGCAACCACCGTCTCTCGGTTTCGACTTGACGCCCCGCGAACGCGAAGTGTTAGCCTTGCTCGTTGACGGCAAAACCAATCGCGAGATAGCCGAGCAATTGATCATCAGCCCGTCCACCGCCCGCCTGCATGTCAGCAACATCCTGGCCAAGCTAGGCGCCGCCAACCGCACCGAAGCCGCCACCCTCGCCCTCCAACACAATTTCCTATAGGGAAAAACGATTCCCTGCACGGGCAAGGCAGCCAAGATACAACGTTCCAGCCCGGGTCACCGACCCCCAACCTGGACATTGATCTAGGTCAGAGATAGACCAACCGGTTATAGGGCCGCCGGCCACTTTCGTTTACCCTGTTGAGCAGACCAGGGTGATTTGGCTGGAGCAGGCCGTCATCGCGTGTGGCGTCCGGCCGTTTTCCCACCGTAGGACAACCCATGAAAATCTTGCTGGCGACTAAACATCCCGATCTGCGTCTGTCCCTAGAACTGGTATTGAGCGAGGAACCGGCGGTGACCATAGCCGGCACGGCCAGCGAATCTGAGGGCCTGTTGGCGCTGATTAACAGCACACGGCCGGCCATCGTCTTGCTGGATTGGAGTCTGCCTGGCCGCCCGCCTGCTGATGTCTTGGCAGTGTCATGCTGCCGGCCTGAATCCGCTTACTTCATCGTGCTCGGTTCTTCAGCGGAGGACAAACAGTTAGCAGTGTCGGCCGGCGCTGATGCCTTCGTGGTCAAAGGCGACCCGCCGGACCAACTGCTGTCGGCCTTTCGCACTGTGCGACAGGATATTCATTCCACGTCGTTGCCCAGGTCCGTTAGTGACTGACAGTGCAGACCAGCAACTAACGGCCGACAGCTGAATCTGACGGCTAGGAGTTCGCAGCTAGAAGCCAAGAGCTAAAGGCTAACAGCTAACGGCTGCTCACAAGGAGTAAAAAGAATGACCAGATCCGAAGCGCCCCTAGAAAACGGCCCCTCTTTCGAATGGTGGATGATCTCGTTTATCGCCGCCGGCGCGGGCTGGGCTGCCTTCATCTCGTTGCTCATCCCGCCCTTTGTCACCGAATCGACCGGTAACGCGGCCGACGCCGGTATCGTGATGGCCATCATTAGCTTGGCCGCGGTGCTGGCCCCGGTACTGGGTGGTTTCGCCGACAAATACCGGGCCCATCGTCTGACATTGACCTTGGGCGTGCTGGGCATGGCCCTGGGCTTCTTCATGTACTCTATCTCCGCCGAATCCCAGGCCATCTACGTCTTGGACGCCATCGTCTTGGGCGTTTCCGTGGCCGCTATCAACGCCGTCGGTCCCGTCTTCGTCCTGGGCGCCAACCTGGGCCAGAAGTTGGAGGCCAGCCGGCTGACTGTTTTAAATCTACTTCAGCCCGTTGGCCAGGTGATCGGCGGCGCCCTCCTGGCCTTGGCCGTCTCGGCCAACCTGGATTTCAGCGCCCGCTTCACCATCGCCGCGATATTCATGCTGGTAAGCGCGATCCTCACCTGGTTCACAACGGCCAAGCCGGCCGAGCGCATCGCGCTGCCAGAAGACAAACCGGCCGACGCGGTTAGTGATCCGAAGAAGTCGTTTGGTCTGAAACAGGTGCTATTCTCCACCTTTGGCATGACCCTGTTGATCCTGACCTTGAGTTCGGTAGGCAACAACGGCATCAATGCCCAGATCGCCAACATCATGCCCAATGTTTACGGCGCGGATCAGCAAACCACTTCCGCCTTAATCTCTCTGGCCGGTTTACTCAATATCGTCTTCTTCATCGTCGCTGGTCGCTGGATGGCGAGATCGGGCAGCATGTCCGTTCTCACCGGCGCGACGGTGATTCGATTGCTGGGTGCCTTGGGCATGGCGCTCATAGGCCTGCTGGCCAACGAGCTAATCCTCGTCGCCGCTTTGTTTGTGCTTATCTTTTACCAGGGCAACTCATTCAACCGTATTTCCCAGGGTGTCGTCGGCATGCGCTTCGCCACCATCCCGGCCGGCGAGACCAGCGGGTGGGTCATTGCGGCTTCAGCGGCCGGCTCCTTCTTGGGCGCGCTGATCGGTGGCTACCTGGCCAGTTCCATCGGCTTCAACGCCATCAACTGGATGGCGGCCATCGCCGTCGGTACAGCGCTACTATTACTGTTTCTATTCCTGTGGCCAGCCGAACGCAAGAAGCGGGCCGAAGAAGCGTCAGCGCCGGCACCCAACACATCATGATGACCTGGCATCCATCCTGCAAATCCTATCCATTCTCTTCTGAGGAACTGACATGTTCACATTCTCGCTACCTGAAGCTTTCGTCGCCCTCTTCATCGGCATGGGCCCCATCAAGGTGCTCCTGGTCTACATCGCCAAGACCCAGAATTTTGAAAAGGACGTCCGCCGCAAAATAGCCCGCCGGATAGCCGTCACCGCTGCCGCCGTGGCCATCGGCCTCTTTATCCTGGGGGCGATTCTGCAGCAAATCCTTCACTTCTCCATCGGCGCCCTGAACATCATCGGCGGCATCATCCTGTTACTGCTAGCCCTCAACATGGTCATGGGCAGCAAGCCCAAGGGGGCCGCTTCTGGGGCTGAAGAAGTCGACCCCATGAGTCTGGCCATCTCGCCCCTGGCCATTCCCCTGACCCTCAACCCGGTCGGCGTCGTCACCTTAGTGGTCGCTTCATCCGAAGTGACCGACATGCCCAGTTCCATCGCCGTGGTGGTCATGATCGTTATCATCGCCATCATCGACCTGGGCGTGCTGCTGGGTTCCGACTACGTCGCCCGTTACCTATCTGAGGCCACGGTTGAACTATTAGAAGTGATCCTGGGTATTTTCCTCGGCGCACTGGCTATCCAGCTCATGCTCGACGGCCTGGCGCAGGCCGGCGTCATCACCTTGACCGGCCATGGCTAGAAAGTCAATTCTTGGTCCAAGGAGATACGAATACTGACCGTTTTGAAATTGGCTAGCTCTCAAATTAGAGCCAAGAAGGAAAAGGGGTAGACTATCCAGGACAGACAATTCCATCGATCAACTCAATGGATGACCTTCAGTTAAACGATGACGGCTCGATAGATCTCTATTTCGGCCCCAGCGTGCCCGACGGCGTTTCTAAATCGAACTGGATTGGCACGGTT
>JBFFWQ010000100.1:0-21798 GCA_041570195.1 Promineifilaceae bacterium (SeqCode) | reverse complement strand
TTAGCTTTTTCTATAGATTCTTCTTTGTTCATCTGAGTAATCCTTCGATGTTGTTGATTGTGTCTGGGTTGCCTCGACCTTGTTCGGTCGGACCCGATGTTAACAGTGAATGATAAACAGACCGGCCCAGATCGCAAAATCAAGTGGGCTTGTGTCCTCAATCTCAAATGAGTAAACTTAGCCTATCGGGGCGCTTTAGATGTTCGAGACGTGTTGAGCCTGAAATAGGAGAAATCCAATGCAAAACTTCGGTCCGTATCCAAGTGAGTATGGCGTAGAGTATCATGGCATTACCAATGCCAATACGGTTTATTGGCATCTGACAACGCCGATGCTTTACGAGCAGGCTATTCGGCGGCGGGAAGGCGACTTGATGCACCTGGGTCCACTGGTGGTGCGCACCGGCGACCATACGGGCCGTTCGCCAAACGACAAGTTCATTGTCAAGGAACCTAGTACCGAAAAGGAAATCTGGTGGGGACCCGTTAACCCGCCGATTGAGCAGGATAAGTTCGACTACCTGTATCGGCGCATCCAGGCTTATGTCCAAAATCGCGATATTTTTGTCTTTGACGGCTATGCAGGAGCCGACACCCGCTACCAAATGCCAGTACGGATCGTTACCGAATTCGCCTGGCATAATCTGTTTGCCCGCAACATGTTTATGCGTGAGTTTGTGCCCGAAAAGTTGGGCATATTTAGACCTGAATTCACGGTCATTGACATGCCTATGTTCCATGCCGATCCTCGCTTCGATGGCACCAACAGCCAAACTTTTATCCTGATTGATTTTGGCAAGAAGCTGGTCCTCATTGGCGGGACGGCTTACTCTGGCGAAATCAAGAAGAGCATCTTCTCGGCCATGAACTACTATCTGCCACGCCTTGGTGTTCTGAGCATGCACTGCAGCGCCAACTATGGTCAAGACAAGGACGATACGGCCTTATTCTTTGGCCTGAGCGGGACAGGCAAGACGACCTTGAGCAATGACGTTACCCGCACATTGGTTGGCGATGATGAACATGGCTGGAGCGACGATGGCATCTTCAACTTCGAGGGTGGCTGTTACGCAAAGGTCATTCGACTGGACCCTGAAGGCGAACCAGAGATCTACCGGACTACGCGTAGATTTGGAACCATTCTTGAGAACGTGGCCTATTCGAGCGACTTGCGAAGGGCGGACCTTGACGATGATACGCTCACCGAGAATACCCGGGCGAGCTATCCCATTACCCATGTCAGCAATGCCGATCGGTCCGGAGTTGCAGGTCATCCTCGTGACGTCGTCTTCTTGACAGCCGACGCCTTCGGTGTGATGCCGCCCATCGCTCGCCTGACTTCTGAGCAGGCGATGTATCATTTTCTGAGCGGATACACGGCCAAGGTAGCGGGCACCGAACGCGGTGTGACCGATCCAAAAGCTACATTCAGCGCTTGCTTTGGCGCGCCGTTCATGCCTTTACACCCGAGCAAGTATGCTCGGCTTCTCGGTCAGAAAATTGAGCGCCATAGCAGCCGGGTCTGGTTAATCAATACCGGCTGGACTGGCGGCCCATATGGGGTCGGCAGCCGAATGAAGCTAGCCTATACCAGGCGCATGGTATCGGCCGCCCTATTGGGTGAGCTGGATGCGGCTGAGACCAGCGAAGATCCCTATTTTGGTCTTCATGTTCCCGTTAGCCTGGACGGCGTGCCTGACGAACTGTTGCGGCCGCGCGACACCTGGCACGATGGCGATCTGTATGACCAGCAGGCGGCCAAGCTAGCGGGCATGTTCAAAAAGAACTTTGAGCAGTATGCTGATGGCGTTCCGGAGGAGATCCGGGCTGCCGGTCCGAAGTAGTCTTGAAATACTTTGGTGGCCAATTTGAAGGTCTTTGTAGTTGCTGAGGATAGGTAGTGTTGGCAGCGGCCGAAGCTGCGGTCAACACTGATTATCTGGCGGGGCCCGCAAGAATGTCGACAATCGCTCTATGGGTGGAAGGCAACCTGTTCTCTCAAGATGAGCACACGGCTCTTTTGCTACGGCCGGGCGACAAGCGCCACGTTATTCGTCTAGGTTTCATCCTGCGCGGAAGCGAGCAAGTCCTTTTTCCTGAGTCACTTCTGGATGACTGGGGGCACGAGATAGATTCGCTGGAACTCTATGCGTGGTTGAACGAAAACGGACCGCATTTTCCGCGAGCGGAGATCTTCGGCTTCGATTCGACGGGCCGGCCGGCGCAGTGTTTCGTCAGAGAAGTTGATCTGATGATCGGCTACGCTTGCTATGTTTTTGGATCGACCGACGAAGCGATAGACACGGGCGTGTGTTTAGACGCCATCTTATTACCAAGACCGGATATGGACCGTCCGCAGCGTCTAGCGGCGCCGACTGAGATTCAGGCACCTTTGTCACAGGCAAAGGTCGAGTGGTGGGCTGTGGAATCGGCTGCCACCGGGCAACATGACCTGTCCTTTCTCACTTAATTCGGTGGTCAGTAGCCTGTGTAATCCTCGACCCCATATAACATAACCTGGGACCCAGAGCCTACTAAACTTGACATAAGCCAATTGACATCGCATGTCTCGTCTGCTAGAATGCGGACGATAGCCGATGAATAGGGTTTGTAATCCAGTCCCTGGCGGCAAATGAACGCCGGGAATTGTGATGGCCTGGACTGGTTGTGTTAAACCGGTGGAAGTCGGCCCTACCACGAGTTGGGGCAGGGGTTTCTATCCCGGATGCATGTGGCATACCCAACTTGAGCAGACAAATTGATTCGATGTCTCTCCAGGGCCAGAGTCCTAGAGAGACTTTTTTTGTGAGAGGTAGGTTCAATTGAAGGAGTGAAATCTGAAGATGCGAAAACTGAGAACTGCCCTAGTGGCGGCGCTGCTGTTGGCGGCGCTGCTTACGGGGACTGATTCCAGGGACGCAGGGATGACTGTCGCAGAAGGTAGTACGAGCCAGACTGGGGTTTTGGGGCCGAATACGGCGCTTTCGCCGGTATGGGGGAGTACGATTCGACAGTGGTCAGCGCAGATCGAAAAAGAAGCCCAAGCGAGCGGACTTGACCCGGATTTTATCGCCGCCGTAATTAATGCTGAATCAAATGGCAAGGAAGATGTTGTCAGCCGCATGGGTGCAGTCGGTCTGATGGGTGTGATGCCCACCGGCCCCGGTCTGGAATGGCGACCTGCGCCAGAAACCCTGAAGGATCCTGAGATAAACTTGAGCTGGGGCGTGGCTATCCTTAGCGAGATCGTTAAGCAGTCTGGCGGCGATATTGCGGCCGCGCTGGCGGCCTATAGCGGCGGCTGGGATCAGGCTGACAGCCGGGTACCGCAAGAGTATTCAGCGCAGGTACTGGACAATTACGGCCGGGCAATTGCCGTTCGCTCAGATGTGTCGCCAGATATCGCCGCGCAATGGACCGTGGCCACCGAGATTGATAGAGGTCATATTCCCCTGGAACGGTTGATTCTGAATGAACAGCCAATATCGGGCCTGCGAACTTACGGCGAGCGTATCATTTATCAGTCCAGCGATACCAGCGGAACTGCTTACTATGTCAAGGGCTTTGCAGTGCCGTTAGCCGTCGTCGTGCCTCTCGACATGACCCAGGCTATGTCGGGCAGTGATACTGTGGCCACGCAGCTGATGGCCCGGCTTGGCCTTACCGAAGCGAAGATAAGCGAGAGCAATCCAAATGTCATCAAGGCTTGCCTGCCAAGTCTAAGCAGGCTTCGCGGGCGATTGGCTACTCGCTGGTTCGCGCCATCGGATTGCCCATCCTGGCACAGATAGTAGGTCACTGAAGTCTAGCGGGCCGTGGTCGGACAAAGCCAAGGAAGTGATTCAACACGAAGCGAGCAGTTGCGCTGACCGCGGTTGCCTGATGAGTGTAACCCGCAAATACTGGATGCCAGGCAACACAATGCCGGTAGTCAAGTACGGGAAAGGATAATGGAGAACGAAGAGTAGCAGGGATCGTCTTCAATAACTGGAAGTCATGGAAATCACACAATCTGACGTCAGAGAAGATGTTCAAATAACTTTGCCGGATGGTCGAGCTTTTAACGGCCCCAAGAACAGTACGGCCGAGGCCTTCATCCGCAAGGCCAACTTAGATACAAACGGCCGGGTGGTCGCCGTGTTGATAGATGATCATCTCAGAGAACTGTCGACGCCGGTTGTCCGCGATTCCGCTCTGGTGCCGGTAACCATGGCCGACTCTGACGGCGTCCGGATATATCGCCGTTCGCTCAGTTTCCTGATGATCGCCGCTGCGGCCGAGGTGCTTTCCGGGGACACTGTGACGGTGCATCACTCCATGCCTTTCGGTGGATATTACTGTGAGCGCAACGGAGGTCGAAGGTTGTCTGGTGAGGAACTGGACCGACTTCGAGATCGCATGCGGGAACTGGTCGAAGCAAATCTGCCTATCACTCGCGTTCGTGTGCCGCTGGACGAGGCCCTGCAACTGTTTCGCAATGCAGGAGACCAGGAGAAGGCCGTTCTTTTCGCCAAACGGCGCAAGGACTACTTGACGCTGTATGAGCTTGGTGGCGTTCGCGACTACTTCCATGGTTTCATGGTAGCTAGCACGGGTTATCTCGATCTATTTGAATTGCGTCATTACGCCAATGGTTTTATCCTACAATTCCCCAGACGTCATCAACCCGACCGGTTACAGCCTTTTGAGGACGAGCCGCGCCTGGCTCGAGTATTCCGTGATTATGACGAATGGCTTTCCATCATCGGCGTGCCCAGCGTTGCGGCTCTCAACCGGGCTATCAGGAATGGCCGAACCCAGGAAGCCATCCTTGTCGCCGAGGCGCTGCACAATCGGCAACTAGCCAGCATCGCCTCCGAAGTGGCGGCTTACCGGCCGAAGGTTCGGGTAGTGATGATTTCCGGGCCGAGTTCAGCGGGAAAAACGACTTTCACCAAGCGTCTTGCCATTCAACTGATCGCTTCCGGCATTACACCGGTGGCCATTAACATGGATAACTATTTCGTCAACCGCGAGGATACGCCGCGTGACGAACAAGGTGATTATGATTTTGAGGCCCTGGAGGCGTTGGATGTGCCGCTGTTTCGGCAGCAGGTGCAAGCCCTTTTGAACGGAGAAACGATTGAGCAACCAAGCTATAATTTTCACACTGGAAGGCGCGAGCAGGGTCCTCCGCTTCAAATCCGGCCGGATCAATTGCTGCTCATCGAAGGAATTCACGGTCTGAATCCCAAGCTAGTTAAAGGAATCTCGCCCGGATCAGTGTATAAGATTTATGTCTCAGCGTTAACACAATTGAATCTGGACAAGCACAATAGGGTACCGACGACTGATACGCGGATGCTGCGACGCATCGTACGAGACGCCGCACACCGGGGCTACAGTGCGGCCGATACTATCGGCCGTTGGACCAGCGTTCGATATGGCGAGAAGAACTACATCTTCCCCTATCAAAGTAACGCCAACGTGTTTTTCAATTCTGCTCTAGCCTACGAATTGTCCGTGCTCAAACCCTTGGCCCAGCCACTTCTCCTCCAGGTGGAGCCAAGGACTCGGGAGCGCATCGAAGCTAATAGGCTCCTAGCGTTCTTACAATGGTTCGAGCCGATCGACCGTGACAGCATCCCTAGCGACTCGATATTGCGTGAGTTTATTGGCGGCTCAATTCTTGAGAACTTCGAACCTTGGCGTCAGTAGGGCACGATGGGGTCAAACGGTTAGACGTTTCCACTGGATAGAGCCATCTTCACCTCGGCGATAGCCTTGGTTACCTCAATCTCCCTCGGACAGGCATTGGTACAGTTGAAGATGGTGCGACAGCGCCATACGCCAAACTGCTCGCCTAAGATCTCCAGCCGATCCTCATATGCTTCGTCCCGGCTGTCGAAAATGAAGCGATGAGCTTGGACGATGGCGGCCGGTCCTACATAGCGATCGTTGGCCCAAAAGCTTGGGCACGAGGTCGTGCAAGCCGCGCATAGGATGCACTTGGTCGTATCGTCAAACCTGGCTCTATCCACTACTGACTGGAGACGTTCGCGTTCGTTTTCAGGGGCGGCGCCATCATTGACAAAATACGGCTTAACCGAACGGTAATGATCAAAGAATGGTTCCATATCCACCACTAGATCCTTGACCACCGGCAAACCTAAAATCGGCTCAACCTGGATTTTGGCCAAATCACTGCCTTCCTTTGCTAGGCGACCCACCAGGACCTTGCAAGCCAGCGCATTTGCGCCATTGATGCGCATCGCATCCGAGCCGCAGACACCATGGGCGCACGAACGTCTAAGGGTCAACGTACCATCAATCGTCCACTTGACGCGGTGCAACACGTCGAGCACCGAATCACTGCTGTTCACATCTTCGATCGAATACTCGCCCCACCATGATTTCTTGCCTTGTTCTGGATTGAAACGCCTGATTCGTAAGTCGACTTGCATGACCAACTCCTTAGGAAATGGGACGCAGATTTACACAGATTTCACAGATTAAGACCTGTTTGGCTCTAGAGATTGTTGCTTTCGTCGATAGCAGCGTACTGCGGCCAATGCAGATTCCTCTGAAGACAAGGTGGATTTGCAGGATGACTTCGTTCACAGTTTGGGTCGCAAGCTCTATGCTAGTAGACGCGCGGCTTGGGCTCGTAGCGTCCAAGGGTTACCGGCTTGTACTCAAGGCGATAAGAATCTCCATCTCGGAAAAAGAACGTGTGTTTGAGCCACTCGTCGTCGTTGCGTTCGGTGAAGTCGTCTCTGGCATGAGCGCCTCTGCTCTCCTGGCGGGCAAGGGCCGAGATGGCGGTCACTTCGGCCAGTTCCAGCAAACAGCCGAGTTCCCAAGCTTCAAGAATGTCGGTGTTAAACTGATGGCCCTTATCGTCAATCTCTATGTGCTCGAATTGGGTCCGCAGCGCTCGCATTTCATCGACGCCTTTCGACAGAGTTTTTTCGGTTCTGAAAACGCCTACATTGGCGGTCATCGTTGCCTGCATGGCCGCCCGCATTTTGTATGGCTGGGCGCCTCCGCTGCCATTGCGGATGCGTTCAAATTCGGCAATGATCTGGGCGGCCGGATCATCAGGTAGGGGCTGTAACTCGCTTTGCCGGCAATACTCGGCAATGTTTCGGCCGGCTCGCCGGCCGAAAACGACCAAATCGACCAGCGAATTCGTACCAAGTCGGTTGGCGCCATGGACTGAGACGCAAGCCGCCTCGCCGGCCGCGTAGAGACCAGGCAGAATATTGTTGGATGCGTCGATCACGACGCGCCCTTCGACGTCGGTTGGGATGCCGCCCATGGCATAGTGAGCCGTTGGCTGCACTGGCATCGGCTCCCTAACGGGATCGACGCCAAGGTACGTGCGTGTGAAGTCAGCGATATCTGGCAGCTTTTCCTCAATATAGGCATTGTCGATGCGCCTGTCTTCTCCGGCCTGTTCAAAATAGCGATTGACGGTTTCGGGCCTGACGTCAAGGTGAACGTAGTTGCCGCCGCCGATTCCTCGACCAGCCTGGACTTCCAAGAAGATAGCCCGACTGACCACATCGCGACTGGCCAGATCCTTTATGGTTGGCGCGTAGCGTTCCATAAATCGCTCCCCTTCGCCGTTAATCAAGACACCTCCTTCGCCGCGAACTCCCTCGGTGATCAGAATGCCCAGCCGAACGATACCGGTGGGATGAAATTGAAAGAACTCCATGTCTTCCAGGGGAATTCCTCGCCGCAGGCAGATGGCTGCGCCGTCGCCGGTCAACGAATGGGCATTAGAGGTAACTTCCCAACAGCGCCCCCAGCCACCGGTGGCAAAGAGCACTGCCTTACTGTGAAAGACGTGAAACTCGCCGGTGGCGATCGATATTGCTACAACACCTCGAACGGTGTCGCCGACGCGAATCAAATCGACGACATGAAACTCGTCGAAGAAGTTGACCTCGTTCTTAATACACTGCTGATATAGTGTCTGTAGGATCATGTGGCCCGTGCGGTCGGCCGCATGGCAGGCGCGCATCACCGGTTTGCCAGTGTCATTGTTGGTATGGCCGCCAAAGCGGCGCTGGGAGATTTTCCCTTCGGCCGTCCGATCAAAGGGCAGTCCCATATGCTCTAGTTCGATGACGGTCTCGACTGCTTCCTGGCAAAGCACGTCTACCGCGTCTTGATCGGCAAGATAGTCCGAACCTTTTACTGTATCGTAGGCATGCCATTCCCAGCGATCCTCTTCTAAGTTGCCGAGAGCAGCGCCGATTCCACCCTGGGCGGCGCCGGTGTGCGAACGCGTCGGATGGAGCTTGGAGATGACTGCCACATTGGCGTCACGGCTGGCATACAAAGCGGCCATCAGACCGGCGCCTCCGGCGCCGACAATGACTGCGTCAAAGACATGAGTCTTAACATTACTATTCATTGCAGTTTCTTCTCTACTTTCAGATAACCGGAGTGACCAACATCCGGCTCCATCACGCTACTTGAACGGAGCCCTATTCGGCGGTTGCCATAACCGACTCCGGATTGAATGAAAAAATGGCTACGGCCGACCATATGACGGTAGCTACGACGAGTATGACGATCACACGAGCGACTATCCTTACCGTCCTTGGATTGTGAATATAGTCTTCCAGTACTTGACGCAGCCCATTAAAACCATGGGTGATGGCAAAGATGAGCAGGAGTAGATCGTATGCTCGCCATCCCCATGATCGCCAGGCGTCGGCGACAACTTGCAGGGTCAGGTTGTGCACATCGCGAAAGACGTGTTGAAGGAGCATATGTCCAACCGCGAGCAACAGGAGCAATACGCCAGACAATCGCATGAACAAAAAAGCATATCGCTCGAGATTGCTCCTAGGTTTAATGTGACGGGTGGTAGCCATTAAACTTCCCTCTCTTCATTATGATGAAAGCTCTGCCCAGTACCAACTACTTCTAAGGAGTGGGAAATGTCATGCAGCTCTGACCAATCTCTGCCAACTCGCGGCAATGACCGATCGTGCGGCTGAGCATAAATAGGGCTATTGGCGTAAACGTGAGGCCAAACAAGATCCAGACGGCGATGGCCGACTGGCGCTGAAAGCGCCACCATTCAGGTTTGAAATCCAGCAGCGTTATGCGAATACCGTTAAAGGCGTGAAAGAGCACAGCGCCCATTAAGCCGATCTCCCCGAGACTGAAGGGTAGCCATTTGAAGACCTCGACGGTGTAACTGTATGCCTCTGGCCAGAATGTGGCGTTGGCAGTATCCCAGACATGGATTATCAAGAATAACAGAATGGCCAGGCCTGAAAGGCGATGGGAGATCCAGCTCCAATGTCCCCAAAGTCCGCGATAGCGGAGTGCTTCGCGCAGCGTGAGCTTCAGCGTGGATTCTGACTGCATTATCTGCCTCCACAGGAATAACGAAGAAATGACCGAATTTGCGCCAATTCTGACAAATCGATACGCTTATTTCAACTATAGCACAACCGAGCCAATCGCGAAAAAGGCAAGGATGCTCATGTGCTCGGCGCCGCAGCTTCAATCCTTGCCTGCAATTATGGCGCCTGCTAAACTTGACTCAATGATACGCCCATTTCATTTGCGAGACTTGGGTCTCGTTCATCGGCTTGGCGATCGAGGCGTTGTATTTCAAACACAGGCCGCGCTGACGACCGTCCCGCATCCTGTGCGGCACGCCCTGATTACCATGCTGGTGGGTGGGAACAGTTCAACTTACATTTGGAAGTCGAAGAATCCGAATGCGGCCGCCTTCGTCCAGCTTACTATGGAGGAAGGTCAGGCAAATGCCCACCTGGCCAGCATCGGCGTCGAAGTGACAAGGGGTGAGTCTGACGAGCACAGCGAGACCGACGAAGATATTTGGCTGCCTCTGCTGGATCAGCTAGTAGTCGTGGCGGGCCGAAAGGGCGTACATAATCTCATCGCCGAGGCGGCCGAGGACGGTCCTGAGTTGCCGCTGCTGCGCCGAGCTGGTTTTGTCGTTTACACTCGCCAGGATATCTGGATTAACGACCGACTTGATCCGAATGGATCAACTGGCCACCTGGTAGAAAGGCAATCGATCGATGATTGGGACATCAACGTTCTATATTCGAGCATTGTGCCCGGCATGATACAGTCGGTAGAGCCAGGTCCGCCGCTGGATACCGGTCAAAACTGGGTCTTACGTGAGGATGGTGAATTGACGGCCTATGTTCACATCTGTTCCGGCCCTGTTGCCAACTGGATGAGACTATTCATCCATCCCAACGCGCGCACCAAGCCAAAGAATATCATCGAGGCTGCGCTGCAGGCACAATCTCCGACGCCCGAGCACCCGG
Source organism: Promineifilaceae bacterium (SeqCode) (assembly GCA_041570195.1). Classification (GTDB taxonomy): domain Bacteria; phylum Chloroflexota; class Anaerolineae; order Promineifilales; family Promineifilaceae; genus UBA11865. Next base: position 11,483 of record JBFFWQ010000100.1, on the reverse strand, counting down.
TTTATTGTTGCGTACGCCGGAGTCAGAGTTGGTTATTGAGCGCGCTCGAGAAGTCTGGATTCCGACCATGGGGCAGCCAGGCTGTCATGGTAAAACACATTGTTCAGCACATCGAATCCCGGGCTCCGGTCGCGAATAATGTAATCGAACCTAAGGCCGTGCCGGGCTCTACAACATTGATACAGGGCATGAGCGGTGGCGACGGCCGAAACGGACATTAGGGACACTCTTCAAATAATCCATGAATGAAGACCAGAAACAACTGATCGAGGATCTGCGCATGCTCCTGGCTATCGTGCCCGGTGATGTGCGCGCCAAATTGGAGGAGGTGGGCCACGAAGACGAGTTGCTCGAGGTCGTCCTAGATCTTGGGCGACGACCTGCTGCTCGCTATGTGTGGGGCGAGAAGACGCTGCGCGAGTCTGAGGTCACCAGGGAAGAAATCGACGCTGTCGTCGCAAGCGTCGGCGACTTTGACGACGATAATCGCGCAGGTATCGCGCGGACATTGCATAGGATCGCCGCAATACGCAACCGGCGTAGCGAGGTTGTTGGCTTAACCTGCCGCGTCGGTCGAGCGGTGTACGGAACGATAAATATTATCGCTGACCTGATTGACGATGGTGAAAGTATATTGCTTCTTGGCCGTCCTGGCGTTGGCAAGACAACGATGCTGCGTGAAATGGCGCGTGTGCTGTCCGGGAAAAAGCGGGTGATTATCGTCGATACCTCGAATGAAATTGGCGGCGATGGCGATATTCCGCACCCGGCCGTAGGCAGGGCAAGGCGAATGCAGGTGGCCAAGCCGGCATTCCAGCATGAGACAATGATTGAGGCGGTCGAGAATCACAACCCTGAGGTGATCATTATTGATGAAATCGGCCGGGAAAGAGAAGCGGCCGCCGCCAGAACAATCAATGAACGAGGCGTACAGCTTATCGGCACGGCTCATGGAAACACTATCGAGAACTTGCTACTCAACCCGACTCTGTCAGATCTTGTAGGCGGGATCGAAAGCGTTACATTGTCTGATGAAGAGGCGCGAAGGAGAGGTACCCAGAAGACTGTACTGGAGCGTCGGGCGCCGCCAACCTTTGACATTTTGATTGAGATACAGGATCGCCAACGCCTAGCGATTCACCGTAATGTGGCGTCGTCGGTCGACTCAATGCTGCGCGGCCATCCGCTTGGTCTTGAGCTGCGCTATCGTGACGAAGATGGCGAGGTTCAGGTAGAGCAAGAAGAGGCCTGGAAAGTACCTTCGCCCGAATTCGCGCGTCGTCGTGATGCCAGAGGGCCGAACAATGGCCAGCGGCAAGATCGACCGCGCCAAGTGAAGGGCAGTCAGACAGATCGAAGACTTGCCCCCAGCGATCGCGCGGCGGCGCAAGGGAGGCATGGCCGCCGGGCCGTCAAAGTTTTCGCCTATGGCGTAGCCAGGAACCGCTTATTGCAGGCGGCCCGTTCACTTAACGTGTCCGTCGAAGTTGTGAACGACCTCGATCAGGCAGAGGTCATGGTCACTCTTAAGAGTTACTTCCGACGGCAACGCAAGCTAATCATCGAGGCGCAGAATCGGCGCGTCCCAGTGTACGTTTTGCGAGCTAATACCATCACGCAGATGGAAAATTTCCTGATCGAGGCTCTCGGTCTCGAAGTGACGCCGGCCGACCCTTTTGAACAAGCCATTGCCGAGACCGAAAAAGCCATCCAGTTAATTCAATCGGGCCAAAACAGCGTTGATTTGGCGCCGGTCAGCAGCGCGGTCCGCCGCTACCAGCACCAGATGGCTCGCCAGGCCAATCTCGTTTCGCATAGCTATGGTAAGGGCGCTAATCGACATGTGCGGATCTTTCGGACGCCGCGCAACCAGGATGCGGCGCTTTGAAGCCAAAGCCAAATCCGGCCATGTTTGTAACATTCGAAGGATCTGAGGGGAGTGGGAAGTCAACCCAAATCATGCTCCTGGCCAACTATCTGCGGAGAAAAGGCTATGGCGTGACGACGACACGTGAGCCTGGCGGAACCCTGATTGGCGAGCAGGTTCGGGGCTGTTTGCATGATGTGGCCAATAAGGAAATGACTCCAGCGGCCGAGGTCTTACTTTATTCGGCGTCACGGGCACAGTTGGTAAAAGAAGTGATTCGGCCGGCATTGGCCGATAGGAACGTCGTCCTCAGCGATCGCTATGCGGACAGCACCCTGGCATATCAGGGTTATGGTCGGCTTCTGGATTTGGATACACTGGCCACGATCACCCACTTTGCGACAGGCGGCCTCACACCTGATCTAACGCTCTTTCTGGATGTCGAAGTTGAAAAAGGTCTTCTACGAAGGTCGGAGGGTGGTGAAGAGATGAACCGTATGGATCTGCAGGCGCTAGCTTTCTACAAAAGGGTAAGGGAGGGGTATCTGGAGATGGTTGCCGCCGATCCTAATCGCTGGGTTATCGTGGACGCCAACCGAGTGGTGGAAGACATACAGGAAGATGTCAGATGGCACGTAGAGTCGCGCTTAGCTGTGCAGCCGGACTAGAAGACATCATCGCTTCCTGGACTTGCACTGTCCGACAGCTCAGGCATTGATTCCTCTATAGATTCGGGCGATTGACCGCTTTCGAGGCGTTCCACAACTTCATTGAATTCTGAACCCAAATCCTCGCCCATTTCTTCCTTCATTTTACGCATTGCCTTGCCCAACTCTCGTGGATCGTCTTGATCAAGGCCGCCCAGGAGTGTGTCAGGATCCATCGAATCTAGGCGCGACTCCTCAGATTTACCAAGGGCGATCCGGCCGATAACGCGCCTAAGATTCGTGCTGTCGCAGTATGTGCAGGCGGGCGCCGCCGCGTCGTATTCTTCATAGGAGAAGAACAGTCTTACCTGGCGTTTACAGTTGCGACAACGATATTCATAATATGGCATTTGACTCGACGAACTCCTTTCGATGACCTGTCAGCGAGACCCTGGTAGAATTGGATTATTGTTGTGTCATGCGAAATTCTACAACCGTGCGAACATTATATGGCGTGCAAAAGCAGGTGCAAATTTGTCTAACAGTAACCCTTATGCAAGATCCATCTACCCGCTTCTGATCGTGATTTCTGGACCATCTGGCGTGGGCAAGGATACGGTGGCCAAGTTGATGATGGCCAACCAAGATGCGTTCTACTTCGTCGTAACAGCCACGACCCGGCGACCCAGAGCTGGAGAAGTGCACGGACGCGATTACTTTTTCCTCTCGCATGATGACTTCGCGCGTATGATTGAAGAAGATGAACTGCTGGAATACGCCATAGTCTACAATGACTACAAGGGAGTACCCAAGCAGCAGATACGCGACGCGTTGGCCAGCGGCCGGGACGTGATCATGCGGGTAGACGTGCAAGGCGCAGCGACCATTCGTAAACTGGTACCCAATGCTATCTTCATATTCTTGACCGCGGAATCTGAAGCGGCGCTGGTGAACCGGCTAAGGGAGCGTAAGTCAGAATCAGCGGAAGGGCTCAATCTTCGAATCGCCACGGCCCGCCAGGAAATGAAAAGGGTTAATGAGTTTGACTATTGTGTGGTAAATGCCGAGGGTCAGCAGGAAGCGACCGTGGCCACCATCTTGTCAATCATTGATTCTGAGCATCATCGCGTCGAGCAACGGAGAATCTCACTCTGACGTTCGACGGTGCGTTCCCTGATCGCGCAGGCTAGACAAGCAAAAGAGTGATGATTCCTAGTATGGCGACTATGCCAAGACCGTAGGCGACGGCGCGTCCCAGCACTTTGCTGTCTTCAGCTCCCTCGACCGTACTGGTTCCAACGATGACCTTGGCTGGCGCGAACAGGCTGCCAATAGCGCCGCCGGCCGTTTGGGCGGCCAGGATCAGGACGATGCTGAGGGATAGGGCTGTAGCCGTGTCCAACTGAAGTTGCCCAAATACGACGTTACTGTTGGTATTGCTGCCGGTCATAAATGCCCCGAGAGCGCCAATAAACGGGCTAAGAAATGGAAAGATCGGACCAGTGCCAGCGCTCAGGCCTTGTGCAAGTAATTGCGTCATTCCCGCAAGTTGCATAGTAACAGCCATGGCCACCAAGGTCACAATGCCCACAGTTGATTTGATTGAGCCGCGCGCGGTTCGGCCGACTATCGCCCAAAAACTGTATCGTGACCCTGCCTGGAACGTGCCCCGCCACCGGAACCACAAATAACTCAATACGCTCGTGTAAAGCAGCAGAGCACCAGCGTGACCCAAGAGACTAGTGGACCTGCCCGATCCGGCCGGCGTCAGCCAGCCAAAAGACGTGCTCACTTCGGGAAAGGCTAGGTTCAGTTCGATTACGGATAACGGCCGGTCGAATACAAGCTGTCCCAGGATAATTATCAAGGTGAGCAAGCCGTAAGGCAAAAGCGCCCTGGCCAAACTGCCAGCATCCGTGGTAGCGGCCTCCCCCAAGGACAAGTTGTCGTCGATCTGGCTAGAAGAGCCCAGCATATCGGTTATTATGTCTGCAGACGAATTGTCGGGCGAAGGTGCATTGTTCCGCGACCGAGGGTGACGGCCCAGTGTTCGTCGCCAGGCCACCGGATCGAGGAGACCGAGGCGCAGGTCGATCAGAATCACGGCCAATCCGACCAGTCCTGCTCCAAATGCGGCGAGGCTCCAGAGCCCAGCCGCGGCCAACAGATATTGTGACCCGGCCATGGCAAGTCCAACCACCAATAGTGTCGTCCACCGCCTGCGCACTGCTTCTCGATGTCCTGTTTCCCACAGTACGGCCAAACCGCATAGCAGGCAGGCAACGCCCAGGAGAGCGGCCGATGGGCCTTCGAGAAGATCGCCAGCGACCGCGGTCGCAGCCATCAAGGAAAAAAACGATGAGCCCAACGAGCCAAAGGTGACAGCCCAGGCGTGACCGACCAGGGCGATGACGACCGCCGAATTGGCGGCGAATCCAAGGCCGAACAAGAGCGGGGCAACTACAGCGGCCGGCACACCAAATCCTGAGGCTCCCTGAAGGAAGGAACCAAATACCCATCCCAAGAGTAAGGCCTGGGCCGGCTTGTCTACGGCCAATCCTGGCAGCTCCCGACCGATTACTTCGACGGCGCCGGCTTCGTTCACCACCTGATAAAGCAGCAAGGCCATCCAAATGATATATAACACAAAGAACGCAAGAAGCAGGGAGCGGCCGAGAGCGACGAGTAGCAGATCCAACCCACCTCCGAAAACGACGACGGTGATTACAATGGCCGTCAACCAGCCTACCGGACCAGCTTTGCTGCCTCCCCAGTTGCGACCGATCATCAGGTAGAGGACTACGAGCAAAGGGAGCGAAGCGGCGATTGCGTAAGGTAGGTTCAATGGAGGCAGCGACATGCCAGGAGTATAGCGTAACTGTATGCGGCAACCAGTCGAGGTCTTCGCACATTGGCGGGTCTCAATGTGACTATCCGGACCTCTACCCATGTGTTAACATTGCCCTGATGAAGTTAATGACAGCCGAGCAAGTGGCCATGTAGTACGCCGTGACGTCGGTTGCAACAGGCCGTCAAGGTGCTGAAGGATACACGGTCCGAGGGCAAGTGGTGAAACAACTTACAGGCACTGAACTGAAACGCTTCTTGCGCCAGTACAGGCGGGCCAACGCACCGTCACGCCAAATTGCCGCTTTGCTGCAAAGCGTTGCCTATCCATACAACGTTGGCTCGATCTTCCGCCTGGCCGACGGCGTCAATCTGTCAGAACTGGTGCTCACAGGCATCACGCCTAGGCCGCCTCATCCAACCATAGATAAGGTCGGCCGTTATAAGGCTAAAAATGTGCGCTGGCGTTATGAGGCGGATGCCGTGACAGCCATCCACGGGCTGAAGGAAACCGGCTATCGAGCTGTTGCCTTGGAACTGGTCGATACGGCGTTGCCATACCATGAGTATCGCTATCCCGAGCGCTGTTTATTGGTAGTCGGTAACGAAGATCACGGCGTGACTAAGGCTGCTTTGAATATCTGTGATGAAGCCATATTCATACCCATGTATGGCAAAGGACGCTCTCTGAATGTTCATGCTGCCCTGGCAGTGGTCCTATATCATATCTTGCACAGTAGCTGATGCGAGATTTAACTTGATGCCGGCAAGAGAGGCCGTGACCGGTTTCCTTGCTTGAGCATCTTTGATTCTGTATACTAAACTCAACGACTCGTGCGGGATAACACAACAATTCTCCAGGAGAACGGCCATGAAAGTTAGCTGTTTGCAAGAGAACCTAGCCAAGGGATTGGGGATTGTCGGGCGGGCGGTCAGCACACGCTCGACGCTACCTGTTTTGGCCAACGTTCTATTATCAACTGAGGATGGCAGGCTGAAGCTTTCCGCGACCAACCTGGAGATCGTAATCACTTGCTGGATTGGCGCCAAGGTTGAAGAAGAAGGGTCTATCACGGTTCCCTCTCGCACCTTGAATGATCTTGTGAACACATTGCCCCAGGAGCAAGTCGATTTGCAGTTAGAGGTTAGCAGCCAGACCTTGCACCTATCCTGCGCGCGAACTGAGGCCAACATCAAGGGCATCACCGCCAAGGAGTTTCCCGTCGTTCCAGAGCCGGGCACAGATGCACGTCATAAAATCGATACGGTGATGCTCAAAAAGATGATAAGTCAGGTCGCCTTTGCGGCCGCGACCGATGACGCCCGCCCGACCCTAACCGGCGTGCTGACCCGTATAGACGGCAAGGAGCTGACCATGGCAGCCACCGATGGCTTCAGATTGTCAGTCAAGTCGGTTGAACTACCGACAAAGGCGGCCGAACCGTTCGATGTCGTCATTCCAGCTAGGGCTCTGAACGAGTTGTCACGTATTGTGGACGACTCGGTTGAAGAAGTCTACATTGAAATGCCCCAGGGTCGGAATCAAGTTATTTTCGATATGGATAGCGTGGTATTGGTCACGCAATTGATCGAAGGTAATTTCCCCGACTTTCGGCCGGTGATCCCCTCGCGACATAGCACGCGCACTATCCTTAACGCCGGCGATTTCGCCCAGGCCTGCAAAATGGCAGAGATATTCGCGCGGGAGTCTAGCCACACGGCGCGAGTGAGAGTGGAACCAGGCAATGAGTTAATGCCCGGCTACGCTTCAATTACCGCCACGAGCGCCGAGACCGGCGATAATGTGGCCCAGATTGACGCTACAGTTGAGGGTGATGAGGTCGAGATCGCTTTCAATGTGCGATATATGAGTCAGGTATTGGGCGTTATGGATGCACCACAAGTGGCCTTGGAGACGACCCGATCGACTGAACCTGGCGTATTAAAGGCGGTTGGCGACGATAGTTTCTTGCACATCATAATGCCCATGCATTTCGGGCGCTGATCGCCAGCCTCTAACCCCGGTTGGATCACGCTAGTCCAGGACCTCCAGCACTTTCTGGTAAAGCGTGGTGGCATGTAGATCGTCTAACGTGTTGCACGGGGCATCCAAGTTGTCGGCCAGCAACTGGGCTAGGCCCTGGTCAAAAGCCGCATGCTCCATATTGATCACCACCGATCGGATGCCATTGTCCCTTATCAAACGAGCGATCTTATGGGCTTCGTCTTGAGGGGGAAGATTCGACATGCTGACGTTCCCCGCGCCGTCCGTAAGCAAAATCATTAGCGGCATGACGTCTGGGTGGAGATGCGCTTCTTTGCGGAATACCTCGAAGGCCAGGAGCAGCCCGGCCGATAGCGGGGTTTTTCCGCCCACGGCGATATCGGCCAGTGCATCGCGAGCCAGTTGAACCGAGTTGGTGGGTGAGAGAACCAGCCGGGCATCGTTCTTGTTGAAGACCACCAATCCAACGCGATCTCGTCGCTGGTAGGCATCGGTCAGAAGAGACATGATTGCCCCTTTGGTTGCCTCCATGCGTTCAGCGACGGCCATGCTCCAGCTTGCGTCGACCACGAACAAGACCAGATTGGCCGAGCGCCGCACTCTTACCTTTTCCCGTAGATCTTGCTTCTTGAGGGCCAAGGCCATCTTTGAGCGATCCCGATCACGTTGAAAAGGCGCGGCCGCTCTCAGCGTCGCGTCGAAGGCCAGGTCAGTTACCTTGTCTTTAACGGGTAAACGGGACTGGATATAGCGGCCGCGCTTGCGATCGGTCTTCGTACGCGATCGGCGGCCGGCGGAGCGGCGCGTCAGCCGGTCGAGTTGGGTATCAAGCCGGCGGGCCGTGAATTCCTGCCCGGAGTTTGCGTCTTGACCGCCCTCCCACCATTGGCTATCTTGGGCTGATTGGGGCACAGATTGAGGGCCAGCTTCGGTCTGGGCCACGTCTGAACCTTCAGACGACTCCTCGCTATCTAGACTTTTTTTTTACCTGAGGGGATCTCTTCGGATTGTTCTGCCTCTTCCCCGAATTCGCCTTCACCCCACTCGCTGGTGACTTCCTCCAGCCGTTCCTGCAATTCGTAGGCGCCAATGGCCGATTCTTGGAACGGCCGAGCCTTGATTCGGTGGGGCAGGGCAAGCTCTGCGGCAAGGATGATGTCCTCTTCAATGATGTTGTCGCGGCCCTGGAAGGCTGCATGGGCTTGCGCACCGCGCAAGATGACCAGGTCAGCGCGATGACCATCTACTTTCATTGAAGCCGTCAGAGCGGCTATTGCAGCCAGATTGCGCCGGGTGTAACGTACGTGATGGACTTGCTCGCGGGCGTGGGCGATCTGACCAGATAGTTGCTGTTCCTGATCACGCCACTGAGAGCGGAATTCGTCTGGATTGCTTTCGAAACTGATGCGCCGTTCCATGATCTGCATGCGCTGCTCGGGATCAAGTAGGCCGATGATGTGAACCGAGAAGGCGAATCGATCGAGTAACTGCGGCCGGATGTCGCCTTCTTCAGGGTTCATCGTCCCAACAAGGATAAATTTGGCCGGGTGACTGAAGCTAATGCCCTCGCGCTCGACCACATTGACGCCCATGGCCGCAGAATCCAATAGCAGATCAACTACGTGGTCATCCAGCAGATTGACCTCGTCCACGTAAAGCAGTCCACGATTGGCCGAGGCCAGGACGCCAGGTTCGAAGTGCTTTTCGCCCTTCTGAATCGCCTGCTCGATGTCCAATGTGCCGACAACTCGGTCCTCCGTGGCGCTAACGGGCAGGTCGATGAACGATGTCTTGCGGGTCAATGTTTCCAGTTTTCCGTTCGAATGACGGACTCGGCAATCGTCACACCACTCGTTTGGCCGCCACGGATCACAGCCAAAATGGCAGTCGCCAATGACCACAATGTCGGGCAGCAGGGCCGCCAGCGCACGGGCGGCTGTTGACTTGGCGGTTCCTCGCTCCCCGCGGATCAAGACACCACCGATCTGTGGACTGACCGCATTAAGGATCAGCGCGCGCTTCATGCGCTCCTGACCGACAATCGCGGTGAATGGGAATACTGCTCGTGACATTACTTTGCTCCGAATCCTCAGTGATGCTGATTATACTGAATGCAGCACATGCGACAAGACGGCCGCCGGTCGGCAACCCGCATATCAATCTATAAGATGCGACGCCCGACTACCTCGGCAATGCGCTTCATCTCTTCGACCAACTGCCCAAATCGCCTGGGTTTTAAAGACTGTACGCCGTCAGATAGGGCCTCTTCCGGGCGCGGGTGAACCTCGATGATCAGCCCATCTGCACCCGCGGCGACGGCCGCCCTGGCGGCGGCAGCCACGTATTCCCACTTGCCGGTGGCATGACTAGGATCGGCGATGATCGGCAGATGGGAAACTTGTTTGACGACGGCAATGGCATTGATGTCGAAAGTGTTGCGCGTATATCGCTCAAAGGTTCGAATACCCCGCTCGCAGAGCATCACCCGTGAATTGCCATGGCTAAGTATGTATTCGGCGCACATGAGCCATTCCTTCATCAAACTGCTCATGCCGCGCTTGAGCATTACCGGATGTTGGGACTCTCCCACTGCGTGCAGCAGGGCGTAATTCTGCATGTTGCGAGCACCGATCTGTAGAATGTCTGCGTATTCACACACGAGGGGCACCAGAGCCGGCTCCATAACTTCCGTGATAACGGGCAATCCAGTCTGTTCCCTAGCCTCGGCCAGATACTTGAGACCCTCTTCGCCTAAGCCTTGAAAGGAGTATGGGGACGTGCGCGGCTTGAATGCTCCGCCGCGCAAGACATGGGCGCCAGCCTCTTTGCAGGCATGGGCGGTTTCGATGATCTGACTGCGACTCTCGACCGAGCATGGTCCGGCCATCAAGATGATCTCATCACCGCCTACCATATGCTGGCCGATAGGAAATGTTGTGCCGGCGGGCTTGAAATCGCGACTAGCTAATTTGAAGGGTTCCAGGACGGGAACGCATCGTTCAACGCCAGGCATTCGTTCAATCTGGTCGCGCTCGATCGGCCGACCATCACCGATGATCCCTATAATCGTCCGCTCCTCGCCTTCGGAGAGATGGACCTTGTAGCCGGCGTCTTCTACCTTGGCGATAACGGCCGACACGTTGCGCATCTTTGACTGCGATTTCATTATTACGATCATCATCTTGTCGTCCTTGTCGTAAGCAGGTTTCGGGAGGTGGGCCAAGAGCGCTGGCGATTAGCCGGTTACGACCTAAATGCAGGCTACGAGAGATCCAGCTTCCCATAATTGACTGCCGCTTCTATTTCCTCAAATGGGATCTCCGGCAATTCGTTGCGATCCGGCCGCAGATCTTTGGCTTCGCGCAAATAGACATGGATGATCTCGTCCGCGCCGCGCGTGGTGTTCCAATGCACTAGAATCCTGATACAGTGGGTCAGACCGTCGGGAACCGCCATCTCGTGACCGCAGAGAAGGGCTGCATCATACCACCCAAGCTGCCTGGCTGCCAGTGCAGGGTACGAGGCGTCGAGATCCTTCGTGGTGGTAAATATGGCGCTGGCCACGTCGTCTACGTCGATGCCATTGGCCCTGATCATGATAAACAGCAACTCTCGGGTTGCCGACAATATGGCTTCGGCCGTGTTTTCTTCGACTGTTGTTGCCCCGCGAATACCGCGACACATCAGTTGACCTGGGGATCGTTCTTGCCTGTCCTGGGGAATATCTGCATTGTTCATAATTTCATTCCATCCTGCCAACAGGCTGTCAACAAACAATAAAAAAAGGACCCGGCGCCTTCGCCGCGTCCTGTGTCTACGTTCTCTCCTGCCTGTTCTACTAGGGAACTGGGAAAGCCTCCGCACACAGCCATCGCGGCGGTTGAGAGCCATAAAAGGCAAAATAGCGGAAGCAAACAACAGTTTCACACATGACTGGCGCATAATAGCATCATGAGCGGCGGACGTCAAGCGAGGGGTTGGGCGGTTTAAGGGGTAGGTGTTGGAACCACCTGAATCGGAAAATCGTAACCAGGTATGGCACCCACGGCCGCCAGGTACATCTCGACGATTGTCTGGCTACTGGTGAAGTAGCCGCTGAGCATATCTTGAAGCAAAG
>JBFFWQ010000099.1:0-22537 GCA_041570195.1 Promineifilaceae bacterium (SeqCode) | reverse complement strand
TGCTCGCGCCGCCTATCAAGATAGCTGGATCATAATGGCGATGCCCAGGTCAGTTTATGAAGCTCGTCATATTCTGGTACAGCTGCAGCTTTTGTCTCAGACGATCTCCGCCTTTCGGCCGATTACTCTGCGTCGAAACCGGCATATGCTCTGATATAGCTGGCAAGAAGGGCGCCAATCGGCGCCAGCTGTCAGATTATTAGCCGAAAGAAGGAGTGGATCACGATGATAAGAAACGATAAACCAATGCTATGGATAAATGGGTGGATGGCGTTGCTCCTCCTAGCTCTGGCATCGCTGGTCATTGGCTGCGCCCCAGTTAGCGCTGGGAGTTCTGACGTTGTTGATACATCGCAGCCAGAACAAATGGCAAGCATCAAGGTTGTAGGCTCTGGAGAAGCCCTGGGACAGCCTGATGAAGCGCAGGTGACTGTGGGCGTTGAGACTTTCGCGCCAAAGGTAAATGATGCCACAGCTGACAACGAAGCCACGATAGAGGCGATCTTGACTGCGCTTAAAGAAGCCGGCATTACATCTGACGACATCCAGACTAGCAACTACAGCCTTTGGGCGGAACAGAAATATGGCGACAACGGGCCTGAAGGTATCGCCGGCTATCGTGTCGCGAACCAAGTCATGGTGGTGATTCGAGACATAGACAAGGTTGGAGAGGTTCTAGCTGCAGCGATAGCGGCCGGTGCCAATAGCATTTATGGCGTGCAGTTCTCGGTCGCCGATCCGGCCAGTTTAGAGGCCGAGGCCCGGGAAAAAGCCCTAGAAGATGCTCGCCAACGAGCTGAATCGCTGGCCCGCTTGAGCGACCTGACCCTGGGCGATATCAGAGCGATCGACGAAGCCTTTAACCAGTTTCCTGGCCCGGCTCCCATGGGAGGCGGCTATGGCGGTGGTGCAATGGATTCGTCAACCAGCATTTCTCCAGGCCAGCTCAGCTACCAGAGTCAGGTGCAGGTGACTTTCGAGATCGTGGAATAACGGGCAATTGGCTTAGTCAGTGACATGGTTTGGACACACTATACCTGCACCTGCCAATAATCAGGTTATTGAGAGGGCTTGTCGACAAACAGGCCCTCTCGATCTTCGCTGATTTTCAAACTAGAGCGATCATGAATAACCGGCAGAAGATCTAGAGAATTCTTACTCTGCTTATCATCGCCGTGATACTGGTTGCCTGTTTCCCGGCCCCATCGGCTCCGTCGATCGAGCGATCTGTCGAGCAGATAGCGACAATCACAGAGCCTGCACCAACCATCAAAACATCCCAGAAGCTACTATGACAGCTGTCGTGACGCAGCCACCCTGGGGAAAAGCGCAGCCGCCTCCGGCCGGCCTGGATGTGGACACCGAGACGGTTACCGTCCTGGACGGCGAGGCCAATGGTCAACCAGTCAGCCAGTTCAGCTTCCCTGAGGCTGACTATTTAGGCTATTCAACTCTCGGGTCAGGCGGCGAATTGGCTTTCTACGTCGCCGCCATCAGCGAACACGCCGACGGTTATCCCGTGAAAGGGCCGGGCGCCATCTATCTCGTCTGGCCGCCTTATGACGGCGAGCCGCAACTAGTGAAAAGCGAGATACGGTGGCCGCATTGATTGGCTGGCTGGCTTCGGAGCGCCTGGTTTGCAGCAGTATCGATCCCGGCGGCAATTGGGGCACGGCCGTGACTTCATTGTCTGGAGGGCCACGAACTGGGGTTCTGGCCCAACCCAATTCATAACGATTTTGCGTTTTTGAAGAGAAAAATGATGATCGCCCCGATGAGGCCCAGTCCATTCTCCGTCTTTTGTCGGATTTCCGATCAGTCAAAAGCATGGCGTACTGGCCGGTCATTGCTCTTATTATGGCGGTGAAATAGTAACCAGAAATCTTGATCGATAGGAGAGTCACAAGATGATAGTGAAGGATTATCGGATAACTACTTGGCTCGTGATGGGAGCCATGATAAGCGCTTTGTTATTGTCCGCTTGCAGCCTGCTCGAGTCGTCTCGTGCTTCGGCCCGGACGCCAGAAGAGGCGATATCCGCCGCGGTTCTCGATTATCTGACGGAGCAAAGGGCTGAGACTGAGCAGTTCGAGACCGAGGTCGAGCAAATCGAAGGCGATTTCGCCCGAGTGAAGATCATTTCAACTGATCCAGCCGTGCCTGGCGGCTTCACCGGCTTTCTTGCAAGACAGGACGGCGTCTGGACGACCTTGATCGTCGGTTCGGGCTTCAATCCCATGGAACTTCAAGCACTCGGCATTCCTGAAAGCATTCTTCCTGAGAGCTGGGCCTTCCCAGATGAACCACCGGCCGATCCTGAAGAATCTACTGCCTGTCCTCTGCCAGTAGACGGGACCAAGCTCTTGACTGACGAAGCGCACGGATATTGTCTTCTTTACCCGACCAGCCATACGGTGGTACAGCTTGAAAGCGGCAACACCGAAATCGTAGTAGGCGACTTGATGAACCACATCGATCCTCGGGTCAGCATAAAGGTCGAACCCGCCAAAGGTCGCTCAGCGGCTCAGGCAGCCGATGAATGGCTGGCAGATTTCAGCTTGCCTGATTTTGACATTAAACAGAGCGCCACCACTATTGGAGGCCAGGAGGCGGTCATGCTGGATATGATGCCTGGCCAAGACCTCAATCGCCAGTTGCTCGTCGTTCATGATGGGCAGCTCTACCATTTGTTTTTTGCGCCGTTCGACCCGTCAGCGGGCGAATCGTATGCTCAAATGGAAGAGCTCTTTGGCATTGTGACTGGATCATTCGTATTTCGGTAGCCATCTGGATAGCCAGTCCCCATTTGTTCAAAGCTGATTGGTTCCTCATCCTTTACGTCGGCGATGATGCGGCGGTGTTAAGCAGGCTCGAATCCGTGTTCGTCCCGCAGTTTGCCGGGCGGTGACCTGGCCGCAGGCACATTGCGGCTTGTGGCCCCTCTCGCAGACCCGACTCTTGACCTGGGGCAGCCCGACCACAATCGGGTTGCCCTTTTGGTTGTATTTCCCTCTCTGGCAAGCGCCTCTTTCCTTCCATCAAAAGGCTGATTTGCTGATCCACCCTTCAGCCGATTCAAGACAAGTTCGTCTGGTTTACGATCACTACTAGAGGTGATCAGTAACCAGACACCCTAGATGCGTGAACATAAGGAGAATAGTGATGCAAGGCACAGTCACATCTCGTAGAGGAAAGCAAAAGAGGCCAGGCAGAATTCCCTGGTGGTTCATCATTCTGGCCATCGTGGGCACATTGATCGGCGCCATAGCATTTAGCGTGGCGGCGCCTACTGTATTGATCGGGCTTCGCCCTGAGCCGACACGAGCTGCGCTGATCGTGGTGCCAACCCGGACCTATGAGGCAACTATGACGTCTCGGCCAGACGAAACCAAGACGACGCCGGCCGCGACAGCTACTGGCAAACAAACCGCGGGCACGCTAAATCCGTTGTCGACGATAACGATGACGCCCACGGTGACAGCTACGGCGAGCGCCGAACCTTCGCCGACCTCAACCGAGGGTATCAGGCCAACAGCGATCCCAGTTTTGTCGCCGGCGTCTACAATGACACCGTTGACAACTGCCTGGCGGGGTGAATACTTCAGTAACCCCACTCTGACCGGGACGCCGGGTCTTTACCGTGATGACGCGACCCTGTCTTTTGATTGGGGGGCAGGTGCCGCGGCTGCGAGCCTGCCGACCGATTCATTTTCAGCCCGCTGGATGCGAACCTTGCCTTTTGTCGCCAGCAGCTATCGCTTCTACGCGCAAAGCGACGATGGTGTGCGGGTATGGTTAGACAACGAGCTGATCATCGATCAGTGGCACGATGCTGGCTCCACGACTTACACCACAGATCGAACCTTAGCAGCCGGCAATCATTCCTTGAAGGTGGAATACTATGAGAATAGGGGTAACGCGTACATCAGATTCTGGTGGGAGGCCACCGGCCAATTTCCCCAGTGGCAAGCCGAGTACTATGCCAACGCCGGCTTGTACAGATCGGCTGTTCTGACTCGTAATGATTTGGACATTAGCTTCAACTGGGGGCGTTCCGATCCGGCCCCTGGCATACCGGCCGACAACTTCTCCGTACGTTGGGTACGAAATCTGGACTTTGCCGACGGCATCTACCGTTTTCATGCTCTGGTAGACGATGGCGTGCGCATCTTTGTGGACGGTGTATTGGTGCTAAATGAGTGGCGTGGCGGCGGGCTGCGAGAGGTAACGGCCGAGGCCCAACTTTCTGCCGGTGCGCATCGAGTCCAGGTTGAATACTACGAACAGACTGACGAAGCGCGACTACACGTCTGGTGGGAGAAGGTGGCCCCGCCTACTTTCCCGGATTGGAAGGGTGAATATTGGAGCAACCGGCATTTTTCTGGCGGTCCAACGCTTGTGCGCAACGATGACCAGATCGACTTCAACTGGGATCAAGGCGCACCTGATAGCAGGCTGCCGGCTGATGATTTTTCGGTGCGCTGGTCGCGAACTTTGCGACTCGAAGAGGGTCTATACCGCTTCTACACGCTAGCCGATGATGGTGTGCGCCTCTATGTAGACGGCACTTTATTAGTGGACGAATGGTTCGACGGCGCCGCGCGTGAATTCAGAAAGCAAGTCAACTTATCCACCGGCAACCACAACTTGAGGGTAGATTACTACGAGCGAAGCGGCGATGCTCATGCCCGCGTATGGTGGGAAAGAATAGGCCAGGCTACCTATCCGGATTGGAAAGGTGAGTTTTGGAGTAACCGCCTATTAGCGGGTAGCCCGATGCTAACCCGCAACGACTCTAAGATCGACTTCAACTGGAAACAGGATTCGCCTGCCAGCGATCTACCAGCAGATAACTTCTCAGCTCGATGGAGCAGGCACGTGGAATTGAAGGCCGGTATCCATCGCTTCTACGCCCAGGCTGACGACGGTGTTCGAGCCTACGTGGATGGCCAGCTGGTCATCGACCAGTGGCAAGACAGTAATGGCAACAAGATTTACAGAAAAGACTTGGCGCTTGCTGCAGGGCGACACCAGATCGTCGTTGAATATTATGAGCGTAGCGGCAGCGCGCTAATCAAGTTCTGGCGAGAACGGGTAAGTGATCTGCCAACACCGACACCAACAAGAACGCCGACTGTAACGCCAACGGAGACACCGACGCCAACGGAGACACCGACGCCAACGGAGACACCGACGGCGACGCCAACGGAGACGCCGACGGCGACGCCAACGGAGACACCGACGCCAACGGCGACGCCGACGGCGACGCCAACGGAGTCGCTGACTGTAACGCCGACCCCGACCGTAACGCCTTCACCTGATCCGGAAACTCCTGCGGTTTATCTTAACGAGGTGTTGCCCGAACCAAAGAGCTTCGATTGGAATGGTGATGGCGAAGTCTCGGGAGCGGATGCCTGGCTGGAGTTATATAACGCCTCAGATGAGGCTCTGGATCTGAGTTATTGGCGCCTGGTGATCACAGAAGGTGATGACGACGCTTACCGAATACCGACCCGCACTTCTCTACGGCCGGGTGGGTATCTCGTCCTATACCTGCTGCAGGGGGAAATGAGCCTGGCGGAGGGCAGCACCATACAAATCTTCAATGACGAGGGCGAGTTTGTAGACGGCATAATTCTGCCGGAGGTCCCGGCCGATGCCAGCTATAGCCGAGATTCCCACGGTACCCGTCATGATGACTGGCCTCCAACTCCGGGCGAGCCCAATGCGCCTTATCCGCCAGAGCCAGCTCAATTGCCGGAATAGTATCTCATTCCCAGAGTTAGGTGACGTTTATCATAGGAGTAAGTGAGATGAAACCTTTGACGATGATAAGTGCCGCTGGCCTGGTTTTACTGGTTTTTTCAGCGCTCTTTGCGCTCGTCTGGTTGCGTGCCAAGAAACTATGAGACCATAGGTCCAGCCCAGGTCACAACTTTCGAAGAAGCCCGCCACTCTGGCAGGGCTTCTTCGCTTCTGGCTGGATAAATCATTTATCAAGAAAGATGGGCTACTCTTCGAGTCTTCGGGGGCACTACTCTTTGTGATCAGAGCGCTGAAGTCAGGCCAAAGGTGCTACCGCCACTATTTGTGTGCCAGCACTAGACGAGCTTGTAATACTCAGCGCGCCACCGACTCGTTCCAAGCGCTCGCGCATAGATCGAAGCCCCAGGTGGCCAGTGAAGTCACCGTTCGGATCAAAACCTTTACCATTATCCCAAATCTCCAGGACAAGCTGGCCATCGTCAGCGTACAAAGTGATGTTGGTCTTTGTGGCGTTGGCGTGTTTCACGATGTTGTGCAACGCTTCCTGACCAACACGGTAAAGTGCCTCCTTTGTTGACAGGGAAACTTCGGGTTCCTTCTCTAGATGCGTGGTAACCTCGATATGATGACGGGCTCGCAAAGCAGTTGCTTGTTTGACCAAAGCGGCGACCAACCCTTCGCTCTCCAGTGACTCTGGTCTCAGCTCGAAGAGCAGCGCCCGCATTTCGGCCAACCCCCCCTCAGAAAGAGAGAGGATATATTCTATCGGTTCGTTTAAGGCAGCCTTCGATGCGCCATCCAATCGTATTTGATCTAATAGCTTGTGTGCTGTGCGGGAGCCCAAGGCGATGCCGTAGAGTGCCTGCGAGACCGAGTCATGCAGCTCTCGGGCCAGGCGCTGCCTTTCCTGGAGCACAGCCAGTCGTTGGGCTTTTTCGTAAAGCCGTGCATTTTCAATGGCCACCGCTACCTGGTTGGCGAACGCCATCGCCAGATCGGCGTTCTGTTGCGTGTAAATGGCTGGCTCATGGTGGTGTAGGGCTAACATACCTGTTACTCGTTCCTTGGCAACGAGGGGAATACCCATCCAGGATCGAATACACTCATTTTGGTTCTTGTCACCTTGTAAGCCGGTAGCTTGACGAAAGACCAGAGCCCGTGGGGTATCCGCTAGCACATCCGGGATCAGGACAGGTTTTTGCTCTTCGACGAGCTGGCGGCCGATGACATTGTCGGCTGAGAAGCTGCTATGGTACTGCATTGGCGCTTGTGGGAACTGCCCTTTGCTAGCCCGAATGTTGAAGACACCATCCGCCAATATCGAAATGGCCCCGCCTGAATAATCCACGACAGGAAGCAATTTGTCTAGCGCTTGTTCCAATAACGCCTCTAGCTCCAAGGTGGAAGCAATGCTCCTGGAGGTGTTGAGCAACATAGTGAGCTCCAATGTTCGCTCCTCAACGCGCTGCTCCAACTGAGTGTTGGCCGCCGAAAGCTCCTTCGTACGCTGTTCGACGGCTGCGGCTAAGCTGGCCTGACGATTAGTCGTCATATAAACCAAGCCGGTCAGCAAGGCGATGATGACCAGGCCGCCAAGCCGGACCAGGAGAAGAGGCTGACGGATCAGAGCTTGCCATCCATCTTGGGGCACGCTGGCCAATTCCCAATATCCTTCGGGCACTATGATTTGGGTGATTATCGGGTCTTGGTCAAAAACTTCCAGCGATCCATGAAATAACCTGCCCCGATCGTCGCGCAAGGCGTACACGAGCCGGTCCGATTCCCCTTCAATACCGGCCTCGCTTGCCAAAGTTGGGATATCGATGACGACGTTAACCAGGCCCCAATAGAGCCCTTCCTGGTAGACTGCTTGACGGGCGATGAGTCCAAACCCACCCTGGATGAGCTCGATCGGCCCACTGATGGTAATCTGTTGATTATCAATGGTTCGCTGGACGTCGGCTACCACGTCCGGCCGCGGGTCTTCCAGGGGGCGGTAGCCCAAGACGGATTCATTCCCTTCCAGTGGATAGACGTACTGTATCTCGCCCCCAGGAGCAACGGCCAGGTTGCGAATGCCGCGTGAGCCGGCAAAAAGGTCAGCGGCGAACACTTCATATTTCTGGTCAAAAGCGGCTGATAAGCCCTCGGTCTGTACGTAGGCATGCAGGCCTTGCAGCCTGGCCAGCTGGCGGCTGAGCACCGAGGTTAAGACGCTGCCCCGGGCCGATAACTCGCCGACAACTTCCGCCCTTTGCTCAAGCAGCAGACGTTCCTCGTACCATCGGCCTGCATAAAGCCAAATGAACAGTAACAAAACAAAGACGGCGGCTGCGGCCAATAACGGCGACCTAGCCTGCCGTGACCACTCTTTGGAAAGGGGAATAGGTGTGAGTAGGCGCCTGGGCGGCTGCGGAGTGCCTCGTTCAACCTGGATCGTCATGCGGCCGGCACCGCCACCAACCCACTCTGAATGGCGTAAAGAGCGGCCTGGGTGCGGCTTAATACGCCTAACTTACTCAAAATGTTGCTAACGTGGGTCTTGACCGTCTTTTCGCCAATGCCCAATTCTCGGGCGATCTCTTTGTTGGCCAATCCATGGGCCAGCAATCCCAGCACCTCTATTTCGCGCTGGGTGAGCTTCTCGGGGCTCTCCGGGATGCGCACCTCGCGCGTGAGCAGGGCGGCCGCCTGCGGTGAAAGCTGCACCTGTCCAGCGGCGGCTGATTTGATGGCTCGGCATAGATCCTCGGCTTCTGTATCCTTCAATAAATAGCCAATAGCTCCTGCTCGAATGGCGCCAAATACCGAAGCATCCTCCAGGACGCTGGTGAGGGCGATGACCTCTACTTCTGGCAACTCGCGTCTGATCGCCGCTGTGGCCGTTACGCCATCCATGACTGGCATCAGTAGATCCATCAATACTACATGCGGCCGCAGTTTGCGGGCTAGCTGCACGCCTTCGTCTCCGTTGCTTGCCTCGCCAATTACCTGCAGGTCGGGATCCAGACTGAGGAACATACGCAGGCCTTGGCGAACCACGCTGTGATCGTCCACAATTAAGATCTGAACCGCCATAATCACCTATTCTAGCATCCGCTGGCTCGAGCACATCCGTCAAAAGACTTAGACAGACTAGACCGAAAGACTGTTTTTCTTTGAGGAATTGGTGAAAACAGCCTTCCATACGCCCTGCTGCCAGGGCGGCGCTAAGCCAAGAGACCGAAACATCTCGACCAAAAGACTGAGGGAAACACGAAGTTCTGGTGTTATCCTGCAAACTCCACGCAAGGAGACAAGAAAACAGAACAAATAGGAGAGAATCATGGCAAACGCATTGGAGCCGCCAGTTGAGTTTTCAAACGGCCGGATGGTGCAGTTGCAGGAACGTTTTCAGGGGCGAGTCATCACCCCCGTTGATCCGGGCGACGACGAGGCCCGCCGGGCTTGGAATCTGTTGGTCGACCAGTACCCGACCGTCATCGTCATGGCCGAAAGCGCTGAGGATGTGGCCGTAGCGGTTCGCTTTGCCAAGAGTGAGGGCCTGAATTCAAGCCGGCGCAAAATGGGGCCAGGTGCTGGCCCAAACTCAGCCCCTAGGCCTGGTGCCATTGCTCGGCTCTTCACCGGACGTCGGCACCATTGGCTATACGTCGGGTGGCGGCATGGGTTGGCTGGCCCGTTGCTACGGTCTGTCAACAGATAGCGTTCGTTCTTTCGAAGTCGTGACGGCAGAAGGGCAGATCGTTCGGGCCAGCCATGCTGATAACAGCGATCTCTTCTGGTGCTTGCGCAGCGGCGGTGGCTTAGGCATCGTCACTGGCATGGAGGTACAGCTTTACCCGGTATCCACCGTTTATGGCGGCAATCTTTATTACCGCATCGGCCAAGCCAAAGAAGTTCTTACTCGTTACAGGGAATGGATCGCTACAGTCTCTGACGAATTGACCTCGTCCATTGTCATCATGAATTTTCCGCCGATTCCCGAGCTACCCGACTTTCTGCGCGGGCAGAGCTTCGCCATGGTGCGCGGCTGCTACTGTGGTCCTGTCGAAGAGGGCGGGGCCATCACCCGGGTCGATCCCTCAGCCAATGCTTTCAGCCATCGCGATGCGCCGCACTCTCTGCAAGTCGTGGGCATTGCCGGAACGCCTGAGGGTCTATCGATTTTGATTTATACTGAGCCTTGGGGGTTGACCAGTTGGTGCCGCTGTCAGCATGCCATAGGAGTGTTGGAGTATGTGTCGGTGTTTGCACGCTGACACAGCTGCGGCCCATTGAAGGTCGCAATCTCGTAGAGGAGCGACATCGTAAAATAACGTGCGGAAGCTCTTCGGCGCGGTTGAGCCATTCAATCTTCCTGAGGGTCGAAGAGGGCCTGGACGGCCGGTAGAGCCAGGAAAGCGGCGCTGAGTGCTTCAGAGCCGGTATGATCGGCGATGTAGTGGACCAGGCGCTGGGCCTGATCGCGATACATCTTTTTCTGAAGGGCATCTGGCTCGACCTCGGTCAGGGCGGCGTTAATCTGCCATAAGATGCGCCGGGCGGTCAGCGCTGCGGCAACCGTGCGGGCCTCCAACAAAGAGACGATGGCTTCATCCCAGTCGCCCAGGGCCAGCAATGCCCGGCCGCGGTAATAGAGGGCGTCGGCCACCAGCCAACGAACGCCGGCATCGTGGAATAAAGCCAGCATCTTTTCAAATTCGCTTATCGCTTCCTGGTAATCGCCACGCGCCAGGGTCAGCCGGCCGCGGGCCAGGAAAGCGACGATGTGGGCCGGCGTGTAGGCGCCTTCCAGGTTAATGAGTTGCCGGCATTGGGCGAGAAATTGGGCGGCCGCTTCCAGGGCACCGGTCTCGATTTCCCGTAAGGTCAACATAGCCAGGAGCCAAGGTCTCAAGACGCCGGGCATCGTGTCGACCAGATCGCGAGCCACCTCAAATTGGACTCGGCCCGTTTCTGGCGCGCCCAAGGCGGCATAGATCCAGGCCACTATGGCGCCGCCAAAGGCCAGGGGCTGGGCCATGGCCGGCACGGTCGCCAAATCGGCTCGCGCACGGGCCATCCTGGCGATCACGACTTCTGGCTGACCCAGCTCCCAGTAGGCGTAGCTGACCATTAAAACGCTGCTAATCTGGCCCCATTCGTTGCCGATGGCGCGGCTGATCTCGTGCGCTTCTGCACTGACGGCGATGGTTGCTTCAAAGTCCCCGGTTATATGGTACGGTATGGCTGAGTTGCTCAGATTATTGGCCAGCATCGGACTGTTGTGCAATTCGCGCCAGATCTCACGCCCTTCTTCGAAGGCGGCGACGCCGCGCGCCCATTGGCCGATACCGCCGTAAGCCAGGCCCAGGTCGGACAACGTGTAGGCGATTTGCTCCGTCAACTTCTCCTGGCGGGCAATGGCCAACGAGGAATCGCCGTGCAAGACTGCTCCGGCCGTGTCGCTCATGCCGTACAAGTGCACCAGCAGCAAGTTCCAATGGGCTTTGGCTTCGGCCGGCCGGTCTCCCAGGCGTCGAGCGAGATCCAGCGCGCTCTGGCTGAGATCGAGCGCCCGGGCATGATCGAACTGGGGATTGACCGTGGCCAGGACGGTGGCCAGGCCGTTAAGCCCAGCTAATTCGAGCGCCTCGTCGCCACGATCGCGAGCAACGGCGATCATCTCTTCATAGTTGCCGATCGCTCCTTGATGGTCGCTCTGCAAGTCCATCGCCCGGCCGCGCTGGTCGTAGAGATGGATCAACGTCTGGCCGCCGGCGTCGAGCTGGTCAACAAATGACAAGGCGCGTGAATAATGGGCCGTGGCTTCGACATTGGCGTAGAGGCGGAAGGCCATGTCGCCGGCCAGGATATAGTAATGCGCGGCCAATTCGGCCTGGCCCGCTTCGGCAAAGTGTACGGCCAGCAGGGGGGCGAACTCGTCTAGCCGGTCGGGGAAAAGGGCCTCGAGGGCCTGGCCAACGCGCTGGTGGAAGACGCGGCGCTCCTGGCGAAGCAACGTACGATAGGCTGCTTCCTGGGTGAGGGCGTGGCGGAAGATGAATTCCCATTCCGGCAGGCGGCTAGCCTCTCGAATCAGTTCGGCCTCTTGCAAGGTTCCGAGATGGTCTTCCAGATCGGCCGTGGATTGGCTGATCGTAGCCAAGACGCGGTAGTGGAAGGAGCGGCCGATGACGGCCGCCAGCTGCAGGGTGCGCCGGATGTCGGTCGCCAGCCGGTCGATGCGGGCTGCTAGCAGGGTTTGGACGTTGGCCGGGATGTCCAGGTCCGCCAGCCGAGCGCCGCTTAACCAGCGCAAGCTGCCATTCTGCTGCAGCAGTAGGCCTTGATCGACCAGGGCGCGGACGATCTCTTCCAAGAAGAAGGGATTGCCATCCGAGCGGTCGAGGATGATTCTACGCACTTCCCGGGGCAGGTCATCGGCCGGGAAAAGGTGATCGACCAAGCCTTCGGCGTCGCTGGCCGATAGGGGCTGAAGCCGAATCTCGCTGTATTGGGCGCCATACTCGGCGGCCAATTGTTCCCGCAAGGTCCAGATCGGGCTTTGCCGATCGGGGCGGAAGCAGAAGATCATCAGGACGGGCAAGGTTCGAACCATCTGTAGTAGATGGGCTTCGAGAGCCAGAGAGGCGGCGTCGGTCCATTGGGCGTCATCGTAAACGAAGGCGGTTGGATTGTGACCGATTTCGGCCTGGGCGCTGGCCAGGGTCGTATCAAAGAGCTGCCGGCGAAAGACCTCGCCTTGCGGTTGATCGTTCCCAGCGCCCTCCAGCCCCAGCAGCTGTTCGTAGAGGGGCAACAATTTCTCGTGCCCAGGCTCTTTGCACAACATTTCGTACAGCTTGTCCCGCGCGGCGGCGGCCGAGTCGTCGGGGGA
Organism: Promineifilaceae bacterium (SeqCode); assembly: GCA_041570195.1. Taxonomy (GTDB): domain Bacteria; phylum Chloroflexota; class Anaerolineae; order Promineifilales; family Promineifilaceae; genus UBA11865. Next base: position 9,888 of record JBFFWQ010000099.1, on the reverse strand, counting down.
GATGCCGGCCGCGTCCTGAATCTGGATCTGGAAGGTGCCATACGGCCGGTTGCCGCCGTAGGATGTGGAAGCCATTTCTTGCCATACGGCCGGGCCGGCCAGCCACTCGTTCCGTAGCTCGGCGATGAGCCGGGTCTTACCCAGACCGGCCTCGCCGATGATGGCCACGATTTGGCCCCGTCTCTGGCGGGCCTGGCTTGCTAACCGGCGCAGTGTGGTCAGTTCATCCTCGCGGCCGGTGATGGGCGGCACGATGCCGGCGACGCCCTGAGCCTGGCGGGAGTGATCCTGGTGGGCGCCCAAGAGCCGACCCTGCACCCGGTAGGTCTGAACTGGTTCGCTCAAACCCTTGACGGGGATGGCGCCCAGGGATTCAACTTCGAAGAATGGCGCGATGAGCTTATAGGTGTCCTGGCTGATTTGCAGGGTACCGGGCTGGGCGGTCTGCTCCATGCGCGCGGCCAGGTTCACCGCGTCGCCCAGGGCAGTATATTCACCGGCCGTCTCGGAGCCAACGTCGCCGACGACCGCCAGGCCGGTATTGATGCCGACCCGAACGTTGAAGGTCAGGTCGCGCTCTTCCTGCAGCTGCCGGCGGAATATGGCCACGCCTTGCAGGATCTCCAGCCCGGCCAGCACGGCCCGTTCCGGATCGTCTTCATGGGCCGCGGGCGCGCCGAAGAAGGCTAGCAGGCCGTCGCCCATCAGCCGGGCCACCTTGCCACCGTAACGTTCCACCGGTTCGCTGAGCCGAGGGAAAATGCGCTGCATGATGGCCGTCCACTCTTCCGGGTCCAACTCGGCGGCCAGGGCCGTCGAGCCGGTGACATCGCAAAAGAGGATGGTGACGATGCGTCGTTCGCTGGTCGACGGACCGGTCAAGAGCTGTTTATCCAGTTGGGACAATTTTTCGCGCAAGGGCGCCAGCGCGGTGTCTACGACTGCATCGCCCAGGGCCTCGCGCTGACCTTCCAGGTGGCTGATGGCCTGTTCTAGCTGTGTTTTCTCTGCGTCCAGGTTGTTCTGGGCCAAGGAATCCTCGTGCTGATGGGTTGCATCGGCTATGATACCATAAAGGAGACGAGATGATGGCTGAAAGGACACCACCTGAAAAACAATTCGATTTTTGGCTCGGGGCGTGGGATGTGTCCTGGGGTGAAGGGCAGGGGGGCACCAATCGCATTGACAAGATCCTGGACGGCAAAGTGATCCGCGAGCAGTTCGACGGTAATCCGGCCGCGCCTTTCCGGGGGATGAGTCTCTCGGTCTATGATCCGCGAGCCGAGTTGTGGCGCCAGACGTGGGTCGATACGGAGGGCAACTATTGGGCTTTCAGTGGCGGTTTCGAGGACGGCCGAATGACGCTTGCGACTGAAGTGGAAGTCGAGGGCAAGCCGGTTTTACTACGGATGGTGTTTTTCGATATCGCGGCCGACGAGCTGGAGTGGCATTGGGAGCGATCGGAGGATGGGGGAAAGAGCTGGGAATTGCGCTGGCATATTCATTACAAACGAAGAGCCGGCGGGTAATGAAGTTGGTCGATTCTGTTAATCGATGGACGAGATGCAATCTCGTCCCTACGTGGTGTGAAGCCAGATGCTAATCGTGGACGGGTAACTCACTGGGCACAGATTCGGGCACCAGATGGCTTAGATCCACAGCCGATGGAGAGCTTTGGGCCTGCAGGAAGGCCAGCAACTGCTCAAACTGTTCATTGCTCAAATAAGGCTGCGACTCCATGCGCGGGTCAAGCGTGCTCAGTAACTCCGCCAGCACATCGGCGCCATTGCGCAGTATCTGCCTGGCGCCCGGCCGTAGATGCTCACCATCGTAACTGGCCAGGCTTTCGGCGGCGTTTAGATGATGCCGGACCGCCTCTTCTAAAGTCGTGTAGGCGCCATTGTGCATCCAGGGTCCGGTCAGGGCGACATTGCGTAAAGGCGGTGTCCGAAAGGCAAACTTGTCCTGCGGGTCACCCGTTTCCAGGTAACGGCCGTAATCCAGGCCCGAATCATCCTTGCCCGGACCGAGTTGAGGCACGCCGATGTTATGGAACTGCTGATCCGTCATCAGGACGCCACTGTGGCAATCTCCGCATCCCGCCTGGCCGTAGAAGAGCAGCGCCCCTTTCTTGGCCTTCTCCGATAGCGCATCATGCTCGCCGGCTAGGTAGCGATCCCAGGGGCTGTCGGCGAAGGAAAAGGCAACGATTTCGTAAGCGGCGATGGCATTGGCCGCGTGCTGAAAGCCGAGTTCCGCTTCAGGGATGTCGGGATACGCTTGCCGGAATAGCGTCTGGTAGGCCGGAATCGAAAGCAGGCGCTCCATAATTGCCGACCAGATGCCGGTCAATTCGTCGTCGGCAAGCAGGGCCAGTTCGTTAACGACCTGATCGCCATCCGATCTCGCCGCCAGGTTCAACCACTCCGGCTTCGCGACTTGCAGCAAGCGCTCCGGTTCGAACCTGCTGAGGTCGCCAGCCCGGCCGCGCATCTCATCCCGGGAGGTGGGCGGGAACATCGCCTGAACGGCCAGCGGGTTATCCAATCCATCCGGCAAAATCTCGGCGGCCGGCGATGTGAAGTAGCCGGACTCTTCCGCCACCCGGCCGTCCCAGAACATCGTCGACCACTGTGGCGCACCCCGGTTAAAGATCTCCGGCGCGTTTCTTGGTATTAGCGGCCGGCCGTCGCCCAGCCTGCGGGCCGTTCCCAGCCCCATGCCACCTGTGCCAATGGACAATGCCAGTCCATCGCCGCCATGCAGTAGAGGATGGTGGCAGGTCGCGCAGGAGATATCGCGGTTGCCGCTGATTTCCTTATCAAAAAAGAGCGCTTCGCCCAAAGTGGCTTTCGCCGGATCTGGAACTGGCCCAGTGTCGATAGGCGCCAGCCCTTTTTCCTCGATGACGGTCAACAACGCATCGTCCAACGAATCGCCCGCCGGTAGAAAGGGAAACGAAGTCTGCCCTCCTCGTAATCCGAGGATTACGGCGCCCAGAGCAATCAGGCCGGCCATGGAAATCACCAGGATGCCGGTGATAAGGTTGCCTTTGGAAATTTGGGTCAGATACATAGGTACACACCATCCAAAAAGGGGCCCGCGCTAAGGCGCGAGCCCCAATTGTCATCAATCACCCGGCTCGCGGCGCAGAGCTTACGGCTGGTGAACCGAGAGCTGGAATGTGGAGCATTCGCCCGGGTTGGCCGGTATATCGGCCGGGCCGTTGGCGAAACCGTTGGTGCCAAGGAAGCTCGTGCAGCCGCCCGTGAAAGAGCTGATCTGGTCCACCAGCGTCTGGCCGCTCATCGCCGGGCCATGGCTGTGCAGGGCCAGCATCACTTCCGCGTTCAGCGGATCGAGCAACCCAAGGGCCAGTTCCGGGAACCCGATTTCTGGCATTCCTGAGCCTGATGCATCGCCGACAGGCAGATAGCCGCTGAAGGTGGCAGCCGGTCCATTGCCGGTCACGTGACCAGCGGCGAGCAGGAAGTCGGCATCAGCGTCTGGGTTGAACACGTCTTCTGGTGCGGCGCAGGGATCATTATTGCAGCCATCTGGATTATTGAAGACGATGAACCACAAGGTCATGGCCTGACCGGAGGCCAACCCAGTGGTCTGGTAGTTGGCGCTGATGCCGTTGGGCGTGCGCGTCAGCGTGGACGAGCCAATGACGGTTGCCCCATCCCACCACCAGTAGACGTTCTCCGTGCTGCGATGATCATTGGCTGCGGCCGGAAGAACCGCGACCAGCGCCAGCATAGCCAGCAGCAGCCCGAACAAAACAATGAATCTGGATGATTTTCTGTAAAACATGTGACTCTCCTTTCTGGCAGAAGTGTTACGAAACTTATCTACTTCATTTCCAAGTTTTCACTTACATGGTTTCCTCCTTAGATGGATCTATTGGACGCGGTTGAACGCAGGCAGACTGTTTTTCTTCAGCGAACCTTTTGGAAGGGATAGATGTGATTGCTTGTTCGAACTGCTATCTGGTTGGTTTCTGCCGGCTTGGTTGCATTCTATGGGGCTGGCTGGCTCAATTCAAGAGATACAAGCGCTTTGTATCGCGCTTATATCGCTCTTGTATCGCCTCTGGTGCCTAGCGTGTCTCTTTGGACTCGCATTGAAACGCCCATCGGCGCCCTCCCTGAGCGGCACCCCATCCAATGGCTGGTCATTGTGCTACCTGCTAATCAATGACTACGGCTCCCGATTGTGGGTATTCTTCGACATGGTAATACAGCTGGTATCCGGCCGTCGTCGACGGACGGGCTGCCCACGATCTAGCCAGGACTATCAGCTCCCCCAGGACGGCCGCCATTAAGCTTGCATTGCCTTACTGTGGATTATTCTTCTGGTTCGCACAGCGGCTCGACACCATAAAGCGAGCGTTGTTCACAAGTCAATTCAGGAATGTAACGGTTGGCCTTTGTCCAGTCCAGCAACTCGTCCAGGGTTGTGTCCATGCGCCACAACTCTACGGCGCCATCGTGGTAGCCAACCAAGGCCTGGCTGCCATCCACATTAAAAACGGGCTTGATAACAAAGCCATTCCCGTAACGGCGGATGACTTCGCCTGACTCCACGTCCCATAAAGAGCTTGTACCATCGCCGCTGCCGCCTAGCATTAGGCTTTCGTCAGGGTTGAACTGAGCCTGACCGACTGGACCAACATGGTTGGTAAAACGGCGAATAACGTCCGAAGTCTCCATGTCCCACAGAATAGCCTGGGTATCCCAACCGCCAGAGATAGCTCGCTGGCCATCGGCCGAGAAGGCAACACCTGTTGCTCCACTGTCAACATGCCCGACTAGTTGACCGATCTCTTCGCCGGTTTCTGCGTCCCAGATCACGATTGGTCCAAAGCCATACGAGGCTAATATCGTATCTCCATCCGGGCTGAATTCGACATCCCAGAACGACTTTCCTGGATACGGGCTGTCCTCGAAGTAATCATCGAAGCGGTGGATCTCCTGACCGCTCCCTACATCCCAGAGAATAGCCATTGCACCATTGCCGGAGGATATGGCCTGCTTCCCATCAGGGCTGAATTCAACATCAAATACTGCATAGGGATGGCCATCGAACTGGCGAAGCACCTCGCCCGTTTCAGTGTCCCACAAGATGACGCGCCCCGGTTCTATCTTCTGCGCAAAACGATAGCCTGTGCCGATGAGCGCCGTCTTGCCATCAGGTGAGTAAGTAACCGCCATGACCGGTTGATCATCGGTGTGCTGGCGAATTACCTCGCCTGTTTCTACGTTCCACATCGTGACAGTCCCGTCAGTGGAACCGGACAGGGCGGTCTGTCCATCGGGGCTTAAGTCAACTTCAAAAGCGAGTTCGCCCGGAGGCACGAATTGGCGGATGGTATGGCCCCTCTCCAATTCCCATAATCGAAGCGTTTTGTCCCGAGATGCGGTTACGGCGTAGCGGCCGTCAGGCGTAAAGGCGAGGTCAGGGATAATTTCATTATGCCCAGTGAATGTTTGCAATATCTCACCTGTTTCAAGATCTAAAGCTCGCAGGATGCCTGTTATTCCCCCAACGAGTGCAGTGTCCTTGAGCGGATGGAAAGCTACAGCAGTCGCACCTCCCTCGATCGGATAGTGGCGAATTAACGATCCATCCTCTAGATTCCACAGGAACATATCAGAGTTCTCGAATCCAGAGATTGCCCTGAGACCATCAGCGCTGATGGCGATATCTTGCAGAGCGCCCGAGCCTGTGCCGACGTTTGCCCTCATTTCATGGATTATTCGACCCGAGTGAATATCCATCAATCTCAAAGCCCCGTCATCGATACTTCCATACAAAATGGCGGATCCGTCCGGTGTAAAGGCGATTTCTTCTACACGGGTATCTACTTTAAATCGTTGCATTACCTCTCCAGAATGCACATCCCACTGAATGAAGGATGCCCTGTCGTCCCAGCTGCTCGTCACCATGCTCCTGCCATCAGGATGAAAAGCAATCCGACTGAAGTTCTGATCAGCAAATTGACCGATTACTCTACCAGTTTGAACATCCCAAATAACCCCCATTTCATTTGAAATGGAAGCGGCAGTTTGGCCATCAGGGCTGAAGGCTACATCATTTACAGCACTAGTATGTCCTTCGAATTTCTTCAAGATTTGACCTGTCTTGAGGTCCCAGAACAGCATGGTATTATCCTCTGATGCGGAGAGCATTGTCTGGCCATCCGGGCTTACGACAACATTGCCTACTAGATCGGTATGTCCAGCGAATCTGCGCACGGTTCCAGGTGTATAGGCCACTTCACTCAATTGTGCCTGGGCTATTGCCGAATCGGGGTTTAGATTGACTGCCTGCCAGGCAAGGGCAAGAGCGGCATCCGTGTCGTTGTTGGCGAGCGCTGTCTGTGAGCCAGCAACAAGGGCTATATTCTGGGCCGCGGCAGCGTTGCCTAATGCTGCTTGGCGCTGCTGAAGCGCAAAGAGTCCCAGTCCAGCACTGATGATGGCTGCCAGAGCAAAGACCGCCACCAACCCGCGCAGGAAGTTTCGTGAACGCCGTTCCAACCGCGCTTCATGTTCTTGGCGGGCCAGCTCGGCCTGGCGTTCCCACTCGCGCTGCTCCAAACTCCGGGCAGTGAATGTTTGCTGGAGTGGTGTTTGCAAGAGCGTTGTTGTTTCCAGCCAATTTTCAATCTGCTCGAGCCGCACACCACGCAGTAAAAAGCTCGCATCCTCGCCGTGCTGTTTCCATTCTTCGGCCGCCCGCGCCAAAGCCCGTTCTTGCCTGATATCGTCTCTGGCTTCATGTAGCCACTGTCTCAATCGGTTCCACTCCCGCATGATGGCTTCATGGGCAACTTCAACTGTGGATTCTCGGGTGATAGGATCACGGTCGAAGGTTAGCAGACGGTAGCGGCCGTATTCGTTGATCACCATATTCATAGACTCGGCGTGCAAATTCAGGGCATCTGCTGCCCCTACCGTGGGCAACAACGCCCCAAGCTCTGAGACATGCACCCGCCGGCGGGTATCCTCGCCCCCCTCTCCCAAGGTGGTTAAGCGAAGGAAGAGCTCGCGAGTGACGGCACGTCCATCGTCATCCAGCCCAGCATAGATTTCGTCAGCCCTTTGGGCCAACGCTCCGGACAGGCCGCCGATCGCTTCATAGGAGGCCCAGGTCATGATGTTCTTGTTTCGCCCGTCGAACATCTCGGTCAGAACATATTGAAGGAGCGGCAGCGTGCCTGGTTGGTCGCCGACATCGCCAATGATGGTCGCTGCCAATCCTGGTTCCAGCCTGACGCCTAATTGGGCAGCGGGATTGACGATGGCCTGTTCAAGCTCATCGGGCGTCATGGGCAAGACCGATACAGTGCGCTGCCGTAACAGGTCGCCAAAGTCTACATATTGCAACGGCCGGTCATAGAAGTCGGCTCGCAGCGTGGCGATCACATGCAGTCGGCTGCGTTCGTCAAGGACGGCCGTGACCAGGCTATTCAAGAATTGCTCTCGAAGCGCCTCATCTTCAACCAGAGTGAAGATCTCCTCGAATTGATCGATAATCAGCACGAGTTCCGTTTCGCCATCATCGGGCAGGACGCGTTGAATGGCTCGAAGCAACCCTCGATCACCTGCCTGCAATTGCCCTAACAGACTTTCTGGCGGATTGACTGCGATGCGCAACAGTGCCGCTTCCACTTCTTCCCAGGGATGGGCACCAGGGGCCAAGTCCAGGATGAACCAGTTTTCAGAGCCGGGCAGCCCGCCCCGGCGCAGGGCTGGTATAAGGCCAGCCTTGGCCACGCTTGACTTTCCACTGCCGCTAGGCCCGACGATGGCCAGGAAGCGGGCCAGGTCCGTCTGATCAGACAATTTGGCGAACAGTTCCTGGATAAGGGTAGCCCGGCCGTAGAAATGGTCCGCATCCGCTTCTCCAAAGGCCCGCAAACCCATGTACGGGTTTTCCACATCCGCCAATTCCTGGGCGCTCAACTCGACGACAGGAGATTTGGGCCGAATAGGGCTTACAGTCCTGGGATTCGGCGACAGACCATACTCTAGTGCCGCCAGCAAAGCAGGTGCATCCTGGTAACGGTCGGCGGGATCTTTGGCCGTGGCCTTGTGAATAACAGCATCCAATTCAGGCGGCAAGTCGGGGTTGTGCTCTCGAATAGAGGGCAACAACTCATTGAGGTGTTGCTGAATGAAGGCCGCTGGCGTAGGGCCTGAAAATGGTTTCTTGCCGGTCAGCATCTCATACAACAAGATGCCCAGACAATAGATGTCGCTTGGCCGTCTCACGGGCTCAGCCATGATTTGTTCTGGCGAGACATAAGCTAATGAGCCGATTATGGCGCTGCCATCGGTCGAGGCTTGTCTGTCCGTCCCTTCCGAGTACTTGGCAATGCCAAAGTCAGCCAGGTAGGCATTCATTTCTTCATCCAGCAAGACATTGGCTGGTTTGATGTCTCTGTGTACGATGCCGTAACGATGGGCCAGGTCAAGAGCCAATCCAATCTGGCGGATGTATTGACCAACAAACTCAATTGGAATTGGTCCTGCCTGTAATTGATCTTCTAGACTGCCGCCGCGAAGAAGCCGCATGATTAAATAGGCAGCATCTGGCTCGCGCCAATAATCATAGAGCGGTACGATGTGCGGATGCTCCAATCGAGCGATCAATTGCGCCTCGGCTTCAAAACGACGAATGAAGTTAGGATGGTTGGCGTACTTGGGTAAAATGATCTTGACGGCGACATCCCGTTCAATCGAGGGCTGTACCGCCTTGTAGACCACGCCAAAGCCGCCGCTGCCGATCTGTTCACCCAATTGAAAGCCCTTCACCGCCCGGCCGCTCAAGTCCGTCAGCCCGATTTCACTGGGAGCCGGTGATGGGGTCGGGATAGGCGAAGGTGGACTCACAGAACGGGCCAAGCGCACGAAGGCCAGCTGCTCATCGTCCGGGACGTTCAAGGCGACAGCAATGAGTTTTGCCATCTGAACGGACGGTCGTAAATCGTTGGCTTCGATTTTGCGGATGGTGATGGCTGCGCAGCCAACGCGCTGCGCCAGTTCGGTCTGGGTTAAACCCAGTATGTTACGACGTTCTTTGACTAATTCTCCGAAGGAGATGTCTTCGTTCATGTATTCTCCTCGTAATCTAGACAGCTGATAGGGTAAGCATTTGTCTATCCAGCAATGTTAAGCAAGCAAAGCTCCTTATAGGACCTAGACAGAGACGGGTTACACATCGTTTTGTTTCCGTCGATTAATCCAGCGCTCATCTGAGCCAGCCCAAGTGCTGATCTGGGCGACAAGACCCGCCGGATTTGTAAAAGCATTGCAGGTTGAACACTTGGGTAATAGATGAATAATCGCTAGATGATGTCTGATCGAGTTCAAGAACTGCCCAAACTCTATCGCGAATTGGCCGATTGGTGGCCGATCTTGTCGGCCCCGGCCGATTACGCCGAGGAGGCGGCTTTTTACCACGAGGCGATCACGTCGTTGTGTTCCTTCCGGCCGCGGACGATGCTGGAGCTGGGCTCGGGTGGGGGCAACAATGCTTCGCACTTGAAGCGGCATTATGAGCTGACGCTGGTCGATCTATCGCCGGGCATGCTGACCGTCAGCCAGGAGCTCAATCCTGAGTGCGAACATCTCCAGGGCGACATGCGGACGGTGAGGCTCGGCCGGACCTTTGACGCTGTTTTCATCCACGACGCCATCGTCTACATGGCTACCGAGGAAGATTTGCGGCGGGCCATCGAGACGGCTTACGTACATATCCGGCCGGGTGGCGTGGCCTTGTTCGCCCCGGACGAGGTGCGCGAGACCTTTAGGCCCGCGACCGATCATGGCGGCCATGACGGCGACGGCCGGGCGCTGCGTTACCTGGAATGGACCT
>JBFFWQ010000098.1:0-22549 GCA_041570195.1 Promineifilaceae bacterium (SeqCode) | reverse complement strand
TGAACGCATACATTTAGCCCAGTTCGCGGCACGGAGTGAAGATGCAGCAAGAAGAGTTTGAGGTGATCGCGGCCATGGACAACCTGATCTTGCGCAATCTGAAGATCACCCAGAGCTATTACCGGCTGGCGGAGGAGTTGAGGGATTTTGTCTGGGGCGCGAACGTTAGTTGGCTTTCATTCGGGGCCTATGCCTCGAAGACGGCCGGCTACTCCATCCGCCACGAGCTGTTGCCCGAGGACCTGGAACGAGTCTTTCGGTCCTTCTATCTCTACCGGCGGATGATGCGTTTGCTGCGCCGTTTCCTGGTCAGCGTCGACGAACGAGACCGGGAAATGGACCTCGTCAGCCAGATCCTGACCGGCATCAGTTTGCGCATCTCGGAAGGCAATCTGCTGGTCTTCGCCGAGTTGGCGCCCGCTTTCAACGAACTGGCGGCCGATTTCATGGCTGACGGCGACTATGACGAAGAGAAGCTAGCCCGCTATCTGGCCCGCTTCGAACCTGGACCTGTTGAAGAAGGCGGCCAGAATCATATCGTCGAGGCTTTTAGGGCCTATTATGAGGCCAAGTTTGCGGTCGATGCCGATCGCAAGGCCGAACTGGTTTTCCTGGCCAATGTGCTGGTTGGATTGCATGAACAAACGCGCTTGCAGCCGAAGATCGCTGAGGCCATGTATACGCCGGTTGACGAGGTGCTGGGCGAGCAGGTGCAGATGATCACCCCGCTGGGCAACCGGATCAGCGGCTGGCTGCACAGGGCTCTGCTGCGCATATCGCGCCGGGTTTTCGCGGGCATCGCCACCCAATTGTTCATGAGTATTTATCTGCCGACCGGCGAGTTGAGGCTCGGGAATGACGTGAAACCTTCGACCCGCCATGAGACGTTCCCGCCTGAGTTGCAGGAAATCGAATCGGAACGGGTCCGGCAGCTTCTTAAGCGCTATGACCACTCGGGTGATACGCTGCGTCGCAGCCGGGCCGACGATTGGAGCGACCTGGACGACCGGATGAATTACATCGTCGATCTGTTTCGCAGCTACCAGCAAGAACCAGCCCTTTTTGAGCCGCCCTTCACGCCAGAACAAATGACGGAGATAGACGACGGCCGGATACCGGAAGGTAAATTGTGAGGGATAGTCGATTTGGGTGGCGGGCGAGGGCGCGGCTGAGGGTATGACCACCTGGTATCTGAGGATACCAGGCTCCTCGATATGTAACCGGAAACCGGATCAAGCCGGAGGCATGATTTACGGAGCGGAACGATGCCGCCACAGGACGCGTTGATCGGCCGCTTGGCACAGATCTGCCAGGAGGATGAGCGCCTGCTGGCGGCGATGCACTATGGTTCGCTGGCCCGCGGGGAGGCGGATGCCTATTCGGATCTGGATATCATGCTTTTCTTTGCCGACGAGGCCGTTGCCGACATCGACCAGCGGGCCTGGCTGAGCCAAATCGCGCCGGTGGAACTATTTTACGCGAACGAGTTCGGTAACAGTGTGGCCATTTTCGACAACCTGGTGCGGGGCGAGTTCCACTTCGATCCGGCCGGCGAGATGGCCAAGTTGGCGGAATATGGCGACCGGATCCGCTACCCGACGCTGGAAACGACGGTGATAGTTGATAAGACCGGACAGTTGGCCGGGCATCTGGCGGCCTTGATCGGCCCGCCGCTGAGCCATGAAACGGCCGGGGAAGCTCAATATCTGGGCGATAGTTTCCTGAATTGGTTTCTTTTCGGCTTCAACGTGTTGTCCCGGGGCGAATACGCCCGGGCGCTGGAGATCTTGGCCCTGATCCACGATAATCTACTGCGCATGACCCGGATCGAGGAAGGGTGGACGGAGCGCTGGATCAGCCCGGCGAAGGCGCTGGAGGAAGATATTTCTCCAGCCGCTTACCGGCGCTTCCAGGCCTGCACGGCCGGATTGGATCGCGCCGAGCTGCAAAGCGCCTACCGGGCTTGTTGGGATTGGGGTAATGAGATGATGGTTGGCCTCGGCCGGCGCTATGAATTAATCTTGCCGCTTGGGCTGATAAAGCGGATAAATGGCTTGCAAGGACCAGATGCGGTCGATTCGGAGGTGTTGAAGGCAGAGTAAGGGGGAACGCGTGACTGTGGCCGGCGGGATAAAGGGGCTGACGCTATAAGTCGTAGTTCGCCTTAATCCTCTCGATCTCGTCCAGGTGCTCGACGAAGTGTTCGGTGGTGAAGTCGACGATCTGAGCCACGCTGAAGGCTTGTTCGTCACCGCTGCCGGGCACGCCGATGATGATCTGGCGGTCCCAGGCTTCGGGGATCAGGGCCAGCGACTCGTAAAGGGATACTAGCTGATCTGGTGAAAGGTCTTTCTCTTCTGGTATATCTCAAGCTTCCCTGAGATCTTCAGGCCGGAGTGGTAGATGACGGATTCGTTTGCCGGTGGCGTTGAACAGGGCATTAAGCATGGCCGGAGCTATGGGCGGCACGCCCATTTCACCCACGCCTGAGGGCGGCGCGGAGCTGGGCACAAAATGGACCTCGACAACCGGCATTTCTTCCATTCGAATGATAGGGTGATCATCGTAGTTGCTTTGTTGCACCCGGCCGTCTTCGAGGGTGAGGCCGCCTTTCAGAGCGGCCGTCAGGCCCCAGGCGACTCCCCCTTCCATTTGGGCCGCCACCATATCCGGGTTGATTACCAACCCGCAATTGATGGCGCATACCACGCGATGCACTTGAACGAAACCGTCCTGGCTCACGGACAGTTCGACCACCATGGCTGTTGGGGTCGCATTCCAGGTTGAGTGGTAGGCGATTCCCCGGCCCCAGCCGTCGGGCAAGGGACTGCCCCAGCCGGCCTTGGTCGCCGCCAGTTCCAGGGTCGCTAAAGCAGGCCCACGTTCTATTTCCAGGCGCAGTTCATACGGGTCCCGGCCGAGCTCGGCCGCTAACTCGTCCAGGGCGCACTCGCGGGCAAAGGCCTCGTCGAAGTTCCAGACCGAGCGCCAGGCGGCCGACGGGAGACGTGACGAGGTTTCGGAACGTAAAGCGGGTCGCTGCGGCCGGTCGGTCTTGGCCGAGGCCAGGGTATAGCTGTAAGGATGGTAACGGCTGCGCTGGATGTCATCCTCCCTGGTCCAAATCAGCTTGATTGGCGCGCCGACAGTCGCCGAGATCTCGACCGCCTCCTCGACGTAATCGACATCCAGGCGCCGGCCGAACCCACCGCCAACCAACGGAACATGGACAGTGACGGCCTCGCGGGGCAAGCCGGTCAGCGAAACAACGGCCGCAAAGGCGCTCTCCGGGTTCTGGGTCGGGGCCCATATTTCGGCCCGGTCGGCGCGTACGTCGGCGGCGCAGTTCATAGGCTCCATCGCCGCGTGGGCCTGGTGCGGGATCTCGTAGTAGGCTGTTATTGACCCGGATTGATCCGTTCCGGCGCTGGTGTTAAATCGCGCCGTCAATTCCTGGCGGATCATGTCGTTACTCAGACCGGCGTTTTCGCCTTCATCCCAGGTGATCCCCAGGGCTTCTCGGCCTAATAGCGCGGACCAGGTGTTATTGGCGACGACGGCGATGCCGCTCTCAATGGGCACGATTTGTCGTACGCCTTCTACGGCTTCGGCCGGTGCGGCGTCACAAGAAACGGCGCTGCCTCCGGCAACCGGGCAACGGGCGACAACCGCGTACAGCATGTTTGGCACTTGGACGTCGAGACCAAAGATAGCGCTGCCGCCCACGATCTGTGGATTGTCGAGCCGGCCTAGGGGCTGGCCGACGACAGTGTACTTCTCGGGATCGACGTACGTCACGTTCCATACAGGGGGTAGGGCAGCGGCCGTCTTGACGAGATCAGCGTAAGCCAATTGACGTCCGCTGGGTTCGTGGATGACCAGCCCCGCCTGCGCATAACAGCTATCTTCGTCCACTTCCCATGTCTGGGACGCGGCCTGTATAAGCAGAGTCCGAGCCTGGGCGGCCGCCTTGCGCAGGCGGCCGTAACAATCAACCATACTGGAGCTACCAGAAGTGCTGAGCTTGCCGAAGGCTGGATTGACCGGCGCCATCTCATGATTGATAGCCGTCCAGTCCACCATGAGCTCCTCGGCCACTGTCATCGCCAGCGCGGTATGCACGCCTTGCCCCAGTTCCGATTTGGGGGTTATGAGCGTTATCGCACCGGTGCCGTCTAAACGCAGATAGAGATCTGGCTCCAGGCGGGCCTCCGGGTTAGGCGTGATGGTGGGCTCAACTGTCGCCGTGGGCACGGCGGTAGGCGGCGCTGACGGTTCCATGGTTCCGCCAGCGGTCGTCGTCGCCGCCGTTGGCGTTGGCGTCGCCGTGGCCGGGAGCGCTTGCCCAGGCGTCGGCGTTGACTCGCCGCGGCAGCCGGGCAGATAGATACCGATGACCAGGCCTGTCCCGGCCGCGGCCGCGATCTGCAGGAAACCCCGGCGACTGACTTTCGCCTTGGCCCCGGCCGTAGACAGGGCTAGAGCGCCCATGACAGGCAAAAGAGCGGATGTACTGCGGTCGGCCGCCTTTTCCTGAGCGAGTAACGTCCCATAGTGGGTCACGCCCCCCGCGCCGTTACCGGCCGTCGCTCCTTCGGCCGCCCGATGTATCGCCCGGCGAATTCTTTGGTAAGTGCCACAGCGGCAGAGGGCCCCGGACATACGCTCGTTTATTTGGGCGTCCGTCGGTTTTGGATTGTCGGCCAGCAGAGCGGCGGCCATCATGATCTGGCCTGGTTGGCAGTAGCCGCATTGGGGCACTCTTTCCTCGATCCAGGCTTGTTGCACAGGATGAAGGCTACCGCTGGCCAGACCCTCGATGGTAATGATCTCTTTCCCGGCCGCGGCCGACAGTGGCATGGTGCAGGATCGACGCGCCTGCCCGTCTACATGCACGGTGCAAGCGCCGCATACACCTTTGCCGCAACTGTATTTCGTGCCCGTCAGGCCAAGCGTGTCCCGCAGCACCCACAGCAGCGGCGTGTCGGCCGAGCCTTCCACGGCATACGGCTCGCCATTAACGGTCAGCGTCGTCGTCATGTTTGTCATTGCCATATTTCATCCCTTGCCTGGTATGGACGATGCACAGCAACTTTATCATAGTCTGTTGGCCGTTCTTCATACAAGTGACAGCCTTCTCTATTCTTGTAAGCTAAATGTCACATATCTTCTGATCGAGGAGACAGTTGGAGACAGCACATATATCGAGGAGGGTGCATTCGCATATGCGACCGGCATCTGAGGATGCCGAGGTATCTGAGGATGCCGAGGTATCTGAGGATGCCTGCCTCCTCATCTGGGTCAACTGAAAAAAGCGCCTTGGTAAGGCTGCTTGGATCTGATACAAACGTGATAAGATGTTGCTCATGGTTTGGTCCGTAGTCCCAAGAGAGATTGATGGCAGCTCAGAAGCCCGACTTTGAAATAAAGAGGTTTCCGCTCTCGCGGCGGATCATCGTGGACTCAGCCCGCCAGGGCAAGCGCAAGCATACGATCACGGCATTGGTTGAGGTCGATGTGACCGAAGCCAGGCGTCTTCTGCGGGAGCATAAAGAAATGACCGGCGAAGCGGTGTCTTTCACGGCTTTCATCTTGACTTGCCTGGGCCAGGCCATCGATCAAAATAAGTATTTTCACGCCCGGCGTGATTTTTGGGGCCGGCTGATCCTTTTCGAAGAAGTGGACTGCACCACGATGATTGAAATTGAGTTTCAGGGCCAGAAATTCCCGCTGGCCCACGTCATCCGGGCGATAAATAAGCGTTCTTTGCGGGACATTCACGATGAGATTCGGGCCGTCCAGGCCAACCCGCAGTCCAGCGGCAGCCTGCAGAACCGAACCCGGCTGATTGGCGCCTTTCTTCTCTTGCCGGCCTTTATGCGCGACCTGATCTATGGCGTCATAAACCGCTCGCCGAGGCTCTTCAAACAACAGGCCGGCACAGTCCTAGTGACCGCGGTTGGGATGTTTGGCCAGGGAGGCGGCTGGGGGATCACGACTGGCTCCATCTACACCACGCATGTCCTGCTAGGCGGCATCGACCAAAAGCCGGCCGTGGTCGAAGAGCAGATAGTGGTCCGCGAATTTTTGAATCTCACCATCGGCCTGGATCATGATATCATCGACGGCGCGCCGGCCGCGCGGTTCGTCAATCGCTTCGAAGAACTCATCGAAGGCGCTTATGGCTTGCCCGACGAGTTGCCTGATTGATCGGCGAGAATCGCAGCGTTAACGATTCGACCCGAATTTTCCAGTTTGCGGATCAAGCCAGGGGGATGGATCAAGCCGAAGGCATGGATCAAGCCGGAGCCTTGATTTGCGATCTTGCGTCTCATACTTCTGGAGGAATCAAATTGTGTCTGAAACAACTCCCATCACTGTACCCGGTGGCCGTTACGTGCCCGTGGGCGATACGCGCTTGCATATTGTCGAGCGCGGCGACGGTTACCCGCTGATCGTCTTGCATGGCGGGCCGGGCCTGGACCACACCATGTTCGCTGATTACCTGGATCCGCTGGCCGGCGATCACCGCCTGATCCTGGTCGACCAGCGTAATCAGGGCCGCTCGGATCGGAGCGATCCCAGCACCTGGACCCTGGCCCAGATGGCCCGCGATGTGGTCGATTTGGCCCAGAGCCTGGACCTGGACAAGTATGCCGTGCTGGGTCACTCATACGGGGCGCTGGTCACCTTGCAGAATGCGGTCGACTTCCCCGGCGCGGCCGCCCAGAGTATCGTCTCCAGCGGTTTCCCGTCGGCCCGCTACCTGGAATGGGTGGGCGAGAACCTGGAAAAGTTCGAGCCGGTTGCGCTTCGCCAGCAGGTGGCCGATTCCTGGGAGCGCGAGACGACGGTGGAGACGGCCGAACAAGTGACCGAATTGCTCGACGACCAACTACCATTCCACTTCGCCGCTCCACTGGACCCGCGTATCGCCGAGTACGCGGCCAAGACGGCCGGGGCGGTCAATTCGGCCGAGGTGTTGCGCCATTTTGCTACCCAGGAGTATGGCGGTATCGAGGTTGAGGGCCGGTTGGGCCGGGTCAGCCAGCCGACGCTGGTGCTGGCCGGCCGGCATGATCGGGTCTGCTCCGTGCCGGCGGCCGAAGCCATCGCCGCCGGCATTCCAAATTCGGTACTGGTCGTCTTCGAGAACAGCGGGCACATGACTTTTGTCGAAGAGAACGCGTCTTATGTGGCGGTCGTAGGCCAGTTCTTAAAGGCGGCGATGTGACATGGACCTGCAATTCTGGAATGGCGCCTAATCTGTGAATGGGACGAACGTGGAGAACGCAGATTTCACTTTTTCTGTGCTCGTCCTTGCTCGTCCGCGTCCGATCTTAATATTTCGGCTGACCAGTCAAAAGCTTTTCATCTTGAAACAAGTCCCCGGGGAAATCTAGTCCGGCAGCGCTTCGGCCAGGCCGAGCACCTCTTCTGCGCCGCTTGGGACGCTGATGCTGGAGCCTTCGAAATCGGCCCCGATGGGTTCGTGCCGGCCGCCCAGGATCGGGGCTATGAAGGCTTCGGTCACAGCCCAGAAGGAAAGGGTGTTCTCAGGCCGGGCGAAGCCGTGCCCTTCGTCCGGGTACAGGACGTAGGTGACCGGGATGCCCTTTTCTTGCATGGCCTCCACGATCTGGTCCGATTCGGCCTGCTTGACCCGCGGGTCGTTGGCGCCCTGGCCGATCAGCAACGGCCGGCGAATGCGGTCCACGTAGGTTAACGGCGAACGCTCTTGCAGCAAGGCCCGGCCCTCTTCCGTGCGGTGGTCGCCCATGCGATTGGTAAATAGCTCGATCATCGGTTGCCAATAGGGCGGGATGGACTCGACCAGGGTGATCAGGTTGGACGGGCCGACGATGTCCACGCCGCAGGCGAAGGTCTCGGGAGTGAAGGTCAGCCCGACCAGGGTCGCATAGCCGCCGAAGCTGCCGCCGGTAATGGCCACCCGGTCCGGATCGGCGATGCCCTGCTCCACGGCCCAAGTCACGCCGTCTAGCAAGTCGTCGTGCATTTTCGCGCCCCATTCCAGGTCGCTGGCGTTGACGAAGGCTTTGCCGAAGCCGGTGGAGCCGCGGAAGTTGATGCCCAGCACAGCGTAACCGCGATTAGCCAGCCATTGGTGGTAGGGGTGGTAGCCCCAGACATCCCGGGCCCAGGGCCCACCGTGAACGAAAAGAACGGTCGACAATGGGTGGTCAGGTAGTCCATCGCCGTCGCTATCACTGCCCGGCGGCAGGCTGTAGTAGCTGACCAGGTCCAGGCCGTCGCGGGAGCGAATGACGGCCGAATGCATCTTGACCAACGGCTGATCGTCCAGCGCCTGGCGATCGGTGAACAGGAAGTCGGCCGACATCTGTCGACGGTCCGACTTCTGCCGGTCAAAGCGGTAATAGCGCACCGGGCCATCGTCCATCAAGAAGGCGGCCAGCCAGGTCTGGTCGTCGAGCGTCCGGCTGGCGATCTCGACCTCGCCGTCGGCCACCGTTTTCAAGAAGGCCAGGTCCTCCTTGATCGTATCGTCCAGAATACGCCATTCTTTGCGCACGTAGTTGAAGGACACGGCCTGGACTCGCTTTTGGGTGGGATGGATCATCACGTCGCCGGCGTCGGAGTGGTTATCTTCGGCCAGCAATGCCCGCTCACCTGTCTCCGGGTCGACGGCGTAGAGGGCGGCCGTATCCCGGCCGGTGCTGGCGGTCATGTACAGGGTGTCGCCGGAACGATCGAAGCCGATGACATGCGTAGTCAGCAGGTCTTCACCGGGCACCTCGAGAAACAATGGCCATTCATCTTCGCCGGTCACCCGAAACATGTCGAAGCCGCCGTCCGGCCGCATCCGATTGGCGAAACGAACGGCGTATGTCTCGTCAAGGACGAAGCTCATGAATCCGTCGTTTTGCTGGATCAAATGACGCTCGCCGCTGTTGATGTCGACCCGGTACAGATCGTGCAGTTGGGCATTCCGGTCGTTCAGGCCGACGATGATTTCTTCCGGGGAATCGGGGCTGGCCGCCAGCACCTGGGCCTGGACGCCCTCCAGGGGGGTCAGGTTCTTGATCTCGCCGCTGGTCAGGTTGACGCTGAAGAGGTGCCAGTTTTCGTCGCCGCCCTTGTCCTGGATGTATAGGATATGCTCGTTGGTGTAGGCCCAGGCGTAGAAACGGATGCCGCGGTCGGAGTCGTCGGTCACGGGTTTCATTTCGTCGGGCTGATCGGCCGGGCCAACCCAGACGTTGAGCACGTCGTCCATGGGCGCCAGGTAGGCCAATTGTCGCCCGTCTGGGCTAAGACGGGCCATGGCCTTGTCCGGATTGCCGAACAGGACCTGGCGGGGGATTAAGGGGATCTTGGACATGTCAGTCATTTGTTGCTCCTTGGAGTATAGCTGTTAGCGATTGGCTGTGAGTTTTGAGTTGCCAGTACTAATGAGAAGGATGTGGTCATCGTCCTTCCGGCTAGAAGTCGGCCACGGCGGAGATGATATGCCGGTCGAACTGTTCGAGGGGTGCTATCTCGTGGACGTTGGGCATGTTGAAGATGGCGTGCTGGATACCGACCTCAGCCAGCCGTCGACAGCGGTCGATCACGTCGTCGGCCGTCATTTCGCCCGCCGCCAGGTGAACGGTGCTCAGAGATGTGCGTTCGATCTGTTCATACGGCCGGCCCAGTGCCTGGCAATGTCCGGCCAGGACGTCTAGCTTGTGGCGCAATTGGTCGTAATTGTCCCTGGCGAACAGGTTGCAGGCGTCGGCATACTGGGCCACCATACGCAGGGTTTTCTTCTCGCCCATACCGCCGATCATGATCGGTGGGTGGGGCTTCGATAACGGCTGGGGGCTATTGATGGGCTCAATCAACCGGAAGTGTACACCCTGATAGGGTTTCACGTCCTTGGTCTGGCCCTTGGCCCACATCTGGTGGGCGATTTGCAGCGTTTCTTCCAGCCATTCGAAGCGGGTGGCCAGGGGCGGGAAAGGGAAGCCCAGCCCCTTGGACTCACGCTCGTACCAGCCTGCGCCGACGCCGAAGTAAGCCCGGCCGCCGGATAGAACGTCGAGGCTGGTTACTTGTTTGATCAGGAAGCCGGGATGCCGGTAGTGAACGCCGGTCACCAGGGTGCCTAGACGGACTTTTTTGGTCACTGCGGCCAGGTATGACAGGGCCCCATATCCTTCAAACATGGGGTCGTCTACCTGGCCCAGCATCGGCGCGATTTGGAAGAAGTGGTCCATAACCCAGATGCTGGCGAAGCCGGCATCTTCGGCCGTCGTGGCGATCTCAGTCAGTTTCTCGGCGATGACGGCCGGCCCGCCGGGCCAGGTGAAGCTGGGGATCTGCAAGCCTAATTTCATGGGTGATCTCCCTGGGGGTTAGCGATGAGCGTTTAGCTTTGAGCTGTTAGATTCTGGTCGCTAGCTTTCGGCTATTGGCGGATAGTGACTCTCGAAAATGATGATACCAACTTATAGTCATGGGGCGTGGTCTGTCTACTTCATGATTGATTCAGTGCTCTAGTCTATCAGCCTTACTCAAATCTTCATATTGGCGAGTTCGTTTTGGGTGCAGGTCGCTTTATCGCACGACCATTGGATTCTGCGCGATTGACAAAATAACAAGCATTCATACAGATAACAGGCGTATGGCACAGGCGGGGTAGAGTTATAGGCCAATCTTTTCGGCGACGGCGGCGATACCGGTGGTGCGTGACAAGGGGATGGCGCCGCAATCGGCTAGCCAACATTTGAATTGATTGTGTAACTCGGCTGCGCCAACGATCTTTTCATTGGCCAATTGCCATTCGGCCGGAAAGAGCACAAAAGGCTGGTTCTGGTCACCACCTAGACCGCCATGGGAACCGACCAGTTCTTCAAACGCGGCTACTTCGCGCGACACGGGATCGTAAAGACTGTTGACCATGATATCGGCCACGTGGGGGAAGCTATCAGTGCGGCACAAATGAGCGGCGGCATTGGGTCCAAAAAGGACCAGCGGATCTTCGCCTTCAATCCAGCCGTTGGCTAGATGATGTGTCCCGGCCGCGCCAATAGCCAGCGGGCCTTTCGCCTCGGAGCGGACCAGGACAAAGCCGATACCTTCATGCTTGACCATACCCTGGATCAGGCCGGGAAAGGCGAGGTTGATCTGTTCGAGGGTCATTCGTTCTGGCCAGTCGGTGAAGTAGACTAGGCCCAGGTTACCCGAGGCAAGCACAACGACGTCGGCCGCTTCTTCTGCCTGGGGTTTGTCTTTGGCGCCAGCCGTTTGCCGGCGAGCTGGGCCCAGAACTACCTGGCCTAAGTGATAGCTGTTCCTCACTCCCCGGCGTAAGAGGCGAGAGGCAAAATGCTTGTCGTTTGGGGTGAAGTCCCTGAACAAACCGGTCAGCAAGAGATTCAGGTTGGCCCAACCGGCCGATTCGCTCTCGATACTTTCGACGATGTGCTCTTCGGCCGTCAGGCGGCGCACCAGGTCTTTCAGTGTCAGGCCGTAGCGCTGTTTAAAGGTCGCCCCCTGGCTCTGGCCATGATCGGAAAGCACGACAAAGTGGTACGGTCGCGGCGCATCTTTGGCCGCCACCTGCAGGCGGTGGAAGGCCTCGTCGATTTTCTTGAGTACGTCCAGGACGTCTGGTTCGGCGATGCCCGAGTGGTGGGCGACCTCGTCGTAACCGAAGAAAGTGGTGTAGGCGGCCGGCACGCCGGCGTACATGTCGCCGATCAGCACGAACAAGCTGACCTCTCGAAACAGGACGGTGGTGGCGGCGCGCAGCAAGGGATAGACGCCGCCACGGTGCATGCGCGGCTGGACGTCGTGCCGACGCTGGTGGGCGGCCGCTCGCCATTCCAGGATTACATCCCAGCCAAACAGTAGCAGCAGGCGTAAGATATTGTAGATACCCATCCATAAGGGGTAGAAGTCCTGGATCCTGTGCCGACGCGGGTTGGAGATGGTACTGAAGGTGAACATGGTGTGTTTGGCATCGCCGGAGAAGAGGTTGCTACGGCTGGCGCCACCCCCGACCAGGAGACCGTCGCCGTTGGATAGGCGGCGTTCGATCTCCAGGGTATCGGCCGGATGATTGGAAACCATTTGCTTTCCGCGATCCTTTTCGTACCAGCGAAATGCGGGTATGTCATGGTTGCTGCCAAGCAGGATGCCGGCCTGGCTGGCCGAGGTTTGCGATGATAAGTCGCACTCCCAGCCGATGAGGCGGTGGCTACCAGAATCCAGCCAGCCTTTCAGGGTTGGCATCAGGTCCTTGGTCATGGCCTGGCGTAAGATTCGTTCGGAAAGCCCGTCGATCTCCAGGAAGAGCACGCCGGGTTTCTGACTTTGCTCGGGCTTGCCATAGAAATGAACGATGTTGCGGACGACGTGGTGATAGTAGGCGTCGTCGTCGTCGATGGCCAGCAGGTCGCCGAAGGAGACGGTGAAAACGCCCATGCCAAAACCGACCAGGAACGGCGGCAGGACGCCGTCGACGGCCATACCGGGCAGGAAGCGGCCGGCCAGCCATAGCAACCCGGCGTCCAACGACCAGGTCAGTATCCCGTAGACCCAAATAGTCGGCCGGATCGATAGGCTGACCAGGATCGGCCGCAGCAGAGCGTTGAGCAGACCCAAGCCCAGGACCACAATCACTCCGGCCGGCCAGCTTTCGATGGTCACGCCGGACAGGATGGCCAGCAAAAGGCCTAAGACCAGCGCTTCGGCGAGCCACATCAGCGCGACCCGGGCGCGCAATGGCAGATGTCTCATCTCAAATTGTGGCATATCCCCGCTCCCGACGGCGAAGGCAGCGGAAACCGAACCTGGGTCCTGGTTACCCGCGCTAGACGACCAGCTGACAAACGGCCGGACGGACCGTAACAAATGACTCCTCTACAATTTAGAGCAATAGGGGGTGAATGTCAAGAGTTGCTGCCCGATGGTCCTGACCCGCCAGCCACTGGTCACGTGGTAGCCGCAGAGATAACACTACTTCATTAATCGCCAGCCAGTAAGAGCCGGCAAGGATGCCGGCCGACCCAGGGCATCAGGATCTTCAGATGGGCAAGGTTCGCCTGATGGTCCGACTCTCCTTATAATTCGCGAATGCCAGATGAGTCATCACAAGGAAATAACGCTGCAAATCGGCTCTACTTGCTACGGCATGGGGAGAATCCGGCCAATCTTAGCAAGGAGTTTTCCAGCCGGCAGGTCGACTACCTTCTAACGGAGAAGGGTATGTTGCAGGCCCGGCAAACGGCCGATTTCTTGGCCGGCAAAGAGCTGCAAGCCGTCTATTCTTCGCCGCTTAAGCGCGCATGGCAGACAGCCGGCATCATTGCCGGCCGGCTGAGTCTGGAAGTCGTGGTGATGGAAGCGTTTCGCGAAATCGACGTGGGCTCTTTGGAGGGGCGTCGGGCGACGGCGGCCGATTGGGCCCTGCACGCCCGGATCATGGATGATTGGTTTGACGGCCGGAACGAGGCGGCCTTTCCCGGCGGTGAGAGCTACGACGATCTGTGGGCCAGGATGAAGGCTGGCCTGATGGCGGCGACGGCCGGCCGGTCGGGTCAACGGATCCTGGTCGTCAGCCACGGCGGCATCCTGACGGTTACGCTCAAAGATCTGTGCCCTGACCTGGATGTTGATTGGTTGCGAACCACCCATTGGGATAATTGTGCCATCGCCGAAATCGACCTGGCGCGTGATCAGGACGGCCGCCTTGAGGGACGCTTGTTGACCTGGAATGACCACGATCACTTGCATGGGACTGCGGCCGATTTAGTGCCAGGGGTGCCGCGGGATGAGGAGGGCGGAGGGGAAGTGGGGGGTTGAGGAGAAGAGGAGCCGAGGAGAGCTGAGTGTAGCCTAGGGGCTGAGGGAAACTATAGGAATTTAGGGGACTGCCCACAGCCCACTATTTACTGCCCACCGATCACTCTTGTGAAAAGGGCAGCGCGGCTGACGGCGATCTTGGGGGACGCTTGCATGGAGAAACCGGCCGCTTGAGCTGCCTGGGCTTCGCGCTCAAAATCTTCCTGGCCAACGTGGCCCTTGGGTTCGACCAGCAGGAGGCGGCCACCATCCCTAAGCAGACCATAGATCTGGTCGAAGAAAGACCGGATATCGGGCACTTCGTGGGCCATCCAGAAGGCTAGGGCGAAGTCGGCTTGTTCGGTTAGGTCCAGGCTGTCCGGGGTGCAGCGATGTAACTGCACCCGGTCGGCCAGCCCGGCCTTATTCACTCGCTCCTTCACCCGTTGCAGCATCTTGTCCTGGAGGTCGACGGCGATGACCCGGCCGCCAGGTCCCACCAGGCGGGCCAACTCCACGGTGAAGGGGCCCATGCCGCAGCCTATGTCGACGGCCGTGTCGCCCTCGGCCACGTAGGGGCTGAGGATCTTGTGCGGGTTGTGCAGCCAGCGGCGCACGGGGTTGTCGAAAGTATAAGCAAACCACCAGGGGCAAACCCGGCCGTCTATCAAGATCCGCTCTTCTATCGGGTTAGGCATTGGTGGACATATCCTCGGGAAAGAAAGGGACGCAGCTCCTCAAGATTTACAGGATGAACAGGTCTGCATCAGCAGCAGATCCACTTTCATTTACAGAGTAAACCAACTAGAGTCGCCGCGCATAGTGTGGAAAATCACTCACCAGGTATGATCTACGTCACGCCCATGCCCAGTTTGCCAGGATGCGACCGCCATGTGGAACGCTTTGCGATTTCAGGCGTATTGAATCATGTTCCTAACAAGAATCACGGGCCGAAATCTACAGTATCCCCTTAATCGTGGAGAGACTTCATGACCACACAGCTTATGACCGAAGAGGTTTGGCAGACTATTGAGAAAGAACTTTTTGCCGTTTTGGGCATGGTGACGCCGAAGAAGGAATTCGTCACTTACGGCGTAGGCGTTTCTCTGATGCAGATGCGCGATACGAAAATGGCTCGTGGTCGGGTCCCAGTGGGCAACGAAGCCAGCCGGGAGGCAGTGCCCTAAGAGCACGCCTTCTTCGCTTTCGCTTGCTGCGCTGGATCACTCTTGGCCCCGGGCTAGATCACTCTTGGCCCGGGTCTCCCCCAAGCGATCGAGGGTTTCCTGCCAGCCCCAGGTATGGCTATCCCGCTCTTCGTCGCTGCCGAAACGCTCGTGCAGGAGCGTTAGCTCGGTCTGAGCGGCATCAATGGCCCGGAACATGACCGTGACCAGCGTCTCTTCGTTGGGTTCCTCGCCCTCATCGTGCCGCCATTGCCAGGTAAAGGTCAGTCTTTTTTTGGGAATGATTTCCTCGTAGACACCGTGAACGATAAACGGGTCGCCTTCCTTGGGGTGCATCTGGACCTCGTCGCGGCCGCTTACCCCTAGATCGACGGTACAAACCGAGTTCATCTCTGGGTTGGGATGGAACCACTGATTCATCATCGCCGGTTCAGTCCAGGCCCGGTAGATCTGGGTCACCGGCGCCTGAAACAGCCGTTTAACTTTCACAGAGGCAGGGGCCTTCACGATTGTTGCTTCCGTAAAGATTCTCTCCTTTAGAATAACGGTGAGCGATTAGCTTTAGGGCTGGGCCAGATAGTCGGCCAGGGCGTCGGATTTCCCCGCAAAGCACAACCTGTGAAGGATGGGGTATCGGAAGTTCCTGGGAAAGCTGGTGCGGGGGCCGTTATTCGGATTCTTTGATCGACCCCGTTTGGTAGGCTTCCAGCAGAGCGCGTAGCCCGTCGATGCGGTCCTGGATCTCCCGACCGCGATCGGTGTCGCGGACGCGTTGGCGTTTTGGATAAGTGGCGATGATTTGCGTCCGCGAGTCTAGGTCCACTTCATCCTGGACCGCCTTGCGGATCGATTCAAAGGGCTGGTGTTCGGCCAGCAGCAGCCCGCGCGAGTTGGAGATCAGGGTGTAGCCGGCGATGCCGGTTTCTTTTTGGTAGGCCTTGGCCAACCCGCCGTCGATGACCAGCAGCTTACCGCCGGCCTTGATCGGGCTTTGCCCTTTGCTAACCCTGACCGGCACATGCCCGTTGACGATGCGGGCCGTCGCCGGGTCGAGACCAAATTCGACCAGGATTTGATCGATCACGGCCGGATCGTCGCGCAACTCGTAGTAAGGATTCTTGGTTTCTTTGTGAGTGCGTTTGTCCTTGACGAAGCAGCGTTCAAAGGTGGCCATCTTACTTTTGCCAAACAGGGGCGAGCGAGCGCCGCTCCACAGATACCACATGGCGTCCTGGCCGTACTGGCGCCGGTCCGGATCGGAAGAGAAGTAGCCCTGGCGGGCCAGCCGCTCCACTCGATCCATGTAAGCCTTGCCCGATACCCGCTGATCTTTGAGGCGCAACTCGACAAAGGAGCCGTCGTCGTTCAGGGCGATACAGCCGTGATAGAGCAGGTTGCCATTGTGGGTTAGGTACATGCTGCCCTTGGCGAAGAGCAAGCGTACGTGGGCCTGCAGCCGGGCGCTATCTAAAAACGACTGCTTGAGCCGGGACATGACCCCCTTTTCCCGCTCGGTCAATTCGTAAGGGGCGTCGGGCGAAATGGTGGGGAAGAAACGGTCGCTCAATTGATAGGATCGCCCGTCGATGGCTACTCTGCCTCGCTTGTGATTGATCTTATCCAGCAGCAGCCGATCCTCCATCTGGTAGTGCGGCCGGCGCTGGATGACCTGTCCTTCAAGTTTGAGTTGGATGATGGTGATGGCCTTTTGCATGCGGGCCATGAGCTGCCGCTCATAGTCGTCGACCCTGGCGATGGTAGCCAGGTCATCGGTCAGCTTGGGCATGAATTGGCTGCAGGGATCCTCGCCATAGAGCTCCATGGCCAAGGAAGCCAGAGGCAGTAGGCTGATGCCATAGCCCGTTTCCAGGGTTTCGGTGTTGGCGTAGCGTAAAGAGATGCGGACGACGTTGGCGATGCAGGCTTCACTGCCGGCGGCCGCGCCCATCCAGACAATATCGTGGTTGCCCCACTGGAAATCCAGCGAATGGTAGTTCAGTAACTCGTCGAGGATGATATGCGCGCCGGGACCGCGATCGAAGATGTCGCCGATGATGTGCAGGTGGGCAATGGTCAGGCGCTGGATGAGTTGAGCCAAAGCTACGACGAAGGCCCTGGCCTGGCCGACCTCGATGATGGCCTCGATCAGACGCCAGTAATAAGCCTGGCGGTCTTCGATATGTTCTTGCGGGTATAACAATTCGTTGAGCGCGGCAGCGAAGGGGGGCGGCATGGCCTGGCGCACGGTTTCGTGGGTGCTCTTGCGGCCGACTGCGCGGCACAGGCGGACCAGGCGCAGAAGGGTCTTGCGGTACCATTTGGCCTCGTTTTTGACTTTCCTCAGGGCCAAAGGCAACTTCTGCTCGGGATAATAAACGAGGATCGCCAGTGCCTGGCGCTGCTTCTTGCTCAACTCATCGTCGAACAGCTCGTCGATCCGCCGTCGTAAAGAGCCGGAACTGTTCTTGAGCAGGTGCAGGAAAGCGCCGTCTTCGCCGTGGATATCAGACAGGAAATGTTCGGTCCCTTTGGGCAGCTCCAGGCTGGCTTCTAACTCGACGATCTCGGTCGAGGCGGCCTGGATAGTAGGGTATTTCTCGGCAAGTAGCAGGAGGTAGGAGCTATCCATAAGCAGTAGGTTTCTCTTCTGGATTTGGCAACGAATGTGGCTCATAGACCGCCGTTGCCAGCTCCTTTCCGAGTATTCTGTCAGCTAGCAATCGCCGGAGTTCGGCTTCGGTCGCCTGGGGGTGCCGTTCGCGCAGGTTGCATGAGGCCAGGGTTTTGGCCATTTCGTTTAGCTGGCCTAAGGCCCTCAATTTGCGCCAAACGGGCGCCTGGCGCAATAAGTCGTTCAGGACCGCTTCGGCTTCTGAATGTGTATCGTTGTTGGTCACGATATCTCCTGGTTGTGCACCGTGCTGACAACGATATCGTCGTTGGCCACGGCATCTCCCGCTAGTGCATCGTACCGGCAACTTCTGTAATTTTACCGGCTTTTGCCCGGTCCTGGAAGTTCCCTAAGCCCGCAACATGCGCAGGCCATTGCCGATGACCAATAGCTCGCTCAACTCATGACCCAACACGGCCGCCGGCAGGCCTAAAGCGCCTGATATCGCCCCCAGGGCCAGGGTCGTGATGATGATGATAGACAGGACGAGGTTCTGGCGGACTATCTTCTGGCTGCGCCGGGAAAGGGCCAGAGCATAGACCAGCTTCTCCAGGTCGTCGGCCATCAGGGCGACGTCGGCCGTCTCCAGGGCCACGTCGGTTCCGGCCGCGCCCATGGCCACGCCGACTGTCGCCTCGGCCAGGGCCGGGGCGTCGTTCACCCCGTCGCCGACCATAGCTATATGGCCATACTGCCCGGCCAACTCGCGCACCTTGACCACCTTTTCTTCGGGTTTCAGGCCTGCGTGATAGACGTCCAGGCCCACTTCGCGGGCGATGACCCCGGCGGTGCGCTCATTGTCGCCGGTGAGCATCACCGTTCGTCCGATGCCTTGCCGGTCGAGGCCGGCAATGGCCTGGGCGGCATTGGCCCGGATATTATCGCGCAGGGCGATCAGGCCCCAAACATCGCCGTCGTCACCTACGGCGACCACGGTTTTGCCTTCGGCCCGCAAACGCTCGACGTCGCCGGCCAGTTCGCCCAAATCAAGGCCGAGTTCCTGAGTGAAGTAGCCCGGCCGGCCGATGGCCACCGTCGCGCCGCGCCATTGGGCCTGGGCCCCGGCGCCGGATAGGGCTTGGAAGCCCTCTGTCTCGACCGGAGCGAGACCCAATTCGGCCGCCCGGCGGTTGATGGCCCGGGCCAGGGGGTGCTCGCTGCGCCGCTCGATACCGGCCGCCAGGGCCAGCAACGTCTCTTCAGAATGGGCGCCATCGCCGCTCAAAACGACGTCGGTCACCGCCGGCCGGCCCTGGGTGATGGTGCCGGTCTTGTCCAGGGCCACCACTCGTACCCGGGCCAGCTCTTCGACATAGATGCCACCTTTGATCAGCACTCCTTGCCGGGCGCCGGTGCCCAGGGTGGCGACCATGGTGACGGGGATGGAGATGACCAGGGCGCAGGGCGCGGCGGCGACGATGAAGACGACGGCCCGGCCGGCCCATTCCCCCCAGTCGGCGCCGAATAATAGCGGCGGAATTAGAGCGATGAAGATTCCGGCCAGCAGTACGGCCGGGCTGTAGTAATGGCCGAAGCGCTCGATGAAGCGTTGTCGCTGCCCTTTTCGTTCCTGGGCCTCTTCGACCATGTGGATGATGCGCGAGATGGTATTGTCGGCGAAGTCCCGGGTGGCCTGCACTTCCAGCGCCCCCTGGCCATTGAGGCTGCCGGCGAAGAGCTCGTCGCCCGGCCCTTTTTCGACGGGCACGCTTTCGCCGGTGACCGGCGCCTGGTCGATGTTGGAAGAGCCGTCGACGATCCGGCCGTCGCTGGCGATGGCCTGACCGGGCTTGACGATGAACAGGTCGCCGGCCCGCAGATCTTCGGCCGGGATCTCCAACTCGCGGCCGTCGCGCCGCACCAGGGCCGTCTTGGGGGCCAGGTCCATCAACGCCTTAACGGCCGAGCGGGTTTTCTCCTCGGTGTAGCCTTCGAGGGCCTCGCTGATGGAGTACAGGAAGACCAGCATCGCCCCTTCGGCGGCCTGGCCCAGCAGGGCGGCGGTGACGGCGGCGATGGCCATCAATAGCTCGATGCCGATCTCGCGCTCGAAGATCAGTTCTTCCAGCGCTTCGCGGCCGAAGTAGTAGCCGCCGATGACTATGGCCAGGGCGTATAAGATGTTGGAGATGACGGCCGGCGCCCCGGCCAGACTGAGGACGACGCCCAGCAGCAGCAACAGGCCCGAGGCGGCCGAGGTCAGCACCTTGGGATTACGCCACGGCTTGGGCTGTTCGGGCATGACCAGCCCCTCCTGGGGCGGGAAGCCCAGGTCGTCCAGCTTCTCTTTCAGATGTTCGGGATCGGTGACGGCCGGGTCGTAGGTCAGGGCGACCTTGGCCGAAGTGGGGTAGACTTTGAGATTCTCCAGGCCGGCGAAGGCGGCCAGGCCGCGCTCGATGGCGGCCGCGTCGTGTTCACAATCCAGGTTGCCGACGCGTAGTTCGAGTTGTTTCATGGGGGATAGTTGAGTGGTGAGTATTTAAGCTTCTTCGTTATCAAGATCAAGCCACTCCACCCTGATGGCCCTGGCTATAGCTTTGTCCATCTCTTCAATCGTCCTGAGTTAGCCACTGTAACGCAAGACGCCGGCCACATCATCAAGCTGACTTGGCGGGAAAAGAGGCCTGGATTCTCTATTCTGATTAAGCTTGGCAGATGAAGGTGGTTTCATAGACGTACTACTTATCGCCGCCGACCAGTTCTGAGCGGTAGGCGAAGATCTCGGCCGCGAAGTCGTGCATGGCGTCGTAGGCAGTCAGGGCTTTGTTGCTGGTCAACTGGTAGTAGGTGAAGCCGCCGTCGCGCCGGGCGCGGACCACGCCCTTGGCCCGCATGGTGCGCAGATGGCGCGAGACTGTACTCTGGGGCACCTCTAGCTCCTGAACCAGTTCGGACACGCCTTTTTCACCCTCGCGCAGCAAGTCGATGATCTCCAACCGGGTGGGTGAGGGCCTGGCAGATATCGGCGTGGATTTCGTACAGTCTTCGTGATTTCATGGTGTGCTCCTGGGCGAGCCGTCAGCTTTTAGCTGTCAGCCTTCAGCCATCAGTGGTCAGCCCAGCTTTCAACTGGACTGCTGGCTTGTTTATAACGATTTTGGGTCTACTTTGCAAAAGGAGCATACCACGGCTCCAGCCGAGGTTGCCAGCGACGCACGTTTTGTTTGTAGCGCCGGTAGTCGGCGCCGAAGCGCTTTTCGAGGCCGGGTTCTTCGCTGCGAGGGATGTAGAGGGCATTGCCCAGGCTGAAGAGCGCGGCCCAGGCCAGGTGGCAGAGGCTGTTAAGCAGCAGGGCCTGGCCGAAGAGGATGGCCATCACGGCCGAGATCATGGGATTGCGGACGTGGCGGTAAGGGCCGCGGACGACCAGCTTTTTGGGCGGATCCCAGGGAGCCAGGCTGCCTTGGCCGATCCGGCCGAAGTCGCGGATAGTCCACAGCAGCAGGGGCAGGCCGGCCAAAATCAGCAGCCCCCCTAATGCGCGGGTAACGGATCGGGCGCTGGCGGGGAATAGTCCCCAGCTAGGCTTGTTCCGGCACTGGAGGAATAACAAGCCGGGAATGACCAGCAGGACGTTGAAAGGCAGAATCAGGACGGCCGCCAGTTGATGTAGCAACATTTCAAGTCAAAAGCCTGGCATTTGAGCTGTAGCGCACGATTTTGTCGGTTCATCAGAAATGCCAGGCTTTTCCGACACTAGAATGGTTCGTCGCCCACCAGCGATTGGTGCCATTGGGTCAGAAAGTCCATCGCTTCCTGGAAGCGGCTGGCGGGTAGCAACTTATAGCTGGT
The DNA here is from genome assembly GCA_041570195.1 of Promineifilaceae bacterium (SeqCode). Taxonomy (GTDB): domain Bacteria; phylum Chloroflexota; class Anaerolineae; order Promineifilales; family Promineifilaceae; genus UBA11865. The sequence goes on along the minus strand of JBFFWQ010000098.1, from coordinate 1,087 downwards.
GATGCCGAATTTGCGATACAGTTCGCCATAAACGCCGCCAAATTCGTTGCGGCCGCTTTGCTGTGACATTTTTATGGCCACCGCCTTGACCGCCTGGCTGATCTGGCTGGCTTGCTCCTCGGTGACCGCCGCGCCTGGCGCGACACGTCCTTCCAGGGCCACCACCCTTTGTTTGACGTCGTCGAGATCGGTTTCGGTCGTGTTCAGCCGGCGATCGAATTCACGTTGCTCACGAGCCAGGGTGATCAAAGCGTGGCCGAGTTGCTCGACTTGGGTCAACGAATCGGGGGCGGCCGCTTCCTGGAAGGCGTCGCGCAAGACGATGTACGCTTCTTCCTGGTAGCGGATCACTTGCGGGCGGATCTCCTCTTTGACCCGGTTGGCGTTAATGCCAAAGAGCCAGCCATTGAGGTAGTCCAGAGGTAGGCATTGCATCTCTTGCGGGCCGCCGCCGGTGTTGATCTGGACTGGTTGTAATTTGGTCGATAGCACCGGATCGCGCTCGATGCGTTCCCGCTGACCGGTGTAACTAACGCCCAGGTAGCCGCACAACTGGCGCAGAGGCACGTAGTATTCGGAGCGGCCGGAAGGGGTACGTGTTACACGTACCCCTTTGATCTCATCGTCGTAGAAGAGGATGGTGCGTTCTTCAACTGGGACCAGGGAGTGATCTTCATTCATTTAATACCCCCAACGAATGGAACTGCTATACTTCAGCACATGTGTTCTGAAGTATTGTAAGCCAGCGGATCCCATTCGTCAAAACGTGGGGGCGAGGCGCGCAAAGTTGGGCGGAATTGCAGATCGGCGACGAGCTGAAAAACCGGCTTACGGCGGTCTTACGAATCCGGATTCAATTGAGCGGCTAGATCGACGAAATAGGCGATGGCCTCAGGGTTGCGCATGGCGCCGGGGTTGGCGGCCTGTTCGGCCGGTTGGCCCAGCAGGATGCGACGGATCGGCACTTCCATCTTCTTACCGCTGAGCGTATAGGGTACCTCGTCGACGGCCAGGATCTCATCCGGCACGTGGCGGGGCGAGACGTCGGCCCGGATGGCGGCTTTGATGCGGGTCACGAGGTCGTCGT
>JBFFWQ010000097.1:0-23098 GCA_041570195.1 Promineifilaceae bacterium (SeqCode) | reverse complement strand
CCTCGACACAACAGAAATCAGCAAACTGGCCGCCTATTTTGGCGTATACAGCAAGGTAGATGCCTTCGTCGACGCAGCGGTGCGAGCGCTGTTCAAGGAATCGCCTTTAGCCGGTCGGTCGCCGGTCAATATCGAGGGCGTGCGCTATGATCTTTTTGAGGTAACTAAGCCGGATCCCGAGCAGGTTATCGAACTATTCATTGTCGATCAGGGAACGCTCAAGTCACCTCCCGGAGAGGCCCCTCTCGAGGTGTTACCCGGGGCGACCCTACGATTACAAACGGGTGTCATCGCCGATCATAATGGCAATCCAGTGCCTGACGGAACCCCTGTTCAGTTTATTCAGCAAGATCGCTTACAAGGCTTTGTGAATGTGATTGGCGAGCAACCAACCATCGGCGGCGTCGCCAATCTTGATTACCTGCTCGAAGCCCGGGCCGGTAATTTTCGCATCACAGCAGCCGCCGGCGCCGCCCAAGGGTCCCAGGAGGTTGATATCGTCATCGGCGAGAATGCTATTGTGAGTGTGAGCACTCCGACCCCAGGCCCAACTAGCACCGCCACGGCGACACTTACGCCCACACCTTCGCCTACGCCGACGCCCGTGCCTTCTCCGACGCCAACCTGGACTCCAGAGCCAACAGCTACCGCGGTACCGGTACCGCTACCACCAGAACCGACCGTGAACAAGATCATCGACGAATTTCAGTTGCTGCTTGGATTCGGTCTGGGCCTGGTCGCCACAGGTGGGGCCGGCTACTTCTTGAGTCGCAACGAACGATACAACACGCCAGGCATTGTGCGATGCATGTTGTGGGGGTTGTTGGGCGCACTGATCGCCTATAACTATTATGCCCTCGGACTCCCGGGCACCGCCAGCCTGGAACCGCTTGGCGCGTGGGCCGGACTACTGACCACTTTGTTCGGGGGAGCCATTGGGTTGCTGCTTTATCGTGGGTGGGCCCGAAACCGCTAGAGGCGAATTCGGCCGGCTCAGTTACTCCTGTTTATTTCAATATCATCCCAGGAACGCGGATCTTCCAGCGGCTCCAGGTGGGTGAATACCGATATGGGCGTTAGTAACTCCCGTACATCGCGATCAATTTCCTCAAGCAAGCTATGGCCGTCTTGCACTGACCATGCACCGGGCACTTGAATATGCACCGACATGAAACGTTGGGCGCCTGCCAGGCGAGTGCGCAGCGCATGGTAGCGTACCCCGTCAACAGCATATCGATCCAGAATAGTGACTATCTGCTGCAATTCCTCTGGCGGTAGGGCCTTGTCCATCAGGCCTGAGGCTGACTCGTGAACGAGCCTGATTCCGGCTATCAATATCTGTACGGCAACCACGATGGCGATCAACGAGTCAAGGATCTTCCAGCCGGTCAAAGCCACGGCCACAATCCCGAGCAAAACGCCGACCGTCGTCCAGACGTCGGTCATCAAGTGCTTGGCATCGGCCTCCAATGTGATCGATCGATATTGGCGTCCGGCGCGCAGCAAAATGCGCGCCACGACTAGATTCAATAGAGCGGCGACGACGGAAACCACAAGGCCGAGGCCAAGCTGCTCCAGTGGTTCAGGATTGATGAGCCGGTTTGCGGCCGCCAGTGCAATCGTGATGGCAGCCAGGAAAATCAAGGTTCCCTCGGCGCCACTGGCAAAGTACTCCGCTTTGCTATGCCCGTAGGCGTGCTCCTCGTCGGGCGGTTGGGCCGCGATACTCAGTACGATCAGAGCAAACACGGCCGCGATCAGATTCACGCCAGACTCGAGTGCATCAGCCAAGAGACCAACGGATCCGGTAATCATGAACGCGCTGGCCTTCAGGACAATAGTCAAGAGTGCAGCCGTGATCGATAGCCAGGCGTAGCGCTTGAGGTGACCACGATTATTCATGGCTTCTCATAACGGCGGATGATATTGGGTATCAGGTAGTCATTGAAAGCCCGTTCCATATCGTAGGCCGGCTGCCAGCCCCAGTCGGTTCGGGCAGCGTTGTCGTCCAAGTCGGCCGGCCAGCTATCAACAATGCCTTGTCGCTTCAGATCCGGCTCAAAGTCGATCTTTGCCGCCGGAAATGACTTCAGTACCAGAGCGCGCATTTCCTTCGCCGTTGGGCTGAAACTGGTTACATTGTAGACAAGCCGCCGGAGATTGGATGCTGGGCTGGCGGACAGTTTGAGTAGCGCGGTCACCGCATCGGGCATGGCCATGAAAGGGATCCGGGTATCCTCTCTGACAAAACAGCTATACGGGTCGCCTCGGGCCGCGGCGTGTAACATCTCCGGCGCAAAATCGCTCGTCCCAGCACTGGGAACCGTGAACGCGCTGATCAGACCTGGGAAGCGCACTGATCTGAAGTCGACCATGGTCGGCCGCTTGGCTGCCAGTTGCTGATAATGCCTGCTGAAGTAGGTTCCCATCATCTCGCAGTATAGCTTATTACAGCCATACATTGTGGTCGGGCTGTTCCATTCCCACTCTCTCACCTTTTCGTCGCGTATCTTCGTCCTAAGATCGGGCAAGCCGTAGGCGGCGATGGAGCTAGGGAAAATGAAGCGTACGGGCCGATCCAGTCGTTCGGATTGCTCGGCCGCAAGTTGCAGCAGCTTCATGGTGCCTTCAACATTCACCCGGTGGGCCATCTCGGGTGCGAACTCCGCTCGAGTAGATAACAAGGCCGCCAAATGGTAAATGACGTCGATTTCATATTCGCTGACTAGCCTGGACAGTAGTCGACCATCCAAGATGTCGCCTGAAACGTGCGTCGCCAGGGTGGCCATATGTTCGGGCAATGGGTTCAGATCCAGGGTAAGCAGTTGGTTGTTCATGCCCTTGGCCAGGTTATGCACCAGGGCCTGCCCAATCTCCCCCACTGCACCAGTAATCAGGATGACGCGTTTTCGCATGGTACCCATTCCCAATTTCCAAACCATCAATAGAATCATGTCAGCGCCTCATTCCTCTGATTGGAAAGGCGATTGACGATCCAGCGCTGCCAGATTCTACGATGCGGAACAGTTTCGGCAACTTTTATGGTACACTCCGGCCATTATGTCGCAGCGCAAGATCCTCGTTTTCTGGCTCCCTTTATTCGCAAGTTGGTTACTAATGACAATGGAGGGTCCAATTGTCAGCGCGGTAATCAATCGGCTGCCGGAAGAAGTGATCATGCTGGCCGCGATGGGTATTGTCACCAGCCTGTCGGTCACTATCGAAAGCCCGATCATCAACCTGCTGGCCACGTCCACCGCCTTGACTCGCGATCGCCCGGCCTATCTCCTCCTGCGCAAGTTCACCATCCACTGGATGGTCTTCCTCACGGCCGTAACAATCCTTCTAGCCTTCACACCACTTTTCGACCTGGTGATTATACAGCTAATGAACGTGCCGCCAGAAGTTGCGTTTTGGGTCCGTCCGGGTCTGCGAATTATGAGCTTCTGGAGCGCCGCAATCGCCTGGCGTCGTTTTCTTCAGGGCATCATGATCCGCTTTGATCAGACTCGTAAGGTGGCCTGGGGCACAGCAGTTCGCCTGATAGCTTCCGGTGGGACAGCGTTCCTTTTGGCCACCCAGACCGAGTGGGTGGGCGTCATAATTGGCGCTTCCTCGCTCATGGCTGGCGTCATCGCCGAGGCCGCCTACGCAACCATTGCAGTACGACCGATTCTGGGCCACCAACTGGGATCAGATGGTCCAGATCCAACTACCGAGCCGCTTAGTTACAAGGCGCTGTTCTGGTTCCACCTGCCTTTGGCCACCACCTCGCTGCTGACTCTTCTGGCGCAGCCACTTGTCGCATTTAGCCTGGCCCGTTCGCCGAATCCAACCCTTTCGCTTGCTGCCTGGCCGGTCGTCTTCCAGTTCATGCTGATCGCCCGAGCCGCAGCATTCGCTTTGCCTGAGGTAATCATTGCTCGAACCGACGGGGAGGCAACCTTCAGACCCCTGCGTCGATTCAGCTTGACGCTCGCGGCTGCGTCGACCTTATTCATGATCATTTTCTTGGCAACGCCGCTAATTGGATTCTATCTGTTCGTCGTGCAAGATCTCACGGCTGCTGTCGCCGCAATGGCCCGCGAAGGCCTACTGATATTCTTGGCTCTCCCCGGTTTGACGACTTTAATCTCCTGGATTCGCGGCCTGCTGATCGACGCTCGCGCCACTGGAATTGTCAATGGCGGGATGGCCATCAACCTGATCGTAACGGCCGCGCTGCTCTACATTGGAGTTAGCCGGGGTTGGCCGGGCATCAATTCAGCCGCGCTTGCGCTCAGTGCGGCTGCCGCAGCTGAGTTACTGTTCCTGTGGTGGCGCGTGAGCGGTGTTCTGCAATTTCGCTTCAGCATTCTTGATATGCACAAGAGCCCAGCGGCCGGTTAGTGCCTGAAAGTTGAAGGTCTAAAGAACAATGGTTCAGATTCGACAGTTGACGCTAGGCCCATTGCAAACGAATTGTTATATCGTCGGCTGTGAAAAGACCCAGAAGGCGGCCGTCATCGATCCGGCTTGGGATGGCCAGGCTATCGTTGCCACAGCCGAAAGCGACGGCTGGGATATCACCCACATCTTGCTCACCCACAGCCACTTCGATCATGTGGCGGGCTTGCAGGAAACAAGAGACGCCACCGAGGCGCCTATTTACATTCACCCTGATGCGATTGAGATGCTGCGCAATACAACCATGTCGGCCGCGTTCTTTGGTCTTCGGGTGCCGGCGCCGCCTATGCCCGACGAGCATCTCGCCGAGGGCCAGGTTATCGACGTCGGCAAATTGCAGCTTCATACGCTTTACACACCAGGTCATGCCCCTGGTCATGTCTGCTTTCACTTGCCGGATTATCGCGTCCTGTTTGATGGTGACGTACTTTTCAACGGAGGAATCGGCCGAACCGATCTGCCTGGCGGCGACTATGAGAGCTTGATGAGGTCCATTGCCGCCGAAATCCTGCCTTTGCCTGATGACACTCGTGTATTCTCAGGGCATGGACCTTCTACCACCATTGGGAACGAGCGCCGCACCAACCCTTTCTTGCAAGATCTAGGCCTGTAAGCGTTGAACTTCTCGACTGACTCAATTCTGGGCGGCCGGCGAAGGTGTGGCCGAAGGCGTCGGCGTGGGGGATGGTACGGCGCCTAACCAGGTGAAGTAGGCGTCTTCACTGTTGCTACCTCCAAATGTATAAATAAAACTGCCGTCCTGACGCTCGCCGGTAACCTGAACGATAGACACTCGCCAGCGAAATAGATGGTTCTCGGGCACCGGTGGACGCCAGGTCGAAGGCACCTGGAAGGAGGTCTGGCGGGTAAAACCCCGTATCGGATGGCTGCCGACAGCCGATAGATCGGTGAGCTCTACCATGTACCACTCGTCAAGGGCCAGATCCTTCACCGCCACCCACTGCAGCAACAATGGCCCTTCAGGCGGAGTCACATCTGCCTCTCTTACCGGATAGAGAAGTTCAGGTCCGGCCGGTGGGGCGGTGGTCGTGGCCGTCGGTGATGGCCCTGGTGTGGCTGGAAGCACGCCACCGCGAATGATAGTGGGAATGCAAACCGTATCACCTGGCTGCAAAACCGATTGTTCTGTCAATCGATTCACAGCCATCAATGCCCTCAGATCCACCCGCTCGCGAGAGGCGATTCCAAAAAACGTATCGCCGCCCTTGATCTCGTAGAGCCGGCAGCCGGTCGGGTCGGCGATAATTGTTTCGCCGTCAATATCTACCTCGACTGCCGACAATGGCGGCGTCGCCGTCGGCCATGGAATTAGTAGTTCCTGAGACACTTGTAGGGCAGCATTCGAGGGCAAACCGCTGGCGACGCTGATGCTCTCCATCGACACGCCGTAACGCAAGCCGATTCCAAAAAGCGTCTCGCCGGCCGCCACAGTGTGCGAACGTGGCGGCTGAGGCGTCTCTGTAGGCGGTGGCGTTGGGGTGATCGTCGGAACCTCGGTAGGCAGGCTGGTCTCGCTTGGTAATGGCGTCCACGAAGGCGTTAGGGTCACTGTCGGCGGGAGCGGCGACTCCGTTGGGAAAATCGCGAGCGTTGCTGCAGCCGGATTTTGCAGCATCAATATGCCCACGATGGCTATCAATATCGCAAAGGTCGCCGTCAGCCACAATGTCAGCGGCGATTGCTTCTCGCTCATCGTCATCGCTAACACCGTTGGCTCACCATCATCAGCGAGCTTGGACTCCTCGGCCGGCGCCTGAATGATTTCCACTGTAACGGTTTCCGCGGAATTGTCGACTGTCTGAGGCTCGTCTTTCGCCAGCGATGCGCCGCACATGAGGCAACGATCCTCAGCAGGCTCGACTACGCTGTCGCAGGCCGGACACCTGTGCTGCTCATTGTCATCTGAAGGTGGCTGATTCTGAGTATCAGGAGAGTGGCTCATTGGTCGAGTCGTCCTGCGAGCCCAGTTTCTGGGCCACACCAGGGGCTGGACGCCACTTCACAATGCGACGTCTCAAGGCCCGGCATTATACCAGAGTTGGCTTGAGCAACAAGAGGTCTTAAAGGTCACTAAGCGCTGTCCACGCGCCTCGACTGCCGCGTTGCCAGAAAGACCAAACTCAGTATAATTCACTCTGACTTTCCCCCCGGGGACAAAACAGAGGTAAACAATTGCTCAAAGACAACTCATTTGGAACCACAAGCGACGCCACGGATCATCCGATGGCTATGCTGCTCGACGACAATTATGAAGTCGACATCCCGACCGCCGGCGAAGTTCGCGACGGCGAAGTCGTTGATTACAACGGCAAGGAAATATTGGTTGATATAGGCGCGAAATCCGAAGGTCTCATCGTAGTTGATGAAGTCGAATCTTTGGACGAAGCAGCCAGGGAAATACTGGCCGTTGGCAACACGGTTCGGGTTATGGTCGTTTCCCCGGAAGACAGGAACGGAAATATCATTCTGTCCTATGTTAAGGCCCTGCAGGAGCAGGATTGGATAATGGCAGCCGAATTGCTGGAATCCCAGGAGGTTTTCCAGGGTCAGGCCGTTGGTTACAACAGAGGCGGGCTCCTGGTTAAGTTGGGCCAGGTGCGTGGCTTTGTGCCGGCTTCCCAATTGGGGAACCATCGCCGCTCAGGCGCCGGCCGGGGCAGCAATGAGGAGCGACTGGCAGGTCTCGTTGGCGAGGACATTACCGCCAAAGTGATCGAAGTCGATCGCGGTCGCAACCGGCTGATCCTCTCTGAACGGGCAGCAATGAAAGAAATCAGGGCAGCCAAGCGAGAAAAGATTCTGGCCCAGATCGAAGCAGGCGAAACAAGGCAAGGACACATCGTCAATTTGGCTGACTTCGGAGCATTTGTCGACATCGGCGGTGTTGAAGGGCTTGTCCACCTGTCAGAGCTAAGTTGGAAAAGGGTTGATCACCCGTCCGAAGTACTCAATGTTGGTGATGATGTTGAAGTCTATGTCTTGAACGTGGACCAAGAGCGCAATCGTGTTGGGTTGAGCTTGAAGCGACTAGAGCCAGATCCCTGGACCATCATTCGCTCAGTCTATTCTGAAGGGGAGCTCATCGAAGCGACCATCACCAACCTGACTCGTTACGGCGCCTTTGCCCGGGTCAACGACGACTATGCTCTTGAAGGGCTGATTCACGTCTCGGAGATGGCTGAAGAGCACGTTGAGCATCCGCACGACATCGTCCGCAAGGGACAAGTGGTCGCGGCCCGTATCATTCGAATCGATCCCGATCAACGCCCGCTTGGGCTCAGTCTGAAACAAGTGTCTTCGCCGAAGTACTTGGAAGCTGATTTGGCTATAGCAAGCGACGTGGAAGTTGAAAGTGAATAAGCTGCGGTTTCTGGGCTATTTGAGGGGTGTAGCTCTTGGCCCGCACCAAACCGAGGTGTTAGGAACGTGAATTCAAAGAATTGGGAACGCTTCACACAGCGCGCTCGACGCGTCTTAAGTCTGGCGCAAGAAGAAGCCGAACGACTAAACCACAGCTATATCGGCAGCGAGCATGTTTTGGTTGGCCTCTTGCGGGAGGACGGTGGCGTGGCCGGGCGCGTATTGCGCGAGCTGGGCCTCGAAGAGCAGCGCGTTCAGGCCATGGTTGAGCGCCTCTCAGGTGTTGGTACCAGAACGCCGTTTACCAAGATCGAATTGTCGCCCAGTACCAAACGCATTCTTGAGTTGGCAGTCGACGAGGCCCGGCGGATGGGTCAGCATTATATCAGCACAGAGCACCTGCTTCTGGGTATGGTTAGGCAGAATGAAGGTGTGGCCATGGACGTCTTACGCAAGTTCGGCATCAGCGCCGAACAGGTGAGGCGCCAGACCAGGCGCATGCTAAAGGAGAGTCCCGTGAGCGCTGGTGACCGGCCCAAAGAAAGCGGGAAGCGTGAGAAGAGTAAGACGCCTATGGTAGATCAATTAGCGACCGATCTAACCGCACTGGCCGACGAGAGTAAACTAGATCCGGTAATCGGGCGCAATACAGAGATTGAAAGAGTCATCCAGATCCTGGCTCGCCGAACCAAGAACAATCCCGCACTGATTGGTGAGCCGGGCGTTGGCAAGACGGCCATCGTTGAGGGATTGGCGCAGCGCATCATGGACGGTCGCGTTCCTGAGGTTCTACATAACAAGCGCGTTCTCCAACTTGACGTCGGCAGCCTTGTCGCCGGAACCATGTATCGTGGCCAATTTGAAGAGCGTCTGAAGCGGGTGATCGAAGAGCTCAAATCCAGCGATGCGATCCTCTTCATCGACGAGGTACACATGTTGGTCGGCGCCGGCTCTGCTGGCAGCGCTGTTGATGCCGCCAATATCCTGAAGCCTGCCCTTTCCCGTGGAGAGCTACAAACTATCGGCGCGACCACTCTCGACGAATACCGCAAGCACATTGAGAGTGACGCGGCCCTGGAGCGTCGATTTCAGCCAGTGCGCGTCGAAGAACCAACCCCGGACGAGTCAATTCGTATCCTGATGGGTATCAAGGGCGCCTATGAAAAACATCATAACTTGGTGATTACTGACGAGGCAGTCGACGCGGCTGTGAACCTTTCCACTCGCTATGTAACCGACCGCTTCCTACCCGACAAAGCGATCGACCTCATAGACGAAGGTTCTTCAAGAGTGCGCATGTATCGATCGATTGAGCCGCCCAACGTTCGCGAGGCCTACGATCAGCTGCGCCAGTTGCGCGACGAGCGCAACAGGGCCCTTGAAGAGAGTCGCTTTGAGGACGCTGGCAGCATTCGCGAGCAGGAAGAAGAAGTGCAACGCCAGTTAGATCAACTCCGGGCTGGTGATTCCGAGCATGAAGAAAGTCTTCATGTTACGCCAGAGGATATCGCCGAAGTTCTTTCAATGTGGACTGGCATTCCAGTTATACAGTTAACGGAAGAAGAGTCGGCTAGGCTGTTAGAGATGGAAGGTGACCTGCGCGAGTATATCGTCGGTCAGGATGAAGCGATTGAGGCTATCTCTAAGGCAGTACGCAGGGCTCGCGCGGGCATGAAGGATCCCCGAAGGCCGATTGGTTCTTTCATCTTTCTGGGCCCAACCGGTGTTGGCAAGACCGAGCTGACGAAGGCTTTGGCCCGCATCCTGTTCGGTACCGAAGATGCTCTGATTCATTTGGACATGTCTGAGTTCATGGAGCGACATAATGTGGCCCGATTGGTCGGATCACCACCTGGTTATGTTGGCTACGAAGACGCTGGTCAACTGACTGAGGCTGTGCGCAGACGCCCCTACTCAATTGTCGTCTTTGATGAGATTGAAAAAGCTCATCCCGAAGCCTTCAATATCCTGCTTCAAATCATGGAAGAAGGTAAATTATCCGACGCGAAAGGTCTCAAGGTAGATTTCCGCAACGCTATCGTCATCATGACCTCAAATGTCGGCGCCGAAACTATCAAGAAGGGTCCGAATCTGGGTTTCGCCTTCCAACGCGATGAAGCGGTTGAAGAAGAGGAAGCGTACAGCGACATGCACAAGACGCTGACCGAACAGTTAAAGCGTACATTCCGGCCGGAATTCATCAACCGTGTCGACAGCATCATCGTTTTCAGGCAGCTGACTCCCGATGATATTCGGGCCATCGTCGACATTATCTTGGCCGAAGTCAACGAGCGCTTGGCTGAGCACGAGTTTGTTATTCAGGCCACCGACGAGGCCAAGGAATGGCTAGTTGAGCACGGCTACGACCGCGAATTTGGCGCCCGGCCGCTGCGGCGTTTGATCCAGTCAACCATCGAGGACCAATTATCGGACGCCGTGCTCGGCGGTCGATTCGGGGCTGGTGACGTGATCCTTGTCGATGTGGAAGGAGAGCAGCTTGTCCTAACTGAAGGAGATCCTTCAATGTTCGGTGGCGAAGAACAGGGACAGCTGGAGGAGCCTCTTCCGGCAGCGTAATGCGCGCCCGGCCACTTCGATCGAATAGGGCAGAACTCGATTAAGCCCGTACCGCAAGTTGGTGCGGGCTTTTTAGTTACCCTGGCGAGAGCGATCGTCAGAGGCCGGGAATTACCAGAACCTGGCCAACTTCAATGTGGTCAAGGTCATCGATGTCGTTGGCTCGAGCCAGATCTTCAACAGCGAGATTGTACTGCAGTGCGATTCCAGCCAATGTGTCACCTGGCTGAACAACATAAGTTGCTTGGCCAGCGGCCCTTGGCGTGAGTTCCAAGGGCGATACCGGTGTCTCACTTACGCCCGATTGATCAGCCGATGGCGTCCATGTCGGCGGAACGTCCTGCAAGTTCCTGAGTCGTGGCGACTCATCGGCAGGATCGGGTGTGGCGACCGGATTCTCTGGAGCGGCCGGCGGCGCCGTAGGCACGACTTCTTCTAAAAACTGACAGGCCGTCATGCCAGCTACCAGGGCGGTCAGCAATCCAAACTGCAAAAACCGATAAGGGGCGAGTCTGTTCATTGATCCGTTGCCTCGTCAGTCGCAATGCCATGGCTGTTATCGCGCGTTTCCTGGCACCCAGCCCTAGTGGCAGCTACTGCCAGGCCCAGGAATAGCCAGAATATGGTTACCGCATGATGGAAATCGATATTGAATAGGTAATGGTCGAAAATGCCGACGACCAGTCCGCCAACAAGGGCGGCGTACAGTCCAATCCAGATCGGATCGAGCCTGTCGTAACCCTTGAAACAAGCGCGGCTAAAGAATCCATACCCAAATACAGTCCCAACCACCGACGCGAAGGCAACCAGGCCCAAGGCGCCCATTTGTTGACCGATTGTTAGATAGACATTGGCTACGCCTAGATACAAATCGATATCCGGCGAGCCGGCAAAACCAACGCCAAAAAGCGGATAGCGAGCGATGAGTGACACGGCGTCGCGGTACTCGCCAAACCTCATCTGCGTGGCCAGATCCTGACCCTGAATACCTTCGACGAAGCGCTCCAGGTAGCCCTGCGTCACCGGCAAAATCATGAACAAGATTCCGCCGGCCAGCAGATACGGTAACAGTCCACGATACCTCGCCAAGGCTACAAAGCCAAGTCCGGCCGCCAGCCCCACCAATGCGCCCCTTGAGAAGGTCAATATCAAGGCCACGAAGATTAGCCCTCCAGCGACGATAGTCCAGCGACGAGGTAACAAGGTCTGCTTGGCCAACAATTGTGGCGCCGTAAGCGCCCCAATCATCAATAGCATGCCCCCCAGGGCATTGGGATCGACCGACGTACCGATCGCTCGCTCGGCCAGCTCAGGGTTCTCCTCAATGTAACGGATTACCAGGCCCCCTGGATAACCGACCCTCTGCAGCACGTTCAAAATGTCATTGGACGTCGTGTCAGGTAGCAACCACAAGAAGATGGCTACCGCGGCCGCGCCTGCGCCGGCCATGATGATAACCCTGATCATTCGCTCCAGGCGGTCCCAACGATTGAAATAATCGACGATCACAAAGACGAATCCCAGGCTAATGATGAGCTCGGCGAAATGTCGTAGCAGATTCGTCGTCAATGGCCCGTTGGCCAGGCCAAAGATGAAGGCGAATATCGCCAGCACAATGAATATGACCAGCGGCAGCGTGACTGGTGTGGTAATCACCGATTGCTGCCGGCCGGTAACAAGTCTCAGAAACCAGATCCCAACTGTTGCGGCCAGGGCAAGATCCAACAGGGTCGGCGTTAGCCCAAGATCGACCGGGATAGTGGCGAAGGGCAACAGGCAAACCACGACCACGATTGCCCAGAATCCAACCTCGATCTCCCGCAATACGACCACCGTCGCTATGAGGGCCAAGAGCAAACCGGCCGCGGCAATCGGCCCGCCGAAGGCCAGAACCAAACCGCCGACTGTGGCTACAGCGCCGGCCGCCAGGCCTAGAGTCAAAGTTGGTTTTGTTTCCTCTAGAGTAGAGGTCGATCTCGCCGTTTGGTCTTGCCTCATAGATGACACATCATAGCACGTCAAACTGTCATTTCAACTTGCATAGACCAAACCAGGTGATCTGCTGATGATCAGTCAATTCGCACATGAGTAAGGGATAGGTAATCATCGGTCAGCCGTCCTTCGGGCGTGACCGTCTGTAAACGGATGAACTCCCCATCCTCCCTCCGGGTATACAGCCCGACGATCAACGGGTAGACACCGGCTGGCGCCTCGGAGCCAAGTTCCATGGACAGCGACACTTCTTGAACGTCTCCTGGAGACCACTCTGAGGTCGGCAAAGTCAGATCTTGACTCGCCCAACGCGTCGTGTCCTGGTCCACGATCTGGGCGAACAAGGTGTAGTCGACGTCGACTTCGCCATACGGTCGCCAGTAAAGGCTTAATTCGGCCTTCCCACCCGGTACCAACCGCCGTTCGCCCATAGCAAAGCCAACCAACTCGAGTTCGTTTTCAAAGTTGACCGAAAGTGGATTTGGCGCCACGCCTGATAACGGCGCCAGTGACACCTGCGCCAATTCGGGTGCCTCCAACCCGTCATTTGCCGGCAGACGCTCGCCAGTTTGATGATCATATAGGCCAACGGACATCGTCAATTCGGCCGGAGCCAACGCTGAGGCAGGGACAGTTAGCACATACCGATCAGTCACCCTGTCGCCTGGCGTCAACAACCTGGTGGCAACCAGTCCTTGTCCTGGGAACATATCCCTTTGCGTCACGGGAGCATTCACTGCCGGATCATTGAAATGGACAAAGACGCTCCAATCGCGATCCATCTTGTCCAGCGCTTGCCAGCGCAGGCTCACGGCAATAGCGTCACCCGGCCTGATATCGTCAGGTTCCAGACTGTAACCCTCCAATCGCATGACCTCGCCATAGTCCAGGTTCAGTTCTTGGTATCCCTCACCGACCTGTGCCTCGAGCGGTTCATACGCTGGGCTGATCCACAGCAGCGGGGCGCCCGCGGACACAATCAACATGAACACGCTCAAACCTGAGATAACAATTCTTGCCGGTTTCTGAGGCAACCAGGCTATCAGGCCCGTTACAAGCAGCGTGCTGAGGGCCGAAATGGAAGAAAAGACCAACCTACCTTGAGACGACCAGGTGACTGTCGCCCACTGAATCAGGCCCACGACCACGGCCGCCGACCACAATAAGCACATCACCAGACCAATATACCGTTCCACAAACGCCAGCAAATTGTAGATGATCGATGATATCTTATTCGCCCTGGCCTTGGTTTCGATCGTCCAATCGCGAATAATCTGAACCGAATAAACGACGAATCCGGCCACCGAGACCAGGAGCACCCCATTGAGAAGCCGGTAAACCCAGTCGGCCATCGGCACGTTGAGCCCACCAAATAGACCCCAATAGGAAAGCATGAAGCCCCAGCGTTCGTCCCACAGCTGGGCGAGGCTGGCCGGATGTGCCCGTTGTCCAAGCACGGCGATAAACGCGTTCCAGCCCCGCCAATCTCCGTATAACTGCATGTTGCGTAAGTACCACCAACCGGCAATAAGTAAGACTGGGAAGAGCACCAGAAAAAACGAAAGCAGCGATCTCCCAAGAACGTGCAGGAGTTCTCCTAACGAAACGAGACGGCCGTTCCTGCGCCAACGCTCCATGAACAAAGCCAGCCCAGCAAGCGCCAGTAGACCGATGGCTGAAATCTTAGTCAAGGCCCCTAGGCCAATCACTGCGCCCAAAAAAACCGGCCGGCCATAGTGTGCCCACCAATTGCTTCTGTCGTCTCGCACTATCTGGATTGACAGCAAGAGAGACAGCGAAGCGAGAGGTATGATGAGGTTGTCATTATTAACGGCCCCGCTGATGAACAAGAACATGGGGGTGAAGGCGTTGACCGCGGCCGCGCCCAGGGCAATCTCAGATCGGCCAGGTACAGCTGCGCTGGCTATCAGGTATGTAAGATAGACGGTTGCCGCTCCCAGCAACACCGAGACTAGACGCGTGACCCTCACTGCCAGTTGCGTGCCTGACCAAGGATCGGCTTCGGGGTCATGAACGACAAGATTTACATTGCCATCTTCGGTGATTACTCCGTTGTCGACATGCGGGTTTAGCCAACGGACAAGCTCCATATCCGATGTGTCTATCCAGAATGTCGCCGCAGCGGCAAGATAGTAGTAAAGCGGCGGCTGACTGGCCTCCTGCTTCCACGGGCCGGCTTGCTCGGGATCGAAAACCTGAATCGGCAGAGGATTGCCATCAGCCAGGTGCCGCACCATTGGATAGTGCCACAGCTCGTCCGACGCCTCAAAAACCGGCGTCGTGATCGCATAGATTGCGCCCAGAGCCACGAACAGAAGCAGAATAAGCCTGAGGATACGTCTTTCAGTCACAGCATTCTACGGGCCGCTCAAGCCGGTCTGGCGAGCAACGGCGGCGGCCTCCGAATTGTCATTCTCATTGCCAAGGACGGCATGATAGAAATTCACGGTTTCGGCCGCGATCTTGTCCCACGTGAATTGCCCTGATACTTTTTTGGCGCCGCGCCCTAATTGCTCTCTCAGGGCGTCATCGGCCACCAACGTCCGGATAGCATCGCTGAGTGCCGCCGGATCGTCAACTTCCGTTAACCATATGTTATGCCCATGAGTAAGCTGCGACGACGACTGTTCCGGGCGCGTGGTGATTAGTGGCCTTCCGTGGGCCAGAATTGCCATCAACGTACCCCTTCTCAGAGAAACACCGTCACGATAAGGCATGACCATGATGTCGCAGGCTGCCATATGAGCAGACAAAGCTTGCTCTTCCAGAAATCCGCTCCAGTGGACCCGGTCCTGAAGCCCAAGGTCTCTTATCAGCTCCTCAATTTGTACCAAATAGGCCGTGTTAGTTGGATCACTGCTGCCGACTTTGCCACCTATGAATGCCAGATGATACCCATTGTCCAGACCCGCCAGGGCCTGTATCAACAAATCCGGGCCTTTGCTCGGATTGATAAATCCGAAATAGCCTAGCAGGCATCCTTCTGAATCCAGGCCCAATTCACCCCTCACAGCTTGAATCTCGCTGATGGTTGATGGGTTGGCAGTTACATTGCTGCCTATCGGAATCTGACGCAGCTTTTGAGCGGCGACGCCCCAGTCCAGCAGTCTGTCGAAATCTTCTGAGTTGGTGGCAAGGACGCCATCGGCCGATCTGGCCAGATGATGAACTACCCAGCGGCGGAGTCGGCCAGCCTTGGGAAACAGATATGGATGGCGTAGATCGTGGAATGTGACCACCGTAGGCGACAGGCCGCGCATTCGCCAGGGAAGCAAATTAATCGCTGGGATTCGCATATCATAGGCGGCTGCTTGGTATTGAATATTGACGATATCCAGCTCATAACGCAAAGCGACGTCAACCACCACGCCATTGGCTGACCACCACCAACGGTTCACTCTCGGATGCATATGGGCGTAGCCGACGTCATGGGGATCGCGCGGATTCCAGACATCGCGCTGCGCGCTTTTCGGCCGAGCCTCGCGGCCGGTGACGACGTGGACCTCGTGGCCCAGATCATGCAGTGCAGCAGATAACTCGCTGGTGAACGCACCCACCCCGCCTTCCATTGGCGGACACTCGCCGGTGACCATTCCAATCTTTAACGTCATCACAGAAGCAATATCAAAGCTATCGCGGCCGGCGCGCAAGCATTACTGGCCAGCCGGCGGTAAACCTGACCGTAGAACCTGCCAGTAGGCGCGCATCCGCTGGCGGCGTAGTGTGCGTCGGTGGCCAAGAAGGTACTTACCGGTTTCAACCGCCAGTTGCCAGACGTAGTTCAGAAGTAGTACTGCACGCAGTAGACTGGTCGCGCTTCGCCCATGAAACTTAGAAAAATAGCGCAGTTTGGCTCTGTTGAAGTTGATGTGACGTTCAGTGGTCGCCTGGTCGCTGCTCTGACCTATGTAGTGAACGATGCGAGCTGCCGGCAAGTAAACGATACGCCATCCGGCTGCTTTTGCCCGTCGACACCAATCCAATTCCTCCGAATACATGAAGTAGGCCTCATCCATCAGGCCAACGTCCAGCATGGCTTCTCGGCGAATCATTAAACAGGCGCCAACTAGCCAGTCGACGTCTGCGCTTCTGTCGTCGGCGATGTCCTCCATGTAGTATCGCCGCAGCACGCTCTTGGGTGCGTACGGTTGAAGCCAGGTGCTCTCAAAGAGTGCCGTAGCCAGCGTTGGAAATCGACGACGCGACGACTGAACCGTTCCATCTGCGTTCAACAGCTGCCCACCAACCGCGCCAACCTCTGGATGATCGTCAAGGTAGATCACCATCCGGGTCAGGGCGTCGTCCAGGATCAAGGTGTCAGGATTGAGTAGCAGCAAGTAGCGGCCGTTGGCGAGTTCCAGGCCCAGGTTATTTCCGCGCGGGAACCCAACGTTTTGCGCGCAAGCCAGCAGCCGCGCCCAAGGAAATTGGCCCCGAACCATCTCTGGGCTACCGTCCTTGGACGCCGAGTCAACAACGATAACCTCTAGATCGAGCCGGCCACGGTTTTCATCCACGGAGCGCAGGCAGTCAGCCAGCAGCTCACGTACGTTCCAACTTACAATGATTATTGACAGATCTGTTGTCGCTTTGGACCGAATCAACATCTGGTCCTCAGGTGCATGCTTTGCGGCCCGGTCGACAAACTCTCGCTCTTCCAGGATCATCCAGATACCGCAACTTTCGACCCGAAGAGCCTGACGGCATTTGCGCTGGTCTGGCGCACGATTTCCGCCTCAGTCGTTTTCTTTAGCTCAGCCAAACGCTCGGCCACGTACCGCACGTAAGCCGGTTCATTCCGTTGGCCCCGATAGGGATGGGGCGTCAAGAAGGGTCCGTCCGTCTCCACCAGCAATCGATCTAAAGGTACTTTAGCAGCGACCCCGCGCAATTCAGTAGCTTTCTTAAACGTGATGGGGCCTGTGAAGCCCAGATAATAGCCCAGGTCCAGAGCGGCCTGCGCTACCGACCATGAGCTTGAAAACGAGTGTAAGACACCATTGCCCACATGAGCTGTACGGCTTGCGAATCGCAGCCTTCGCAAGATATCATCGTCGGCCTGGCGGTTGTGGATGATGACCGGCAAACTAAGTTCATCGGCCAAAGCTAGTTGAGCTTCAAACGCCTCCTGCTGAACGTGCTTCGGGGAGTTGTCACGATAGTAATCCAGGCCAATTTCCCCAATGGCTACGATCTTTTCGTGGCTGGCTAGGCGTCTCAGTTCGTCAATCCGGTCGCTTCGCCATGCGGCCGAAGAATTAGGGTGCACACCGACGGCCGCCACGACCATAGCATGCCTCTCGGCCAGTTCTAGCACTGTCCGGCTATTCTCCAAGTCTAAAGCAGGCACGATGATACGCCCGACGTTTGCCGCCTGCGCCCGGGTGAGAACATCCCCCAAATCCTCTGCGTAAACGTGGAAGTCCAAATGACAGTGAGTATCGATCAGTTGCGCCATCGTTTTCGTCTCAGGTCTTTACAGGACCATGCCGGTCAGCGCCAATCAGCGGATCAAACCAGCTTCAACCGGCAAGTATAGCACAGCCATACAGCCCAGGTAGTGGATAACGATCGGCCATGACAATTGAGGCAGCAGAAGTATTCTCGGCTATAATCGAGCCATTGATTAGGTCACAGGCATGATACGGAGGCGAAGAGTACCATATGGCCGACACATATACACCCCAGCGGGCGATCTTCATCTATGCTCACCCCGATGATATTGAATTCTCAGCCGGCGGAACGGCCGCGAAATGGGCCAAGCACGGTAGCGATAACTATTTCGTCATTCTCACCGATGGCAATGTGGGAACTCATGAAGAGGGCATGACCACCGATCGCCTGATAGAAACCCGGCGTTCTGAACAGAGGGCCTCAGCCAAGATCCTGGGCGCCAAGGAGTGCGTCTTTCTGGGCTACCACGACGGTCTTTTGCAGGCGACCATGGAATTGCGCAAGGAGTTGGTGCGGCTGATACGTAAGTACAAGCCAAACGTTGTTGTGTGCGGTGATCCGACCAGCTTCTTCCCCAGCGAGACAAGGGTCAACCATCCCGACCATAGGGCTGCCGCCACGGCTGCGCTGGACGCCACTTTTCCGGCGGCCGAAATGCCGCTTCTCTACCCTGAGTTGGAAGCCGAAGGGCTCGACCCTCACAAAGTCAACTACGTGTACGTCAGTAATCCAAGTGAAGAGCCAAACTACTACGTCGACACCACCGAGACTATTGACCTCAAGATCCAGGCCCTCCGCGAGCACCGCAGCCAATTGGGCAACTGGGATCCCGATGAACCCATCAAAGCATGGAACCGAGAAACGGGAAAGAAGGTCGGCTTCACCTATGGCGAAAGATTCTTGCGAATTACCTTAAAGGAGCCCGAGATCGAGTCCGAAGCCGGCTCAGCCAATGAATAGCTTGGGATTCTGACGTGGGATAGTACTCGCGCCACAAACGAATCACGGTGATCCCGTCAACTCTTTGTAGCGCCCAGGTCGGAGGTTTACCATGAAGTTCCAAACGATAATTGAGCCATTTCGCATTAAGGCTGTCGAACCGATCAAGCACACAACGCGCGAACAGCGCCAGGTAGCCCTGGCCGAGGCCGGTTATAATCTTTTCCTCTTGAAAGCCGAGGATGTACTGATTGATCTCCTGACCGATTCCGGCACCGGAGCGATGTCTTCCCAGCAATGGGCAGGCATGATGGTCGGCGATGAGTCTTATGCAGGCGCCAAATCGTATTATCGATTCGAATCGGCCGTGCGCGAGATCACCGGTTTTGAATACGTCATTCCTACGCATCAGGGACGGGCTGCCGAGCGCATACTCTTCGGTAATACCCTTGCGAAGGATGACATCGTACCGAATAACACTCACTTCGACACCACTCGGGCCAATGTCGAGCATCGAGGCGCCTTGGCAATGGACATCCCGATTGCTGAGACCCGCCAGCCCGAGCTCTTTCATCAATTCAAAGGCAATATCGATCTAGCTGAGCTCGAAAGAATACTGGACGACGAAGATAGCCATGTGCCGATGGTCATGATCACGGTCACCAACAATTCCGGCGGCGGACAGCCGGTCAGTATGGCCAACATTAGAGCTGCCAGTCAGCTTTGTCACAAGCGTAACGTGCCCTTATTCCTTGACGCATGTCGTTTCGCCGAGAATGCCTGGTTCATCAAGCTGCGCGAAGAGGGTTACGAAGATAAGACGCCCCTCGAAATAGCCCAGGAGATGTTTGGTTACGCCGACGGCTGCACCATGAGCGCCAAGAAGGATGGCCTGGCAAACATCGGCGGCTTTCTGGCCCTGAACGACAGCGACTTGGCCCATCGTTGTAAAAACGCACTCATTCTGAGCGAAGGTTTCCCAACCTACGGGGGGCTGGCTGGTTACGACCTGGAGGCAATTGCGGTAGGCCTGCACGAGGTTTTAGAGGAAGACTATCTGCGCTATCGCATCCGGTCAGTCGAGTATCTCGGCCGTATCTTGACCCACGAAGGCGTACCTATCGTTCGTCCACCGGGCGGCCACGCCATTTACATCGACGCCAAGACAATGCTGCCTCATATCCCTCAGGAACAATACCCCGCCTGGGCGCTTTCGTTGGCTCTCTACCTGGAAGGTGGCATTCGCTCGGTAGAAATTGGCTCCGTGATGTTCGGCCGCCAACCCGATGGCAGCGAAAAGCCAGCGACCATGGAATTG
The DNA here is from genome assembly GCA_041570195.1 of Promineifilaceae bacterium (SeqCode). Taxonomy (GTDB): domain Bacteria; phylum Chloroflexota; class Anaerolineae; order Promineifilales; family Promineifilaceae; genus UBA11865. Next base: position 2,970 of record JBFFWQ010000097.1, on the reverse strand, counting down.
GTGCGGCTGGCTTTTCCACGAAGAGTATACACTCAGAGCCACGTCGACTATTTAGCCGAAGTGCTTTGTTATGTCAACAAATCGCGTGCTGCTATCGGCGGAGTTCGCATGGTTGAAGCGCCTGATGTACTCAGGCACTTCTCGGCGCGTTTTGAACCGTTGGGCCCTGCTCTAATAAACAGAAGCTAATAGAACTGAAGCCGTGTCTCTTGGTACGCCTATCATAACGCGATCCTTCCGTTATCACATTGACTGCCCAATCTCATGACTGTACAATCCGAGCGCGCGTTGCCAGGCACGCGTCCAATTTCGCAGATAGGATTTGGCCTGCATTTCGAGTCTTCCGTTAAGATCTGGTTCGCGCCTTTTTGGCCAACACACTCGGACACCGCCAGGGTCACCATTTACCTTTAGAGGAATGTAAAATGATAAAAGAAAGATTGCTACCGTCCAAGGAAGGTAGCCGTAGAACTTTGCTGAGCGTGCTCTTGGCTGCCCTAATGGTGGCGGTCTTGTTCCAAACCATCTCGGCGAATCCGAACGACCAAGAAATGTTGCCGGCGCATGAGCCCGACTCTAGCAGGCCGGTCGGATCGGCTGAGGTGAACTTAAGCAACGCTCTGCATAGCGCGATAGAAGCAACTGTCTCCAACACGGTTACGATATCGTCTTCCATCACGACTAATTCGGACATAACGCAAACGGGGGTGCTGACGTCTACCGTCTATATGCCGTTTATCGCGAAACCAGCCCCTAAGATGACTGTTGTCCTGCTTGACGGACCTGATTCAAGCAATCAATGGACTATTGGCTTTTCGCCAGTGAGCAGCTCTGATTACGTCACCGGCTATGAAATACACGAAGCGCAGAATCCGAATTTCGTTGGTGGAGTCATTATTCCGGTCAACGACCCGAACAGTAACTCGATTGTGCGGTCAAAGACCCCTTCGGCCTCGAATGTCTACTACTACCGGGCCCGCAGCGTAACGAATACCTCGTTTGGACCGTGGTCCGACGCTATCCTCGTCGACGGCAACTATGTCGATGATTTTTCTAGCGGTGGAAGTGGCTGGCGAATGGTCCGCCAAGACACAGATGATATCGATCAGCGTGTCTACTATTCGGGAGGCAAGTTGGTACACCGCCAGCAAGGGCGTTGGGATTATCTCATATCTAGCCCAACGATGCCGGCTCCTGAAGGCGCCTACCGTCTCGAAGCGAGAGCCAGATTTGTCGGTCAGGACAATCTTCACACCTATGGCGTGATATTTGGCGGAGACTGGAATGGCAGCAGCTGCCCTAATAGCAAATACACCAGTTGCTTCAACCACTATTATCGGCTTCTGGCTATCTGGTACTCCGAAGACTCCGGCCGACTGCGTATTCAGTTGAAGCGCATTGACCGGCACGATCCAGGCAGCAACGCGGGTCGTGGCGACACGCTGATTGACTACAAGGACGTCAAGGTGAGTTCGCCGCCGTCCGGCTGGCAGAATTGGCGCATTGACGTCAACCCGAACGGCAGGATTAATGTCTACGTGAACAACAATTTTGTTGGCGGCGCAACCGATACCAAATACATACACAATCGATACTTTGGCGGTTTTTCAGCCACCAACGAATATGCCGGCCTGCAAGTAGAATTCGATTGGTTTAAGGTGACTTCACTGAATTGACTTGGCCTCATGGCTGTGACCGTGATCGCAAGTTACGCGGCACTGACTTGATGACTGTACAATTTCTAGCTGCGGCAAGCGGGCACTTGCCGCAGCTAGCGCTGTGTATGCGTTCGCGACGGCAGACGCTGAACGAGCGACGTCTCGGATAAGATGAAGAGGCTGCTCCGGCGCTACGACGTACTTATCTTCATACTCTTTCTGGCGCTGCTGGGCGTCTACCTCCTTGTTGCCTACTATTATCATGCGCCACGCGGCTACTATGGGACGATCGATCAACCGCGTTTTGCTGATCCATGGATCGCTCGTTCGGAAACGATTCTCAACGGCGGTCTGCTTTACCGAGACGTCTTCACGGCAACGCCTCCCTTAACCAACTTGCTGATCATTCCTCCTTCGCTCGTACCGATCTTGGTCGGAAACGTGAACCCATGGGCAACGCTATCGTTCATGGTCTTCTTCTCGCTCTTCAATTTGCTAACGGCCTATGTATTGCTGGCAATGGGATCTGGCAAAGTGGCCGGATTCTGGGCGGCCGTGCTCTTCCTGCTAAATCCATTGACCTTTGGCAACACTGTGCTGAGACGTCAAGACGAATCGATCGTCGTTTTCTTCATCGCTGTCTCACTTCTATTCATCATGCGCGATCGAAATACCAGAGCAGCAGTTGCTATCGGCCTGGGCCTCTTAACTAAGCTCAGTGCAGCTTTAGTTATACCGGTAGCCTTGTGGCACAAGCGCGACTGGCGTTACTTAGTAATTCCTCCGCTGGTATTCCTGTTGGGGATGGCGCCATTTTTGCTACTGGCCGGCCGTGATGCCATTTTCTGGGACTTCACGACAAGAGACGCCCAACATCCATTCCAATTTGACGGGGTCAGCTTGGTTGCGCTATGGAATCGAGGTGCGGGTGAAACCGGACAGATTTCCCTCGTCCCTGTTGTTGTCCTCATGATTGTCGGCATTGGGGCGGTAACGGTTTTTTTGGCCTGGAAGCGTTTTGGCGTTCTTGAGGATTTGATGATCCTGGTCACGGCCATCTACGTGCTTAGCCCAAAGCTACATACAGGCTACTTCTCATTGCTCGTCATGTTGATGGCTCCGTTCGTGCGCAAATGGTGGCAAATAGCTCTTTACATCTTCTTCGGCGGCGTGGCGGTCGTCGCCGACTTCTATAAGTGGCCGATTGTCGATTATCAGTCGGCCTTCTGGACAATGGTCGTCGCGCTGGCGCTGCTGGTAACGCTGACAGTCGGGCTGATACTGCGCCGAGACACCAGTCAGGTCGCGGATT
>JBFFWQ010000096.1:0-23502 GCA_041570195.1 Promineifilaceae bacterium (SeqCode) | reverse complement strand
TGTCAGGCGAACGACCGGGTATCAGACGCCGGCCGACCTGCCACAAAAGGGCGACCGAAAGCATGCCGAAGAGGACGGATGGGTAACGTAAGGCAAACTCGCTGGTGCCGACCAGGCGCAGCCAGGGGCGTAACGACAGAAAGAAGAGGGCCCCGTTTTGAGCGGTATTGACGAACATCGACAGCGTTTCCGGAAGATCACGCAAGGCGAAGTAGATGGCGTCGATTTCGTCGCGCCACAGACTCTGACTGCTCAGGCCGCGAATACGCCAGGCGAAGGCGAAGAAGGAAAGGCCGGCGATAATCCAGCGCTGGAGCTGGCGGCGCTCGGTCGTCACGGCTAGTTACTCAAACATTTGATGACAGCGTTGTCGGTCACGAAGCGATCATACATGAAAAAAGACGGGACCCGAAAGCCCCGTCTTTATATTGCCTAGTATTATCCGGTCGGCTATTTACCCTTGCCAGCGTGGACGATGATCTGACCACCGCCGATGGGCTGTTTCGGTCCCCCGTCATCCACTTCATCGCACAATAGATCTACGTTATCGTAAATAACGAATTCCATATCCTCGAGAGCTTCATATTCATACCAGATGCGGATCCGGAGCGTGTCCGGCTCGCCGTCTCCGGCCCAGACTTTGAACTTGTAGGGATCGCCGGCCGGGGACAGCTGGCCGTTGATGGTCCCGGTACCCTTGAAATTGGCCGAGTCGCCGCCGGTCACGACCAGCCAGTCGTAATCCTCAGAACTGAAAGTAAGGCCGGCGGTTTTGAATTGGAATTGGGTGTTGCCGGTCGGGGCCTGTTTACCCTTGACGTACTTCGAGACGAAGCCGAAGTTGGCCTTACCGACCAGCGACGGATCGGGGCAGTAAGCGCCGGCTGTCGAGTTGATCCAGCCGGCGCCGGTGACGAAGCCGCCGCTGGGATCGAAGACGACGACGGACTCTGGATGGGCTGCAGTCGAAAGCCCGATTGGATTGGTTACCTTAAACGCGACGGTGTATATGCCGGCATCCAGGTAGGCGTGGTTGGCCAACGCCAAACCGGGTTCAACCTCCTTGACAGTGAGAGGCGAGCCGTCACCCCAATCCCATTCGGCGATGTGGGTACCTGGCCTGGGATCAGGATCGGTGAAAACGGCACCCGCAAGGATGTCCACTTCGATCTCGACGACGCTAGGCTGAATAGTAAGCGCACTCAACTCGGGCGGCAAGGGCACGGCTGTAGGCGTTGGTGTAGGTGTGGGCGGGATGGGCGTCGGCGTGTCGGTTGGCGTCGGCGGTACCGGCGTGTCGGTTGGTGTGGGTGTGGGCGGGATGGGCGTCGGCGTGGGGGTAGCGGTCCAAGTGGGTGTTGGTGGAATCGGCGTTGGCGTATCGGTTGGCGTGGGCGTGGGCGGGATTGGCGTGGGCGTGTCAGTTGGCGTCGGCGTCGGTGGGATGGGCGTGGGCGTGTCGGTTGGCGTGGGCGGGATGGTAGTCGGCGTCGGCGTCCAGGTGGACGTCGGGAAGGGGCTAACCTGGAAATAACCCCTCCGGCCGGTCGTCTCGGCCGCATCGGGCTGCCTGGCATCGGCCGAGCGGGCGGCCTTGGCTAGCGACAGGGCAATAAGCAGGATCATTGCGGCCGGCACCAGAACTCGGCGCAGCTTCTGAACGAATGAGTGCAGATTCATGATTTACTCCCGTATTCGACTGTTCGAAATCAACCGTAGAATGAACTATGAAATACTAGAACAGCGAAACGCCAAACACGTCCCGTTGCAGTAACAGATGACCAACACCCGCCGACCTGAGCAACTGTCCAAATGGTCGGTGGAGTTGGTCTGTTTCTCTTGAAGCGCTTGATTTCAGTATAGCAGCCCGAAAACGTGCAAGAGTTTTCGTAGCATCTACAGTCTAAAGGATGATGGTCTATTCGTCAAGGATTTCATGAAGCCTGACAACCACACTGACGTACAGCTATCAGGCAGCTCATTGGGAACATATCCAGGCTGACGGACGTCAATATAGGTAATGATGGATAGCAGACGGCCGATTACGTCATAAGGCAATCCGATATGGTGAATGATAGTATGGTAGGTAAGAAACAGAGTCATATAGTGAGGTTCTTGGCGCCGGCACTTGTCACCCTATTCCTGGCGGCTTGTGTGCCGGCCGAAACCGGACCGGACCAGGCCTCGGCAGTGGCGGGCCTGAACAGCGGCCCAGACGAGACGGCGACGCCGGCCGAAACGTTTGCGCCCGATGCGCAGGTCCTGACCGAGGCAGTGTCACCCGAAGTCCAGCCGGAGATGGCCGAGCTGGACTGGTTAACAGTCACGCCGCTGCCGACCCTTGAGTTGATGCCAACCTCGCCGGCCAAGCCGGCGCCGACACAGGAGGTTGCCCGCATGCCCGAGAATCCGCCGGCGCCCCCACCAGACGATCCGCAGTTGCAGAAGCTGATCGATAAGGCCAAGACCGATCTGTCCCAGCGCACCGACGTGCCTGTGGAAGAGATTGTGTTGTACGAATTCCAATTGATGACCTGGCCCGACGCCAGCCTGGGCTGCCCCCAGCCGGGCATGGCCTATGCCCAGGTCACTCAGGACGGCTATCTGATCATGTTGCAGGCCGGCCAGGTCATTTACAACTATCACGGGGGCGGATACCCTGATCGCGGTCCATTCTTGTGCGAGGGGATAGGTTCGAAGATCATCCCGCCGCCGCCCCGATCAGTTGACCAGTAGGCTTCCGACAAAAAGCCGGGCATGAGGCAAGCGCCTCGCACCCGGCCAGTTCGTCTGTTTTTAAGCAACGTCGTTCTAAATCGCCGGCCCTGCCTCGCGCACCTCAGGCGGGCATTCCGAAGCGAATTTCTTGAAATTGTCGACGAAGCGAGCCGCCAGTTGGCGGTATTTGTTGTCGTAGTCGTCTTTGCTGGGCCACGAATCGGCCGGGCGCAGGACGTCGTCGGGCACGCCAGGACAACTCTTAGGCACTTCGAAGCTGAAAACGGGGTCGCGGTCGTATTCGACGTCCTTCAGTTCGCCGTTCAGAGCCGCGTTGAGCAGCCGGCGCGTGTGCTTGATGCTTATCCGCTTGCCGACGCCGTATGGTCCGCCGACCCAGCCTGTATTGAGCAGCCAGCAATCGACGCCGTAGCGCTCGACCTTGCGCCGCAGCAAATCGGCGTAAAACATGGGGTGGTGGACCATGAAGGGCGCCCCGAAACAGGCGCTGAAGGTGATTTCTGGCTCCTCGCCCAGGCCGACTTCGGTGCCGCCGACCTTGGACGTGTAGCCGCTGATGAAGTGGTATACGGCCTGGTCGGGGCTGAGCTTGGCGATGGGCGGCAGCACGCCCTGAGCGTCGCAGGTTAACAGGATGACGTTGGCCGGATGGCCGCCCCTTTTCTCGGGCACGGCGTTGCCGATCAGTTCCAGTGGGTAGGAGGCCCGGGTATTCTCGGTGATGGCATCGTCGTCCAAATCAATTAGCCGGGTGACTGGATCGTAGATGACGTTCTCGAGAATAGTGCCGAATGAACGGGTGCAGGCGTAGATCTCCGGTTCGGCCGTGGGCGATAGCTGGATCACCTTGGCATAGCAGCCGCCTTCATAATTGAAGACGCCGGCATCGCTCCAGCCATGCTCATCGTCGCCGATGAGGCCGCGGCCGGGATCGGCCGAAAGCGTGGTCTTGCCGGTGCCCGACAGGCCGAAAAAGAGGCCCACATCGCCGTCGTCGCCCTGGTTGGCCGAGCAGTGCATGCTCATCACGCCCTGCAAAGGCATGAGGTAATTCATGACGGTGAAGATGGACTTCTTGATCTCGCCGGCGTAGGCCGTGTCGCCGATGATGGCCAGCCGTTCCTGGAAATTCAGCAGGATGAAAGTGCTAGCCCGGGTGCCGTCGATGGATTCAAAGGCCTTGAAGGACGGCACGGAGATGACGGTGAAGTCGGGCACATGCTGGCGGTAGGCCTCGCGATTCTTGGGCAGGATGAACATGTTGCGGGCGAAGTGGCTGTGCCAGGCCAGCTCGGTAATGATCCTGACCGGCATCTGGAATTCAGGATCGGCGCCAGCGTAACAATCCTGGACGAAGACATCGCGACCTTGCAGGAAGCCCTGCAGGCGGTTGAATACTTCGTTGAATTGGCCCTGGCTGATAGGCCGGTTATATTGGCCCCACCAGATTTGGTCCTCGCTGTCAGGCTCGCGGACCACAAACTTGTCATTGGCAGCGCGGGCCGTTTGTTTGCCCGATGTCACAATGACCGGACCCTGCTTGGAGATGCGCCCTTCGCGGCGGAAGACGATCTCTTCATACAACGCCTCGGTCGGTATGTTCCAGTAGACCTTTCGTAAGTTGGTCAAGCCGTGGTTCTTTAGCCCATAATCAGACTTCAGCGCGGCAGCCTCGTTCTCGGCCGGTGTCTTGATGTTCAGTAAATTGTTGCTCATAGCCAATCCCTGATTAATTTACGATCGCCAATGTAGATCTCGTTCGGTGCGTTCGGATCCAGTGCCCATTTCATCCGTTCGACGCCTTCGGTGACGTCCTTGACCGAGCCGCAGTAACTCAAGCGCAGATGTCCTTCCATGCCGAATTCTCCGCCTGGCACGGTTACCACCAACGCTTTTTCCAGTATAAACTGGGCCAGCTTTGTAGAGTCGCCGCCATAGGCCCGGAAATCTGGTAGGCAATAGAAGGTGCCGTGGGGTTTGGCGACGGTGACATCGCTGAAGGCGTCCAGTTCGGTCAGCATGATATCGCGGTTGTTTTGGATGGTCAGGCGCAGGTTCTCCACCGAGCTCTGCATGCCGGTCAATGCCCCTTCGGCCGCGGCCTGGGAGACCACCGATGGGCAGGAAGTGATCTGGCTCTGGACATTGGCCATGACTTCCACCATGCGCCGGTTGGCGATAGCCCAGCCGATGCGAAAGCCGGTCATGCCGTACAGCTTGGAAACGCCATTGACGACAATGACCCGGGTGTTCTCCACGTCCTGGTTGGTGAATTCATAGGCCGAAGGCGGCCGGACGCCGTCAAAAACCAGCCGGTGATAAATGTCGTCCATGATCAGGTAGATGCCCTTACGCTCGCAATACGCGACCAATTCGGCGATGAATTTGGCCGAGTACATCACGCCCGAAGGATTGTTGGGGCTATTGACGATCATGGCCTTGGTGTAGGAGGATACAGCCTGTTCCACTTCCTCCATGCGTGGCTGGAAGGTGCCGTCCTCGGGGGTCACGACGACTGGGATGCCGTAGACCATCTTGATCATATCTGGGTAACTCACCCAGTATGGAGCGAAGATGACCACCTCATCTTGGGGATCGATCAAGGTATACAAGATGTTGAAGATCGACTGCTTGGCGCCGGTGGAGACGATGACATTTTCGGGCGCCACCAACCGGCCGTAATTCTCTTCGGTGTAGCGAATGATCGCCTTCTTAAGTGACGGCAAACCGTCGGTGGGCGCGTACTTAATATCGCCGGTGTTCAACTTGGCGGCCGAGCCCAGGATGGCCATGATGGGCGCCTTGTTTTTGGGTTCGCCGCCGCCCAGATGAATGACCGGCTCACCCTTCACGCGCAGAAGACGAGCCGCTTCGTTGAGCTTGAGCGTGGGCGACTCCTTAATAGAACTGGCGAGCCTGCTAATGCTCATATGTTGGTTAACCTCCTCGGAAAAAGCTGTCAGCCGTCAGCTCTCGGCTGCCAGCTGTTTGGCGTTCGAGACAATGGGGGTAATTATACAGATGTGGGGTCAGCTATTCCAGATCAACCGGTCGCGTTAATGAAAATGAGCGGCCGGGTAGCCACGAAGTGTTTTTTAAGACAATCTGCATTGAATAGACGAACCGCCCTACTGTATAATGCGTGGCAATGCATAATACACTTGATCTTGATCGACGCTATATGGCGTCGAGGCCGGCGCAGGAGCCCAGGCTTTATCGATCAGGTGGCCCTTGGCATCCGATGGTGATTCATCCAAATAGCAAGGAGGTCATTTCATGAAGAGTAAGTTCCGTCCGTTTTTGTTTGTATTGCTCGTGATCGTTTTGATGCTCGGCATCGTGGCGTCTGCCCAGGCCGGCGATAAGGACGACGACGAGCTAATAGTTCGCTTTTCCACATTTAATGCATCTTTGAACCGTTTCAATGCAGGCGATCTGGCCACCGAGTTGTCTTCTCCGGGCAGCGCGCAGCCCGATGTCATCGCCGAGATCATCCAGCGCACCCGGCCCGACGTACTGCTGATCAATGAATTCGACTACGACGCCGGACACGTCGCACTGGCGGGGTTCCAAGACAATTACCTGTCTGCACCGCACAACGGCGCCGCCCCAATTGTGTATCCTTATCGCTTCACGGCGCCATCCAACACGGGCATTTTCTCGGGCTTTGATCTGGACAATTCCGGCGCGGCCGGTGATTTCGTGCCTAACGATTCCTTCGGTTTTGGCTTTTTCCCAGGCCAGTACGGCATGGCTGTCTATTCAATGTTCCCGATAGACGAAGCGGCCGTGCGCACCTTCCAGCTTTTTCTGTGGAAGGATATGCCAGGTGCACTGCTGCCGTTCTATCCAGATACGGGCGAGCCCTGGTACTCGGATGAAGAGCTGGAGGTTTTCCGCCTCTCTTCCAAGAGCCATTGGGACGTGCCTATCCTGATCGAGGGCAAGACGGTTCACTTCTTAACCAGCCACCCCACGCCGCCGGTGTTTGATGGCCCTGAAGATCGGAACGGCACTCGCAATCACGACGAGATTCGCTTCTGGGCCGATTACATCATCCCGTCGCGCAGCGGCTACATTTATGATGATCAGGGTCACTGGGGCGGCATCACCCCTGGCGATCCATTTGTCATCGCCGGCGACTTGAACTCCGATCCCCTCGACGGGGACAGCATCCCTGGCTCGGCCCAGTTGCTACTCGAACACCCGCTGGTGAATACCAAGGTAACGCCCAGTAGTTTGGGTGGCGCCCAACAATCTCAGTTGACGGGCGGCGCTAACGATGCCCACCTAAGCGATCCAGCCTACGATACGGCCGATTTCAACGATTTCGCTCCTGGCAATCTACGGGCCGATTATGTCCTGCCGCGCAAACAGCTACGGATCGACGACGCCGGCGTCTTCTGGCCGCTGAACACCGACCCACTGTTCGACCTAGTTGGCACCTTCCCGTTCCCTAGCTCTGATCACCGCCTGGTCTGGATAGATGTGAGGATTCCGGTCGACTAGTCCCCCGGATCAGCCAGGTATAATAGCCTGACCTACGGGCAAAAAAACGAGGGCTGCTCAGAATCCCTGAGCAGCCCTTTATGCCTTTAAGCGCTGAAGATCTTAGCGCCGGCGGCTGACTACCGTGTAGGTGGCCGCCAGCGCCGCGACGCACCAGACCGAAAGTATGAGCAGCGCCCGTCCCAGGTCGGCCGAGTAAATCTGGGTCAGCGAGCCGCGAATGGCATCGGCCGCGTGCTTGACCGGCAAGAACTGGTGCAAGTCGGCCAGCCACTCCGGCAGCCGCTCGGCCGGGAAGTTGATAGGCGAGAACAGGAACAGGCTGAATATGATGAACTGGGTTAACACGGCCACCAGCTCTGGTTTCGGCGACAAGTGGGCGATGGCGTAGCCGATGCTGGTGGCGGTCAAAGAGACCAGTAAGACGGCCGGGACCACCAGGGGCGTAACCTGTAACGTGAACTCATAGCGCTGTGCGCCGACCAGCAGGGCCAGGACCACGCCAGGTAGGGTGATGAGCATCCACAAGGTCATGTCGGCGGCCATGAAGGCCATGCGCGGAACTGGAAGTGACCACATGTAATCGAATGTGCCCTGGGTTTTCGCCTCGACCACGACTTGGGGTACGAGCACCAGGCCGAGGGCGATCAAGGCCAGCGTAGGCGCGCCGGTGGACAGAAAGATGGCCGAGTTGGTGTCGATCTCGGGCATCATGTAGCCTAAGCCGATGACGGTGCCGACGCCGATCAGCGGCTGGATGACCAGGATAAGGGGCAGGATAGGCTTCATCCTCAATGCCTGCCAATGCAGCAAGAGCCGGTAACTATGCAGCCATCTGAGCGTGTATGACATGATTTGCCTCCTTAGGTGGCTCGCCCGATATTTCGGCGCGGCCGATTTTGCGTATATAAACATCTTCAAGAGTCGCCGGACCGATGGAAAATTCTTCGATAACCGAGCTGGCCTTTTGTGCTCCGGCCCAGTCGACAACCTGGCCGACCTGGCCAGTCTCCACGCGGGAGATCAGACGCCGGCCGACAGTGACGGTATTGGTCACATATTCCGGCAGCCGGGGCGTCGTGGCCGAAGGTTCGAGGACTAGTTCTAGTCGGAAGTAACCGACTTCGCTCTCCTTCAGCGAGGCGGGCGTGCCCGAGGCCAGCACGCGGCCGTGATCGATAATGGCCAGGCGGCTGACTGATCGTTCGGCTTCAAGTACATTGTGAGTCACCAGGAGTACCGACGAGCCATTCTCGGCTAGCGCCCGAACTGTTGCCCAGAGCAAGCGGCGGCGCAGCGGATCGACGTCGTTCGTCGGCTCGTCTAGAATAATCAGATTACCCGGCGTGACGGCGGCCATGCAGAAGGCGACCAGCCGGCGCACGCCGCCCGATAGTTGCCCACCCGTCTTGTCCGCCCATTCCTCTATTTCCAACTTCTGGACGAGTTCGCGGGCCCGCTTTTCAACGTTGGCCGCCGATCCGCCTCTCAAGCGGCCGGTCAGCGTAATCGCTTGCATCGCCGTAAGCCCATCGACAGGCACCTGGGTCTGAGGTTGGAAGGAGCAGGCCTGGCGAGCGTAATCAGGGTCATTTACGATGTCGACGCCGTCCAAGAGTATTTCGCCGGAAGTGGGCTTGACCAGGCCGATGATCTGGTTGACTAGCGTCGTCTTGCCAGCTCCATTTGGACCCAGCAAGCCATAAACTTCGCCTGGCTCGACCGACAGCGATATGTTGTCGTTGGCCAACACGCCGCCGCGATACTCCTTTCTGAGTCGATCAATTCTTAGCAAAGTCATGTTCAATCCTCCTTGGCGAAAGCTTTTAGCTTCTAGCCTTTAGCTTATAGCAGTGCCCGCAGGATAACACTTGAAGGGGTTGGAGGTCGTCAATCTAGGGTTGGAATGGGGGGTGGACTGGCTCTATTTCCCCGGAAACTAGAAGCAAACGGCGCCGGCGAATCTCAGCAGAATTTCCGGGGAAATCCTCAGGGTTGAAAGAAGTCACTTCGTCAGGCCGATCTTTCTGGCTTTGACGATGGCCTGAGCCCGGTTGCTCACGTCAAGCTTGGCATAGATGCGATTCACGTGGGTCTTGACAGTGCTCACGGCAATGAAGAGTTTGGCCGCGATCTGCGGGTTGCTCATACCAGCGGCCAATAGCGTCAAGACTTCCAGCTCGCGCGTGCTGAGCGGCTCATAGGTTTGTTGGCCAGAGACCTGGTCGCCAAAAGCAACCAAGAGGGTCTGAACGTAATCGGGCGAATGCCCTTTGGCGCCTACATCGCGTAAAAGAGCCGCCATGGGGGGTCCCAGGTCGACAAATACGCGCACGGCGCCGCCCGGCTCGGCCGCCAGCAAAGCCCTGGCGAGGGTTTGCATGGCTTCTTCTGTGGCTCCCACAGCTTGCTGGCACAGAGCCATGAGCGCCAGCGCTTCGACCATGGTCCTGAGCCGGCCGTCGGCCTCGGCCGCCATCGCCTGCGCCTGCAGCAAGTGGATGGCTTCGTCGGCTCGACGTTGGACCAGCAACAGCCGGGCGTAAGTCAGCATTTCGGCCGGACCGGCCTGGCCCGCAGATTCACGTGGCCGGTGGTGATCAAGGCCGAGATCGGCCGCCCAATCGCGGGTCGCGGCCTGTCGGCCACTGGCCAGATCAAGTCGCGCTTTCCAGGCCTGGACCGACCTCTGGCACTCGACGCTCTGTGTGAGCCTGGCTTCCTGCATCGCCTTGCTCATTGCCTGGTCGGCGGCTTCAATTTCGCCCAGGTCGGCCAGCAAACGGGCCTTGACCACAAAGCCGTCGCGCAGCGCGTCCAGGTCACCCGTTCTTTGGCCCAAAGCAATCCCTTCATTCGCGTAGCTCAACGCCTCATCCAGGTAGTTCCGCTCGCGCAGCACGTCGGCCAGGCCGGTCATGGCCTGGCCGGCCATCGGTACCGCCCGCGTGCCTTGACTGTCCAGCATGGCGATAGCTCGTTCATATGTAGCGGCGGCGTCCAAAAGCCTGCCCTGTTCGGACATCATGGCCGCCTGCATAGCGATGCATATCACCTGGCCAAAAGGGGAATCGGCGACGCGGCCGTCGATTTCGGCGGCCGCAAAAGCCAGCTCGGCCTTGCGTACGTCGCCCAAGCGGACGTACACCGAGCCTAATCCGGCCGTGGCGAAGCCACGCAAGAAGGCCTCCGAGTCGGGCAACGCCTTACTCGCCGCCTCGAAAAGCTGGGTCGTTCTGGTTAAATCGCCTGAGGCGCGGACAAGAAAGGCTAGTTGCATCGCCAATTCGGCCAGAAGCAGTCGCCGTGGCGAACCAGGTTTGCTTTTGACTATGGCTTGCAGTAAGTCGCCTTGACCATCAGTCAACTGTGCGGTCAGCGCTTCAATTCGGGCCGGGTAATGCTCCCAGAAGGCGATCGGGTCATGCATGAGTTGGGCCCAGGCCAGGGTTAACTCGAGTCTCGGTCGTGTTTTGATTACCGTGTCGGGCAAAGCGGCCGACCAGCGAATGATGGTGGAGATCTCGCCGCTTACGAGTAGCCGTCGTCCTTCAACTTCCACGAGGTCGGCCGCCAGGTCATAGTCATCGACGATCAGGGCATGCTCGATGGCCTCTGAAACGATCCCTTCGGACCGGTACCAGGCAATGGCCCGACGGTGTAGCTCGACTATCGATTCCGAGTGGCGGAGTGCCAGCTGCTCCTGTAAGAAGCCGGTGAAGAGATGATGATATCGGTACCATTGTCGATGATCGTCGAGGGCGAAGATAAAAAGATCCCGCGCTTCTAGATCGGCCAGCATGGCTTGGGCCGCTGGTTGTCCGGTAACTGCCGCGCACAGGGAACCATTGAGTCGTTTGAGAATGGAGGTCTGCAACAGGAATGATCGCACGTCTTCTGGCTGGTTGGCCAGCACCTCTTCCGCCAGGTAGTCGAGGATGAAGCGGTGGGCGCCGCTGACGCTGGCGATGAATTGGCCCGGCTGATCGCGGCTCTGCAGCGACAGCGCGGCCAACTGCAGGCCGGTGATCCAGCCCTCGGTGCGGCTATCCAGGGCGGCGACATTTTCGGCCGACAATTCAAGCCCCATCATGTCTCTCAGAAAAGTGCTGGCTTCCCCGGCCGTAAAACGCAGGTCGTCGGCCCGGATCTCGGTTAACTGGCGACGCGCCCGAAGGCGGGCCAATGGCAATGGCAGGTCGGCTCGGCTGGCCACAACCAGATGGGCATTGGGCGGCAAGTAACCGATCAAAAAGGCGATGATATCGTGTACTTGATCGGCGTGGATGAGATGGTAGTCGTCTAAGACAATGGCCAGCCGCTGGTCGTTCTCGGCGATGCCGTTCACCAGCGTGGTTAGCAAGCTTTTTAGCGGCAAGGGTTGGGCCGACTGGCGCATGGCCAAACCCAATTGGCCGAGTCCAAGGCCGGGAACGATCGTCTCGACGGCCGAGAGCAGGTAGGACAGGAATCGCTCTGGGTCATTGTCGTCTTCATCCAGCGATACCCAACCCACCAGGATCGGAGATTGGGCGGCCCATTCGGCTAACAGGGTGCTCTTGCCGAAGCCGGCCGGCGCCGAAATCAGGGTCAGCTTGCCCTCAAGTCCGCTATTCAGGCGCTTTAACAGCCGCGGCCGCGACACCAGCAGCCGGCGGGCCGGTGGTACGTTTAGCTTGGTGGACAACAGTGATTGCAGCACGGTATTTGTCCCTGCAAGGGCGTCAAGAATAGCCGGGTTGATCACCTGCATTGTAGCATTGTCGCCCTTGGGGCGGCAATAGGTACCCAGCCCATGGTTGTGTTGCCAGTATGTTCTTAATAGACCGGTATGGGTTCACCTGGACCATGATCTCTTAACGGGAATATTCTTAATCACCGGGAGCAATCGGGGATCAATACTGACGGTCGGACCGCGAATCGTCTATAATATCGAGAGATGGGTGAAATCGTGCGATAATGGATGTCGAGATTCTTGTTTCGAGAGGAGTTCACATGCGCGACCCTCGACTAAGTGTTCGCACACCCTCATAAAACGAAACAGTGACCGCCAACGACCAACAACTGATGGCTGAAAGCTAACGGCTATCTTTTAAGGAGGAGTGCAACGGTGAACATGAAGGGTGTCTTAGGCATAATTTTGGGCGGGGGCGCAGGTACGCGACTATATCCTCTTACCCGAGACCGGACCAAACCGGCCGTGCCTTTCGCCGGCAAATACCGCCTGATCGACATTCCCATGAGTAACTGTTTCCACGCCGGGATTGAACGCATCGCCATCTTGACTCAATACAACTCCGTTTCTTTGCACCGGCATATCCATCGAACCTACACGCGAGATATCTTCACGCACGGCTGGGTGCAGATTTTGGCCGCGGAACAAACCTCTCATAGCGGCGAGTGGTACCAGGGCACGGCCGACGCGATTCGCAAACAAACCATCGAAATCAAGTCGGCCGATACCGAGTTCACCGTGATTCTGGCCGGCGACCATCTCTATCGCATGGATTATCGGGCGTTTGTCCAACGACATGTCGATGGCGAGGCCGATGTGACTATCGCCGTGCAACCGGTGGATCGGGCCAGCGCATCCGGCCTAGGCATCTTGAAGTTAGACGACGAAGGTCGCATTAGCCAGTTTGTTGAAAAACCGCACACAGACGAGTTGCTAGATGGCCTGGTCAGCGGCGATGATCCGAACAAGCCATACATGGCTTCCATGGGCATCTACGTATTCCGCACCGCGATGTTATTCGAGTTATTGGAGGAAAATAAGGGCGCCGATTTTGGCAAACATATCATCCCAGGCGCCATCGAAGACCGGCGGGTAATTGGCTATACTTTCGATGGTTATTGGGAAGATATCGGGACCGTGCGCCGGTTCTACGAAGTAAATCTGGACATGTCCGCGCCGCTGCCCAAGTACGATCTGTACGATCCAAAACATCCGATCTATACGCGCCCGCGCTTTTTGGCCGCGTCCAAGGTACAGGGCGGTAGCCTGACTAACGTATTGTTGGCCGACGGTTGCCGCATACAGGAGGCGTCAATTCGTAATTCAGTTGTCGGGCTGCGGAGCATAATCGGCCACGGCGTCACGATTGAGCGTAGCGTCATCATGGGATCTGATTATTATGAACGACCTGAGGAAGGCGGTAGCTTGCCAGCGGATGCGCCAGGCATCGGTATCGGGGATGATTCTGTGATCCAGGGAGCGATCATCGATAAGAACGCCCGGATCGGCCAGCACGTGATCATTCGTAAAATGCCCGATCGGCCGGACGAGGAGCACAATAACTGGGTCGCCAAGGAAGGGATCGTGATCGTGCCTAAGAACGCCATTATCCCGGACGGTACTGTAATCTGAAATCAGGAGGTATCTATGTCGGAGAAACGACTGCTCTACCTTTCCCGATCCGATGTTGAATCGGCCGGGCCGTCGATGGCGCAGATCATAGACACCCTGGAAGAAGCGTTCCGGGAAAAAGGCCAGGGTCGAGTGGAGATGCCGCCTAAGCCAGGCATTCACCCTGGGCAGGGCGACAATTTCATTCACGCCATGCCGGCCTACATCCCGGCGATGAACTCGGCCGGCATCAAATGGGTGGCCGGCTTTCCGGAGAATCACCGGCGCGGATTGCCGTATATCACCGGCCTTCTTATATTGAACGACGTTGAGACCGGTCTACCGCTGGCGGTGATGGATTGCGTCTGGATAACGGCCATGCGCACGGCCGCCGCCACGGCTTTGTCGGCCAAGTACCTGGCCCGGCCCGAGTCGGCCGTCGCCGGTATCTTGGGCTGCGGCGTGCAAGGCCGGACCAACATCGAGGCCCTGAACGTGCTCTTCCCGTTGAGCAAGGTCATGGCTTATGACGTCGACACCGAGGTCGCCCGACGGTACGCCGATGAGATCGGCGAACGCTTTCATCTAGAAGTTATCGCCGTCGACGAACCGCAGCTTGCCGTTCGGAGTTGTGACCTGGTGGTGACGGCTGGACCAATTCTGAAACAGCCGCACCAGACCATCCCGGCTGGCTGGCTGGACGAGGGCGCCTTCGCTTCGCTGGTTGACTTCGATTCCTACTGGCATCCTGAAGCGATGAAAGAATCGGCCAAGTTCTGCACCGATGACCTGGCTCAACTGCGCCATTATCAGGAAGCCGGTTACTTCGCCGAGATCCCGCCGGTGCATGCCGATTTAGGCGAACTGGTTACCGGCCAGAAAACCGGTCGCGAAACGAGCGGTGAGCGCACGATGGCCGCCAACCTGGGGTTGGCCATGGACGACATGGCCACCGCGCCGCTTATTTACCGGCGGGCGATGGAGATGGGCATCGGTACCTGGCTGCCGCTCTAGTCAGCTTGCTGCCGATTGGAACAACGGCTTTCGCAAGACACCGACGGGTATATGGGCTATAATGTTCGCCTGTTCTTGTAGGCCCGTATTATCACACTGGTCGATTGCCTCTGGCATGACATCTCCTCATCTCATGTGGTCGGTACGCATTGTTGTAACTTGGTGACAGCACCTCGAGGAGGTAGCAATGAACCCACAGATGGAAATCCAACCTAATAACACCACTCGACAGTCGCGCGACCATTTGCAGAGGTCACGGGTGGTTATCACCGGGCTTGGCGCAATTACGCCGCTCGGGAACACGGTGTCTGAGACGTGGGAAGGTCTGGTCGCCGGCCGTTCGGGCGCCAACCGAATAACTATCGTGGATCCAACTAACTATCCCTGCAAAGTAAACGCCGAACTCAAGGGATTCGACCCTGAACGCTTCATCCCCCGAAACAAGTGCCGCCGAATGCCTATGGCGGCTCAGATCGCGGTTATTGCATCGGACCAGGCGATTGAACACGCCAGGCTCGACCTGGCGTCGGTCGACCGCGACCGGGTTGGGGTCATCATCGGCACGGCCGGCGGCAGTACAATGGAGGAGACAGAGCGGGCTACGCGGCAACTCGATAACGGAAAGGGACGTCTAACCCCTTTTCAAGTCCTGAGATTTTGGGCGAATATGCCGTCCTTCTATGTTAGCGAGAATCATGGACTGCGCGGTTACAATTCCACCGTTTGCACGGCCTGCGCTGCGGGAACCCAGGCCATCGGCGAGGCAGCCAGGGTGATCGAACGAGGCGACGCCGACATTATGCTGACTGGCGGAACAGAACATCTGGCAACTGAAACGGTTCTGGCCGGTTTCGTCGCCATGCGAGCTATGGCCACGAGCTACAATGACGACCCGGCGCGGGCCATGCGACCTTTTGACGCAAATCGGGAAGGATTCATCGCCGGACTAGGGTGCGCCGTCCTTGTCCTCGAACGCTTGGAACACGCCCAGGCCCGAGGAGCGCCCATCTACGCCGAGGTCCTGGGATCCGGGGCGTCGAATGATGCATTCCACTTAATCGCGCCAGATCCGGACGGCGCCGGTGCAGCCCTGGCGATGAAGCGCGCCCTGGACGATGCCGGGATAAACATCACAGATGTCGATTACATTAACGCTCACGGAACAAGTACGCCGGCGGGTGATGTAGCCGAAACGAAGGCGATCAAGACGGTCTTTGGCGAAAACGCCTATGATATCCCGGTCAGTTCGAGCAAGTCGATGGTGGGGCACATGATGGGTGCCGCCGGAGCTGTCGAAGCAGTCGCCTGTATCATGACGCTGAACGAGGGCATCATCCATCCGACAATCAATTATGAGACGCCGGATCCTGAATGTGACCTTGACTATGTCCCCAACTTGGCGCGGAAAGCCGATGTTAAGATAGCGCTGTCGAACTCCTTCGGGCTCGGCGGACAGAATGCCTGTGTCGTGTTGGGCCGCGTGAACGGCCTGGGGTAGGCAACGCAAAGGGGGTAAGCGATGTCTAACTCGGCGCTGTCTCTCGATCAGACGGTCGATCGCAAAGCCGAAAAGACGACAATCTTGTTGATCGAGGAGCTATTTGCCTGGGCCGGCGGGCGAAATCTTGAGGTTCGGCTATGGAACGGCCAGATCCTTAATGTTGAAAGCTTTCTTGAAAAGAGGGCTGCAAGATATGACCAGAAGCAACCAAATAGATGCCTTGAAGGTCGGGCTGGCCCAGATCGCGCCCGTATGGCTGAATCGAGAGCAGACGCTAGGCAAGATCCTTGGATATGTGCATGATGCGGCCGAGGCTGGCTGCAAGCTGGTGGCTTTCGGAGAGGGAGTTTTGCCGGGCTATCCATTCTGGATCGAGCGCACTGACGGCGCGCGATTCAACTCGCCGGTGCAGAAAGAATTCCATGCCCATTATCTGGCCAATGCCGTGCAAATCGAAGCCGGTCATCTCGACGATTTGTGTGAATTGGCTCGCGAGCATCAGTTGGCCGTCGTGCTGGGCTGCATTGAGCGGCCAGCCGATCGCGGCGGGCATAGCGTTTACGCCAGCCTGGTCTACGTCGATCCTGAGGGCGTGATTCAGTCAATTCACCGCAAACTGATGCCAACCTACGAGGAAAGGTTAACCTGGGCTCCTGGCGACGGCCATGGCCTGCGGACGCACCGGCTGGGACCGTTTACCGTAGGCGGGCTCAATTGCTGGGAGAATTGGTTGCCGCTGGCTCGGGCGGCGCTCTATGGCCAGGGGGAAGATCTACACGTGGCCGCCTGGCCTGGCAGCGCCCGCAATACGCAAGACATCACGCGCTTCATGGCTCTGGAAGGGCGTTCCTTCGTTCTCTCTGTGTCGGGGCTAATGCGGGTTTCCGATATCCCTGATGACGCACCCCATCGTATGGCCATCAGGGCCGATTCCTCAGAGGTTTTTGCTGACGGCGGTTCGTGCATTGCCGGCCCCGATGGGGAGTGGATCGTGGCGCCCGTCACGAACGATGAACGACTGATCGTGGCCACGCTCGACCATAGGCGAGTACGGGAAGAGAGGCAGAACTTCGATCCGGCCGGTCATTATTCGCGGCCGGATGTATTGAGATTGGAAGTCAACCGCCAGCGCCAGAGCACAATTAACTTGGTTGATGAGTGATATTCGCACAGATGTCAAGATTACGCGGCGTAATCATGTTAACGAACGAACAATCGCACTTGAGCAGGGCAAATCCTATTGTAGACGAATGGTTTCAAGAACTTGATCATCCCTGAAAGAAAGAACGCTTCTCGTGAGGACCATGCGTCTCGCGGATGAGAGTGACATAGAGAATCAACGCGATGCGCTGCAAGCCGTGGTTCGGGCATGGTGTGACTGGAAGACGGGCTAGTGACTATTCTACCGGCAAGGAGCGTTCTCAATTCGACGCCAGTCCGCCCCCATTCTGGCCAATCAGGCCAGGCTTGAGAACATGATTTACAGAGCGATCCGGCCCCGCGGCGAAAGATCTATCCCCCCGACACGGCCGGCAATGAAGCGAAGAAGCGTACCCGACCGACGGTGTAGTTAAAGAACAACCATATAAACCATGAAGAACGGCGTTAATCCGGCAGAGATCGTGGAGGGTGGGTATGATATAATCGCTCGCATCTATCACGAGCAGCGTGACAAGTTCAAGAGCAATGATTTGCTGATTGGGTTTTCTGCCCTCTTGCCGCCTGGTGGTGATGTGCTTGACGTCGGGTGTGGTGCAGGAGTTCCAGTGACGCGTTTCCTGGTTGATGCTGGTTTCAACGTGACCGGTGTGGATGTCTCCTCTTGCATGCTCCAGTTGGCGCGCGACCACGTACCGGAGGCGAACTTCCTAAAGATGGACATGAGGCAACTGGAGTTCGCTGCTGGCTGTTTCGACGGGATCTGCGCATTCTATAGTCTCTTTCATGTTCCCAAAGAGGAGCACCTCCGGATTCTATTTGGGTTCAACCGCTTGCTTCGGCGGGGCGGCATCCTGCTTTTTTCTAGCGGAATGTGCAAGTGGGAAGGCGTTGAAGATTTTCATGGCGCCGATATGTTCTGGAGCCATCCTGATCGTGAAGCAACCCGGCAAATGGTGATTGACGCAGGTTTCACCGTGAGAATGTCAGAGATTCAAGAACTCGGCGGCGAAAAACAATTCTGGGTGATGGCAAAGAAGAGCACCTAACCAGTCGTTACAAGAGACGCCTGAAACCTAGTGGCTTTGGGTCAAGCGTTCGCCCGCCGAATCTAACCGGTAAAATTGCCGTGGGACGGAGCCAGCCATGTGATAGTCTTCTCATACTATTTAGGCCTGCCTGACTTCATTGGTGGGATTCCCACCACATCCCCTGGCCATCACTAATAAGCTCAATCGTACCCAACTCATCCGTCCGCAGCACGGCGGTCCCCAAAGCGCCCGCCCGTTCCAGAACCTCTTGGTCGGGATGGCCGTACCAGTTTTCCGATCCGGCTGTTACGACCATGATCTGCGGCCGCACGGCGTCCAGAAAGGCGGCACTGTTGGATGTCTTGGCGCCGTGGTGTCCGGCTTTGTAGACGAGTGATTGCAGATTCCGGCCGCTGCGCAACATCTGCGTTTCGGCCGGTTGACCCGCATCACCGGTCATTAGCAGCGAGAAATCACCGTAGACCAGTCGCAGGGCCACTGACTGATCGTTGTCATGCTGGGGTTCCGGGGTTAGGGGCTGTGGGCTGGTAGGGTTGAGGATTTGCAAGGTGACGCCATCTTCGATGGTAATGGTCTCGCCGGCCAAAGTGTTGTGAATAGGCACGTCATTCCCGCCGGCTGCGATCAGGAGGGCCTGGTAGCTTTGCTCGTCGGCGGTTTGGCCGTTGGCTATTAATCGGCCGACGTCGTAGTGATCGAAGACGCCTGGCAGGCCAGCGGCATGATCGGCGTCGGGATGGGTGACGATAACCAGGTCGATATCGCGATCCCAGAAGGGGATTTCCCGGCCCAGATGGTCTTGCAAGACGGTGGGATAAGCGCCGCCGTCGATCAGGATCTGCCGGCCGCTGGGGGTCTGGATGAAGGTGGCGTCACCCTGCCCCACGTCGAAGAAGGCCACGTGAAGCCGGCCGTCGGGCTGGTTCAGGGCCCAGGAGAGGGCCAGGACTGCAATCATAGCGCTGCCAGCCAGGGCCAGGCGCCGGGTGACGTTTTGGCTTAGCCAGAGGAACGCATCACGACGCCGGTTCGGGCCGATTTTGGCTAACCAGGTTAATCCGAAGATGATGATGTACAGGGCGATCAACCCGGCCGGCGAAAGATTCACGCCAACGGATGCGGCTGGCAGTGAGGCGAAGAATTGCACCCGGCCGATCGTGTAATTGAGGAAGAACCAGGTCACCCAGGCCAGACCTTGGCCGACGATGGGTACGGCCATTCCAGTCAGGGTAGACAGAATGCCCCAGGTCATCACGCCGGGTTGGGCCGGTAGAATGAACAGGTTGGCCAGCGGACTGATGACCGATAGCTGCTTGAAATGGAACACGATCAGCGGCATGGTCAGCAGCATGGCCGCCAGGGTGGCGATGAAGATGTCGGCCAGGAACCGGACCAGGCTCCTGACTGCTGATGGCGAGACAAAACGCTGGGCGCTGGCTTCAGCCCACTGTTTCCAGGGAGCGACGTAAAGCATCAGGCCCAGAGTGGCGGCTACGCTGAGCTGGAAGCCGATGCTCCAGATGATGGTCGGCTCGACCAGGGTCATGACGATGATCGCGCTCATCAGGCCGGCCGGGGCGAATGACGGCCGGCCCATGACCCGGCCGGCGAAGATGAAGATGCCGCCCATGATGGCCGCCCGAACCACGGCCGGATCGGCGCCGACCAGGATGGTGTAGATGGCCACGCCGCCGATAGCGACCCAGGCCGACCAGCGCGGCCCGACAACCGGCCGGCTTCCTCGCAGCAAGATGGCGGCCAGAATAGCAATGTTGAAGCCGGAAATGGCGATGATGTGGGTTATGCCGGTGGACCGGAATTGCTCGGCCAATTCGGCCGGCATGCCGCTGTCGTCGCCTAGTAGGATGCCGGTTAGCAGGGCGGCGTGGGGCTCTGGCAGTTGGCGCAGAATCACAGCCCGAGCGCGATCCTTGACGGCGTAGATGGCGCGGTAAAAAGGGTTGCCGCCGTTATGATCCAAGATCTCAATGTCGGTCCAGGTCATCTCGCTGAATATGCCTTCGCGGGCCAGGCGGTCGCGGATGTCGTATTTGGGATGGTCGGCTGGTGAGCGTAGCTCACCCCGAAGTTGCAGGCGCGTGCCATAGGAATGGACCGGGTAGCGGCCGGTGGTCAGCAGCACCAGGCCTTCGACTGGTTGGAGTCCGTTGCCGGAAATGACGCTCTGTGATTCCAGACGCAGTTGAACGCGTTGATCGCGTATCATCGGCTCTTCGGCCACAGTTGCGATCAGGATGACCTCGCCGGCGTCGTTGTAATTGGCGATGTGATCGGGGTCGATGATCGGAGCGGCTGACTCGTAACGAGCGGCACCCAGGCAGAAGAAGGCCACCAGGACCAGCCATCGACGCGGCTCGGGGTGATGACGCAGGAGAAGGGCAGCTAGAAGCGCCCCGACGCCGATGGTCAGCCACAACCAGAGAGGGCCGGCCGTCATGGCAGCGGCCGCTAAACCCACCAACCAGGCTATCCCCACATAGATGATGGTCATGGCCTGACTATTCTATCCTGATCCTTCGTCTTTGACCGCCCGATAATGCTTTGGGATAGGTTGGTTTGTGGTCGGCCAAGTTTAGGAAGGGTAACGTCGCAAAAAGGAGGCAGTATGATTGAAATCAAGGTCAAGCCAAAACCGGTAGATATTAAAAAGACTGCATTAGGGCAGCACTCGAGTTTCGACTTCCTATTGCAGAATGCCTCCGATCTTGAATTGTTGATTCAAGAAGTTAAGATTTCGGTTTTTGACGCCGACGGTAATCTAGCGTGGCGTCGAGCCGCGAATACCAATGGCATCCGGCCGGGCATTGAAACACCTGGCAACAGAACGCTCGAGACGGAGCCCCAACCCTGCGTATTTAATCCTCTTCATACTCTTCCGGCCGACTTGCCTTGCGAGCAATTAGACCACGAGTTTCACTTGGGAGCGGAGACGGGGCAGACTTTCAAGCTCCGAGTTGCCGTGAGTCAAGAAGTCTATGATACCGGTACTGATTTGTGCTTGCCGATAGGCGGGCGACCAATTGCCCTGGATGGCCATGATTTCTGTCCGCACCATCGGCGAGTGGATCTCATGCATCCTTTTCTCGCACAGTATATGGGCTTTTAGGCCAATACCGGGCGTTTTGCCTATGATCTTCGCCCGCTGAATGATGCTGGGGATTTGTACTCCGGCCATGGCGCTTCCGAGACGGATTGGTATGGTTTTGGGAACACGGTGTATGCGCCAGGGGATGGCCGGGTCATCGCTGTCGAGAGTGGTATGCAGAACAATACTCTAAGCAAGCCAGGGCGCAGAATAAGAAATAACCTGGCGAATTGGTGGTGGTGGCTTGCTTTCAGGAGAACAGTTGCAGATCGACTTCGGATGTGAACTAAAAGTCGCAACTGTTCTCCACTTACGTGAAAGAGATTTCGATTTTGAGCAGGCTATGGAGGTCCCAAATACGCTCATGGGTAACTACGTGCTTCTCGATCATCTCAACGGGGAGTATAGTGTTCTGGCGCACTTGAAGCAGGGGAGCGTTTCAGTTCAGCAAGGCGCGACGGTGGATCTTGTGCGCGTTGATTCGGATCCTAGAGACCTTCATCGAGGGCGTTTGCCAGTGAAGCCAATAGGAGTTCGGCATGTTCCTGGGTAAAAACGATCGGGGGGCGGACTTTGAGCACATTGGCGCCAGGACCGGTGACGCCTATCAGGACCCCGTTCTGACGCATATGGTTCATAACCTGGCTCGCCAGGCCTGAGTCAGGGGAACCGTCGGCGTTGAGGATGTCGACACCCATGAGTAGTCCTGCACCGTGTGGTTCTCCCAGGACTGGGTAATCCTTCCGTAGCCCCAGAAGTCTCTTTCTGAGGTAGTTGCCTATCACAAGAGCATTTTTCTGGAGCTCTTCCACCTCGATCACGTCCAGGACGGCCAGTCCTGCGGCACAGGAAACTGGATTGCCTCCGAAGGTGTTAAAGTAGCCGGTCTCGGCCGCCAGGGCTTCGGCAATTTCTGGACGGGTCACGACAGCTGCCAGGGGATGCCCGTTGCCCATAGGCTTGCCCATGGTCACAATGTCTGGCACGACATCGTCGAACTCAAATCCCCAGAAATGCCGGCCGAGACGCCCAAACCCGGCCTGGACTTCATCGGCAACACACAAGCCACCCGCGCGACGGGTCTCAGCATACAAGGTGCGAAGATACCCGCCTGGCGGCGTGTAAATACCGTCACTGGTGAAAGCCGAGTCTAGGATCATCATGGCCGGCTGGTGGCCCTGTTCAGCCAAGGTCTTGATCGCCACACATAGATTAGAATCCGGTTCGCGGTAGGTGGTGTTGGACTGCGGTGCATATAGCGTGGCCACGTGGGATGGTAGTCTTTCGCGGGGAACTTCTTCGCTACTGAACCCGATGATGGCATCGCTGTTGCCGTGGTAGGAGCGCTCAGTGATTAATGCGCCCCCATTGCCCGAAGCCAGTTTCGCCATCCGCCAGGCAAGCTCGTTGGCCTCGGTTCCAGTACATACGAACATGCAGACGCTCAGCGGATCCGGCAACCGGCTAGTGATGCGCTCGGCTAATTCGAGGATCAAGCCATGCCAATAACGTGTGCTGATATTCAACATCCTGGACTGGTCTGAGATCGCTTTTACGATGTGCGGGTGGCAATGCCCTACGCTGGGGACATTGTTATAAACGTCCAGGTAACGGTTCCCCTCATCATCGTACAACCACACGTCTTCTCCGCGCACAATATGGAGAGGATTTTCGTAGAACAGGTAGGCGCAGGGACCCAGTAAACGACTTCGGCGTTCCAGTTGCGCGGATCGGGTCTCTTTCACGGCCTTGTTGGAAGGGACCGACGCTTCACTTTCCCAAAACCCACAAGCTCTGAAAAACCGCCTGGTGACCGCGGCCGGATCCAGGGCCCGCCAGGCCGCCATTTTAACCCACACCCGGTCGACATAACCGGCTATGTATTCCTGGTTCTCAGGGTACAGGTTCACCCGCCACGACGCGATCACGTTCAACATGGTCAAGCGGGTTGCGATCAAATCATATATGAGAGACAGTTCGAGCGGTTCGAGCGGCAGGATTTCATGATAAGCTGAGATGATCTCTAGGGCGGTTTCCAGGGGGTCATCCTGCATGCGAAACATGTGAGCGATCGGGG
>JBFFWQ010000095.1:0-23669 GCA_041570195.1 Promineifilaceae bacterium (SeqCode) | reverse complement strand
GCTTTGCAATGTTTCGATCTGCGTTGGATCCGCGGGTCATTTGCGGCCAATTCTGCCAACGGTTAAACGAGGATCTGCGCCAGCTCTACATGCCGCTGACAAGAGAGGTGAGGCAAGAAGTGCTGAAGTTAGCGCCGCTATGCGATGTGTACTTCTTGATCTGATTGTCTTTTTTGTAAGCCTGGGGATCATTAACGATGCGGCTCCTGGTATGTCGACAGAGTGCCCGGGCACAGGCACTGCCTGCGCCCGGACTACATCTAACTACTGACTAACCTACAATCGAGAGACTGCTGATCGTCGTAGCGCTGCTTAGGTAGTAGGCATTCATCCAGCCTACTGTTCCACTTGATAATTGGATTCTTGCCCAGGAACTCGCTGCGTTTCGGCCCAGCAATTCGACAATGGTTCCTCTAGGCACAGCTGTGATTCTGCTATTTTCTACACCTGGGCCGGTGCGAACATTGACATAGTTGGCATTGGCAACAGTCGCTGTGGAACTCCTGACCGGAGATGGCTGGCCGCCTTCAACCGCAAAGCCAGAGAAAGGAACATTGCTTTGCAGAAAACCTGCATAACACCATCCTTGCCGGCCGTCAGGCAAGATCACCTTGACCCAGGTAGCATCGGCATTGCGGATACCGGCCAACTGAACCATCTGACCGCGGGACAATTGGGTTATGATGGCGTGTGTTACCCCTGGCCCTTGTCGCACATTCAGGTAATAGGACGTTACACTGGCCATGGGCGCGCCACCCGTATTGGCGGCTATGCCGATTCGTTGCCAACTGAGACGGGCTTCGGCCAGCATGTCTGCCTCGTAGTATTCCATGCGGACAGGAACGGAGCCGCCGGCCAGGTCGATCTCAGCCGACCTGGTCTGCGCTGGTTGATTACGCCAGTTGTCGATGATCAGCTGGTTATTTACCCAGAGACGCACGCCATCATCGGTCGTAACCGCGAACCGGTAGCGCCCGGGGATAAACTCCAAAGTACGCGACCAGCGGGCCGAGAAGTAGTCGTTGCCGACAACGCCAGGCGCAGGCGAACCATTTCCCCAATAGTAACTTGGCTGCCCTTCATCTCTGGCCAGGACTGGCATACCGCTTAGTCCGGTGTTATTGAAATACTCAGCCCGCCAAGGCCCAGTCGTTGGATTACCACCGCCTGGTTGTCCGCCACCGTATACGAGCGCCCAAGAGAGCTGAGCCTTCGCACCACCTGTGTTTTCGTAATATTCCATCTTGACAGGAATACTGCCACCAGATAGATCGATCTCGGCCCGATAGGTGGTTGGATGTTGATCTCGCCACTGATCGATGATGAGCTGGCTGTTGACCCACAGTCGAACCCCATCATCGGTAGTTGTGGCGAACTGATAGCGGCCGGGCATTAGGTCCAGGTTTCGAGTCCAGCGAGCGGAGAAGTTATCTGTTCCGATCTTTCCAGGAACTGGTGAACCGGCACCCCAATCGAAATTGATGTCGGCCTCGTTTCTTACAAGGGCTGATTGACCTGAGAGGTTCGTGTTATTGAAATACTCTCCGCGCCAGGGACCGTTACCTGAGCCACCCGAACCACCATTCTGGCGGACGTATGTCATCAAGGCTTTGGCCCCACCCTGATTCTCGTAGTACTCCATTTGAACGTAGGCTGAACCGTTTGGCAGATCGATGGTAACCTCATGATAGCCCCCCTGTTGATCAAGCCATTTGTCGATAACAAGCTGACCATTGACCCACAGACGAGCACCATCGTCTGTTGACATGATGAAACGATATCGCCCGGCCGAAACATTGAGATTGCCCGTCCAGCGAACCGAGAAGTTGTCTGCGCCGACAACCCCCCATTCAGGCGAGCCCGTCCCCCAGTCGAAATCGATAGACTTGTCGACTCGCACCAAAACCGGTGAGCCACCAAGGGTCATATTGTTATAATATTCTCCTCGCCATCCACCTTGACTTTGAGCCAAAGCAATCTTTCCGATCGCCATGATAATGAGGCCTGCCAAAAGAAGGGCAACTGTCACCTTCCAGCCGGCCTTGCGGATTTTTGACATGTTATACCTCCGTATGCGCGATCACAGTGACCGACCGTGACCAAACACTTTAAATCTATTGGAGATCCTTTTGTTCCAACTACTGCAATAATGAAAGCAGATCCGGAGATAGTTCACATCGGTCTTAAGCCACATGACCGTTACGACAAAAGACCTACATCCAGGCTCCCCCCACCTGGCGACGCTCAGAGCTTCTTATTGCCTGGCGACCGGTGAAGATACAGTCGCCAGATTCTGCAACAAGTTCAGCCCATCGCCGATCATACCGGCTCCGAAGCGTTGCATTCTGCTTTCCTGGCCCTACCGGCCGTCCGCGCCCTCTTCGACGTCCAGGATCGCTAAAGGACCCCGAGGCTGCTCCCCAGCCGGCTACCGGTGATCATGGTATAAGCGCTGAGCCTGCTGATAGCCCCGGCATCAAAGAAAGCAAGCGCCGACGCTGCCGCCAGCGAGATTTGCTAGGTCGGAGACTCGCCCCCTTTCGCCCTCTGGCTCGCCCCATAAAGCCCAACGACCCGCGCAACTGGCAGCACGAACAACACCCCCGAATCCGGCTTATCAAGATCGCCTAAGATCGCTTCGGTGATCTCGATCAGTTGGTCGACTTTCTCCTCGCCTTCCACAACAGAAAAGACAGTTCGATGCCGGTGTTCTCGGGGGCGAAATAGATCGGTCAGGCTAGGCATCATGGGAATATCATCCCGGATGCTTTCCTGGCGCAGCCTGCCCATGCCCGTGCTCTCTAAGACGGTGATGCCCGGCACCTTCTCCGAATCCCACGCGGCCAATACATCGGGGTATCTATTCAGGTCGTCTATAATGAGCAAAACCATGTAATACATCGTCTCTACCTCAACTCCCTACGAAACGCCCGGCCCAGCGCGCTCCAGAGACACCGGCCGGCTAAAGACAGCCCGCAACATGAGCGGCGTTATCAATGTGGCTACAATAATCATGAACACGACGATGGAAAAATTCCCGGTGGACAGCAAGCCCTCGCTCAGGGCGAAAGCCGCGACGATCAAGCCTACTTCGCCCCTGGATACCATGCCGATCCCTAACTGCAGTGCCTCACGCCGCGTGAACCCGCCTAACAGACCACCGAGGCCGCTGCCAATTATCTTGCTGGCGACGGCGACCAGGGTGATGGCGACGGCGAAGAGCAAGGCACTGTCACCCACCTCACGCATATTGACGGCCAAACCGATATTAACGAAGAAAATGGGCACAAAGAAACCGTAGGCCATGGTGGCTACGCCCCGCTCAATCCGCTCTTTGAACGGCGTCCGGGCCAGGAACAACCCGACCATAAAGGCGCCGGTGATGGCGGCCATGCTGCCGATCACCTCGGCCGCCCAAGCGTAGAACAGCGTCACGATCAGGGCAAAGGCGATGATGCCCTGGCTGACCGGCAGGCGTTCCGCGAGGATGGCCAACCTGGGCAAGAGATACAAGCCAGCCAGGGTAGCGACGATCAGGTAAGCACCCATGCCCAACAGAGTCTTCAGCACCCCGGTCAGGCCACCAGCCTCGCTGCCGGAGATCAGAAGAAAACTGACCGATAGCAATAAGATGACGAGGATATCATCAAAAACGGCCGAGCCGAGCAGCCCCAGCCCGACCCGGCTGCGTAGCACCCCCAGTTCCATCAGGGTCTGGGCGGAGATGCTGACGCTGGTTGCCGAGAGGGTCAGGGCAATAAACAGAGCTTCGGAAGAGTCAACACCAAAGAGGATGGCCGTACCATAGCCCATCCCCAACGGGACCAGCACCCCCAAAACACCTGCCAACACCGCGACTTTTCCCGACGAGAGCAATTCTGACAGGTGAAGCTCCAGTCCGGCCAGAAACATGAGCATGATCACGCCCAGCTCGGCCATGAGTGTCAGAGCCTCCTCCAAAAGCTCAGGCTCGTGAAAGATCGGCCAGCTGAACAGCATGTTCAAGATGGTTGGGCCAAGGATAAGGCCCACTAACAATTCACCCAGCACTGATGGCTGGCGAAACCGGGTGCTGATGTAGCCACCCATCTTGGCCGCAAAAATGACGATTACCAAGGCGATCAGGAAGTCAAGGAATTCTTGCGACATACCTGATATATGGTAGCGAATACTGCCAGGGTAGCAAGTCGGTCGATCTATTTAAGTCATTGCGCAAAGGATTTGCGCGCTTTTCGAGCGCTCATCCCTTGGCCATAGACTGGAGTGGAAATGACCCGGCTCCTGGATTCACAGGGGCCATAGTTTCTGACTCCAGCCTGAGCAGTGGAAATCTCCCTTCCAAGTCCCTAGGTAATGACGTCTTGTTCACCGCCCGATCTCGGCCGCCACGGCCGGATGATCGGACGCATCCCGCTGGATGTAGACGAATTCGGAGCAAGTGAGATCAGGCGACAAGAAGATGTGGTCCACCCTGTCCGCGGCCAACTCGCCATCGCCGGTCAGGTCGGCGCAATTGACCAGGACGGTCTCTATCTCGTCGACGCAAGGGCTGCCCGGCCGGCAATTATAATCGCCGATGGAAATGACCTTATCTAATCCGGCCGTCAATTTGGCGTGAGCCTGGGCCTGCTCTATAGGCGGGTTGCCGTCGAAGTGATTGGAGAAGAAATTGTACGTCTCGCCGTCCACGGTGATCTGGGCCTTGATGACCGCCGCCTGGTCGCCGCCGCTGGTGCTGCCTGGGTTTGCTGAACTGGGCTGATTGGCGCCGCTGAAGAAGTGATAGACCTCAGGATTCTCGATAGGGTATTTAGACAATATCGCGTAGCCGAAGGTGGCGATGCCTGTCTTTGGCCCGGCGTGCGAGTACATGTCCAGGCATTGGGCCAAATAGCGGACGATGTCGAAGTTAGCCCCGGCGATGCGCGTCGTATCCGTCTCGCTCAGGGCGACGATGTCGGCGTCGATCTCCTTCAGCACCTCGCACTGGGCTTCGTGGCCGCGCTGCTCGAGGATGTCATACCCTTGCTGGATATTGTAACCCGCCACCCGCAAGCCGCCGCTGGGCTGGACCGCATCGGTGTCGGGCGCCGACAGGAACATCGCCAGCAGCGTCAAGAGGCCGGCCGCCGTTACCAGGCCGGCCAGGGCCCGATGGATACGTACCCCGGCCGCGGCCGTTACCGTCTTACCCCCCACGGCCAACAAGGTCAGGGTAAGCACGAGCCCGATCAGCAGATGCACCTGCCAGAAACGGCCGCGAACGACCGGCTCCAGGACCGGATCGATATAGCTCCAGGTGCTGGTGAAGACATTGCCCAGGATCATGATCAGCGCGAACAACGAACCCAGGCCAAAAGCCAGCCCCAAAGCAGGCATGGACGGCCGGCCCAGGATCGTCTCCTCCACCAACAAGCCGAAGTCCAGGAACAGCACCGGGTACAGCAGCAGCATGGCCAACATGGCGAGGATCCAGCCGGCGCTGACCTGTGGATCAAGCAATGGGAATCCGGCCGGATCCCTGGGCAGCGGTACCTGGTGCACAGCTAGCGTCAGGCTCATGACCAGGACGAAGAGCGCGGTCAGGATCAACAACCAATTCCGCGACAGACCGCCCAGGGCCCGCCGGCTGGCGGTCCACAGCCAGGCGAACAGCGCCAGGGCCAGGACGGCCAGGAATAGGACCAGCTCATGGCTATCCCCGGTCCAGCGGGCGACCACCGCCGGGCCAGTAAAGGCGAAGAAGAGCAGCAAGAAGACACAGATGATGCCTAGGCTCAGGACGAGACTCTTGCCCCGGCCGATCGGCCCGGGCCCGGTTTCATCTGGCTCCCTTTGCGGAGGCGCTGCCCGAAACACGCTGGGCAAAGGCACGGCCGTCGCCGCCGCCAGCAGCAAGGCGATGATCCGGAACCAGCCCTCATTGCTCAAGTCCATGGTCGCGCCCAGCGTTCGCAGCAACACCGACAGGGCCACCGCCAGCAACAACCCGGCGGCCATCAGCGGGCCGGTCCGCCGATCTCCCTTCTGACCCCGGTCCCACAACAGGGCCGGGAACAAGACCAGGAACAGGCTCGTGCCCAGGCCCGCAACTAACAATTGCCAGCGCAGAGGCAGCCACACTTCCACCACCCGGCACAGCAGCACCAATTGGCCCAGGACGATGAGGGCCGAGACCGGCAAGCCGCGCCGGAAGAACAGCAGGGCAAACGGGATCAGGAACAACACCAGGGCGGCCATTTCGAGCGGGATGCCCGTGCCCAAGACGCCGTAACCATAGATGCCGGCGACGAAATCAGTCAGCAGTTGCAGGAAGAACAAAAACAGGACAGCGTAAACCAACACGGCCGGACCCGACCGGCTTTCTGACAACCTCATGGCAAATCCTCCTCGGAGAATAGCAGTTAGCCGTCGACGGTTAGCGCCTAGCTGCAACTTATCATAGCGACCTATGAATAGTATAGCGCAAAATGAGCCCCTCAAAAGAAGACCCTTACCAGGGCAATCGTTTACTCCAATTGCCACCCTGAACGAAGTGAAGGGTCCCTTGTAATCTGCAAGTGAATAGGGATTCTTCGGCAAAAAGTGCCTCTCGGATCGGTGATTGACTAGAATGAAGCACAGCGCAAGATCGGCCGATCGATAACGTTGGCATGACAACAACTGTATTCACCGATCCGGCAGCTTGGTGCGACTTCGTGCAACCCCCCATAATAGCCAGCACCGGCACTGGTTAATACGACGGCGTCACCGGCCGGCTTGACTTCAAGGACGGCCTTGAGGCCAGAAACTTCGCCTTTACCGCTCACTTGCAGTGGTAAGGTTCTGTTGAGTCCGAGTAAACGGTCCGTTTTTAAACTAGCGCCATTCTAAACCTTGAAAGGGAGACAGCTAGCAAACTAGCCAGGGTGGCGCAACGTAGAACGTTAGCCAGAAAGCGGTATCGCGGTGCCACGGTACCGCTTCCCCAGTTGAAGGCAAGAACCTAGGACTGCATGGGCGGTTTCCGAAGAGTTAACGGCGTTCACTACAACTGGTCTCTCGACAAGGTTGGTACAGGTGTTACTATAGCGCCCTAATCAAGGTGCGGTTAGGGTCTAGAAGCTGATTTGCCATTTGCGCCTTGATTAAATGAACAAACATGTGGTTACTCGTCTTAGGGCTTATACTCGTCGTGGTAGCGGCGATATCCATTTCCTGGACCCATTTTCGGGGTGCGCAATGGGCGCCGACCACCATGAAAACGGCCAACAAAATGCTGGCGATTGCCGACGTTGGACCCGATGACCTGGTCTATGATCTCGGTTGCGGCGACGGCCGGATAATCGTTAGCGCGGCCAGGCGTTACGGCGCCCGGGCGGTGGGCATTGAAATCGATCCCTTTCGCTACCTCTGGTGCCAGGTGCTGATCGCCGTCCTGGGCTTGCGCGGCCGGGTCAAAGTGATCTTCGGCGACTTCTTCAACCAGGATCTGAGCGACGCCGATGTCGTCACTTGTTATCTGCTGCAGGTTACTAATGAGAAGCTCGAGGCAAAGCTCAAAGAGGATTTACGTCCCGGCACGCGGGTGGTGTCCAACTACTTCACCTTCCCGGGGCTCGTCAAGGTACGCGAGAGCGGCGATGCCAGGCTCTACCTATGCAATTTGGGGCAATAGAGGTAGCTAAGCCAAAACCGTGGAAATGATCGGCTTGTGGGCGCTCGCTTTCGTGACTCTACTGGCAGTGATTTTCACGGTTTCCACTTTGTGGACCCAATCTCGCGGGGCGCCTTGGGCGCCTACATCTTTCGGCGAAGTCCACGATATGTTGACCATGGCCGAGGCCGGGCCAGACGATCTGGTCTATGATTTAGGTTGCGGCGACGGCCGGGTACTCGTCGCCGCGGCCAAAAGCTTCGGCTCGCAGGCTGTGGGCATTGAAATCGATCCCCTGCGCTATCTCTGGTGCCGGGCTTTGATCACTGCCCTGGGCTTGCGCGGCCGGGTCAAGATCGTTTATGGCGACTTCTTCACCCAGGATTTGAGCGCGGCCGATGTGGTTACCTGTTACCTTCTACAAAGCACCAATGAAAAACTCCAGGAAAAACTCACGCAGGAATTACAGCCCACTGCCCGGGTGGTATCCAACGAATTTACCTTTCCCGGACTGCGGCCGCTCCGCCAGGACGATGAGGCCAAGATCTACCTGTATCACCCGGTACCAATGAAGGAATCGAGGTCAACTTCGACCCGCTTGACCGAGCAGGGGAGCGATTAAAACAATATCATTCGATGCCGATGAGCGTTAGCTCGTGCTTCCTCCTTAGGAATGACGATCCAATGAATGGCAAAACAAAAAAGGCCACTCTGTAAGAGTGACCTTTTTGTGGCTTCCATCATCTTAATGACAGAGGCTAGCTAATTATAGGAAGCGACCCAACTCTATTCTTGGATTCGTTATGCCTCCTTAGCGGTCATCAATAAACGTTAAGGCTTCGGTTACTTAAACGCTGCAGCCTGTTGATCGACACAGGTATTAATGCCACAACCACCCATGAAAGTATGGATTTGCTCGCTCACAAGCCCCGGAATTTGATCACCGTGACTCCGGGCTACGAAGTGTATCTCGGCATTTTGAGCATCGCCAAGACCAGGCATAGTGCTTGCTTCGTGGCAAGCAAATTCCCCGACCTCTCTTCCCTCATGGATTGTCGCGTTAAAATTCACAGCACCCTCGTCGTCGATGACCTGGCCGGCCACATAGTATACGGAGGAACCTGCAACAGTGCATACATCCTCCATATCACAAGCGCCGCTACAGTTCCCCGGGTTATCCCAGTTCACGGCCCAGAGCGTATAGGCATGGTTTGCGTCAAGATTATTGCCGGGGAAGGAGATGTGGACTTTGTCTTCAAACCTGGAAAGGGTTGCCATGGTGCCAGGTATTGGATCCACACCACCGGCGGCCGGGAAGGCGTGGACGGGTTCTTGCGTGACTATCTTATTCGCTGCAGCGACTACGCCGACCACGATGACCAATAGTAGAATGACAGTTATAGGAACACCAAACAATCTAGATTTCCTCGTCAACATTATTCTCTCCTGTATCTTTTACTAGGGAGCAATTAGGCTCCAGCCACAATCGAACTTGCAAGGGCTTCTGACAAAAACAACGTTCGCCTGCGTCAGTACACTTAATCGACTATGCCATAGACCACCTCCTTGGAACACGTTGCTGCACGCCGATAGGACACAGCACCACGTCATAGTTAGGGCTGTGTTTTACCTGCCGCCTCGCAGAAATCAGCAATTCACGACGAAAGCGGCCGGTCGCTAAAAAGTGCTATAGTATTCTTTTGTCCGGGTGTAGTGAGAAATCAATGCCGGAACAGCGTTGAACTATTCCCTATGGCCACGCTACGTTGACTCGACTCCAATCAGTTATTTGCGTATGTGGCTGTCCACTAAAGTGCTCGGGTCATATACACCATAGGTTCAAAATCAGGCGGCAAATGTAGGCTAACTTACATTGTAAGGCATATTACACCTGACGGGCACATCTCGTCCCGGCCGGTCGAATTGATCGTTTGCCTGCCCACTCCTGCATCGACTAGAATCACAGCCGAATAATCGGCTGCCAAATAGATTTTGAAATGGGATGCGGACGAGCACAGACGAGTGCGAATAAACCCGCTCATCATTTTGGCGCCCGTCAAGGGGTGATTTGATGTCACAAAGCAGCCCCGACTTTCAGGTCGTGACTCTACCAAAGACCCGGCAGGCCATCAGCGATATGCTGCACGAGGGGCAAAAGAAGCACATGATCCACGGCCTGGCGGAGGTGGACGTGACCCGGCCGCGGCAACTCATCGCCCAACACAAGGCCGAGACCGGTGAGAGATTGTCCTTCACCGCCTTCGTGGTCGCCTGCCTGGCCCGGGCCGTGGACGAAAACAAGATGATGCACGCCTATCGCGCGCCGCGTAGCCGGCTGGTGCTCTTCGACGAGGTAGACGTCAATACCCAGATCGAGCGCGACCTGAACGGCCGCAAGTGGGTCATGCCCTACATCATCCGGGCGGCCAACAAAAAAAGTTACCTCGACATCCATGGCGAGTTGCGGACCGCCCAGGTCAAAGAGGTGGACGACGCCAAAGAACGCAAACAATTCGATCTCTACCTGAAACTGCCGCGTTTCGCCCGGCGATTATTCTGGTGGGTTCTCAAACGCTCACCCCAATGGACAAAACAAGTCGCCGGCACGGTGGGCGTGACGTCGGTGGGCATGTTCGGCCGCGGCGGCGGCTGGGGCATCCCTATTACCACCCAAACTCTGCTGCTCACCCTGGGCGGCATCGCCGAGAAGCCCGGCGTAGTCGACGGCCGGATCGAGATCCGCCAGTACCTGAGCCTGACCGCCACCGTCGACCACGACATCGTCGACGGCGCGCCGGCCGCCCGCTTCCTCAAACACCTGTCAGAGCTACTCGAAAGCGGATACGGGCTGGACACTGTCAGCTGATAGCTGACAGCTGTTAGCTACCAGAGCAAGATCCGGGTGGATAATGTCGCCGGCTAGGCCTATACTGTCCCTATGAAAGATCAACTCGTGCAAGCCTCACAAGATTACATGCGCGTCGCCCAGGCGATTCGCTACCTGGAAGAACACTTCCGCGAACAACCCAGCCTGGACGAAATCGCTGCTAGCGTTCACCTGAGCAAATATCATTTCCAACGGCTGTTCAAACGCTGGGCCGGAGTTAGCCCGACCCAGTTCATGCACTTCCTGACCGTCGACTACGCCAAGGAACGACTAGCCGCCTCAGAGAGCGTCTACGACACCTCGCTGGACGCTGGCCTGTCGAGCGCCGGCCGTTTGCACGATTTATTCATCACCTTTGAAGCCATGACGCCCGGCGAATACAAGCGCTTGGGCCAGGGTGTGCCCATCCGTTACGGCTTTCACGACACACCCTTCGGTCGCGGCCTGTTGGCCGCCACGCCCAAGGGCATTTGCGCCCTGCGTTTTGTCGCCGCGCCAGAATCAGAAACCGGGCCAGGCGATTCGGCTCACTCCGCGGAATCGGCCGCCCTGGAGAGGTTAATCCAGGAATGGCCACAAGCGACCTTCGTCGAGGATTCCGATGAGACCGGACCGATCGCCGAGCGCCTCTTCAGTCCCGGACCAGATAAGGAGCAGAAACCTTTTCACCTGTTGCTCAAAGGTACCAATTTCCAGGTCCAGGTCTGGCAAGCCCTGCTGGCCATTCCACCCGGCGGCATGGTCAGCTATCAAGACGTGGCCGAGCGCATCGGCCGGCCCACAGCGACCCGGGCCATCGCCGGCGCGGTGGCCAAGAATCCCGTCGCCTATCTCATCCCATGCCACCGGGTGATCAACAAGTCCGGCCGCTACCACGGCTACCGCTGGGGCCCCACCCGCAAAAAGGCCATCCTGGGTTGGGAAGCCAGCCACCACGAGGCCTACCACCGACAAGTAGCCTGACGCGCCATAGCCATGAAAACCAAGAACCTGCTCATGCTTCTACTCCTGGCCGCCCTCTGGGGACCTTCCTTTCTGCTGATCAAGGTCGCCGTGGCCGAGATCCCGCCCATCACTCTGATCGTCGGCCGCGTTGGCTTGGCGGCGATCTTGCTCTACGCGATACTACGCTTGGGAGGCGGCAACTTGCCCCGGCCGGGCCGGATTTGGCTTCCACTAGCCGTGGTGGCTCTGTTTCAGACCACGCTTCCCTTCGTGCTGCTGAGTTGGGCCGAACAGTATGTCGACAGCGTCCTGGCGGCGATATTGAACGGTCTCACGCCCCTCTTCACCATCTTGCTGGCTCACCTGCTAACAACTGACGACAAGCTCACGCCTGCCAAAGCAACGGGCGTGGCATTGGGTTTAATAGGCGTGCTTTTCTTCGTTGCACCTTCCATGCAGTCCGGCTTGCAAGCATCAACCTGGGGCATTCTGGCCTTAATCGTCATGGCTGCCTCTTATGGCTTCGCTCTCGTCTATGCGCGCAAGCACCTGAACCACTTGCCGTCCATCGTCACGCCCACCGGCCAAATGGTCCTATCTACACTCTTCTTGCTCCCCCTGGCCATGGTTATTGACCAACCGTTCAATCAACCCACACCTTCACGACAGGCGATTGGCGCCGTCGTCGCCCTGGCTGTTTTCGGCACCGCCCTGGCCTTCATCGTCTACTACCGCCTGCTCAAAAGCGCCCCGGCCAGCTACGTCTCCATGGTCACCTACCTGGTGCCAGTGATCGGCATCTTGCTGGGCGTCGTAATCCTGGGCGAGCGCCTGGCCTGGACCGATTACGCCGGGTTTGGCCTGATCTTGCTGGGCATCCTGATCGTCAACGGCGCTTTCCGTAGCCTGCGCTTGCCACGCTTCCGAAAGCAATCTACCCGCCCCTCCGGGCAGCGAGCCAGCAAATAGAGCTGGAAGAGGAAGGCTGCGGACAGTGGCCGAAATACCAACCATGGATAATGTCTTTATTTGTACTCTCCATAGTTGTTAGAATTGGCTCGTCGTGGCTACACAACGCAGACTACCCCCCTGGCGCGAAATGCACCTGGATACATCTCCAGAAGCAGAGGAAGTTTTGTTTGCGTTCTGGCGTCAAGCGCCAGCCTGGCAAAAGTGGCAGTCGATGTTGTCTTTGAATCAAATGGCTCGAAGCATGGCCATTGCCGGCCTGAGAAATCGCTATCCAAAAGCGTCGGAAGCTGAATTGAGACGATTATTGGCCGATCTCATTCTCGGCCCCGCAACCGCTATGGAAGTCTATGGCCCTCCACCCGGTAAAGAAGATCTTAAATGACCGACACCGATCCGCCAGATATCACATTGCAGGTCATAAATGCACTTGAGAATCTGGGAGTCCGATATGTCATCGTCGGTTCAATGGCCAGCATTGTCCACGGCCTGATCCGGTCGACCATGGATACAGATATTTTGGTTGATTTGGAAGCCGGGCACGTTCTACCATTTGTTGGCGCACTTCAAGATGTGTTTCACATTGACGAGCGCACCGTTCAGGTAGCTATCGAAAGGCGCCGCAATTTCAGCCTGATCCACCCAGCCACCATGTTCAAGGTGGCTGTCTTCATCTCCCAACAGCGGCCGTTCGACGAGCAGCAATTCATCCGACGCACTCCTGCAGAGATCCGATCTGGCTCTGATAAGTTTGCTTGGGTCCTCAGCCCAGAGGAAGTAATATTGGCCAAGTTAGATTGGTTTCGTTTGGGTGGCGACGTCTCATAGCGGCAGTGGCGCGACATACTAGGGGTCTTGCTGAGCCAGCAAAACGATCTTGACATTTCTTACCTGCAAGAATGGGCGACAGAACTTGAGGTAAGCGATCTACTAGAACGCGCCCTGGAAGAAATGTCATCCAGTCAGAGGAAAAGCGAGCAGCCTGAGCAGCCGGTCAGGTAGCTTGTACGAAGTCGATCATTAATTGAGCCAATTCCTCCCCCTTGTCCTCTTGCAAGAAATGCCCGGCCGCTTCGATGGTCACATGCGGCTGGCCCTTGGCCCCGGGCATCAGGCGCTGGAAGATCGCTTCGCCGCCACCGGTGATGGGATCTGAATCGCTGAAAGTCGTCAGCACCGGC
The DNA here is from genome assembly GCA_041570195.1 of Promineifilaceae bacterium (SeqCode). Classification (GTDB taxonomy): domain Bacteria; phylum Chloroflexota; class Anaerolineae; order Promineifilales; family Promineifilaceae; genus UBA11865. The sequence goes on along the minus strand of JBFFWQ010000095.1, from coordinate 10,051 downwards.
TTGGGCCACTTGCGCAACTTGCGCCACAGGCCGCGGTTGATCTTGGCCTCCGGGTCACCAGGATCAGTCGGCACCAGGGCCGGCAAGACCCGCGCGCCGGCCTTGTACGACTCATCGGGAAACGGCGCGTCATAAGCGGCCACAACCTCTCGGCTCAAGGAACTGACCGTGCCACCGCTAAGCACCCGGCCGATCTGCATCTTGCTCACCTTCTGGGAGAAGTTCTGCCACTGGAAGAACGCCTCGGGCATCTCGCCACCAATGGGCAGGCCGGTATTGGCTGCCACAAGGCGGCTGAAACGGTCGCCATCCTCGGCGATGAGTCGCAAGCCGATGAGCCCGCCCCAATCCTGGCAAAAGAGCGTGATTCCCTGTAAATCCAGGGCCTCGATGGTCGCCGCCGTCCAGGCCACCAGCCGCTGGTACGTGTAATCTTCGCGCGCAGCCGGCTTATCGGACCGGCCGAAGCCCACCATATCCGGCGCTACCGCCCGGTAACCGGCCGCTGCCAGGGGCGGGATCATCTTGCGGTACAGATAAGACCAGGACGGCTCGCCGTGCAGCAACAGCACCACCGGTGCCCCGGCCGGACCCTCATCCACGTAGTGGACCCGCAAATTCTCCCCCTCTCCACTGGGGATTTCCAGGTACTTCGGCCGAAAGGGGAAACCGGGTAGGTCTTCGAAACGTTCGTCGGGCGTGCGCAAAATGTCCATGAGCAATCCTTTGACTTGCTGGTAGCTGGTACTTGGTATCTGGACCCTATCATACCAGTAACCAACAACCAGCGACCAATCTCGCAACCGACCACCAGCGACCAGCAAACGCCAACCGTCCACTTTCGTTGCCAACCCAGACCTGACCTATAATCGGCCGCCTGATGGTTGACTATAAACCCGAATCTCGCCCCGTTCGAGCGGACGATTATTGGCCCATACACCGTCTCATCGGCGAAACAACCTCTATTTCACCGCTGGGCTTTAACGGCGATATTCGCCGCTGGGAAGGTAAACGATTCTATGACAAAAACCCGGCCGGTAATCCTGATTGGTACAGGAACAGCCAGCTGTGGCTACGGCCATCCGGGCAACCGGTCGCCGTGGCCCATCCTGATAGCCCCGGTTACCCGGCCCTGCTCGTCCACCCCGATTACCGGCGCCTTGAGCCACAGATGATCGCCTGGGCCGAGAAGCATCTTTCCAAGCCGCTAGAAGACGGCCGACGCCAGATCCAATTCTACGTATACGACTATGACGTCTACCGGCAGCAGCTTATGGAGGATCGAGGTTATGAGAAGACGCCCTCTGGGGGAACCATCCGCCGCCTGCACTTCAGGCAACAGCAACTGGTTCGGCCAGCGCTTGCCAAAGGCTATCTTTTACGTACCACCCACCCCGAAGATGATGCTGACGCGCAACAATTAGCCGATCTACTCAATGCCGCTTTCAACCGCGATTTCCACAACGCGGTCGAATACCAGAACTTCACCCGCCAGGCGCCTTCATTCCAGCCCGATCTGGACCTGGTGACCATAGCACCCGATGGCGCTTTCGCCGCTTACGTAGGCATTCCCTATGACAGCGCCAACCGGCTGGGCATCTTCGAACCCGTTTGCACCCATCCGGAACATCGTCGCCAGGGCCTAGCCAGGACGTTAATGCAAGATGGCTTGCGCCGCCTCCAGGCGCTGGGCGCCCATTACGCCATGGTGGATACCGGCGACATGATTCCGGCCAATCGGTTGTATGACACCCTCGGTTTCGGCGAAATTCGCCAGGGCTACTACTGGCGAAAGATATTCTGAGGCCGGCTGCAACGCCATAACTGTATCTTTCCTAGACAGACGCGGTTCTGCTACAATATGTGGCCGAATCCAGTGGAGAAACTAGCTTGACCGCTATCAATCGCGACCAACTGACCGCCAGTAAGCTTTATGTCTTGACCGAGGTTGCCAGGACCCTCGCCGTCCAGATGGAGCTACCAGAACTGCTGCAGTCGGTTATTGAACAGATCATTGACGTTTTGGAACCGGCCGAGCTAGGGCTTGTCATGCTTTGGTTACCGGCGACACGCCAGTTTAGGCCACAGGCTGTCGCCGGGTCAGATGCTCAGATTCGGGCGACCCTTTCTAGCATCCAGCTGAATGAAGACGAATCGATCACCGGCAAAGTATTCGCCGAAGGAAGATCTTGTCTTCTCAATACGCCGGCCGAGGTGATGCGAGAGAAAAGCAATGTGCGTCCGGCAACTCGAGAGGTCATGACCCAAGTCTATGGCGACGCCGGCTACCCCCTGAGCGTCATTGCCGCTCCCTTACAGGCCGGGGAAATTCGCTACGGCGCGCTGGTCTTGGAAACTTTAGGCGGTCCAACCACCTTCTCTATTAGCGATCTGCCCTTTGTCCAGGCACTGGCCGACCTCATCGCCCTGGAGATCGATCGGGCCAAGCTGGACGCCGAGGCCGCGGCGGCGCACGAGGCCCAGGAAGCAAACCGGTTGCGCACTGAGGTTATGGCTACCTTATCCCATGAACTACGCACACCCCTGGCGGCCATTAAAGGCTACGCGACGGCGCTAATGATTGAAGAAGTGGCCTGGCCAGAAGAGAAACAGCAGGAGTTTTTGCGCCTGATCGACCAGGAAACAGACAATTTGGAAGGCATGATCAGCGATATGCTGGACTCCTCGCTCATTGACGTTGGCCAATTGGAAATCGAACTCCAGCCGCTACGTCTACCGCGAATGACCGAAGAAATCGCCGACGAAATGTTGCGGCACACAGATTCCCATCACTTTGCCATCGATTTTCCGCCCGACTTCCCCATCGTCGACGCCGATCCGCGACGTATCCGGCAAGTATTGCGCAACATCATTGACAATGCCATCAAGTACGCGCCCAATGGGGGTCTGATCGTCATCCGCGGCGAAGTCCGGCCGGCCGACGTGGTGGTCAGCATCGCCGATCAGGGCGTCGGCATCTCGCCCGAAGATATGATCCCCTTGTTCGACAAGTACTTTCGCGTCAAGGCGCCCACCGGCTACCATGTACCCGGCACGGGTCTCGGCCTGCCCGTATCGCGGGCTATCGTCGAAGCTCATGGCGGCCGGATCTGGGCCGAAAGCACCGTTGGCGAAGGAACGACGCTCTGTTTCTCAATCCCGCTAGAGGGCACTGCAGACGCCATATTGGCAAACAAGTGAAGTTAGCCAGCCGGCAACCTCCTAGCACCAAACGACACGCTTGGAAAAATGACTGAAGCAAGAATTCTTGTTGTTGAGGACGAACCGAAATTGGTGCGCCTGGTGCGTGAGGTGCTTACAGCCACCGGCTATGAGGTGCTGACGACTAATAACGGCGCGAGGGCCATCGAATTAATGGCCTTAGAGCAACCCGACCTAATGTTGCTGGACCTCGTATTGACCGATGATATTGATGGTCTCGAAGTGACCAGGCGCGTGCGCGACTTCTCCGATATTCCCATCATCATGCTCACGGCTAAATCTACGGAATCCGACGTTTTGCACGGCTTCGACGCCGGGGCTGATGATTACATCACCAAGCCATTCAGTTCCAAGGAATTGCTGGCGCGCGTTCGCGCTTTGCTCAAAAGAGCCCGCCACGAAGTAAGCGAAGCTTCTGACAGCAGATCGACTTGCGGCGACTTGCAGATCGATTTCGCCCGCCGCCGAGTGTCGAAAACCGGTCAAAACATCCACCTGACCCGCACCGAATACAACTTGCTCTATGAATTGGCCAGCCATCCCAACCAGGTCATGTTACACGAGCAACTCTTGACGGCCGTTTGGGGGCCGGAGTATCGCGACGATCTTGATTACCTGCGAGCTTACATCCGCTATCTACGCCGCAAGTTAGAAACCGACCCGTCCAATCCGCAATACATAGTGACCAGCCCGGGCGTAGGTTACATGCTGGAATGCCCGGACGAAGCTGGCTGATAACTGCTTCAGGTCCAGGAATTATCTCAAACCGCGGTTGAGAAACCGCGGTTTTTTCATGCCTTTTTCAGGCCGGAGCCATTCCCATCAATGCGTTCTTCACGGCCGGCGTGCTACAGTATGCCTATCTTAAGTTGATCTCGTATTGGAAGTGTTAGATGAGTGTCTTGACAAAAGAATCGCCGTCAGCTGCCATTACTTCCGCTCCCGAAAGGGGTGGCATGTTGGCTACCGCTCTAACCCAGCTTGACGCCGCTTTTGATCACCTGGGGCTTGACGAGGGCCTGAGGTCTATCATCCGCCAATCAGAAAGAGAGTTGACGGTCAGCGTCCCCATTCGCCGGGATGATGGCCAGATTTCAACTTATACCGGTTACCGGGTTCAGCATTCGTCGGCCCGAGGTCCGTGTAAGGGTGGGATTCGTTTTCACCCCGACGTTCATCTGGACGAAGTGCGCGCCCTGGCCCTGCTGATGTCGCTGAAGTGCGCGGTTAGCAATGTGCCTTTTGGCGGCGCGAAAGGCGGCGTATCCGTCGATCCGGCCGGCCTGTCCCAATCCGAGTTGGAGCGCCTGACCCGGCGCTACGCGGCCATGATCATGCCTATCCTGGGCGGCAAACGTGATATCCCGGCCCCGGACGTCAATACCAATCCGCGAACCATGGCCTGGTTCATGGATACCTATTCGGCCATTCAGGGCCAGCTTGCTCCAGAAATCATCACCGGCAAGCCTATCGAACTGGGCGGTAGCCAGGGTCGAATTGAGGCCACCGGCCGGGGCGTGGCCATCAGCGCCGTCGAAATGCTGCGCCGGCTAGGTCGCGACCCTGGCCAGGCCAGGGTCGCCATCCAAGGCTTTGGCAATGTCGGCCATTATGCGACCGAGATCTTACACGAAGAATACGGCTGCCAGATCGTCGCCCTGAGCGATGTGAGCGGCGGGCTGTATGACCCGCACGGCTTGCCCTTACCGTCGATCTACGACTTCAAGCGAGAGGCGCCAGGCCGTTTTCTTGACGGGTACGCCGTCAACGGACGCGTCGACCGGATCAGCAATCACGAGCTGTTGACTCTGGACGTGGATGTCCTGATCCCGGCGGCGATCGAAGATCAGATCACGGCCAGAAACGCCGATAAGGTTCTGGCCGAAGTGATCGTCGAAGGCGCCAATGGCCCGACGACTTTTGAGGCCGATGCCATCCTACGGGAGCGCGGCGTCCAGATCGTACCTGATATCCTGGCCAATGCCGGCGGCGTGATTTGTTCTTACCTGGAGTGGGTGCAGGACCTGCGGTGGTATTTCTGGGAGATTGGCGAGATTCGCGGCCGCATTCACAAAGTCATGGTCAACGCTTTTCAGGAGGTCTGGCAGATAGCCCAAGAGCAGCAGATCGACTTGCGCTCGGCCGCTTTCCTACTGGCCGTCCAACGCGTCGCCAACGCCATCGAACAACGAGGTATCTTCCCCTAACCGCTAACCCCCAACTGCTAACCGCTATTTTCTTAGGAGAAACTTCAATGTTAACCGAAAGTATCGAACGAAAGGCAAAGACAGAATCGACCTTAGGCCAAGTGACCCGGCTCCAGGAAGTGGCCGAAACCATCCGTGACAACGCGTTGGCGGCCGCCCGCTCGCGTTTACTCGCCCGCCAGCAAGATGCCGACCTGGCCGATCTGCTGCAAATTCCCACCTTCCTTCATAGCTTCAAGTACGGTCTGGCCGAAGGCGTGACCAATGTGATCGTGGCCAATGATGGCAACGTTCAGGCCATCTATCTCTTTGAGGAGTCAACCAACCCCGACTCGGAAACGGAAGACGTCCTGGCGCCCGACATGACCGTGCATCTGTTACTGCTGGTCGACTCCAACTCGGCCGCCCTGGATGCCTTCGTCGAGTCGCTGGACCGGTCGCTGACTGAGTTGGTTGGCGACCTGCCGTCGCCGTTGCTGGCCAAACGCACATCACTGCTCAACGTGATCCCGGTCACTCAACAGCAAGTTGACAACAGACAGGGTTATGGCGCCTTGCTCTCTTCCATATTCGCCCGGCCGGTGAAACTCTGGGCCCGGAAAGAGTAGGGCAAAACTCTAGCCAGCACGCCTGGCAGCCTGGCCGGCCGCACAAAAGCCGCGACCAGGAACTTCCACACCATGTGGGCCCGGCAGTTCTTACGGGGTTTCTTTTAACTGCCGGGCCCACCTTACTCCTAACCCTCAAACCCCAGACCTCAAGCCGCACACGCCACTTGGAAACGCGGCCGAATACGAGAACTTCACCCATCAGGCGCCCTCGTTCCGTTCTGGACATCCGTCCATGATGCCGTCGTCCTGACCTCCTATCACTAGGATGAGCACATCTTCCCCGCCCTGCGAGCCGGGGCTAATCTCCTACATCCTCAAAGACGTCAAAATGGAAGACCTGGTCCAGGCCATCGGCCGAACCGCCCGGGGCGAAGCGACCCTGCACCCCCGCGTCGCCTCACGGCTGGTCTTCGAGATGCACGGCGCGCCCAAAGCCAAAGTCAATCCTTTCACCGAATTGACCGAGCGCGAGCTGGAAGTGCTCAAGCTCATCGCCGGCGGCTTGACCAATAGCAAAATCGCCGAGCAATTAATCATCAGCCAGAACACGGTCAAAGGGCACGTCAGCAACATCCTCAGCGAGCTGCACCTGGCCGGCCGCACCGAAGCGGCCGTCTACGCCTGGAAAGAAGGCATCGTCCGCCGTGAAAACGTTGACTAAGGCACAAGAAAGAAGCCTGCTTTTCAACATATTCTGGTGTGGTCCAATAGTCTACAAGAAGTCAGGCTTCTCCCTCCTTTGAAAGTCGCTAAAAACCAAACAACCATCCTGTAAAGCCCGTCCATTCTTCAATTGACGGCCCCCTCGCCAGAACCAACCACAAACCACCCCAAGAGATCGCCCCAAATCATCCCCCAGGCTCGTGTGCCCGGTCCAATTCTGCCTTACCCTGTCCTCATACTGAAACTCAACTTAACCAAAGGAGGCCCCATAAACCGCACACCGCTAAAGGCTAACCGCTCACTGCTAACAGCTAGAAGCTAACAGCTAGAAGCTGACAGCTAGAAGCTGACAGCTAGAAGCTGACAGCTAGAAGCTGACAGCTAAGAGCTGACAGCCACTTCCCAAGGAGGTTGACAATGAACAACAAAGGCCTGATAGTCGCCATACTCTTCTTCATCCTGGCCGGGCTGGCCCTGGTGGCCGGCCTCACCAGAATTGAATTGTCGCCCGAGTCACCCCAGATCATCGTCTACCCGGCCGCGGCCCTGGCCCTCGTCGGCCTGGTGCAGCTCTGGCTCTACTGGCGCCGCACCTACCGCGGTAAGTAAACGCCGCCCATCAAGAAGAGAGAGGCATTCTTTAATGCCGGTCGCATTTGAGAATACTCCCTCCTCTCTCTTTTTGCCTTCCGCCACTGCCCGCCCGTCGACTAAAAACCAGCAACTAGCCACCATCAACTGCTGTCAAATGGGGTCCAAAATGCCCGGCCACCAACCGCCCCAAATGCGCTTGCCCTCGCTTGTCCGGCGAATAAAACCCCAACCCATAACGGCGGACCAGGATCTGGTCCGCCGTCGACTTCCCCACGTCCGGCCCGCCGCCCAGCCACAGGACGCTGGCCAATTCCTTTAGGTTATCAGTCGCGGTCACGGGATCTCCGGATTCGCTCCGGCTGGTCGCCAGAAAGAGTATTTAGTGCGTCGCGCACTTTGTCTGCTCGGCTCTTGCGCCGCCGGCCGGGCGCCGTGGGCTTGGATTCGTTTAAGGACGGAGCATCTTCAAGGGCATAAAGAACGGCGGCAACGCGCTTACACACTACTCCCCGCCCATACGGGCAGTCACAGGTTCAGCTCAATGCGCCATCAGGCGCAATGGAAAGCTCCACCCAGTAACGTATCAGTCCCCTCGACAACCGCTTGCCAACGGCCGGCATCGCTCTCGATCAAAGCGATAAGCCGACCGTTGGCATGGTAGCCTTGCCCGCGCCGTTGGATGGCCGGATCGATTACCTGCTTGAAGTTGGCCAGCGTTACCAGCACAAAAAGAGTGTAGGGTCAGACGATGACACTTGGCAATAGCCAGCGTTTAGGATGACGAACACATTGTCATTCCGAATGGAGTCTTCGAAATAGCCTACTCTGAAATTGTCGAAGAGAGGAATCGCTGAACCTTATTCAGGAAAGAAGCTCATCCCACCCAGCCCCTCCAACCGCCCCGCAATGTCGCCCCCTGACCTAGTCAGAACCCGGGCCAGGTACCGTCGCAGTCGCCGGTTGGCTGGTATTTCATTGATCAACCATTCATTCAACAGACCGTTCTGGCTGAAAACCACCCCGCATGGCAGCAAGATGCTCAACCACAAGAAGGACAGCAAGACCTGGTAAATCTGCAACCGCCGCTTCAGCCCCGGATCGGCCGAACCGCGTACGGCCAGATACGGTCTCAGGAACGCCTCCCACTCCCCGGCCGACAGCAGATCCTCCTGGTTGGCGTGAACCATCAAATCGGCCTGGTCCAGCGCCGGATCGATCAGGCCGCTGTCTTCCCAATCGACGATGCCGACCCGGCCGCCCGTCCGGGCGATGATATTGGCGAAACGCGAGTCGCTGCGGCCGAAAGCAAGCTGCGGCCGGGCCTCTGACAGTTCCTGGATGCTCTCCATATGCCTGGCCAGCGCCGCCGACACTTGCTGCTTCAACAGAGACTGCATTGGTTTCCATTGTGATCTGTGTCGATCAGCGAGAATCCATGTTCTATTCCTTCTTTTCTTACCGCCGGCATTGCACAATAGCGGCGCGTGATTTTGCGGCCGCAGCGGGCGAGCGTTGTCTCGTCGGCGCGGTGGCGTCAGGCAGGCGTTAAAAACAGCTTGGGAACAGGACGCGGATCAGCATAGATGGCCGGTCTCTTTCGCCCCGATCCTCGATCCCTGATCAATGCAGCTTGTTAAGTGTGGCGGCGATGGCCGCGACCCCGGCGCCAATCAAGCCCAGAGCCGCCAGCCAGCGGCGACGGGTCGCCAGGGCCGCGCCCGCGCCCAGAGCGACGGCGCCCGTGATCACGCCAGCCGTCTGCACCACCCGGTCAGCCTCTTCAGGCGTCCGGCCGCCTTCGACCAGGCCCCACTTGAGCATAACGCCGCCGTCCACGATGGGCAGCGGGGCCAAGCTGCCCCCCAGCAGCAGGCTATGCGCGAGGGCCGTGTCGCCTGCCAACTCGCGCGCCACCGAACCGGCCGGGCTGAACGCCCGCATCAATAGGCCGATCAGCAGACCCACGGTATTGAAGATTGGGCCGCCCAGCGAACGGATGATATGGACCCGCGGCGGCACATCATTGTCCGCATAGATGGTCCGCGGCATGCCTTGCGAGATACGAACCTCGTCCATGGGCGCGCCGGCCGCTCGGGCGCTGGCGATATGAGCCAACGCGTGACCGAAATCGGCCGTGGCCCAGATGGCGGCCGCTATCGCGCCAACGGCCAGGCGGGCCGGCCACGATCGTTCCGGTCGGCGCCGGCCGGCCAGCGCGGTCGCCCCACCCCACAAGCCCAACAGATTGACCATGACATCAGGTTGAGCCTTAACCGGCGTGCCTAATACCACCAACAAAACGGGGCCGTCGTCAGTTGCTGCTTCCGGGAGTAGTTCGTCGTTCATGTGTTCCTCCAGAGCCTTGCCGCCATTGCGGCCGCGCCATAACGCCAGCGTGATTTTCGATCTGTACTAGTCCATACCCCATCATTTCTGATATCATTCGCCTCGTCAAACGCCCAAAAAACACCCGAAAACGCCGCTTTTTTGCTACTTAAAATATCCCTATCTTCGTGGAATCTAAGGACCAGAGTCCTGGTACTCTATTCCTATTTTTGATTATTTTTTAAGATCTTTGTCCTAGAGTCGCCCAACCTGCCCATCACCCCAGCGGCTATTCTGTCAGGAATTCGGCCGCTTGCTTTCTCGACTAATTATAGACCAATGCGCTTTTCTCTGAACTCTTTCTGCGCATGAGCCGGCTGAAGCTTGATCGTCGGGCAGATACCAGTATGATCGCTGTGCGACGTAGGT
>JBFFWQ010000094.1:0-24019 GCA_041570195.1 Promineifilaceae bacterium (SeqCode) | reverse complement strand
GGCTAGGGGATGGCCTAATCGTCGACGTCACCGCGGCCGAGGGCATGGAGCCGATAATCGATCGCGCCCTTGAGGGCGGCTGCGCGGTGGTCCTGGCCAATAAGAAGCCGCTGTGCGGCCCGTGGGAAGCGGCCAGGCGTTTCTTCGGACAGCCTGCGCTGCGATATGAGGCCACGGTCGGCGGCGGGCAGCCGGTCATCGCCACTTTGCGAACCTTACGCGACACAAATGATCCCGTGTACGAGATCGAGGGTCAGCTTAGTGGCACCCTGGGTTTCATCTGCGGCCGGCTGGACGAGGGCGTGCCTTTTTCCCAGGCGTTGGCCGAAGCGAAGGCGTCAGGCTTCACCGAGCCGGATCCAAGAGAGGATTTAGGCGGACAGGATGTCAAGCGAAAAATCATGATCCTCGGCCGGCTGGCTGGCTGGCCACTAAAGGACGAGGATATCGTTGTGGAGGCGCTTTACCATTCGTCCCTGTCCCATCTTTCTGTGCCCGAGTTTATGCAGGCTGCGGTTGCCATGGATGGATCGCTGCAAGATCGCGTCCAGGTAGCGCTGGCGAGCGACAGGGTTCTGCGCTATGTGGCCCGGGTAACTGCCGAGGGCGGATCGGTCGGCCTCAACGCCGTGCCACGGGGCAGCGCCCTGGCCAGTCTAAAATACGTCAGCTTCCACACCGCGCATTATGATGATGAACGACTGCTGATAGGCGGCAAGGGCGCTGGAGTTGAGATGACCGCGGCCGGCGTGCTGGGCGATATGATCGGCCTGGCGAGGGAGCTTTGGCACTAGCGTTAAAAGGTAGATCTCCGCCGGAAACTGTGATTACGTGGCGGGTCAGGTGGTCAACGGCCAAGTGTTCGCCACAACAAGTTTCTGGGGAAATGACTTCGTTTAGGAGGACGACTCGCTCTGCGGCGGCTGTGACTGGAAGGGGCCAAAATTCAAGTTGGCGCCAGCGATCAAGAGTTGCTGACCGTCGCGCAGGGGTCCGCCGACCGGGTTGCCGTTCCAATCGGTGATGGCTTCTACTGCCACTTCATACCACTCGGTCAGATCCGCTACGGTCGACCCATTGGTGGCGTCATCGGGCGTGGCCACATACAAGACGCCTTCGACAGGCGGGATCAGGAGAGAGGCCTGGCCATAGGATTCGCCGCCGGTTAGCCGGCCGACGTTACTCTGGACAATGGCCGCCGTTGAGACGCCGAACTTCTGCGACAGGCAGAAAATCCCTTCGCCTGGCCCCGGCCGATATTCGATGACCTGCTCGCGAGCTGGCCGAGCGTTGCAGTCGACATCTTCTGGGACACTGCTGGTCGAGGGTATGGCCAAAACGAAACCGAGCGGAACAGAGTCCAGTGTGGGCAGCGCGGCCAGAGCCACAATGTTAGCGGTGATCAGGTCATCTAGGGTTAGCCCGCATAATTGGGCGATCCCGGCTAGCGTATTGCCGGATACGATCTGGTGCGCCTGGCAGAGAGGGATCTGTAGTTCGTTGCCAACTACCAGTGGCAGTTGGTCGGCGCTACCGAAACCGTTGGCGATCAGCAGCGCATTCAAGGATACGCCAAATTGCTCGGCAATGCCTAGCAGCGAGTCACCGGCCTCAATAGTGTGGAAGGTGGGCTGGGCGGCCGGCGTGGCCGTTGCCGTGGGTCCAGGTTCAGGGGTCGGCGCTGGCGATGTGGCCGTAGGCGGCGGCTGGGTCACGACCGGCGCGTCCCTTGTCGCTGCCGCAGCCGTGCTACTGGCGATTGGATTGAGGGTTTGGATCAACGATCGGATTGGCGTCGCTGGCACTCGGGTAAACGTCGGTTGAGGTGTCGCTCGCCCGGCCGGCTGGCAACCGAGCAATAGCAGACCTAGCAATGTGATACCCAGTGCAGCCGTTACACCGCTCCTGTTCGCCAGCCCGTTTCTCATACTCTCACCCCTCTTGTTCCGGATTCGGATCCTGATGATCCCATTCGCCCATGTCGTCAACCCTCGTCTGGAGTCAGCAGGGCGAAGTGGGCCCGAATAATGGCTCGATTGCGCTGCATGGGTATGTCCAGACCGTCAGGATAGTCGAATTCCTGATCGGAGTTGGCATCTAAAAACAGTTCGGCGTAAAGGGTATCGGTGACCAGGTCCGGATCCAATTCAACGCGCACGTCACGACTGACCCCGGCCGGCAGCCAACTCGTGCCGGCAATGTCAGCCGGCTGATCATCCTCGTCAGCCCTCACGACGACGAAGGTGTCTTCGTCAACGACCACCAGGGGCACGGTAATCACGCTGCCGGCCGAGAGTGTCTGATCTTTGACGACGAGATAGTTGCCGCCGTCGGTGCGGAAGGTAACCGGATTTGGCACTCTTTCACGATAGGTTACTGGCGGGTCGGCTCGCGGAAAGTCAAACTCGCCCACCTCTTCCAGATCCTGGTGGATCATGGCATGTAACACGGGTGTGACAGCCGACTCGACGATCGGGAAACGGATGTCTTGATTGATGCCATCGTCGAGGGCGGCCCAGCCGATGATGTTGCCCAGGTTTCCCTCGTCGTCATGATAGACGACAATCCAGCCCGGCCCGTAGCTGATCACTCGTTCGACGACGATCTCACCGTCGACCACCGGCTGATCCAGTACAAAAATATCAGGCGGCAAGGTTACCAAAAAGCGCCCGGCTATCGGCCGGCCATTGACCTGTACCGGCACATCAATTTCAGGTTCTTCGTAGACGCTTTTCTCGCCAGCATCTTCGTAAAGAACCGCATGCAGAATGGGCGAAGCCAGGCGCCAGTTGAGGTGCATCGACAAGTTTTCCGTCTCGCCCTTTTCCACCGGCAAAAAGCTTAACATCTGGCCTGGCACCCCCTGGTCGTCCCTGTGCAAGGCGACCCAACCCGGTTTGGTCGCGACGACCGCATCGATAATGATCGTTTCGTCTTCGGCCAAGATTTGATCGGAGACCGCTACAGATGGCAAACGAACGCTGATTTCAACCATGAAGTCGCTGACTACGGGTTGTGAATCGACCTGGATCGGGCTATCTGGGCCCGGGAATTCGAAGAGACCGGGCTCGCCTTCGTCGGCGTGCAACATAGCGTACAGTTGAGGAGTGGCCGCCAGAGGATCGATTTCAATGACCAGATCTTCGGTCACGCCTTCGGCGATCTCGACGTAGCCCATAATATCGCCGATGTCCCCGTCCGCATCCTTGTGGACGACGACCCAGCCCGGCCGGATGGCCTCCACTCGGGCAATGATCAACCGGCCGTTTTCCTGCAGTTCCTGGTCAAGAACGGATAGCATCTGGGGCGCCGGCGTCTCTGTGGGTGGGGGTGTGGCCGTGGCGGCCGGGCCAAGATCGGCCTGGTCAGAGTCGGTTGGGCCAGGGTCGGCCGTGGTCGAACCAACTTCCGTTGTCGCCTCAGCCGTCGCCGCCATCTGGACCGTCACCGTTGCCAGAGGCACTAGCGATGGCACGATATCCCGCGTTCCTGGATCCCGGGAGCAAGCGACCAGCAACAGAATAAAGGCCAGGCCAAGGATAAACGGGCGTCTTACAACGCTGACGACATCCACGAGCCGATTGTAAACCATAGTGAAGTCATTGTGAAGCTGGGTGACTGAACTCTGACCAGACACTCATTGCCTGTTCGGAAGATGTCTTTTTATGCTACTCGGGCCAGTTCTCGGCCACAAGGGCTCGTTCGGCCGGATAGCTGAGCCGCTCTGCAGCCTGATCGGCACTTAGCCATTTCATCTCGTCTACTTCCGGCGACTCTTCGCTCGACAATTGTTCGTTTGACGATTGTTCGTTCAACGTTCGTACGTCAGAGATCTGCTGGCCGGAATCGCGCGCACCAGAGACAGTCGCATTCCAGAATAGGACGACTTTAGGCCGGCGGCCGTGATAATAGGTTGTCACCCCGGCGAAGTCCAAGAAACTAATGGCAAGACCGGTCTCTTCAATGATTTCACGCTCAGCGGCCTCTTGCCAGCCCTCGCCCGGTTCCAGTTTTCCCTTGGGCAAGGACCAGTCATCGTAGCGCGCCCGGTGAACGACCAGGATCTGCCAGCCGCTCCGCCTCTTGCGCCAGACAAGCCCGCCGGCCGCCTTGATAAACTGTTCGCTCAAAAAAATCTCCTTGAGTGTGGCCGCATTTTACAGTTCCTCGCGCCGAGTGTCTACTTCAGCCCGGGCTGTCATCGACCTCAGGCGTTCCCGCCACCGGCTAGTTTGCGCTCCTTGGATGGTGTAATCCAGGATGGTGTAATCCTATTGACAAATCGTATATCCGGGCTTATTGTAGTCAGAGCAGGAGGTTGCACCCTTCGGCGTTGCCGAGTCGGGTGCTGGGGAGGAGTATTGATGTGCCGGGCGGCGCAGTGAGCCAGCGATGTCGCTGGGCCGCAAGTCGTATTGGTTGGTGGCGTGGTGTCGTGGTGAGGAGGATATAGACATGGTAGACAAGAAATCAAATCGTAGTAAGGTCCGGCCGGCGCTGCTGGCCCTGGCCATCTTCCTGTTCGTCGCCTTGCTGGTGGCCCCGGCAGCGGCCAATTCGGGCGTTCCCGACGGCGATCGGCCGGCGTTCATGGCCGAAGTAGTTTCTAGCGCGGCCGACCAGGTCACTGGCGGCGACGCCCGTTTGCACATTGAGGTGCCGCATACGGTGCCTTTGCACCAGGTGACCGTCCTGGTCAACGGCCAGGACATGACGGATCATTTTTCGGTCATACCGGAGACGCGAACCTTGACCGGCGTGGTCGACGGTTTGGCGTTAGGCGATAACGAGGTGCAAGTATTACCTAACGGGAACGGCAAAGGCCGGCCGCAGCCGGTAACTGTGACGCTGACCAACTTTCCTATCACCGGCCCGGTGTTCTCCGGGCCGCACCAGGAACCATTCATCTGCTCGGTGCAGCGCCATGGCCTGGGCCAGCCGCTGGTCGATAGCGATAGCTATGGCTTCACGGTCTTTGCTACGGATGGAGATGGCCAGCCGACCGACGAGGTGATCGGCTACAGCACCGATTGTACGGCCGAAACAAAGGTGGATTTCGTTTACAAATCGACGGCCGGCGGCTTCAAGCCTTACACCCCCGGCGGCGAGCGGCCGGCTGACATGGCCCAGACGACGACCATGGACGGCCTGACCGTCGATTACATCGTCCGCTGGGAGCGGGGCACCATCAACCGCTTCATCTACAGCATTGCTATGTTGGCTCCGGATGATAGTGGTCCAGACGATCTTAGTCGCACGGCCTGGAATGGTAAACTCATCTATTATTTCCAGGGCGGCGTGGCCATCGGCCACGATCAGGGCGATCCTAGCGGCAGCCGGATGTTATTTGATTATGGCCTGTCCAACGGCTACGGTGTGATCTACTCGACCGGCACCAAGAGCGGCACCCACTATAACCTGGTGCTGGGCGGCGAGACGGCCTTGATGGTTAAGGAGCGCTTCGTCGAGCTGTACGACGAACCGGTCTATACGGTTGGGGTCGGCGGTTCCGGCGGCGCCATCCAGCAATACATCTACGGCCAGAACCATAAAGGCCTGATCGACGCAGCGATTCCCCAATATTCGTATCCGGACATGGTCACTCAAGCCATCCACGTGGGCGACTGCGAATTGTTAGAGTTCTACATGGACGTCCTCGACGCAGGGAATCCCCGGTGGGGTGATTGGCCAAACCGGACCTTGCTAGAGGGAATGAATGCCAGCAGTTCGGTCTTCAATCCCTATACTCAGAGTCTGGGCAACAGCGAGTGCATCAATGGCTGGCGCGGGTTATCGCCCCTGGCGCTGAATCCCAATTATGGATTCGCCAATGGGCAAGAGCTGTATGTGCCGCAGTCGGCCGTGGCCGACATCGAATGGTCGCACTTTGGCGATTTGGTCAATGTCTACGGCGTGGCCGAAGATGGCTATGCCCGCAATTTCTGGGACAACGTCGGCGTGCAGTATGGTCTAAGCGCCGTGGCCGGGGGCCAGATCACACCGGAAGAGTTCCTGAAACTGAACGCCATCGTCGGTGGCTGGAAGAATGAGCCGGACATGGTCCAGGAAGGCTCACCCTTCTACCCGCCAGGTGTGATCGATCTAACCAACTGGGATCCGTGGAGCTTCCGCAACCAGATCTTCAGTGTAGATCCTCTGGCGTCGCCAGCGCCAAGGGTGGAAGGCGATTTGTTGGCTATGCAAGCCGCCTATGAGGCTGGATTGGTCTTCATGGGCGACCTGGAGATCCCGACCATTGACTGGCGCAACTACCTGGAAGACGAACTGGACATGCACAACTCGCACCAATCGTTCGCGGCGCGCGGCCGCCTGGAGGCCTATGACGGCAACTCGGACAACCAGGTCATCTGGTTCACCGACGTCGCCGGTGGCCCAGAATTTGACCAGACGCCTGAAGCGTTTATGGTCATGGACGAGTGGATGACGAACATCCTGGCCAATCCGGAAGACGGCGTGGTCGGTAACAAACCGGCCGGCGCCGTGGACCGCTGCTTCGACGCGGCTGGAAATGAGATCGCGTCTGGAGATGATGTCTGGAACGGCATCCTGGACGACGGGCCGCTGGGCGCTTGCGCTGAACAGTTCCCGGTGTACGGCACGTCGCGCATCGTCGCCGGCGGGCCGTTCAAGGGCAGTATCTTCAAATGCCAGCTCAAGCCGGTGGCCCAGGCCATCGCCGACGGCGACTACGGCCTCTGGAGCCCGACGCCGGCCGAGGGATTCATGTTGAGCCAGATCTTCACCCAAGGGGTGTGCGATTTCAGCCAGCCAGATGCCGGCCTGCCGCCTGGTTGAATCCGACGATGCTGAATGGATCGTTGACGTGAACAGATGAATAACGAGTGGGGCTGCGGATGCAGCCCCACTCCGCATAACCAAGAATTTAGAGAGCTTTGGGGGGTAGCAAACGGTTGGGGATCGAAACGGCAACTTATCCGCACGTGCCGGATACCGTTATGACGAGAACGATTGGCGCGACACCTACTTGTTGTCGCCCCGTTTCTGGCCTCGACGTGGCTACCGGCCGGTGGCTCACCGCCTGGAGCGCCGCATCGATCAGCGCAATGCCTGGGCCCATGGCCTGGGCACCGAAGGGGAGCGAACCTGACCTCTTAAGAACCAGCGATTAGTACTGGCGTGCCATAGCGAACCATGTATAATGATATTGGGGAACCGGCCCTCGCCCTGCACATGACTATGAACACGATCATCGCCGCCGAGTCTTCTTCAGGCAGTATCGGGCACCCATCCCCGATAACCGGGCGGCCGCGTCGTTTTCTCGTCTAGCGCACATCTTTACAGGGTTGAAGATTCAGGCAGCCAGCCTTCAGGCTGGGGTGTCTTGAGCTTCCAGGTTCCTTTCGATCCACACCATCAATCATATAGTTCCTTAGGAGGCAACATGAAACGGCAAAGGATTTTCACGATATTGGCCGCGATGATGGCCCTGGTCGTCATATTGGCGATGGGTGGGCCTGTTGGGGCGCAAACAACTGTGTTCATCAACGAAATTCATTACGACAATACCGGTACGGATACTGGCGAGGCGATTGAGATCGCCGGCCCGGCCGGGACAGACCTGAGCGGCTGGAGCCTGGTCCGCTACAATGGCAACGGCGGAGCCTCCTATGGCACAGACAACTTGAGCGGCCCCATACCCGATTCAGGCAATGGCTTTGGCTTTTTGGTCGTCAACTATCCAACCAATGGCTTGCAGAATGGTTCGCCTGACGGCGTAGCGCTCGTCCAGGACAGCACCGTTGTCCAGTTCTTGAGCTATGAAGGCAGCTTCACGGCCGCCGACGGCCCGGCCGTTGGTCAGACCAGCGTCGATATCGGCGTGTCAGAGAGCTCAGGAACGCTGCTAGGAGATTCGCTTCAGCTTGCGGGAAGCGGTACGACCTACGAGGAGTTCTCCTGGGTTGGCGAGGCAGCAAACACCTTCGGCGCCGTGAACAACAGCCAGAGCCTTGGTGGACCGATCGCGCCGCAATTGGTGATCAACGAGGTCGATTATGATCAACCGAGCACCGACACGGCCGAATACGTGGAGATCAAGAACGTGGGCGCCAGCGCGGCCAGTCTGGACGGCGTAACCCTCGTGTTGGTCAACGGCACTGGCGGCGGGGCCAGTGTCTACGATACGATTGACTTGCCAAACGAGAGCCTGGCGGCCGGCGGTTACTTCGTCGTTTGCGCCAACGCGGCGACGGTGAGCAATTGCGACCTGGACGATTCACCCGACACCAACTTCATCCAGAATGGCGCCCCTGACGCGGCCGCGTTGCGTTATGACGGTGAAGTGCTTGACGCCGTCAGCTACGAGGGCAACACCGGAGCCCCTTATACCGAAGGCTCCGGCGAAGGACTAGCTGACAGCAGTTCGGTAGCTGGTCTGAGCATCTCGCGCTGCGCGGACGGGAATGACACGGACCAGAATAACGTCGATTTCGTGACCGTCGGCAGCACGCCCGGCGTGACAAATGACTGCCAGGTCGAAACGGCCGATGTCCTGATCAACGAAGTGGATGCCGACAATCCGAGCACCGATGCGGCTGAATTCGTTGAGCTGTATGATGGCGGCATAGGCAACAGCGACCTTGGCGGCCTGGTCGTCGTCTTGTACAACGGAAACGGCGACACGTCGTATAACGCGTTCGACCTGGATGGCCAGAGTACGAACGCCGATGGTTACTTCGTCCTGTGCGGCGACGCGGCCAACGTAGCCAATTGTGACCTGGACGTCTCGCCTGATACGAATCTGATCCAGAACGGCGCCGACGCGGTGGCCGTCTATGTGGGCGACGCGATTGATTTCCCGGGTGGCACGCCGGTGGCCACGACGAATCTGGTCGACGCCCTGGTCTACGATACAGATGACGCCGATGACGCCGGGCTTCTCGTCTTGCTGAACGCCGGCCAACCGCAGGTGAACGAGCGGGATGGGGGCGACGGTACGCGGGATTCCAACCAGCGCTGCCCGAATGGCAGCGGCGGCGCCCGCAATACGGATACCTACCAGCAGTGGGTACCCACCCCGGGTGAGGAGAATATCTGCGAGATCGTCGTCCCGCCGCTAAGCTGCACCGATAGCTCGACCATTACCTTGATACACGACATTCAGGGCAGTGGTGGTGACAGTCAGCTACTGGGCCAGGTGGTGGTCATCGACGGCGTGGTGGTAGGCGACTTCCAGAATAATGGCCAACCCGATAGCGGCGATCTGGGTGGCTTTTTCGTGCAAGAAGAAGATTACCAGGCAGACGCCAATCCGGAGACATCAGAGGGCGTTTTCGTCTTCGCTTCCTCGGCCGCCGATGTGATGGCTGGCGACCACGTACGTGTGCGCGGCGAGGTGGGCGAGTTCTTTGGCAATACGCAGCTGTCGCACCAGGCGATGGCCATCTGTGAGACGCCGGCCGAGATGCCAGCGGTCACGGTGGTAGAATTGCCGGCCGATATGGAGCAGTATGAAGGCATGTTGGCCACTTTCCCGCAGTCGCTGAACATCGCCGAATTCTTCAATTTCGACCGCTTCGGCGAGATGGTGTTGACGACCGATCGCCAGTTCCAACCCACGGCCGTCTTCGAGCCGGGTTCGCAGGAGGCGGCCGACCTGGCGGCTTTCAACGCCAGCCACCGCATTACCCTGGACGACGGCCGGACGAGTTCAAATCCTGACCCGGCCATCCACCCCAACGGCCTGGAGTTCACTCTGGATAATCGATTCCGGGGCGGCAATTTGGTCACCGACGCCACTGGCGTGATCAATTACGCTTTTGGCCTGTACCGGATCCAGCCGACGCAGGGCGCAACTTACGAAGTGGCGAATGAGCGGCCAGCCGCGCCGGATACGGTCGGTGGCCGCTTGAAGGTGGCCAGCCTGAACGTACTGAACTACTTCACGACACTGGACGAGTCCGGCAATCTATGTGGTCCGCCCGGATTCGAGCAGGGCTGCCGCGGCGCGGACAATCAGACGGAATTCGACCGCCAGCGGGCAAAAATCATCGCCGCGCTGCTGGGCCTGGATGC
Source organism: Promineifilaceae bacterium (SeqCode) (assembly GCA_041570195.1). Taxonomy (GTDB): domain Bacteria; phylum Chloroflexota; class Anaerolineae; order Promineifilales; family Promineifilaceae; genus UBA11865. The sequence continues at coordinate 13,963 of JBFFWQ010000094.1, read as the reverse complement.
TGATGTGATCGGCTTGATGGAGATAGAAAACAGCGGTAGCGATACGGCGTTGGCTGACCTGGTAGCCGGTATGAATGAAGAAACCGAGCCAGGGACCTACGCCTATATCGCCACCGGTTACCTCGGCACCGACGTGATCACCCAGGCCTTCATTTACAAGGTGGCCTCGGTGACGCCTAAGGGCGCCTTTGCCGCATTGGATGATAAATCATTCACCGATCCCCGTAATACGGGCGACGACAAAAACCGGCCAGCTTTAGCCCAGAGTTTTGTCGAAAACGATGGCGGCGCGGTCTTTACTGTGGTGGTCAATCACCTGAAGTCGAAAGGATCAGGTTGCGGCCCCGGTGATGACGATCCCGAGCAGGGTAGCTGTAACCTGACCCGGACTTTGGCCGTCCAAACGCTAGTTGAGTGGCTGGGGACGGACCCGACCGGCAGCGGCGATCCCGATTTCGCAGTCATCGGCGATCTCAACGCCTACGACAAGGAAGATCCCATCGACGTTCTTGCGGGCGCGGACTACACCGACCTGGAGGCCTTGTTCGGCGGCGAGTTGGCTTATTCGTACGTATTCAATGGCCAGCTAGGTTACCTCGATTACGCGCTGGCCAATGCCTCGTTGCTGTCGCAGGTGACAGGCGCGACCACCTGGTACATCAATGCCGATGAGCCGGACATCCTGGATTACGATACGTCATTCAAGAAAGATGCCCAGGATGCCTTGTACGAGGACAACGAATACCGTTCCTCGGACCACGACCCGGTGATCATGGGGTTGGCGCTGAACCGGCCGCCGGTCTGTTCAGGGGCCGCCCCCAACATTGACACTTTGTGGTCGCCCAATCACAAGATGGTCGATATCGAGGTTTTGGGCGTGACCGATCCTGATGGTGATGAGTTCACCATCAATATCGACAGCATCTTCCAGGACGAGCCTGTTAACGGCGAAAACGACGGCAACACGTCACCCGACGCCGGCGGTGTCGGTACGTCAGTGGCCCAGGTCCGGGCCGAACGAGACGGCTTGGGCAACGGCCGCTTCTATCACATCAACTTCACGGCCACCGACGTCGTCGGTAACACCTGCTCCGGAACAGTCATGGTTAGCGTTCCAGCCAACGAGGGTGACGAGGGCGCGGCCGTGGATGATGGTCCGCTGTACGACGCCACGGCCGACCTTCCATAAAGAAAATCTAAATGAGTCTTTTCCGGGTTGGCGCATCCAGCTTTGACCCGAAGAATTGACTCCAGGTTCAGATGATAAGAGGGGCTGCGTTCGCAGCCCCTCTTTCGATCTCCGTATTAGCTGTTAATATTCTTCAAATCTCAGAGGAAATATCAGTCGACCGTACTTCACCGTGAATCGCGCACCACCATGGGTGAAAAGAGCGTCCACCAGAGCGCATTTTCTGATCTGTTAAATCTGTGTTAATCTGCGTCCCATTACTTTTGGAGGAGACAGCATCTTCCACAGAACACCACCATGAATGAAAATACTAACCGCTAGAAGCTCAGAGCTAAAAGCTATTTTCGAGGGAGAGTAGATTTGAGCGACCAATCGACTTCAAGCTTGCCTCTGGAAGAAGTTGCCCGGCGGCCTTGGCCAGGAACGGCTATTCCTGGGAATATCCAGTTCACACCGGATGATAAGCTGATCACTTACTTGTTCAGTCCGGATGGGGGCCTTGATCGGCAGCTGTATGCCTTCGATCCTGAGAGTGGTGAGCAACGGTTGCTCCTGGCGCCGGCCGAGGGCGGCACGACGGAATCAAATGTCTCCCAGGAGGAGGCCTTGCGCCGTGAACGCCAGCGGCAGTTGGAGACGGGCGTCACGCACTATGCCTGGTCGGCCAAAGGCGGCCGTTTGCTGGTACCGTTACAGGGCGATCTTAATATCATGGATGGTCTTGACGAGTCGCTCCGCCAATTGGTGGCCGGGGACGGGGAAGTGATCCTCGATCCTCGTTTTTCGCCCGATGGCAAATGGGTAGCCTATGTTCATGATGCCGAACTGCACGTGATTTCGGCGGACGGCGGCCAGCCACGCCGCCTGACCTTCGGCGCCAGAGAGTCGGGCCTGACCAACGGCCTGGCCGAGTTTGTGGCCCAGGAGGAAATGAACCGTTATCGTGGCTATTGGTGGTCTCCGGACGGTGAGCATCTGGCCTTTGTGGAAGTCGACGAACGGCACATACCGGTTTATCGGATCGTGCATCAAGGGAAGAATACCTTTGGCGATGGGGCGCAGGAGGATCACCGCTATCCTTTTGCCGGCCAGGAGAACGCCCGGGTGCGCTTGGGCGTCATACCATTGGCCGGCGGCGAGCCGATCTGGATGGATCTCGGGCCGGAGGAAGACATGTACCTGGCCCGGGTTCATTGGTTGCCAGACGGGGCCTTGTGCGCCCAGGTCCAGAATCGGACCCAAACTCAGCTTGATATTCTGCGCTACGACCGCCTGACCGGCCGAAGCCATTTGCTGCTGCGAGAAGGGTCCGAGATCTGGATCAATCTGCATGATCTGTTCAAGCCATTGAAGGGGAGCGATAAGGAATATGGCGGTGGGTTTGTTTGGGGCTCCGAACGGAGCGGCTTCATGCACTTGTATCTGTATGACCATGACGGCCAGTTGATCCGGCCGCTGACCTCTGGCGAGTGGCAGGTGACCGGCCTGGCGGCCGTGGACGAAGAGAGGGAGATGGTTTACTTCACCGCTACGCTGGGCGGGCCAACCGAGAACCATCTCTATGCGGTTCCCTTCTCGGGCGAACGGCCGCGCAGGATCAGCGCCGCGCCTGGCACGCACAACGTCATGGTGGACCACGGCCGGCGTCGCTACGTCGACGTGCACCAGGCCCTGGACAAGCCGCCGGACGTCACTCTACGCTCTCTAGATGACGGCTCTCACCTGGTCACCATTTACGACGATGTCGATCCGCGGGTGAGTTCGCTGGCCCTGGCGCCGCCTGAAGTAGTGAATTTCAAGAATCGTGACGGCGTCACCTTGTACGGCGCCCTGTACCGGCCGCCGGAAGCTCTGGGTTCGGCGCCGCATCCGACTATCATCTGGGTTTATGGCGGCCCGGGCGTGCAACTTGTGACCCACAGTTGGCTGCCGACAGTGGCCATGCGGGCCCAGTACTTGCGAAGCCTGGGTTTCCTTGTTTTCGTCGTCGACAATCAAGGCAGCGCCCGCCGGGGACTGGCATTCGAAGGGGCTATCCAGAGGAGTATGGGCCAAACAGAGGTGCAAGACCAGGTGGACGGCGTGCGTTGGTTGGTCGAGCAGGGAGTGGCCGATCCGGATCGCGTCGGCATTTACGGCTGGAGTTACGGCGGTTATATGGCCGCCATGTGCCTGGCCCAGGCGCCGGAGACGTTCAAAGTGGCCGTGGCCGGCGCGCCGGTGACCCATTACGACGGTTATGATACCCATTATACCGAGCGTTACATGGGGCAACCGGCCGACAATCCCCAGGGATATGAAGCGGGCAGCGTCATGCACCATGTGGACAAGATGACCGGCAAGCTGCTGCTGGTGCACGGTCTCATCGACGAGAATGTGCATTTTCGCCACACGGCCAGGCTAATCAACGCCTTGATCGGCGCCAGCAAGCCTTACGACTTGTTGCTCTTCCCCGACGAGCGCCATTCGCCGCGGCGCCAGGGAGATCGGGTCTATATGGAGGAGCGAGTGCGCGACTATTTCCTGGAGAATTTGTAAGCATCCGAAGCGGTCAGGATTCTCCCTTGGAAGTTCATGCGTGGTTGCTGGTTGTTAAGAAGCTAGAGTTCTCACGCCTGAGTGATCCACAAGCCGGGCTTCTCACGAATGGGTGGTCCAGAAGCCTGGCTTCTCGGATAGATCTATATGTAAGGCCGGCAGATAAGAAGCCGGGCTTCTCACAAATGGGCGGCGCGCCAAGCGTCAGCGACTTTCCGCGGGAGGCAGGCCGGGAAATAGCACTTCGGCCGGAATGATTTGCCGTTCCTGGCCAGGGGGCGTCCAGTAGAGGTGGAGGCGCGAGCCCCCGGAATTATCCAGAAATTGCAGGCGCAGGTCATGCCGGCCGGGGTCGAGGTTGATGTTTCCTTCCAGGTAGTTGGTAGGCTCGGAAGCATCCACGACGAGTTGGTCGTCGATGAAGAGTTGGGCCTGGCCGTTGACCTCAAGGCCGAAAGCATACGGCCCGCCCTGGGGGATTTCAATCTGACCGGTCCAGAGCACACCATAAGGTCGCTCCATGGGGATCAGGTGGAAATAAGCGTCAATGAAAGGATCGATCCGCTGCATGGCGGGTGCCGCCTCCCATTCACCGCCCGCGTAGAATGTGCCTAGAAGGCCCTGGCTGGCCACGAACGGGGCGTGGTAGAGTGCCCATGACGGGATCGTCTCCGGCTCGCCACCAATGGGTTGAATCCAGGCCAGGCGCAGCAATCCCTCGCCACCCTTGGCCAAAAGGCGCAGCGTATGATTGCCCTGGGCCAGCTTCTGGTTCAGACGATGTTCGCCGCCTTCTGTTGTTTCTAACAAAGGCTCGCCGTCCAGCCAGATGGTAATCGCTTCCGGCGACTGGACGATGAGTTGGTAGTCGCCATACTCCGGGATGTAGAGGACGCCCTGCCATTCGGCGACAAACGGTTCGTCCAGTGGCGCCTCGGCCGGCCAGCGAGCATTGACTGTACTCTCGACACGGCTTATCTCGGGCTCTCCGGCCGGCTCGCTTCCGGGCCAATAGCTCGCTTCGAGCCCTTGCACCCGGCGGATGTCCTCTGGCGGCACGATGACCGTATACTGCATAGGTACGCCGCCCGGGTTGGAGGCGATGGTCAGTCGGGCGTTGGGGTAGAAGGAATCGATTTCTTCAGCAATCCACGCTTGTTCCAGATCGACCAAGACGGCTACCGGCCGGTCGCCTGGCTCGCGTAAGGGCAAAATATCGGGCGGCACAATCGCATCGGCCGGTTGATCGGGAGCGAGGAAGTTGATCACCGGATGGCCTTTCATGAACATCGACACGTAGAGGGTCGCGCCATCGGCGCCCAACTTGGTCATATTCTGGGCTGCGAGTGTCTCGACAGCGCTATGCTGTTGCCAGACTGAATTGTCGTTGGCCTGGCGCACGAAGTAGGTGTTGCTATTGGCATAGACGATAGCGGCGCCGGCCAGCAGCAATAAAGCGAAACCCAAAGGCCGGGCCCAAAATGGCGACGTTGAGCGATCCAGGACGCGCCAGTACGCTTCAGTGCTCAGGGTGGCGAAAAAGAAGACCGCGACCGTGGCCCCTACTGCCCGTTGAGCTTGAGGCGATTCAAAATCGACGGTGAGAATGGCGGCGGCCAGCCCAACCAGGAAGACGAAAACGAAGAGCATCTCGGCCGGCCGGCGAACGCGGCTCAGGGCCAGGGCAAAACCCAGGACGAAGAGAGCGCCGGTCACCGGGTCGAGCATAGGCTCGCCGGGCAGATTGTGCCGGCCGTTGCGGTCGCCCTGGTAGTTAAACATCAGGGCGTTCTTGACCGTATTGGATCCGATTGCCCGGGCCAGGCTAGGCTCGTCGCGCTTTTCGAATATGGACACCTGGCGGGTGCGATCCCAGAAGTCGTCGGGCTGGCGAATCGCGACTTGTATCAGTGGTCCAGCGGCCAGTAAGGCGCCAATGGCTAAGGCGGACAGGTTCACACCCCAGGCGATACGCCACGCTCGTTGGCCCGGATGGCGGCGCAACTGTCCGGCCGTCCAGTAGGCTGCCGTCCAGACGGCGAGGAAGACTAGGGCAACCAGCGGGAAGAGGCGCAAAGACGTATGAAAACCCAGGCCAGTGCCGGCAGCCAACCCAGCCCAGGCGAAGTAGCGCGTCGACTGGGTGCGCCGGCCAAGAAATAGGAGCAACAAGGTCAACAGTAAAAAGAAGGGACCGCTGCTGGTGGCCATGCCCAGGCGATCGAAAGTGACCGGCCAGCGAGCTACGGCGAGGAAGAAGGCCATCAGCAGGCCAAAACGGTTGCCGTAAATCTCGCGGCCGAGGAAGAAAGCCAACGCGACCGAACCCAGGCCGAAAAGAACAGTCACCACGCGAATGGACAACGTGCTGACGCCAAATAACTTAAAGGACAGAGCGATCAAGGCAGGGAAATAATAGGCCAGGGCGTGACCGCGCAGGTAGACCGGCCGGTAGTTCGAATCAAGCAGAATCTGTCGCGCCCGAAGGCCGATATCGGCTTCGTCATACCAGGTCCCGAACGGCAATTCGGCGAGGCGGTAGAAACGCATGAAGATGGCCAAACCCAGGATGATCAGGCCGAACAACACAACTTGCCAGGTAAGCGGCTCGGCCGACGAACTCTGCTTCGGTCCGCGAAACAGAAACGGCACGGATATGGCGAATAGCAAAACGCCGGCCGTCTGAAAGGTCCAGGCAGCGCCACCCTGAGTAGTCTGGGGGAACAAAAGCAAAGCGGCCACGCTGGTCGCTAGGGCCAGAAGCAGCAGGATCAGGCCAGCATAAAGACGTCGACCCTCGGCCACTCCCAGCAGGGTCCTTGTTTCTTCGGCCGGCGGGACTTCAGCGCTCATTCTTCTTCATCCGCTCCGATGCCGTCGCCGGTCAAATCCGCATCAGCCAGGCTGACAACTTGCAGGTGGCCACTGGCCGCGTCGACGATGTACAAAGTCTGGCCATCGGGCGAGATATCGAGGTCGACGGTCTGCACGTCGGCCAACCCCTTGACAAGATACGTCGCCAGCAGATTACCTTTTTCGTCAAAGCGCTGTACCTGTTCCAGACCGGTATCGAGCACGAGGACGTTGCCCTGCGGGGTTACCTTGACGGCTCTGGGCGAGGAGGCGGGAGAATCAGAACCGGACCAGGTTGAAATCTGGGCGGTCGCCAGCACCGGCGCGTCTTCAACCGCTCCTTCCGCTTCAGCAACTGTTTCGTCCGAGGTTTCGGCAGCTACTTCAACGCTTCTGGTTTCAAGCGCCATCAGCCGGGCCGGCGGAATGTCGCCGGCAAAGATCTCGGCCAGGGTCACCTTGCGCCAATTCTGGCGCAAGTAATTCAACCTGCTCACGCTGTCTATGGTCTCGGTCGGTTCGTATTCGGTTTCAAGCGGCGCCGGTTGGTCGAGGGAAATCGGTTCACGAGGCGCGGTGCCAAGAGGCGCGGCTTCGAAGATGGAACGGACGCTGGCCACGAACAGCCAGATGGCGGCGATATAGCCGACCAGCCCCAACAACGTCAGACCGTCCTGTACCGCCAATTGCGAAGCCACCGCTAGAGCGATGGCCAGTATCGCCGGCAGGAGCTCTGATTGGCGGGTCGCCGGCTGTGGCGAGTTGTCTCCAGGTTCGTTAGCCATAATTCATTGGGAATCGGACAGGATTAACTGGATTTACAAGATGATTTTGGTCTGATTAGTCTATCTGATCTGTATCTGCATTCGCGTACTGTTGTGTTTCTGAATCCGCTTGCTTTGCTTCTAGCCCGTGATTGGTAGGTCTCGGACTACGGCGTAAATGGTCACCTCTCCGGCGAGGCCATCTTCTGGATAGACGATGTCCAGGACGCCATCGGCCGCCAGTTGCTCAAGTTTCTTCAAACCGTCCGGCGAATAGCGGGCCCGCTCCAGGTCGCCGACGATGATGTAGTCAGCCTGGTAGCGATCGAGGAATTCGCGGGCCTGGTCCTCATCGACGGTATTGTAGAAGTTATTCAGTTCCTCGATCCGCTTTTCGACCACCGAACCGGGCAGGACGGCGTTGTGCTGGCGCAGGTGCCAGTTCCAGCCGACGATGGTCGGCAGGCCGGTGTAGTTGGCGAAACGCGAACCCCAGCGATACTCTGAGGTGTGACCCTCGACGATGGTCGGCGTGCCGGCCACATTTTCCTGCAGCCAGCGTATGGCCGCATGATCCTCGCCCAGGCGTAAGGGAATATCATTTTCGCGGTAGACGACAGTCGTCGCATTTCCTTCACCTGCCGATGCTGGCGCGTCGCCGGCCGATGCTGACGCATCACCTGCCGATGCTGACGCATCGCCGAGCATGAAGGCCATGCCATCCAGTGTTTTGGGCGGATCGGCGATGTCGGGCCAACGGTCATCGACCTTGGCCGCCGAGCCGATGATGGGATAGCTTAGCGCGGCCAGGGTCAGTAGCCCCAGGGCGCCCAGCCATAGGTAGCGGCGCCTTGAAGTCCAGATGCGGGGCCAGAGCCAGACCAGGATGGCGCCTACGGCGACGCTGAAGAACAGCCAGGTTAAAAGGTAAAACTTGAAGACCACGTTCATCCGGCCGACGTCGCCTTTGAGCGTCACCAGTTCGGCGATGAAGGTTAGACCCAGACCGGCCCCGGCCAGGGTCAGGGCAGCTCGCTGAAGCTGGCTCTGATCACGGCGCAATAGCAACAAGCCGGCCCAGGCGGCGAGCAGCAGGGCGATCGCGGCCGTCACATAGTCGTTGCTGCGCAGCCAGGGCAAGCCGATCACCAGGACCAGGATCAGGCCCAGGAGTACCACCAGGGCACTCTCCAATAAAGAAGTTAGTTCACCCAGCGGGGTATGAATCAGCCGATCGAACCTGGGCTTAAGCCAGCGTCCGGTCTCCAGTAACATGTAGGTCAAGATGACGAATAGGAATAGGCCATGCACGGTGAAGTAATCGCCCAAGGGCGTGCGCGGCCCTTTCCACAATTCGAAACCTAAACCGCCGGTGCCAAACCACTGGTGGAATGGGGCGTAGAAGGCGATCGACAATACAAGTAGCAAAGCGGTGCGCGAGAGCAGGCGCCAGACGGTTGCGCCCAGGGACGGCGGGCGTTCGATCACGACCGTATAGGCGATCCCGGCCAGGCCCAGGGCCAACAACACCGGATAATCCCAACTATTGGTCGGATATAAGACGCCAAAGGCCAGGCCGGCGACCAGCCAGGTAGATCCAGAAGCCAACAGGCCCTGACGACGGAAAGGTTGGGAGACGATGGTCGGTGAGCGCACGATGCTGATGATCCAGGCCAGGGCGGCCAGGACCAGCGGCATATCCATCAAATGGGGATGCAAGTCGGCGTATAAGAAAGTGAAGAAAGGAAACTCGGTGATGGGGGCGCTATCTTGACCGTTCAAGATGGCCCGCGAGGCGTCGAAATACCAGGCGCCGTTGTCGCCACGGAGTAACTCTTCTTCGCCGGAAATTATCCTACCGACACCAGCTACAGCATCGCCGGCTTGTCCCAACCAGGATGGATCTGGCGAGCGCTGTTCGGCGTACTCGGGCAGGCGATTCCACAGCAGCCGGGCCTGGTATAGGTTGCCCAGAATGATGGCCAGGATCACGGCCGCCAGGCCGGCCAGATAGGGCGCCTTACCGACGAGATTGGTCGCTTTACCGACCGAATAGCTCGCTTTGTCTGACAAACTGGTAGTTCCATCGGGATACACTTGCTTTTCAGACGCCGGCCGCTCTTCGGATTCGTTGCTCCGGCGAGGGGCGATTAGATTGTAGGTGACTGAAAAGACGCCAGCACCGGTCAGGGCGAACCAGGTAGGGATGAGTAGGTTGTAGGCCACGGCCGGCACAATGCCCAATAGCTTGGTGGGCACGGCGCTGAGCACATAGCCGTAGTAATAGTAGTTAACGTATTGGCCCGCGAACCAGGGATCGTACGGCGGAAAATTGGTCGTCTTGAGTATGGCGTTGAGCAGAGCCAAATCACCAGGCTTCTCGCCGCCGCGCCAAGGATGCCAGAGATCAGGATTGTTCCAGCGGAGAATTATCTGGAACAGGAAAAGTGTCAGGAAAAGGAGCTCAACAAATACGATGTAGCGCCAACGCCGGCCCAAGAAGGCCACCAATTCGCGACGATACTTCCAGCCGATGACGACGCTGAGCAGGGTCATCAGGAACAAGGCCAGTAACAAGGCACTGCGACTGAAGCTTAGCAGATGCAGGCTGCTGCTGAACCAGGCCAGCCAGGCGACAACGAGTAAGCCGACGACGCGGGCCAGGGCGTAGCCGCGATCGGACAATCCACGGAAGGCCAGGAAGGTCAACGGAAAGGCCAGCCAGCCAATGGCGGCGATGAGCAGGTACCAACTCAACGTGCCCAGGAATTGGGACTGGTTGAGCGCCGAGGCCGAATTGAAGATGGATGACCAGGTGCCGGCCGTTCTCTGGATTACCTTCCGGGCGGTCGATAAGCGCAGCGCACCGGGCGTGTCCGTATACTCCTTGGCGCCCTGGGCGACAACCTGGCTGAGGTCAACGCTTTCTAGCACTTGCTGGACCCGGCCGGACGAATAGTCGGCCGATTTCTTGAAGATCAAGACCTTGGGATGATCGTATACGGTGAACGATTCCTGGGAAGATTGATCGGGTATGGTGATCGGACCCAGGCTGGGATAGCTCTCAAAGGTTGCCACCAGGTCAAAACCCAGGTCGCCGCTCATCGGAGCCTGGGCCGGATAGGCGCATTCGGTGATCTGCTTTGTATCGCAGGCGAACAGAGCCTGGTAGTAGGCCGTCGTCATCGGGTAGCGCAATGGCAGCCGGGGCATAGCGTCGTAGGCGCGATTGGAAGAGATGGCGATGTACTCGGCCTCGTCCAGGGTCTGAAGCATTCTCTCCCGCTTGGCTTCATTGTCCGGCTCATAGAGTTCGAGATTGAGCAGGCGATAGATGCCGCCATAGGGGTCAAAGCCTTCGAAACGAAGCGGTAGGATGTCGTCCCAGGATGTTTCGGCAGCCACCGAGGTGCCGGCCAGCACGAGCGGCGAGCCATCGACGACGTGCAGCGACAAGACATATTCCTGATCGGCCATCAAATTGGTTGCCGGAAAGACGAAGCTTTGCTGCTGGCCTTCGGGCGCGGCGGCCGGATCCAGCGTCACTGTCTCAAGGCGGGAGGCGATGCGGCCGTCATCGACATTGCCCTGGCCCAAGGCCAGTTCCAACGTTACCGAAGATGCATTCTCGTCTAGCCCTAACAGGTGGGGCATCGTGACGCCGGTCAATGTGCCCGGCTCGTCAGGCCTGAAGGTCCGCGTCCAAACATCACCTGGGTTCAGCGTCAAGTCATAGGGCATCGACAGGGGCATCTGGCGCTGCCCAGCCCCTGTTTGAATGACCACATTCACCGGGCCGGGTAGATTTTGGCGCATCCACTCCGAAGCCGCCACGCGGCTGTGCGGCCGGGCGTAGATGCGGGTGAAGGCATAAGCGTAGGCATAGGTGGAGCCGACGACAAAGAGTAGCAGTAGGGTGGTCAGGAGTGCAGCCACTCGTTTGCGTCGCTTATCGCCGGCGTCTTCATGGCTCCGGCGATAGGCAGCCCAGGCGCGGTCGAACAGCCTGACCAGGGCCCAGGCAGCCAGCATGATGGCGATGGGATATATGGGCTGGAAGTAGCGGGTGTAGCGCCAGAAGTTAATGTTCTGGTACAGGAAGAAGCCGCCTACCCAGACCACGGGCAGTAGATGTTTGTGCCAGTCGCCGCGCAGACAGCGCCAGGTAGCCCAACCCCAACTCAGGATCACGGCCAGGCCTAGAGGCAATCCCATGCCCCACTGGACCATGTTGGTCAGGCCGTAGCTCCAGCCGCGGCCGGCCCAGTGATGGTTGGGCGGGAAATCAGCCCGGCCGGCGACCTGGTTGCGCACTTCGGCGATGATTTCCATCCAGCGCGTATTGAGCCCCAGGTCGAAGAAGCCCGGCCCCACGAAGGCGTAGGGCTGGAAAATCCGGAAAGTGACGGCGGCCAGCAAGCCGGCCGCGACCAGGCCGATGAACAGCCTGATCGCTACCGTCCGGCGCCTGTCGCGTTCAGGCCATAGATCGACCAGGTAGGCCAGAGCGGCCAGCACGATCAGCCCGGCCATGGGAGCGATGCTGACCTTGGTGGTCATGGCCAGGCCGGTGAGTAGTCCGAAGAGGACAAAGTGCCACCAGCGCGGCCGATTCATGACCAGGACGGCCACATAAAGAGCGGCGACGATGAAGACGGTGGTGAAGGAGTCGACGGCAAAATAGTGGGCTAGTTGGATGGGTACGACGGCCGCGGCGTAGAGGGCGGCCGCCAGCAGCCCGACTCGCCGGCCGTACAATTGCCGGCCGAGGAAAAACAGGGCCAGTATGGCGGCCAGATCGAACAGGCCGGATAGGACCCGGCCGACCAGCACCACCTCATCATAGCTGGTCCGCGCGAACCACTCGGCTACGTAGCGGGTGATGAAAAGGGGCAACATGCCGTAGGTATAGAAGCCGTAGCCCAGGGGATTGAGCGACGACTCCTCGGTGTTGAAGTATTGGCCCAGGCCATCTACCGAGCTGATCTGCTCGGCGACCATGGTCATGAAACGTTCGTCGGGGTGCAGGTGCTGGTCGCTGTCCCAGTTCACGCCGGTGAAGCGGAAATAGGCGCCAATAAGCAGGACCAGGACCAATCCGGCCGGGATCAACCACTCCCTGTTGAGAAGGCCAGCTTTGTCCCGAGTTTCTTCCGGGGCATCATCCGAGGCATCGTCAAGTGGGGTCTCTTGAAGCGCCTCCTGAGACATATTCTTAGCGAACCCAGTGGCTTGCTCTGGGCTGTCCTCTTGGGCTGCCGCCTCGCCTATCTCTTGTGGATCGCTCGTCGTTGAATCCAAACTCATTTAATATCAGCCATTCAGGCGATCATAAAGGTGGTGATTATAACTCGGAGCCGGGCGAAGCTACCAACGGAGCTGATCGGCCGCTCATGGAAGACGATAGTGGCGTACCTCCGCATGGCTGAAGAGGAAGTGATCGATCAGCAAAGCCCGATCGTCCAACCATTCGATCATCAGCCCGCGCTCGTCCCAGAGCTCGGCCTCGCTGAGCATGAGCCAGATGTCCTCGGCGCCGGCCGTCTTTTGCGCCATTTCTTGATCCACCAGTTCTCGGGTTTCAGCATCGGGTAGCCCGTTGTTGGTCCACAGCCCATCCGTCCAGCGGCCGAGCCGCACTTCGCTATCGCGGAAAACGTCTGGACCCTGGTCGCCACTGTAATAACGGTAAGAATATTGCATGTGGGGCAACTGGAAAATGAGCAAATCGTCCTGCTGACGATTTCGGGCGACTGCGGCAACCGCCTCTCGAAGATCGGGTTTGACGACGCGGATTTTCTGCTGTTGGCCGGTGACGGCCCAGAAGAGCAACACGTAGGCGGCCAGCACAACAGCCAACGGCTTGGCCAACGATCCGCTGTTATTCCAAAGCAACTGAACGCCGAGTGCGACCAGCATCACGCCCGCCGGGGCGATCCAGATGATATAGTGAGGGTTAAAGACGGGTTGGCGTTCGCTCAGCAAATAGATGCCAAAAACAGGGACCAGCAACCAGGTCACGATGAGCAGGTGGCGGCGATGGGCCGACAACCGGGCCAGCGGACCATCCGGCCGGGGAGATATTTCCAGGAAGCCCAGCAGCAGGCCGGCCGCGACCAGAAAGAGGACCGGCGCCACGCCCAGTAAATCCCTCGGCTCCCCCACGCCGTAGCTCTGGGTAATCAGAACCTTATCCAGGAGTTCTGGAAACGAATAGACTGGTATGGCCGTGAGCCTGTCTGGGGAAGTCAAGAAGGACCATTGCCACCAGATCATGGGCAGGTACGGCAGGGTTAATCCGGCCAGGGCCAACAGGTAGCCCGTTTTGTGTTCCCTGCTTTGGGGCCAGGCGATGACAAACCATGTGACGCCCAGCGGTATTAGCAGAACCATCAACAGGTGGCTGTATATGGCGATGCTGACGACGGCCAGGTAACCCAGCCAGCTCCGCCAACTGCCGCGGCCGATGCCTTGTAGCCAGAGCCAGGCGACCAGCAGGGCCAGAAAAGGCGTCAGGGCATACATCTTGCCGTCCTGGCTATACCACGTCAGGTACGGATTAACGGCGAGGAAAGCAGTGGCCAGGACCGGGGCGCTGCCGATCGTCAGTTCGAGTAGG
>JBFFWQ010000093.1:0-24023 GCA_041570195.1 Promineifilaceae bacterium (SeqCode) | reverse complement strand
GCCGCCAATTCTAACACTGGCTGGCAGGCCGTCATGTCCATACTCGCCAGCAGCCTGGCTATTGCCTGGCGCGTCACTCTTAGGGTCTTCCCGGTTAGAGCTGGAGCTTCATCCCCTCGTGCGAAGCCACAAAGCCCAGGCTCTCGTAGAAGCGCATCGCGTCCGGCCGGGCCTTGTCCGTCGCCAGTTGAACCAGGCGGCAGTCTCGCCGTCTGGCCCGGTCTATGGCCCATTCGAAAAGCTTGCGCCCTATGCCGCTTGACCGAAATTCGGCTGCCACCCGCACGCCTTCAATCTGGGCCCGCCAGCCGCCCCGATAGGTGATATTCGGGATGAAGGTCAACTGAAGCACGCCGATGACCCTACCCGCCAACTCGGCGACCACAAGTTCATTATTCGGGTCGCGGCCGATGGCTTCAAACGCCTCGTAGTAGCTTTCAGGCAGCGGCTCGGCGTATGCTTCACGCACTGCGCCCAGGGGATCATCGGCCAGTAAACCCACGATCGTGCTCAGGTCGCTCCGCGATGCGTGGCGGAAAAAGACGTCACGTTCTTGCATGAGCCCTCAAGACATTGCCTCCCGACCCACGATCGTGCCGGCCGCAAAATCCATCTGGACGTGATCGCCGGCAAGAACAGCGCCAATTGCGTATTCTTCACTCATCGGCTGTTAGCGAATTCTATTGCTTCTAAAGCTCCTTCGTAAAGAAGTAGCGTTGATGCCCGGGTGGGAACTCTCCCAATTCGCCAAACACCCTGTAGCCGCGCTTCTCATAAAACTCCGGCGCCTGAAAGCTGAACGTGTCCAAAAACGCATGTTTCGCCCCTCGTTGCCGCGCTTCCTCTTCAGCGCGCGTCAACAGGTTATGGCCATATCCACGGCCGCGAAGTTCCTCTTTCACCCAGATCAGATCGATATGGAACCAACGCCAGAAGATCTCGCCTAGCACACCTCCCAGGATCTCCTGGTCGGGCCCATGAAGAACGAAACAGAGACGTTGAAACTTCTCATCGCCTGCTTGTTGCTTGTTATATTCTCCGACGCCTCGCCCAATGATCCCCCAGGCCGATTCTTCGGGCTTCTCCTCATAGACGATGCGATATTCCTCATCCATGGATCCTTGCAACTCCTCTCTTAAACTCGTCGATTGGCAGCGTTACGCTGAAGTTGATTCTAACACAGGGATCTCGCAAGCGCCTGATTTTTCGCAGGGAAGGAGCGATCAACGCAGAACAGGACGATGACCAATTAGAACGCGCAGAAAAGTCGCAAAGCCGTTGCTCCCGACCTATAATGCCATCCCATGTCTCAGCCAGTAGAACCCATAACCCAGTTCACAGAACGATTAAAGGAAAGCCCATTCTTCGGACCGCTTGGCCAGGATGGATTGGCGTTTCTAGGATCGCGCGCTAAGCGCATAACGTACCAGGCCGGCGCGATCATTTTTGGCGAAGGGGAGCCTTCTAAGGGACTGTACTGGCTTCAGTCAGGTACCTTGAAAGCGGTGAAGTACTCTACCGCCGGCCGCGAGCAGATCCTGCATTTAATCGAAGCCGGCCAAACGTTTAATGAGGTAGGCTGCTTTTCGACTTTGCCTAATCCGGCATCCGTGGTTTCCCTAACCCATGCGCAATTATGGTTTATTCCAGGCGGCGCCATCAGACAGCTGATTCAACAGGATCCAATGTTCGCCCAATTGATAATTGATGTCCTGTCTGGGCGACTACGCCATTCTGTCGCTTTGGTTGAAGATCTATCCTTGCGGCCGGTGATCAATCGATTAGCCCGGCTGATTCTTGACGAGGCAGAAGGAGACACCCTGTTCCGGCCGGCCTGGTACACGCAGAATGAGCTCGCGGCCCGATTGGGTACCGTGGTCGACGTCATCCAACGTTCCCTACGCAAGTTAGAATCGGACAACTTGATCGAAGTCGAACGCCAGCAAATCGTCATCATCGACCGGGACCAATTAGAAAAACTGGCTAATTAAGCCAATCGCGGCGCCATGCTTTCCGACAAAAGTCGGAGACTTACAATCATCCTTCTGCTAATCTCTGGTGGAATCAAGAATACTTACTGTCAAAACACTGAAACAGGAGAAAACGAATCATGGAAATTACGAAAGATACCAAAGTGTCCGCCATCTTGCAGGAGTATGGCGATATCGCCGACGTCATGGAGGTGTTTGGCGTCAAGCGCGTGGGTCGCTATTCCTTGCGGCGGATGATCACAAAGGCCCTGACAGTAGAAACGGCCGCTCGTGTTCATCGTGTACCCCTGGATGAATTTTTGGAAACTCTTCAGAAGGCAGTTCAGATTCAGGAACAGAAGCGAAGTCCTGAAGCCCTCTCCGACTCCGCATAAATACGCTCCCGCGGATGCTCCAAGCTCGAAATCAATCTGTGGACTATATGTGTCTGCGGATGCCTTCATTACCAGGCGATGGTTCGTTGATGATAAGGACTCGACCAACCATGGCTAGTTTTGCGCCATATCGTCTTCTTCGGTCCTTCGGATTTGATTTACTGGTCCCAAAGCTTTCTGGCCGACCACAACTATGGAATCACGGCGATAGGACCGATCCCGATCTGCTGCTCATCCACGCTCCCGTCAGGCGCATATACAGGGAGGTAATGAGGTTGCTTCTCTTCGTCTAACGTAAACGCCGACAGACTAATCCACCATTCGCCCGGCGTTGCACTCTCAGGCAGCGATAAGATGATCTGGTCAACCACCGGCTCGTCCTGCACATGGTGCCAGCAAGTAGTAGGGAACCGATAATCCAGTGGAAGCCATATCTGGCTTTCGCCAACGGTACCGTCGTCGGCAACAGGCAAGGCCGAAAATAAGTGACTGCTCGTAATCTGACGCAGTGGATCCCACCCGAAATGCATCGTCACACTGTTTGTTCCAGCGTCGAACTCCGCTTTGTACCACTGTAGCACCAATTCATCGCCAAAACGTGCAAAGACCGACACCATGGGCGCGTCTGCCAGTGGCGCATATCGCACGGTGTCATAGTCAGGCGGAAGCGGCTGAAACGTGAGAATCGGCCGCAAAACGACAAATCCCACCACGAGCCAGAGTACCTGCAGGCCCATAATGCCTGCAATCTGTCTCCGGCTGAAGAAGCGCAAGAGGACGTGCGCTACTGGCAGAAGCATCGCAGGCATGAAAAACATCCAAACTCGGCCAACTTCGCCGCGAGCTGAACCGGAGATGATCAGAATGAACAGGGTCAATAGCAATCCTCGAGCCCAGCTTCTGACCCGTCCTTCTGGCAATGCCCAGCAACCATAGAGCCAGACGAGAAAGAAGGGTAGGCCAAAGAAGAGGAACATGTCGCGGGTGTGCAATGCTAGCCACGGTCCGTAAGGACGATCGAGGCGCATATGACGGGCCATGATCGACGGCATTAGATCCCACAGGTGATGAGCAGTGAGCAGGTGATAAAGGCCAATGCCCAGCGCTAGACCAATCCCAAATTGCACGCCAACGGTGATCGACTTGCGCCAATAGGCGGCGCTGCGCACACGGTCGTCGAGCGCTGCCCATTGCAGGGTTATCCAACCGCAGAACATGATGAGCGGAATCATGGAGGTGTTCATGACTATACACAGAATAGTCATGAATCCAGCGCCGACGAACCAGATTGCGGCTCGTCGCGTTGTCGTCGCATTCCAGCCACGTACGAACAGTACCAGAGCTAAGGTTGCCAGTAGCGGCAGCGCTGTGTTATGGCTACCCATGAAGCTTGCAACCGCCGGAACAAGAAGCCACGTCGCGGCCGCAAATCGTGCTGCCCTTTCGGCGTTTTCACCGTAGACATTCCGCACCATGTCATAGAGTGGTACCACGGTTAGCATTGCCCAAAGCGGCGAGAGGATCCCAACCAATGTGGCCGATAGCTGGGCGTCGGTCAGCCTGGTGAGATACGGCTGGTCACAGAAGAACGAACGTATGTCGGCTCCTAGCACCTTATTCACAGCAGGGAATCCTTCCATGATTCGTCCAGCGACCCAGTAAACAGCCGGCAACCCTGGCGGACTGAGGCGCATGTGACGATAGACCTGGTAACGCTCCCCATCAAGCGTCTCGGGCCAGGCGCGGACGACGGACAGAAGCGATTCGAATTCAATGCCGATCCGAAACGCGCCGGATGCATTCGCGGAGACCGTTCTTTCGTAGAGCAATTGGAGTGGGTCACCATAGGCGGCAAGCACGCCACCGCAAACCACTGAGCCGGCGAGAACGATCCAGCCCAAAAACGCAATTGGTGAACGGCGGCGCAGCCACCACGTTCCACCGGCGTACACCAGGACTGACACAAAAAACGGCCATAGCGCTAGCCAGGCGCCCCATGTTGGCGACCTGTAATGCCAGTCCCAACCATAGCCAGATTGTAGTAGTGGTATCCAGTTGAAGTATAGTGCGGTTCCCAGGGCGATCGTGATAACGACCAAAAGGAAATAGAAGGTTCGCCGCGTGTTCAATTGTCGAAGCATTCGTTTCTTCCTCTGCCTCGATCGTAAAATGATCTCTGAGGTGTGCCCATTGACTGAACCTTTTGGATTGAGAGGATAAACTGGGAATCAGCATTGGGCAAGCCGGCCTCTCGCCGGAATAGCCCAGATACCTGTCCCACGACTTCGTTGCCACCTTCGGCGCCATAGCCAAGACGGCCAGCACAGTAACAGCGGCGCGTCTGAATCGCAGCCACTTCAATATAGGAGAAAATAGCCAGATGCCGGAGTAGAATGGGGCCGTTCAGAAACATCATTGTGAGTAAACAGCGAATAGATCTGCCCTAAATCGCCCAGATTCAAAGGCAATAATCGCGGAGGGAATGTGAACAAGCTGAATATTCTTGAGCAGATAGGAAGTACGCCGCTAATCAAACTGAGAAGCGTCAACGAGACGCGCGATGTCGACATCTATGTCAAATGTGAGTTCTTGAACCCTGGGGGAAGCATCAAAGATCGCATGGCGCTGGGCATGATCGAAGCGGCCGTGAAGGGCGGCGCATTCAAGCCCGATGGAACGATCATCGACCAATCCACCGGAAACACAGGCCCAGCCCCGGCCAAGACGCCTGTCGTTGCCCAGGTTTACCGTCACGCGTTTTTTCGTTTTCGTTCGCGATGTTGGCGCACCTTGGCCCGATTGCCGCATGACTCCATCGAGCACCAGCGTCGGCTGCGATTGCGACTTGTGTCGATGAACAGGTAGCCACAGCCACGATCGTCGGCGCACTCTTTAACGCGATCCAGCGAGTCAGAAGTCAACAGCTCAGCGGCCGAGCGTACCACGGGCCACAAAAGCTGGTCGAGTCGTCCCGAAACTTCAGCCCATTGCCAGGAAAAACCTTGAGGCGCCGGACTGACCTGCGAGTGATAAAGCGCCTCGTTCAACTCTTCATTGATTACAACCAGATCGTCTAGACTGGCGCTCCTCTCCCCTGCAACATCCGCGAAGATCCGGTAAATGGCCTCCCTGAGTTGGATAGCCCGGCCGTGGACGCTAGCTGCTTCTTGTGACTGAGCACTCAGTAGACGGCGCAATCGATCCAGCCGCTCTGCAGGCAGCAATTCGGCCGCCTCCGCCCATGCAAGGAAGTCGGCATAGTCGCCCAACCTATCTTCCGGGTTTTCGCTGGCGTGCCATTCCAAAGTATTGGCAAAGTCGAGGCAAAGCTCGCCTGAATCGAAATCAAATGTACTTGTTTCCATCGTTCGTTCTCCGGGACCACCAGCTCAATAGTAACCATCTTAAATATCTTGACAGGTTACACGTCTCGTGCTAGAATGTAACCGTCATTACAATTATAGCCAGTTACCATTTTCCAGTCAACGCGGGTCAGTCTTCACAAACGATCGTCAAGTCCGAGGAGCGAATGCATGCTATCCGGCTTTCTGCAGGCCGCCAATTACTTTGATTGTGTACAGAAGTTTCGGCGAAATGCAGGGGATCGCCTGTATTGAGGCCAAGGCGTGGGCCAAGAGCCGTCGGTTCCCTATGCGATGGAGGTTTATGATGTTAGGACGACTGTCCGTTTCCGTATCCCTGTTTGCGTTGTTATTGCTGGTTGCTTGTGGCTCCCCTACCGCAGAACCACAAGCTGAATCCCAGGTTGAATTTGAGCCAACGGCTACACGTGCCCCGACCTTAGAGCCCACTTCGCCTCCAACCGCCGAGGTAGCCACGCAAACCCAAGTAGCGACGGCCGCTCCAACCGAAACGCCAGCTGCCGAGGCAGCTTCACAAACTGAAGCAGCGACGGCAGATCCAAGCGAACCGGCGCCTGCTGCTAACCAATTGCCCTTCGCCGAAGAAATCGGTTTCACCATCGTCGATCAACTGGGCGGTGTGCCACGAGCTGTCGCCGTTGACAGCGAGTATGTTTACGTTGGTTTTGGGCCGAGAGTATTGGTGATGGACGCCAGCGACGCCACCAATCCCCAACTACTGGGGCAAAGCGAGCCGCTGCCCGGCCTGATTCGGGGTATAGAGGTGTCTGAGGGGATAGCTTATGTCGCTGCTGAGTGGGCTGGTCTGATCATGATTGATGTGAGCGATCCGTCCAATGTGCAAATTCTCAATGATGGCCCCAATTACTGGAGTCCGGACGAGGAGACAGTCAGAAAGCCGTGGGCAAGAAGCGTCACTGTAATAGACGATAGCGCCTACCTTTATAATATGGGCCGGACAGGTGAATGGCCCAGCTTGCTTCGTTTTGACATCACCGACCCAGTACAACCGAGGTTACTGTATACCCATGATTTGCAGATGAATGACAATGTCCTGGTGGATGGCGATCTGGTAATTATCATTGATAACCGC
This sequence comes from Promineifilaceae bacterium (SeqCode), assembly GCA_041570195.1. Classification (GTDB taxonomy): domain Bacteria; phylum Chloroflexota; class Anaerolineae; order Promineifilales; family Promineifilaceae; genus UBA11865. The sequence goes on along the minus strand of JBFFWQ010000093.1, from coordinate 17,182 downwards.
CGCATACAACTCCGCGACGCCGCTGATCCAGATAAGATCCTGAGTGAGACGCCGCTGACCGGCGGTTCTTACAGCAGCCAGGCCGCCGTAAGAGATAACATCGTTTATGTAGTCGAGATCGGAGGACCCAACTCTGAGGGCATTGAGCAATTTGACCTTAGTAATCCGGCCGAACCACTCCGCCTGGGCGATCGCGTTGAATTAGAATTGTCCTTCTTCTCGAACCACGTAGTGACCAATGACGAGATCTTGATCTCGGCCGGCACATCAGGGGAGTTTGGGCATTGCGGTTCTTCCATAGATTTTGTCAGATTGGAAGGCGACAGGCCGCAATTGGTGAACAAAATTGACCCAAAAGACTGCCTCATAGACCTGGCCATTCAAGACGACAACTTGTTCGTCACCGTGCACGGCGGTCTTCAGATTTTCGACGTAAGCAACCCGGCCGAGCCGGCTCTTGTAAGCCAATTCACGCATCCAGACGGTTTCCTCAATGCCCAAAGCCTGGCCTTGCACGATGATTTGGCATTCCTCCTTACTGGCGAGGGTATCGTCACCCTTGACGTGAGCCAACCGGTGCCGGCCCTGGTTGGCGACAAGCTGGTATTGGAAGATGAAGGGTATCTGGGCCTGTACACTTCCCACGATTCCATGGTAGCACCTGTCTGGATGGGCGGCCTGTACACGCTAGACATCTCTGACCCGGCCGATCCCCAATTCCTGCGGGCGCCCGAGGAGGGGGAACATTATGGCGATTCGGATTTTGTGACGATTCTGCACGACAACGTCATGTACACCACAATCTCGGATGGTAACCAGGATGGCGCTGCCGCTGGCGTCGTTGGGGTCATTGATCTGAAGGATCCGGCCAAGCCGATCTTAACAGCCGCTTTGGAAATTGGCGGTTGGCAGGTACTAGGCTTGACCTTATCAGGAGACACTTTGTACGCCTTGAGCCTGGGGGAAACCAACCGGATTCACCTCTTCGACATCAGCGACCCCCTTGAGCCTCAACCTTCGGGAGTCTTAGCGCTGCCGGAAGCCGCCAGCCGATTGGCTGTGGCGGGCGACATGCTGTTCGCATCCTGTGACGGCTACAGTTGTCAGAATCTACATAGTATCGACGTGACCGATCCAGATAGTCCCGTGGTGAACGATAGCTGGCTTCTGCCCTTTAGCGTACACGAAATGATTACCGGCGAAGACGGCATGATTTTTTTGGTCACCAATGACGACGGGACCTGGGTTTTGGATGCTTCTGAACCCGACCGCCTTCATCTCTCGGGCCGGCTTCCGATGGCCGGCAGGCTTGACACAAGCGGGGATATGATTTTTGCGGCCGCCGGTGATGCTGGTCTATATGTGGTTCAGGTAGAAGGTAAGTGACCCATCTGGAGAAACCCTTTCAAGCTTATCCCATGCCAGCATCTTTCGCTAATACGATGGCCTGGGCCCGGTCTGCTACCTGGAGTTTGTTGTAGATGTTCGAGATGTGATTGCTGACCGTCTTCATTGTGATGTGCAAGTGACTGGCGATCTCTTGATTATTCCGGCCGCGGGCGATTAGCTCCAATATCTCGTGTTCCCGATCCGTCAGGTCGGGAAAAGTCTTGGCATTTTCTTCTTCCTGAGAGGCCTCATTGACCTGCCGAAAGAACTCCGCCAGCCGGCTGGCGATTGCTGGGCCAAAAATGGCCTCGCCTTGAGCCACGGCTCGGATGCTTCTGAGCATCTCCGTTTTGTCCGCACCCTTTAGGACATAACCGCGCGCTCCCGCGCGCATGGCGGCGAAGAAAGAGTCGTCATCTTCCAACATTGTGATCATGATGATGCCTTTATAAGGGAAGGTCCGCACGATTCGTTGTGGTATTGAGCTGACCGGGCCAGATTCTGGCGGCCGGCCGGAATCGCTTGCAAGGTTGCTTCATCTGCCGTCTCCAGCCATTGAAGCGCACATTCGCACACCGCTCGGCCACAAGCGACCTCTTCGGCGGCTGAAGAGTCGATGGCAGTCTGGTCCGCCTCGGCCAGCGACATCCCGAATGAGATAGTTGTGGTGTCAAGATAGGGGGAATTTTGCCATCTCGACTGTGTTCGCACTTCAGGGACACCCCGAATTAGCGAGTTGAGATTGAAGTCATGAATGCTGGGGATATACCAGGCAATAAAGCTGAATAGATTCTAGCCCGACGCCAGACGTGTTAGCCACAAATCACGGGAGATATCACTAACGAGATAGCCGAAAAAATCGTAGACCGATTTTGTCTGCTGGCGGAATAATGGGGTTCAACGCGGAAGTGATCGGTTGTGTCATTGTTCTACTTTTAACAATTACGATGGCTGGAAGGCGGTTGTGATAGCTATTCCAATCGGCTAGGCAGCGTTACAAACACAGCCGTGCCGGAGTCCAGCAAGCCAACGCACCGTGGGGACGATTGCTATTGTAACCGATGGGGGGCATGTGGTAAATGTGCGGGGGAATGGCGCGCATCCCTTTGGACATGAAGCCTGTTGACAAACGGGAGCATTCCTAACCAACTCTGGCAGGAACATCGCGGCTTAAACGGCACGAAATAGCCATCGGCTTCCGCGATGGCACACATCGTACAGAGCGCTATGCACGTGTATGTGTTATCCGGCCGGCGAAATCGACCGGCTAGACCACTCTTGAGCGTATCGTGGTTTCGCCCGTCAGCGTTCGATGCACCGGGCAACGGTCCGCGATCTGAGCCAGGCGACTGACCTGCTCCGCCGTCAAGTCGCCAAGGAGAGTCAATTCCACCTCGATGATGTCGACGCGGGTATTCGGATCGCTCTCACAGTCCTCACCGTTATGGGCGTGGATCTTATGCACAGTCAGTCTGGCCTTGGCGCCATCCAGGGGCCACTTCGTGCGGCCGGCGTACATTTGAACAGTCATGACCTTGCAGGCGCCTAATACCGTAAGGAGCAGACCGTATGGATCAGGACCGGCGTCATCCCCGGCCCCAACCGACTCGTCGGCGACCAGGCGATGGCTACCGGCGGTGATCTCGACCTGATATCCTGATAGACTTCGAGCATTGACGATCATTTCAAGCTTCCTCCTGGTGAACAGCGCAGATATCGTATACCGTTATGCTGTCACCCGGGTACGATTCGTACCAGCTAGGATGTAAAACCATGATCGCGTGAGAAGAAGCGGCCGAGCTTTTCGCCCAGCGCCACTTGATTCCAGTGCTCCCAACGGAATGGAACGGATCTTGATATGCTATAATGTGAAGCAGGATGTCGGCCGATTCGTAGCGCCTAATAGGAGTAAGTGAAAAATGCCAAAGTACATGATCCATGGTTCGTACACTGAGGAGGGTTTGAAGGGTCTGCTCAAAGAAGGAGGCTCAAAGCGGCAGGAAGCGGCTGAACAGGCCATAGCGAGTTTGGGTGGAACGCTGGAGGCGTATTATTTCGCCTTTGGCGACAACGACTTTTATGCCGTCGTCGACCTGCCGGACAACGTCAGCGCTGCTGCTACTTCTATGGTTGGACATGCCAGCGGAACGCTGAAGACCAAGACAGTTGTTCTTCTCACCCCGGAAGAGGTTGACCGGGCAGTCAGAAAGACTGTGGAATATCGTCCACCGGGACAGTAACAACAAATCTTAGCATCACCAATACGTGGGGGAAAGGGGCATCTATAGGCGTATCGACCGATACTGCCATCATTTGACCTCGCCTGAAAAGGCCTTGATCCTCCGGTCCAACCGGGAAGGATTCTACTTATGCCGTTGGAACTTCAACTTATCGCTCCGGGCGAAATAACGTTTGTCCAGTACGAAGATCCAGCGCTTCAATCGGGCGAAGTGCGCGCCCGGGCGATCATGAGCGGCATCAGTCATGGCACAGAGATGAACCTCTTTACAGGCAACAATCCCTTTGTCGAAAAAGAGTTTGACAAGGAACTGCGCCTGTTTGTGCCAAGAAAAGAACCCCTGATCGATTCGGTCCTGTTGGGCTATGAGTGGGTTGGTGAGGTGATCGACATCGGGCCTGACGTCTCGCGATTTGAAGTGGGAGAGCGTGTCCATTTGCCCTTACGTCACCGCCAAACCCATACTTTTCATGAAGATCTACCCACTCTGCTGGGCCAGGTCGCTCCATTGCCGGCCGGAATCCAGCCTGAGCAAGCGAGCTTCCTGGCGCTGGCCGGTGTTGCTCTGCAAGCGATTCATGACGCTCATATCAAGCTGGGCGATTCCGTCGTGGTGTTTGGCATGGGCGTGATTGGGCTGTTGGCTTTGCAACTGGCAAAACTCGACGGTGCATCCTGGGTCGCAGCCGTCGACCCACTGAAATCACGGCGAGAATTGGCGCTTAGATTCGGCGCCGATTCCGCCCATGATCCCACCGCTGAAGACGTTGCCTTTGTGATCAAGGCTAATACCCCTCTTCACGGCGCGGACGTCGCCATCGAATTCTCGGGCAACTATGGAGCATTGAATGACGCGATTCGCGTCGTCCAAATGGGAGGCACAGTGGTTGCTGGAGGCTTCTATCGGGGAGGCGGAACGCCTCTAACTCTTGGCGCTGAGTGGCATCACAATCGAGTGACGTTGCTTTCAAGTATGGGCGTCTGGGATTGCCCCCATCGCGATCACCCGACCTGGAATCGGGAACGGATTCATCAAGCGGCGACTGAGCTAATCGCTTCAGGTAAGTTAATAACTGATGGGCTGATAACGCATCGAATCTCGTTCGAAAAGGCGGCCGAAGCCTATCAGTTGATCCAATCACATCCCGAAGATGCCATCAAGGTACTGCTGACGTATTGAAGCAGGTAGAACGGCCTATCTCCCCTTCCAGCATCACAAACAACCACCGGCAACCACGCACGAAAAGCGCCCCTTCTCGGTCGAAGAAAGGGAATTGATACGCGAGTGCTGCGCAGGATGACCTGACGAAATCGTACGAGAGTATGTGCATACGAGAGTATGTGGTTCGTGGTATACTGTTTTTGTCACGAGCCGCTTCTCCAGAAGGTCTTGGAATGGGCATCCACAAAAGTGCGCGACAGAAAGATCAGACATTAATAGCTGGCTCGCCATATTTCGCCGACTTGATCAAGCCAGCCCACATTACGCGGCCGCAGGATATCGACGAGCTTTTGACCAGGCTGCAAGCGCACAAGGACGAGTGGGTTCGACTCAAGATTGCCGAACGCCTATCGTTCGTAGAAGAAATCCGTGAACGGTTACCCACTCTGAATGAATCATGGATAAATGCTGAGCTCCAGGCCAAGGGCCTTCGCAGGCACTCATTTGGCGAGGCTGAAGAGTGGACCATCCTGGCCACCGTTCATAGAGCGCTCCGAGCGCTAGGCCAGTCACTGGTCGAGATCCAAGAACAGGGACGGCCGAGGATTCCGAAGGCTTTGACGTACGGCAGCGATGGACAGGTGGTGGCGCCCGTCTTTCCACTATCGTTGCACGATCGTTTCCTGTTTCCAGGCGTAAGCGGTGAGGTTTGGATGGAACCAGGAGTGAGTGTCGAGGAAACGATAGCAACACAATCTGCCGCATATCATGACCCGGCCCTCGGCGGGAAAGTTGCCCTGGTGCTTGGTGCCGGCAATGCTTCCGTTCTGCCTGTCATCGATCTTCTGCATAAACTCTTTGTCGAGTTGCAAGTGGTGGTGCTCAAGTTAAACCCAGTCAACGACCATCTTGGGCCGCTGATGGAAGAAGGATTTCGACCGTTAGTTGAGCGCGGTTTTCTGGCTTTTGCCTATGGGGGAGCAGAACAAGGGGATTATCTGTGCCGTCATCCAGCGGTGGATGAATTGCATATGACAGGCTCAGATAAGACCTTTGAAGCAATCGTATTTGGCGCTGATGCCAAAAGCGGGCAGCGCAAAGCAGAACGTAAACCGCTGATTACGAAACGGTTTACCGGAGAGCTTGGCAACGTGAGCCCAGTTATCGTCGTTCCTGGCCCCTGGGATGAAGCCGATATCAAGGAACAGTCAAAGCACATCGCAACGTGGCTGGTTGCCAATGCCGGTTTTGCCTGCCTCACGCCCAGGGTCATTATCCAGCACCAATCTTGGCCGCAGCGAAATAGCCTGATAGAAGAGACCGGGCGACTTCTGGAAGATCATCCGACGCGCAAGGCATATTATCCAGGTGCTGAGGTTCGCCATGCTGAATTCCTTGAGGCCCATGCGGAGGCGCTTCAATTTGGCACTGTCAATCAAGGTCATCTTCCCTGGACCATCATTCCAGAGCTGGAACCCGACAACGCTAATGACATATGCTTCAAGCGGGAGGCCTTTTGTGGTCTTCTGGCCGAGACGGCCCTACCGGCATCCAGTGCTGCGGGTTTCATCGATCGAGCGGTCGAGTTTGCAAATGATACTTTGTGGGGAACCTTGTGTGCGACGATCATTGTCCACCCCAAGTCCCTTGCCGATCCTGAGATCGCCGCGGCAATCGATCGGGCTATTGCCAGATTGAACTACGGAACGGTGTCGCTGAACATGCTGGCCTATTACAGCGCCTATTTCATGACAGCTCCCTGGGGCGCGTTTCCGGGCTCGGATATCTATGATATTCAATCAGGTGCAGGCAAAACATTCAATTTCCTCATGTTTTCATATCCGCAGAAGTCCGTGAGCCGGGCGCCTTTCAAGAGGCTCGATCCTCTCACCGTTGTTTCCAAGGGCGCTCTGGAATTCTCCAGAAAACTGGCCAAATTCGAAGCGGGTCCTTCCTGGCGGCGCCTCCCCGGTCTGGTTCTGACAGCACTGCGTAGCTAGATTGATCGAAAATGCCACATCTCCGGCCCCGGCCGGAGCTGCTCCTTGCCTGAGACCACATACGCTCGCACATGTTTTTGCAGAAGTCATCGAAACGACATAAGAATTCTATGCTATAATGTTTTTGGGATGTGATCGAGTCAAAGGAGTGGGGAGTCAAGCAAACAATCCCTTTAGCTCCGTTCTTCGACTGCTCTGGCTTCTCGCCAGATAAACCTCTTAGCAGGTTGGGCGTACTCACCATTGGAAATACTGGTCGATATACTGAGATACATATCGGTTGGTTCGCATGAGCTATTGCGACCAGCTCGTTTAGAGGAGGCTTGAAGTTATGGATGTGGCAACACCAGTTGATATTCGCGAGGTAATCGCCGATGCGAACAACGATTTCATGGTTACCTTCGGCCGCGGCGATGCGGCCGGCATGGCTGATCTATACACAGACGATGGACAATTACTACCCCCCAACAGCGACTTCATGACGGGCAAAGAGGCAATTCAGGCATTCTGGCAGGCCCTCATGGACACGGGGATTAAGGAAGCAAAGCTAGATATCATCGAAGTGGAAGAGCGAGACAACTTAGCCTTTGAAGTTTCGAAATTCACGCTCAAAGGTGAAGAGGGGCAGGTGCTTGATCAGGGCAAGCACATCGTCATTTGGAAACAAGAAAATGGGCAATGGAAGTTACACCGCGACATCTTTAACAGTAGTTTGCCCGCACCGCAGTAGCATGACGACGCTTAGCCTCAATTCTTAGAGTGGAACATTGTAACGCTCTTAGGACCGGACAATCCTTCCGGTCCCCAGATGTAGGCCCTGAGTACGCCCAACTGGCGACACACATCCGTCAAAACTCAGTTGATATTGAATTGCCGCTCAAAACGAGCAGGACATCCGTAGAGTATTCATTACAGCAGGTAAGGGGTGTGTTCATGATAGAGTCTTTGCTATCGAGTTGGAACGGCCAATCGGTCGTTGTCCACAACGATAAACCAACAGGCGCGGTGATCATTATCGCCATACACTCCAGCCGCCTGGGGCCGGCGACGGGTGGTACGCGGATGAAGCCCTACGCTAACCTTGGGGAAGCGTTCGAGGACGCCTTTCGACTATCGGCTGGCATGACCTACAAGTTCGCCGTACCAGATCTCGATCGGGGTGGGGGCAAGGCGGTGATCGTGGTGCCGCAAGACTTGGCAGCCCAGGATCGACCGGATCTACTGAGACGGTACGGCGCGTTGATTCATCAGCTTGGTGGCTTATTCTATACCGGACCGGATGTAGGCACGACGGCGGCCGATATGGATGTCATCGCCGAAACGGGCCATCCGTATATTTTCTGCCGCTCGCCTGAATGCGGCGGTGGCGGTTCGCCAGGGCCCTATACGGCGTTGGGCGTATTTACCGCCATCCAGGTCGCCAACGCCCGGGTTAGCAGTGGAACATCACTGGCGGGATGCCGGGTGCTGGTCCAGGGTGTGGGCAGCGTCGGCCGGCGGTTAATCGATCATTTGATGGCGGCCGGGGTGGAGGTGCTATTCAGCGAGGTGGATGAAGCGATCATCAGTCAGTGCCGAGACGAATTGGGGTTAAAGTTTGTCCCGGCGCAATTGATCGCAAGCGTCGACTGTGACATTTACGCGCCATGCGCTTTGGGTGGCGTGCTGAACGAGGACACCATCCCGCAGCTGAAGTGTCGCGCGGTTGCCGGCGGGGCCAATAACCAGCTTTCTACTCCAGAGGCAGCCGAGCAACTTATGGCCCGAGGTATCCTTTACGCGCCCGATTACGTGGTCAACGTCGGTGGGGCGATGGCCATCTGCGGTATTGAATTGCAGGGTTGGTCGCCGGGTGAAGCGCAGAAGCGGGTTTCCGACAGCGTTCGAGAGGCTCTGTCGCGCATATTTCACCTCTCACAGGACGAGAGGATAACGACTGACGCGGCCGCCCGTCGCATCGCCGAAGGTAACCTGGCGAGAGCCAGGCCGAAAGATATGGCTCCCATCGGCTGACGATGAACTGAAGGCCATCAACGGTCATTAAGGGACGGTGGCGCTTCCGGCCGGTCAGATTTACAATTGGCGTCGCATTGTACTCGGGTCAGCCAGGCCATTTGGCCGGCTGCATGCATTGAAGAAAGCGAGGGTGCCATGAGCGTTCCTGCTAAGCCAGGCATTTCTGGCGCAGGGTATTGGCAAAGCCGAATTGGCGCGGGCCTGTTTATCGTTGGCCTTGTATTGGCCCTGGTCTTCAGCATTGTCATATTCTGGCCTGACCAGGAGGCCACTGTATTCGACAGAGGGACGATTAGGGAGGAGGCGCTGCGCTCGCTTCACTGTCCTCTGGTAATCACGCCCAGAGACGAGGCCACGATTGGCGTAACCATTGCCAATACCCACGTCCGGCCGACGACGCTCCGGATTCGCTCGCATATTGCGGAGGGATCTTTGGCCTTCTTGCGCGAAGATATCCAGCAGATTGCCTTGGAACCCGGCGAGAAGCAGACGCTGCGATGGCCGATCTTTATGGAGGACGCGGCCTACGATTACATGATCATAACCAGCGTGAAGCAGTTCCAGCGGGTACCCTTTCCAGCCCGGGCCGGCTCCTGTGGCGTGCTGGCGCTGGACATAGGCTGGATCACGGGAAACCAGATCGTGGCCCTGTTAATCGTGGCGGCATTGCTGTGCCTGGTTGGCGGGAGCGCACTATGGCTACGCAGCGATTGGCCACTCACCTGGAGGCGCCGTGAGGCTGCCCAGCGCGCTGTAGCCATGCTGGTGTTGGTCTTGGCCAGCATCATCACCGGACTGCTGAAGATGCCGATTATCGCGCTGATCCTGCTATTCTTGTCGGTGCTCTTTGTGATCTCGTTGATAGAACGGCTGGCTTAAACCTGGCGCTGCCTCTCTCGCCAGAGGAAGGTAGTCGACGCCCAACCCGATGGTCGCCCACTCACGCCAGCGTTGCCAGCGCCGCGCGTGTGCGCTCGACATCAGGCGCCGCTTCTATTGATTCAAACGCCGCTAGGGCGCGCGAGAAATCGTTGCGGGCGCCGGCCTCATCGGATTGAGCCAGAGCCAATTCAGCCTTCTCGACCAACGTGCGGCCGATTTGCCAGCTGGCCTCCATCTCAACAAATAATGCCAATGCCTGCGACAACCGGGCATCCGCTTCAGCATACTGCTCATCGAGTAGACAGATGACGCCATAGCAGCGATGGGCGATGGCCAGGTACGGCAGATGGTCGTCCTGAACGGCCAACTCTTCCAACAGCGGCGCATATTGTTGCAATGCGGCTGCGTCGCGTAATTGGGCGGCCGCATCGGCTAACATCATGTAGACTATGTGCTTGTGGGCCATCGTGCCCCTCTTAACCGGCTGACCAGACAACTCAAGGGCCGATTCCAACGCTTCCTTGACCAGGGCGAACTCGCCCTGCGCCTGCAACGGCAAAGAACGTCAGTAGAATTGATTTCTCTGCCAATTCTCGGGCAATCCCGACATCGAAACCATATAGTCGTATGATTCTTTGGCGTAGCTATCTGCCCGTTCGTAGTCGCCACGCATGGCGTAGACGCTCCCGCTTAGGGCGACAAAGAAGCAGGTTTCCCCTATCCGCTCACGACTGTAGTTCTTTTCGAGATCGCGCCACTTCTCCTCGATCGCCAGCACCTCATCCCAGCGATCCATCCTGTATAGACATTGAGCCTGGATGCCCAGCGCATTTGCGACCTGATCCATAGCCTGGACCTGGCTGGCGAGAGCCGTCGTTTCCTCCAGAAAGGGCAGAGCCCCGTCGTACTCGCCAACATACATCAAGGCCACGCCGATGCCGCGCAGTGCGTCGATATTCTCGCGAATATCCTCGAAGCGCTCTTCCTGGTTTACCTCCAGTCTTTTCTGGGCAACCTCGACATGCTCGCGCAGCTTGCTGCGTCCATCCAGCACATTCGCCAGTGCGCCTAGCGCCTGCGAGAGCAGTAAACCGTCGTCTAGCTGTTCAGCCATGGCAACCGCCGCCTGTGCAAAGCGTTCAGCGGACTCCCAATCTGCCGGTGTCTGAACTCGCCAGGCGTCCACGGACAGCGCGACGAGCGAATGCACGGTCTCAGTGTGCGGCGGCTCACCTTCTATGCCTTTCAGACTCGCATGCAGCCAGGTCTCCGACTCCTGGCTAATCTCGCCAATCTGCTGGTAGGTTTCGGCATCCACTGACCATTTCGTCTCGGTTGCGATCTCGACAATCTTGCGATGCAACCGCATAGCAACGAAATTTGATTCATCCTGCAGGTCGTTCCATACTTCAAGGGCCAGTTGGTAGTAGGTAATCGCCATGCTGAAGTTGCGCACGAGCCGGCAGACGTCGCCAATCTCTTCAAACAGATCGAAGTGAACCTTGGTTTTTGGTTCCGCCTCCAGCAGCGCCAGGGCGGCGTGCAGATTCTGATCGGCCTCGTCGTAGGCGTAGACGGCAAGTGCCTGTCGCGAAGCGTGCCGGTAGTGGCTGATCGCCTTATCGCTTGCCCCAGCTAGGGTGAAATGGTATGCGAGCAGTCCGTCAAGTCCTTCCAGACGCTCCGGATACAACTCTTCCATGACCTCGCCCACACGTCGATGAAACTCGCGGCGACGTCTCAATAGAATCGTTTCATAAACAGCCTCTTGAGTCAGCGGATTGCGAAACGAGTATTCCAGCTCTGGTACCCGCGCCGACTCGCGGATCAGGTCCAGCCGCAGCAGCGTCCCAATATGCTTGTCCAATTCCGGGCTGGTTTCATCCACAGCCTGCAGTACGCGCAAGTAGAAACTTCGACCGATGACCGACGCCAGTTGCAGTGTCGCCCGTGTTGCTTCTTCCAGGCGATCCATGCGCGCCGCCAACAGCGACTGCAAATTGTCCGGGATCGAGAATTTGGAGATATCGCTCGTCGCGACCCAGAACTGTTTTGGCTCGCCTTCGACGATCCTTTCTTTGGGCGCCACGATACCGCTCTCGATCAGCGTCCGTACGACTTCTTCGATGAAGAAAGGATTGCCATCCGATTTCTCAAGAATGCTGGCCCGCAGGCTATCCGGGATCTCTGGAATAGCCAACAAGCGGTTTACCAGTTCGTTGCTCTCGGAGTCCGATAAAGGGCGCAGCGACACTTCAGTGTACCGGTGGCGGTATTCCTCGTCGGCGACTTTCTTGATCTGCCAGGCCGGCGCCTGTCTCTCGGCGCGGAAAGCACATATGAGGACCAGGCCTATCTCGCCTGTGAGAGGCAGCAACTCCCGCAGCAAATCGATTGAAGCGGCGTCCGCCCAGTGCATGTCGTCGAACACCAAAACTGTCGGCCGGCCCGAGAAATATGCTCGCCACCATTCTTTCATCACCTCGTACAGTTCGCGCTTAAATGATTCGCCTTCTAGCGGCTGACTGCCGTCGCTACCGCCCAGCCCGAACAGCGTCTCGAAGAGTTGGCTCGCCCCTTTGCGTCGCTCTTCCGGCAAACTTTCGACCAAAGTGGACAGTTTCTTCTGTATCATCCGTGGAGCATCATCATAGCCGATACCGCTAACACGCCGAATCAGTCTCTGGAACAATCCATATGCCTGGTTGGACTCATAGGATAGGCTGGTGATTTCATACCAGCTGCTCTCAGGGTCGGGCAGTTGCTCGGAAAAGAAGCGTGTCTCGGTCACGAGGCGGCTTTTACCCAGACCGGCTTCACCCAATATGCAGACAATTCGCCCGACACCCTGCTTCACATCGTCGACCAGTCTGTGCATAGTGCGCAGCTCCACTTCCCGACCCACCATCTCGGCGTGGAGGCCTTCTATACCACGCACTCGGCCGCTTGCCGCGCGACGCTCCAGCACCCGATAAGCTTTCACCGGCTCGTTCTTGCCCTTCACTTCAATGCCGCCCAATTCTTCATACTTAAAGAGGGGCTTTACGAGCTTGTACGTGTCATAGGTGATCTGAACAGTACCGGGCACGGCCGTTTTCTCCATGCGAGCAGCCAGGTTGATCGCGTCGCCCAAGGCCGTGTATTCCATGCGCAAATCCGATCCAACCGCGCCGACGACCACCAGGCCAGTATTGATGCCCACACGCACGTCGAAGTCAATCCCCCATTCCTGTTTGATCTGCTCCCGGTAGGGAACAATGCCACTCACGATATCCAGTCCGGCCAGCACGGCTCGCTGGGGATCATCTTCGTGAGCCAGCGGCGCCCCAAAGAAGGCCAGAATGCCGTCGCCCATCAAGCGGGCGACGGTTCCTTCATAGGTGTAGATCGGCTTAATCATGTGTTCAAAGGCCCCGTTGACGATCTCCGACCATTCTTCCGGATCCAGATGCTCGGCCGCCGCCGTGGACCCTCTCAAGTCACAGAAGAGCATGGTGACGACCCGCCGCTCACCTACCATGTCGCCGCTGGAGCGCGCCGCCTCAAGCTTCTTCATCAGCGCCCTGGGAATGTAATCGGTGAGGGGTGACTCGTCTTGAGGCGACGCCTCATCACCAGGCGACTGGTCCTGATCAGCTGCGTCGACCGCTGGCGCTGAAGCTGGCTGCGGTTGTGGCAAAGGCACCGGTTCGCTCGCAGCATCGGTCCGATGCGGAGTCGCCACAGCTTGTGGCCGGGCTTCCACCTGCTGCGGCTCATCGCTCCGTAGAGCATGACCTCTTTCGTCATGTGTGGTTGTTGTCGTAGTCGTCGGAGCAGACGCCACAGGACGATCGCTTCCTATTGGCCGTTGTTCAGGCGATTCGGCATCCACCTGTTGATAAGCGGCGAGGGATGAGCCACATCCGTCACAATACCTCGCATGACCAAGGACGCGCCGGCTACAACGCGAACAAACCAACGAGATCCGCTGGCCGCAGTTCAGGCAGAAATTCGCATCATCGGCGTTTGTAGTCTGGCAATAAGGACAGATCATCGGCGGCATCTTCCTAGCGCTTTCATAAGGCGATATTCCGTTTTCGCCAATGCGAGCGCGCTATTCTCTTGGACTATCGCTTAATTAGACTGATGATCACCATAATCAAAAAAACAAACACTCCGAACGAGACGGCCGCGATCGCGGTACTGTAAAGGATTTCTTTGGCAGCGGCCCAGGTCCCTTCCGGTAGATAGCCGTCGTAATGGTTGTACATATTGAATACGAAGATATATGCTGCAACAGCCAGCGGAGGAATGGGCATGAAGTAACGAACGTTGTCGGATACTTGATCCCTAAAAAGATATAAGACGATGCCCGTCAGAAGTATCAAGAGTCCGGCAACGGCGATAGACAACATGTTTGTCTTGAGGACTTCAGGGTTCATTTGGTTCCTTCCTGCTCCGTTTGGCTCATTTTGCAGACGGCTGATCGACACCTTGGATGACGATTTGCTTTTATATTCTCTTGTTACGGCGAGCCCACAAGAGCAAAAATGACTAAACGCACTAATGGGTTGCGTCGCGTGCGAGCCTAAGCTGTATCAGATTGGCTGACGATGCGTCCTTTAAGTGAGAGCCAAGGGTTTTGTATCATCAGAGGATCTATCATAAATCGCTTGTCTTACCTCAAGAGTTTACAGTAAACACGGGTATCGAACCACAAGTTGGCGAAGTCGGTGAGGCCGGCCGGCTTGCGGCCAAGGAAGTCTAAGGTTATCTACGGTTGTGAAGCGTGACTCGTGGCGAGAAAATGTGATAAGGTTTGACCTTAGGCCAAGAGATTCGGCTATGCAAGCGGCGACCAGAAACGCTCAAAAACAGCAGGCGATCACATCACGACGATATGGGTCATCATTATGGGGGCAGTGGGTGCCCTGGCGACATTCATCACCGGTATGCTGTTTGTGCAATATGCATTGGGTAGTGAAAACTCACTGCGCGATGAAGATGGTAACTTGGAACCTGGAAGAAACCCTGCCGGTCTTCTAATGTCGGTGCTCGTCTTTTCGCTGTTGATCGGCGTACCGGTGGCGGCTACCTGGCTGGCGGAATCAGCCGGCTATTCTCTATCTTTCCTCGAGATGTCCGGGATGGCTTACGCCATCTTCTTCTTGGTCAATCTCTATGACCTGGTTGTGCTCGATTACACCCTGATCGTGCGGCACCTGCCCAGCTTAATCACTGGCCTGCTGGACACCCCTTATTACACAACGAAGAGGCTCCATGTGCAGGGATTCATGCGCGGCTTGATCATTGGCGTAGCGATAAGCTTGATTTCCGCGCTCCTGGCGTGGTTCGTCTTCCAGACCCTACAAACGCCAAGCAAGAAAACCACACAACCTGTCGCCAAGATGTCCTTGTAGACAGTGGTCATGCAGGGACTCGAACCAAGAGCTGAGCGCCGATCAACCCTTCGCCAAAATGAACCGCGGGCTATCCAACTGAGCAACGTGTCTAAAAGGGCAATGATTCGGAGATCCGTGTCCTCTCATATGCCCATCTCATAGGTTTATAGTCTACACGGACGGCCGCGACGAAGCTAATCCGCAAAAAGGATTTCTAGAATCGTCCCCACATCATCTTTGCCCTTGAGGACCTTCAAGTTAAAGATTTCAGTATAGCCACAGTTCTTACATGAGACGAAGGCGTAACGATAGGCCTGTATCTCGAACATACGAGAAATTCCTGTACCTGACATGGCCAGATGTTCGACATGCCCACCGCTATGAAGGCATTTCGAGCAAACAAAGGCGCCCGCCAGATCATCTTCAAGTTTACCCATTTCTGCAGTCCTCTTATCTACTTCACAAATCTCTTACCAATCTCTGTGATTCAGTACGCAAGAATACAGGTTTGGTTCCAGCATAACATGCAGGACGACGTCACACGTCGGCCGATCAAGGGATTTGCCAATTATCCAGTTGGCTATGATCTTAATCCAGGCCTGACTCCCATTCAGACGACGCGACGATGACCCAACTAGCCGTTCCAAGCAAGAACTCCAACCGCTGCATGGCCTCGACAAGGTGCGGCTTCTGGCTGGCAGGGTCGCTGGCGGGCGCCTCTCTACAACGCCTATCCCATGCTTTCGCTTCCGAGCCGGTCAGCAGCAAACCATAGTCCACATAGAAGGGGTTTCCGGTATCGATCCGGCGATCGCCGTATTCCTTGAAGAACGCGCGTCGGTCCCACCATAATGGAAAGTCCAATATCCAGGCTGGTTGGCCATTTTCGCCGGGGCAAATGTAGATTCTTTCGCGATAAGCGGGCATGAAGAATTTCCTTTAAACATGTCTCAGGGATTGTAGATTTGTATGTGAAACGCTAATGAGCTTAGCCGACCCAGTTTTGAACAAATGCCGCTGCGGGAACCACTAGATCTTGAGAGAACGGACTGCTTCGAATGACACAATTCAAAAAAAGGATTTCGTTCTATAGAACGCTGTCTCGGCCGAGTGGAATTACCCAGGAGAAAATTGTAGCATAAAGGACCTTTGGCCGGCTATGGCCATATTCCATAACGCCAGTTAGGTTGCTGGCTCTGGGAAAACGGTCATCGGCGTTCTTGACTGAAACTGCGCCGCCTGCCAAAGTGCTGACAATCTGTTTGCGGCCGTCTTATATCCTTTCAGCCATCAATCATTTCAAAAAGGAGAAGGATCATGACAACAGCAAACAAGTCAATTGATATCAAGGCGACCCGAGAGAATACTCGCCCGTTCTTGCACCACCATAAATCCGTCATGGACCATCGTCATTACAGCAAGTTTCCATTTGACCGTGGTCCAATCACTAGCCATCGGCTGACCCTTGCTATTCCCACAATGCATCGGGTAAACTGATCAGCATGAATACTCAGGTTCTACCTCTAACAGGCATCCCAGTCGGGCGAATCCCCCCGGCCGTCGTCGTCTGCGGTGATCCGGACAGGGCAGTCCAGGTCAGCCGGCATTTAAAGGACGTCGCTACTATTAGCCAGCATCGCGAATACAGTTGCTTTGAGGGAAGATTCGAAGATATGCCGGTGGCCGTATGTTCTCACGGCATCGGTGCGGCCGGCGCCGCTATTGCATTTGAGGAACTAATAGCCGCCGGCGCTCGCCAAATCGTTCGGGCCGGCACCTGCGGCGCGTTGCAGCCCGGGGTACAATCAGGGCACCTCATCATTGCATCGGCGTCTGTTCAGTTTACGGGCCTTGGCAGGGAAATGGTTCCAGACGGCTATCCGGCCGTCGCCGATATCGAGCTCACTCTCGCCTTGAGCGAAGCGGCCGAGCTATCAGGTCGCCAATTTGATCGCGGTATCGTCCTCACTCGCGACCTTTTTTACCCGGGCGTAAATCCAGATGGCAGTCCTAACTACCGGCAGATGTCCGAAGCCAATGTCTTGGCCGTCGAGATGGAATGCGCGGCGCTGTTCATCGTCGGCAGCATGCGCGGCGTTCAAACAGGGGC
>JBFFWQ010000092.1:0-24029 GCA_041570195.1 Promineifilaceae bacterium (SeqCode) | reverse complement strand
GAAACTATCGAAGAATATGCCGGCCTACTGCACGAAGGGGCAGACCTGGCCATCAATGAACCCGAAGAGCAACAGACCATCTATCGGCTCTTACAGATGGAAGCCACGTTGACCCATGACGATGGCCAGCACTGGGCCGACGTACGCTGTATCTTGGGCGAAACCCATTTGTCAACAGAGTACATTACGACTTGATGAGCGGCGACGGCGAATGTGTTCAGCACTTTGAGCCCACGCTATAATGAAGTCCTATGCCGGTTCAGTTGGAGCTAGGCGACGTTGTGCGCCTGCGAAAGAAACACCCATGTGGTAGCTACGAGTGGCAAGTCGTCAGGCTTGGCGTCGATATTGGCCTGGTTTGCCAGGGCTGTGCCCGGCGCATTATGCTGCCCAGAAGCTCTTTCAACAAGCGCCTCAAGCTCATCGTACGCAGTGCGGAAGATAAACTGGAATGATCGTTACCTGGTTGAGCGGCATCTACGTCATGGCTGCGTCCGGCATCGCTGTCTTTGGCATGCTTGGTCTGGTAACCCTCTGGTATTACTGGCGTCACCGTCAGGACAGTTTCCCCTGTCCAGAGGTAGACCGTGAGGAATTGCCGAAGGTCACCATCCAGCTACCCGTCTTCAATGAGCGTTTCGTGATCGGCCGGTTAGTCGATGCAGCAACTCAACTCGATTACCCGGCCGACAAGTTGCAGATCCAAGTCATCGACGACTCAACCGACGATACAACAGAAATAGCCGGCAAGTTGGTCAACCGCTACCAGGCTCAGGGGATGAACATCCAGCTCCTTCACCGCGACAATCGCCAGGGCTTCAAAGCCGGGGCCTTGCAAGAAGGGCTACACCGAGCCAGCGGCGATTATGTGGCCATTTTCGACGCCGACTTTCAACCCGATCCTGATTATCTGCGACGGACAATCCCGCACTTCTTGTCAGATCCCCAGCTTGGCATGGTCCAGGTCCGCTGGGGACACCTCAATTCAGGTGACTCTCAACTGACAGGTGCGCAATCCATCGCCTTGGACAAACATTTCGCCATGGAGCAGACCGTTCGACATCGGGCCAACCTCTATCCGAAATTCAACGGATCGGCTGGCGTCTGGCGCCGCACTTGCCTGGAAGAAGCCGGTGGATGGCAGGACGACACCGTTTGTGAAGATCTGTGCCTCAGCACTCGGGCCATCCTGAAAGGGTGGCGCTTCAGATTCCTAAATGAGGTAGAAGCGCCGGCCGAGTTGCCGAGTACCATTTCCGCCTACAAGAATCAGCAGGCGCGCTGGGCCAAAGGTTCCACCCAATGCCTGGTCAAGTTTGGTCCCGCCATATTGACCGATACACGCCAGCGCCTCGTGGCCCGGCTCTATGCCCTTCTGTCCATGGCGGCCTATATGACTCATTTGCTTCTTTTAATCCTATTGTTGGTCCAGGTCCCGTTAATCTACTTGGGATTTCGACCGCCGGCCGGCTTGTTGCTCTTCGCCGTGGCCGGCATCGGCCAGCCGTTGCTCTTTGTGCTGGGCCAGCGCGAGTTATACTCCGACTGGCAGCACCGGCTTCGATTCTTTCCAGCTCTTCTTTTGGTGGCCGTCGGCCTGGCCCCAGCCAATACACGGGCTATTGCCCAGGCTGTCTTCGGCCGCCACCACACTTTTGTTCGCACTCCAAAGGGCGCCCCGACGACCGTTCTTCTTGCTTCGATCAATCCTGCTGGCGCAAGATCGGCGGCCGTCCACTATCGCCTGCCGGTCGATTGGATCGTCTTGGTCGAGTTGCTTCTGTCAGCCTATGCCCTCGCCGGCCTCATTCTTTGCCTACGCACGGGCAACGTTGGCCCGATATTCTTTATGCTTATCTGTACATTAGGCTTCGCTTATGTGGCCCAGGCTAGCATCCGCGAACAACTTCAGCGTTACTAAATCGCCCCTTGCCGCGATCCCCCCAGGCCACAATTCAATAATCTTACAAGTGAAATAAATAATCTTGATCTTGCTAGTGTATTTCTTGACCAAATCCTTGACATCTTTGTTGTGTTATAGTAATATCAATGTACTATATTAAGATATTTAATATGTATCGTGATTTTCTATAGGAGACTTAGCTTCATGAATCCGGTAATCGGACTTTGTCCAATTTGTGGCGAGAATCTGGCGGTCACCAAGCTTCACTGCCGAAACTGCGATACCAGTGTGGAGGGTCAGTTTTCCCTCGGCCGACTTTATCAACTGAATTCAAAGCAATTGCAGTTTGTGGAAACCTTTATCCGTTGCGAAGGCAAAATCAACCGCGTGGAACAGGAAATGGGCCTATCGTACCCAGCCGTTCGCGCCCGACTAAGCGAAGTTATCCGCGCTCTGGGCTACGAGGTAGGCGAGTCCGACGCTGCCGATGGCGTCACCGAAGAAGCCCGGCGCGAGATCCTCAATCAGCTATCAGAAGGAAAAATCACGTCCGACGAAGCTGTCCAACTACTTCGCAGCTGACGCCTGGGCCCAGGGCTTTCGACAGCAAGGCTATCAGCAGACCCAAAATCCAAAGGAGTTAGTCATGTCACTCAAAGATGACCAGCGCAAAGAGATCTTACAACTCTTGGCCACCGGCAGAATAACGGCTGTGGAAGCGGCGGATTTATTGGCCGGTGAGGTTCAAAGGAAGCCTGTGCAGGAAAATTCGCCAGAGTCGGCCGAGCAGCCCGAGCCGGAGAAACAGGCCGAGACGGCCGCTGACTTGGACGAGTTAATCAAGGTCGAACCGGACCCGGCACTGAAGGCTGCCAGTACTGGCAGTTATGATCCGCCTTCGTGGCTACGAGTACGCGTCAGCGATCTTAAAACCGGCCGCAAGAAGGTTACCGTTAACATCCCGATGCGCCTTATGCGCTTTGGTATGGCGGTGGGCAGCCGCTTCGCACCGGAACTAAACGACTTCGACTGGGACGAGTTGACCGGCATGCTTGGCTCCGAAAAGGGCATGCTAGTCGACGTCCAAGATGAAGAGGATGGCGAACACGTACAGATCTTTGTCGACTAATATAGGACGCGATTCAGGAGCGGGAGGCATACTATGGCAGAAGAACGAATAGAGACGGGTAAGGCGCCATCCCTACAGATCACCTGCCCGGGTAGCTTGAAGATAAAAGGTTGGACGGAACCGGCTGTCCTGGTCAAAGGCGCAAGTTATGAGTTGACTGAGGGTGAGAAGGCAACGTCCATCGAACTGGCCGGCGACAGTGTGTTATTGGTCCCAGCAGCTACGACGCTTTCCATCGCCGAAGTAGCCGGCGACCTGGCCATTCGCAACGTCGACGGCCAGATCACAGTCTCGGCCGTGACCGGCGATGTCAATTTGCGAGGCTTGGCCGGCGCCGAACTGGGAACAGTGAGCGGTGATTTGGCTGTCCGCCACCTGAATGGCCCTCTTAGTGTGGACGAAGTCATGGGCGACGCTAGTTTGCGAAGCCTAGGCGACCTGTCGATCAACAACATCTACGGCGACCTCGCCGCCCGAAACGTCGACGGTTCGGTCGACGTGACGTCGGTCGCGGGCGATACTGGTTTTGGCGCCGTCAAAGGGAACCTATCTTTGGAGAAGGTCCATGGCGATGTCAACTTACGCAATATTGGTGGTCTTTGCCAGGTGACGGAAGCTTTGGGTGATATCCGTCTGCGAGGTGGCCTGACCAAAGGCAAGCATCACTTAAGCGCCGCCGGCAATATCGCCATTCGTTGGCCGGCTGGGGCGCCCTTAATCGTCGATGCTAGTGCGCCACACTTCAACATCCGCCTTCCGTTGGAAGAGGTTGTCGAAGAAGATGGTCATTTGAGCGGCAAACTGGGCGATGGTGACACGGTATTGCTCCTGGAATCTAAGGGACGTATCATCTTGAAAGAAACTGATACCTTCAGCGAACCTTGGGGCGACCAGCCTGAAGATCAGATCGACATGGAGTTCGACTTCGACTTGAGTGGCCTCGGGCAGCACATCGCCACTGAGATTAATAATCGCATTGGCGAGTGGTCATCGCGCTTCGAGTCGTCATTTGACCCTGAAATCTCGGTTGATGTAGAGCGCCGCGTACGCGACGCCGCTGCCAGAGCCGAACGGGCCGCCGAACGGGCCATGCGCCAGGCCGAAAAAGCAGCCAGAAAGGCCCGCTGGCAGGCACAGAGTGGTGGCTGGACGCCGCCGCCCCCCCCAACGCGTCCGGCAACGCCTAAAGAAAGGAAAGCCACCGAGGCCGAACAGCTCAAGATTCTGCGTATGGTCGAGAATGGCGTAATATCACCTGATGAAGCAGCCACCTTGCTGGAGGCTATAGAGAACGGATAAGGTCATAACTGTTCATGCTGGCAACGCCTGTTACAGTTGAGAACCAATATAACAGTGGCCCTCGCCCAATCAACCTGGCCAAGGACGTGCGGCCAGTGCTTGGCCTGCTAAATGCCTCCTTTGGTCCGCTCCGAGACGGCCAGGGTCGCGTCGTTTCCGACCGCTTTTCGCTGAGTCAGTCGGCGCCATTCGCCAGACGACTAGGTATGGTCAGCCGCGGATTCATTCCAGGCTTCGTCTGGGAAGAGTCTGGGCGGATTGTAGGCAACGTAACGCTGTTGGAGTCGTCAATCCGCGGCCGTTACCTTATAGCCAACCTGGCCGTCCACCCGGATTTTCGTCGCCGGGGCATCGCCCGTGGCCTGATGCATGAGGCGCTGGGTCACATCGAGAGTTGGCAAGGACGCCAGGTGCTCCTGCAAGTTGAGAGCGACAACAGCGAGGCCATTGAACTTTATCGCTCCCTGGCTTTCATCCAGGTAGGGGACGTTCGGCGCTGGCAGGCTTCAGTAACCCGTCTGCGCCTACCCTCCCCAGAGGCGGCCGCCGGCCCGGGGGCGAGATCGTTGCACCGCCGCGAATGGCGAGCAGCATTCGACCTGGACCGAGCCGGATTCGATCCTGATCTCAATTGGCCCGCGCCGCCGCCATCCGACTATTACAGGTCAGGATTGCTTCAAAAGGCGGCAGATCTGTTAAACGGCCGGCGGCAGGAAACCTGGGTCGTCGAGGCACCAGATCGACGATTGATAGGTCTGGCGGATCTCGTCAGCGAATGGAACAGACCGCACCGCCTGCGCTTGTGCATCATTCCAGAAGCTCGAGGCGAGCTCGAAGGGCCGCTTCTGTACATGGCCGTCAGTCGCCTACACCGTTTTCGTGGCGGCAGCGTGCTGCTCAACTGCCCGGCCGGCGACACATCAACTGATACCTTGCTCAAGGCATCGAGTTTTCAGCTGCACCGCTCGCTGACCGTCATGCGTAAAGATATCGGGGCAGCCAAGACCCCGGCAACCCAGGAATGAAACAGCATTGGGAGTAATTCAGATGGCTACTTCAGAAGAACGTATGCAAATCCTCAAGATGATAGAGGAAGGCAAAATAAGCGCCGGAGAAGGCGCCGAATTGTTGCGAGCTTTGGAGCGGGATGGCTCGTCCAAGCCCAGTGAGCCTCTGAAGGGCGCCAGCGCGCCACGTTGGTTTCGCGTGCGGGTGACCGACACCAGGACCGGCAAGAGCAAAGTTAATGTCAACATACCCATGGGTTTGGTTAACGTGGGTATGAAGATGGGCGCTCGCTTCGCGCCTGAGATGGAAGGCGTCGACTTCGACGAGTTGACCGAAGCTATTCAAGGCGGCGCATCAGGCAAGGTGATGGATGTCATCGACGAGGAGGAAGGTGAGCGGGTAGAGATCTTTGTCGAATAGGATCAACTTACGGCTGTCGTCCTCTCCAGCACCATGAACGCGTAGTTGTGCGGATTTCGATCGTCGGCCGAACAAATCTCCAATGAAACTTGTGACCAGGAAGCAGCGCTGATCTCAGGGAAGTAGCTATCCCCAACAAATTCGGCGTCAATCAGCGTGAGATATATGCGATCCGCTTCGGGCAGCAGTTGCTCGTATAGTAGCGCACCGCCAATAATCATTACCTCTCCCTTTCCAGCTGCGTCCAGAGCCTCTTCGATCGAATTCACGATCGTGCAGCCTTGGGCCGGATAATCCCTATCTCGGGTCACAACGATGTTATGCCGGCCGTCGAGCGGCCGGCCGATCGATTCATACGTCACGCGTCCCATAATGATGGCCTTGCCCATGGTGACTTCACGAAATCGCTTCATGTCACCAGGCATACGCCAAGGAAGTCGGCCGTCGCGCCCGATCACACGATTGGTGCCCATGGCGACGACAAGCGAGATCATGGACTCGTTTCAGACGGCAATCGGCGCCGCGATCCGCGGGTGGCAGCGATAATTCGCCAGTTCGAAATCATCATACCCGAATTCAAAAAGGGAAGTGACACTCTCATTCAAACGCATTTGCGGAAGTGGATAGGGTTCTCGACCCAGTTGCTCCTCTGCCTGCTCGAGGTGATTCAGATATAGGTGTGCATCGCCAAAGGTGTGTACAAATTCGCCTAGCTCATAGCCAGTTACCTGTGCCATCATCAACGTCAGCAGTGAATAGGAAGCGATATTAAACGGTACGCCCAAGAAGATGTCAGCACTGCGCTGATATAACTGGCAGGACAGACGACCGTTGGCTACGAAGAACTGAAACAGACAGTGACAGGGCGGCAAAGCCATGCGATTAACGTCGGCCGGATTCCAGGCACTCACGACATGCCGGCGCGAGTACGGATTGCTCCGGAGTTGCTCGACCAGGCGCTGCATCTGGTCGATGCTTTGGCCATCAGGCGCGGGCCATGACCGCCACTGGTAGCCGTACACAGGACCTAGATCGCCGTTTTCGTCAGCCCATTCATCCCATATGCTAACGCCGTGTTTCTTCAAATAGGTGATATTCGTGTCGCCCTGGAGAAACCAGAGCAATTCATGGATTATCGATTTGAAGTGCAATCGCTTAGTGGTGACGGCCGGGAAGCCAGCGGCCAGATCAAAGCGCATCTGGTAACCAAAAACTCCGATCGTCCCCACCCCGGTTCGATCGGCCCGCCGCACCCCATTATTCTGTACATACCTCATCAACTCCAAATATTGCTCCATGCCTCTCTCCCAGGTGAGCGTTATTTCAGTCCAGCAGCAAGATCCTCGCTAATTGGCCAATCAACAAATCGGGCTGTTGTTCGATGCACGGAAGGGTCATTTGAAGTATAACACACGGCTATCATGAATACACTGCCACCAAGACTGCAAGAAATCGTCGAGGAGTTCGCCCTGTGCGTCGACCAGGAAAAGCTGGAACATCTACTCTATTTCGCCGAGAAGTTGCCCCCGCTACCCGATTGGCTAGCGTCGCGACGGGGCGAAATGGAGCCGGTGCATGAATGTATGACACCCATCTTTGTTTATGCTCATAGGCAGAGCGGCCATTTGAACTACTATTTCGACGTACCTGAAGATTCGCCGACGGTTCGCGGATTCGCTGCCCTTCTGGCTGATGGTACCTCGGGCGTCACTCCCGAGGCCATGCTGAACATTCCAGCCGACTTCTATCTGGCCACCGGATTGGTCCAAGTCCTAACGATGCAGCGCATAAATGGCTTGAATGCCATCCTGGCGCACATGAAGCGCCTGGCGACTGACGGATTGTCAAATGACGCCATCGACTGAGTGAGCGCTCTACTCAGCTTCGAAAGTAACGCTTCCTGAGCCAATGTCGACCAAGATGTCTACCCGGTTGGGGCTGTCCTCATAGCCGGGAGTCTGCCAGCGTCCTTCATCGCCGTCAACTCGACCAACCGGCGCAAACAGGTCATCGCGAAGGTTCAATGCGCCGCTGCCGCCCTCCGTTGTCAGCCGGACGGCCGAATCGTCCGGAACCACGACGGTTAGGCTGGCTGAGCCGCCGTCGATGTTCACATCATGAACGCCGCCGGCCGGCAGGGTCATTACCACCGAGCCGCTGCCGACATCATATTCGACATCATAGTCGCCAGAGGGCAGTGTCAACTCGGCCGAACCGGAGCCACCGTCAACTCGCAATGCCCGCAAGACGAGAGATTCGAGCGCCAATTCAACTGACCCTGAGCCAAGATCTAGCTCCAAGCTTGTAGGCACCCTTGGCGAAAGCCCAATTTCCCAAGGCTCGGTACCCTCCCTACCAAACCAGTTGAAGGGATCACTCCAAAAGCTCCAGTCGCTGCTTCCGGCCGTTGCCAGGCTTATCGCCGCTTGCCCACCGGTTGCATCAGCTTCAAACAGTAGTTCATCTACATAGGAAACCTTAGCCTCAATGAGTTCACTGCTGTCCACAAGGTCGAACACCTGGCCGCCCTGCGCTGCAAAATCGACAAAAATGTCGGCCTCGCTGACGTCAGCCGCCGGAAATGTGACCCGTTCTTCCTTCATGTCCACAGCAGACGTCGTCAGGCGATCGCCGATAAACGGTGTCTGATCGGCGAAAAGCAGTACATAACCGAAAACGATCACTGCCAGCAAAGCCACTATCGCGCTGAGAAACGTGCCCAACGGCCGTCCGAACTGGCGAACGATGACATTCAAGCCCACGAATATCAGGGCCAGCGGCCACAGACGTAGCAGGGCTTGCCAGTTCAGTTCAGGCAGCAAATCAAGATTGGCCAGCAAGAGGAACAAACCGATGGCGATCAACAATATTGGCCCGAACATGGAACGGCCTGCCTTGCGCCGCCGACGCGACCCTTTTTCAGGCGCCCCTCCGGTGCTCACTTCACGCTCCTCGGGCAACTTCTCGACGCTCTCTTCGATTCTTTCAGACATATTTCAACTCCCTTAACCTTGCTCTCATCATTATATACGCATTTCTTGTCCTCGGGTCGCAACCCCATTGCCCTCCGCATCCCGGTTCTGTTACAATCTTCAACATGGATCACCAAGTTGACGGGCGGGCGCCGCTGATCGTTGCCTTCGTCGACGACCTGATGTCTGCTACAAGAATCGAAGGCGTTGCCGCGCACCTGGGCTTCCAAGCCCGGATTATGGACCGGGCGCAGCTACCCGACTCAAGCGACGAGCCGGCTGATCCTGGTAGGCCGGGCGAGCCTATTCATGGACCGCTGGCCGAATTGGTCGACCTGCTGACCGCCTGGCAACCAGCGCTATTGGTTTTCGACTTAGACAACCAGTCTGTCCCATGGCGGAAATGGTTGGCCGTCCTCAAGTCGTCTCCGGCCACCAGACGCCTTCCGGTTGTCTGCTTTGGTCCCCATGTGGATACCAGGTCGCTTGCTTCGGCGCGTGATTTGCTAACCGAATCAGATGCCGTCGTGGCCCGTTCCAAGTTCTTCGCCGCCATGCCCGAACTTTTCTCCAGGCTGGCCCAGGTTCCCGACTACGCGAAAATCGAAGAGGATTGCCACCGACCCTTATCAGCCGACGCGCTGCAAGGTCTTGAGGCCTTTAACCGGACTGACTACTTCGAGGCTCACGAATTCCTGGAAGATGCCTGGAATGACGAACAGGGTGCATCTCGTGACCTGTACCGGGCTGTGCTGCAAGTGGCCGTCGCGTACCTGCAGATCGAGCGTCGCAACTATCGTGGTGCGGTCAAAATGTTTCTTCGAGCTCGGCAATGGCTAGAGCCTCTGCCGGCAAACTGTCGTGGAATTGACATCGGTCAGTTGCGCACCGACTCGGAGAACGCGCGACAGTTGCTCGTGACCCTTGGCCCCGACGACCTGGATCAATTCGACCTTCGGTCGCTGCGGCCGGTTCGCTATGAATCAGGCCGCCCAGACCCGAGTATTCTGGAGTGAAATTCGAGAAACCGTGAAGGATCTATTTTGAAACCAAGGCAGTGGAGCACGACTACCCGAGCGGTAGTCATTATCATGTGCCTTGTGCTGGTGGCGATCCTTGCCTATGAGATGCGGCCGCTCATCGCGCCCCTCATCCTTGCCGGTCTCCTGGCCTACACGCTTAATCTCGCCGTTCGCTTCTTGAACCGTCAAACACCCCTTAGCCGGAAATGGGCCGTCAATCTTGTGTACTTCGTTCTGGTGGCCATAATTATCGCCACGCCAAGCACTCTCGTCCCCATTGTTGTCAGCCAATGGCAGACTTTATCCGCCCAACTACAGGCGGCTGGCCAGCAAATCCAAGAATTCATTGAGTCGCCCCTCGTCATCGCCGGCCGTGAATTTCCGCTCGATCAACTTTTTACCGACCTGACGACCATGACAACCGACTTCGGCTCCGCCTTCGAAGGCGCGCTAGCAGTAGTCGAGACAACTTCACTGAACTTGCTCAGGCTGGTTATCATTATCGTCGTCGGTTATTACCTTCTCATGGACTGGCACGGCCTGAAACGTTGGCTCCTCGGGTTGTTGCCCGAGGTAGAGCGTGACGACGCCTCCAGGCTAGTCAGTGAGATCGATGGTGTATGGCGAGCGTACATGCAAGGCACTTTGGCCTTGATGCTGATCATGGCTATCGTATTTATCGTCGTAGGGTTTGCCATTGGTCTGCCTGGCGCGGTTGCTGTCGGCATTATCACTGGGATCCTGAGCATGATTCCCGAGATCGGTCCCTGGATCGCCGGAGCGATTGCCGTTCTGATCGCTTACTTCGCCGGTTCCAACCATCTACCGATCTCCAATGTCTGGTTTGCGGTAATAGTGGCTGGCATCTATTTGGTCATGACTCAGGTGAAATCGATTTGGCTTCGCCCCCAGGTAATGCGTCGCTTCATGCACATGAATACCGGGCTCGTATTCCTGGCCATCATCGCCGCGGCGCTTCTACAGGGCATTTTGGCGGCGCTTATCGTCCTGCCTATTCTGGCCACAATAGGCCTTACCGGTCGCTATGTCCGGGCTCGCCTGCTCAACCTGGACCCCTGGCCCGAGGATGCCAAATCGTTTGCGCCGGACGAGTCTGCCCCGGCCCCAACCGCTGTCGATCCCGAAGCGGAAGAACCTGCTTCCGCTGAACTGAAGTCTGCTTAAATGCCCTCGGATTTATCCGCCACTGTGGGCACCGGCAACCCATTGCTCGGGCATTTGCACCAGAACCGCCTCGCCCGTCGCACAGAGCTCTCCGTTGGCCAACAGTTTGCTTGAGACCACGACTTTTCGGCCGCTGATTTCCTCGACTCGGGCTCTGATTTCAAGCCCGGTAGCCAACGGCGTCGGCCGCAAATAGTCGACGTGAAGCGATGCCGTTACATAGCGCAATGGCGGTTCCGTATCCATATCGCGGCCCTCAGCCCGATAAGCGGCCGCCGCGGCCGTGCCTGTGCTATGGCAATCAATTAGTGATGCGATCAGTCCGCCGTAGACAAAGCCTGGGATGGCCGTGTGATATGGTCGAGGGCGATAAGAACACACGGCCTCGTCCCCGTCCCAGTAACTCTTAATCTGCAGACCCCTATCGTTTAACCTGCCGCAGCCATAGCAATGGCTAACTTCATCGGCGTAGTAATCCTGGAATGCTTTGGTTGGCATGATTCCCACACCTACGCCAATCCGGCCAGTCGCATACCGTCATCGATGATGGCGTCCACCTTATCTTCATGGGTTGTTTCGCAATAAACGCGGATGATCGGTTCAGTGCCACTGAAACGCACCAGCACCCAGCCTCCATCCTCCATCACAAATTGATGGCCATCGACGGTCACGATATCCTCGACACGCAACCCGCCGATTCGTTCCGGCCGGGCCGTGGCCACGTTCGCCTGGATTTGTGGTTTCTGCGCCTGGTCAAACTGGCTATCGACGCGCTTGTAATAATGTGGCCCGACCACTTCAAACAGCTCATCTATTAACTGCGACGGCTTCTTTCCTGTCTGCACCATGAAGTCAAGCATGTAAAGCCCGGCCAGAATGCCGTCGCGTTCTGGAACATGCTGGCGGAAAGCGTAGCCGCCGCTCTCTTCGCCGCCGAGCATCGCGTCCACCTCAACCATCTTCGGTGCGATAAACTTGAATCCGACACCCGTTTCATGAATCGGAACATCATATAGCGCGCCCAACTTATTCAGCATCTTCGTAGTTGATACCGTCTTGACGATGGGCCCACGTTCGCCCCTCACCTCAAGGAAGTAGTAACCCAACAATCCATAGGCCCTTAGTTGGTCAATGAAGTCACCGTTTTCATCGCCGAAGCCAACCCGATCGGCGTCGCCATCGTTGATGATAGTCACGTCGGCGCCCGCCTTTCTGGCCGCTTCAAGTCCATGATCGATGTTAGGGTGTATCGGCTCCGGCCGGCTCATATAAGGGAATACCGGATTACGTTCATTGTGAACCTCAGACACCTTGGTCCGACCATTGGCCAACAAGCTCGGAAACCAGCCTGCCCCGTTGCCCCACATGCAGTCAACCATCACGTTGAAGCCCGCTTGTTTCAGCGGTTCAACATCGACAAGCCTGTCAATCTGACGCACGTATCCTGGTACGGCGTCGAAATACGTCGCGGTTCCATCGCTGACTGCGTCGTCCAGCTTCATACTTCTCACGCCCGTTGCATCCGGCGGAATGAGCACTTCGATTTGCTTCAGCAAGTTTGGCGCAATGGCCCCGCCGCCGCTATCGCGAACCTTGAAACCACAATCATGCGGCGGATTGTGGCTGGCGGTGATATTGACGCCCGCCCCGGCTCCTTTATCCACAACGGCGTAGGAGATAGTGGGCGTAGGCATAGCGCCATCAGTCAGCCAGACATGAATGCCATTAGCGGCGAGCACCTCGGCCGCGGCGGCCGCGAAATCTTCGGCCTGGAAGCGCTTGTCATAGCCTACCACCACGCCTTTCGCCGCCGCGCCGCTTTGCTTCAAGTAGGCCGCGAAACCCTGTGCGCAGCGACGAACGTTGGTGAATGTATAATCATCGGCGATCCGGCCCCGCCAGCCGTCCGTGCCAAACTTGATATCGCTCATTCTGAACCCTCCCGAATTCTCCGTTCAAAGAAAAACCTAAACAGGCGTCAAACCGCTTTGAACAAGCTCAAGATCGGCGTCGACCATCATACGCACCAGTTCCGGAAACGTGACAATCGGCTCCCAGCCTAGTTCGCGTCCTGCCCGGCCGGCGTCGCCCACAAGCGACTCGACCTCAGCCGGTCGCATGAAGCGCGGATCTTGCACTACGTACTCACGCCAGTCAAGATCAACATGTCCAAATGCCAGAGTAAGGAATTCCTCTACGGACCGAGTTTCGCCGGTGGCAATGACATAGTCTCTCGGCCGATCGTTCTGCACCATTTGCCACATTGCTTTGACATAATCGCCGGCGAAACCCCAGTCTCTTCTTGCATCCAGATTACCCAATCTCAATTCATCGCTCAGACCAAGCTTTATTCGAGCGACTTCATGCGTGATCTTTCGCGTCACAAATTCGATGCCCCGCCGTGGCGATTCATGATTAAATAAGATACCTGAGACTGCATGTAGCCCATAGCTCTCACGGTAGTTCACTGTGATCCAGTGGCCATATACCTTGGCGACGCCATAAGGGCTGCGTGGATAGAATGGCGTCGTCTCCCTCTGCGGCACCTCCACCACCTTACCAAACATCTCGCTAGAGCTAGCCTGGTAAAAGCGGATGCCTGGATCGACGATGCGGATAGCGTCAAGAAGTCGGGTGACGCCCAGCGCTGTCGCCTCGCCGGTAAACACAGGCTGCGACCAAGAGGTCTGCACGAAAGACTGCGCGGCCAGATTGTAGACCTCTTGTGGTCTGTGTTCTTCCAGCAAGTGGATCATTGACACTTGATCCAGCAAGTCGCCTTGGGCCAAGATCAATTCATCCTGAATGTGCGCGATACGGTGGAAATTAATGGTGCTGCTACGGCGCACCATGCCGATTACCTCGTAGCCTCTTTCCAGCAGGTATTCAGCCAGATATGAACCATCTTGACCGGTAATTCCAGTAATTAACGCTTTTGGCACATCGCCTCCCTTCTACTTCAGTAGAATGTCGATTGGCGATTATAGCTGACGAGATATTGTAGGTAAAACGCGGTCGTGGCTGCGTACTTCAAACGTATGCCTATCGTGGCTCGCGCTGTGGCCTGTTTGACGTTTCTTCGTCTATTGAATCTCAATCTCCCCGATAACTACCGGCTGGCCGAGGCGCTCCTGTGTGGGCAAGTAATAAAAGCCGGTCTGCAAATAGTAACGCCCAGGTTCCACATCCGGCGGCAGTTGAATGGTGTAACTGTCGACGACAACTTCGCCTGGGTGCCAGTCGCTTGTCGGATAACCATCCGGCAACCGATCCAGCTGCCCGACCAATTCTCCTTCTGAGTCAAGAAAGTGCAGGTATGCTGTGTAGCTACGCTCCATTTCTACATCTGCCTGCCATACCAGGGTTACCACAAGTCGATCAGCTTCTTTTTCAGCTGACCATTCTTGCAGCGTAATGGCGCCTGCCCATGAGATGGGATCGCCATCACCACTGTCAAAACGGGCGATTTCGGCCGGCAGCAGAAATGCCGTAAAACTCGGGAAAGAGAGATCTATCGCCCCGTCAGGGAATCTGCGCGCCAATAGATTGATGGCCGCCGACGCCCTTGGCCGCACCAGGTAATAAGCGCTCTCGCCCGCAGTGCCGGCCGGGATGAGAGTCTCGCCCGGGCTGTAGTAGCTGCGCAACCGTTCACGTTCCCCTTCCAGCGCATAGTAGATGGTGGCCATCCTTTCCTGGGTAGGCGACAGGTAGATGATTTCCCCTTCTGGCAAAGCTGCTGCGTAACGGCCCAGCTGCCAATCATCTGTTTCGAATAGCGCTGGTAAGTCAGGGTCATTAGCATACTTATCAAAGTAGTCACGAACCGATAGTAGGGCGCTGAAGAGCAATAGGACCATCAACGTCAGCATCGCCAGCAGAGAGGTCCGTTCGCCAGCACCTTCAGTCTTCGTCAGCACCACTTCCGCTAGCCAGGCGGCGCCGATGGCGATCAGGAGCGCAAGCGGAGGAATGGCACCGACAAGCCTGGCGAAGTGCGGCGCGTCGCCGGTCAAAATACTCGGTACCAACATGAAGAGCAACCACAGAATTAGAAATACCCGCCGCCAACTGAGACCACCCAACGCGCTGCCAGCCAAGCCGGCCATGGCCAGCAGCGCCTGCACGGGGTCCATGAACGGCCGGCCAGGTAGGTTATGCATCAGGTTCTGATCCCCCTTCCAGACCAGGCCTGTTGCCACGCGCCAGATATTATAGGACCAGGTGATCCACGGCCGACCAGGATAAGTTCCCGCGCCGCGATTGGCCACGAACCTCGCACGATATACGGCGTAGTATGGATGACGCAGAAGGAAGAGCAACAGCGGTGCGGCCACGATTGTTGCTATGCCTGCCATCAGCGCTACATCTCCAAGATGGCGGCGAAGGGCCGGTCGGTATCGCCAGAACCAGAGCGCCACGAAAACTACGAATAGCAAGGGAAAGAATCGGGCCACGCCATAGGTGTAAAGCGATAGTCCCAAGAAGAAACCGGCCGCACCAAACCAACTAGGTGCCGACATGGCCAATCCCAGAATGCTGGCCGCGCTTGCCTGCTCTCCGGGCTCCCCGGCCCTTTGCGCGGCCTTTCGAATGCCGCGCCAGAAGAGAAACACAACTAGGGCTTCCAGCGGCACGAATAACATCGCCCGCACGCCATATCGGCTGAGCACAAGAGATGGAAAATGCACGGCCACGACGAAAGCTGCCATCAGCGGAATGATGGAGCGAATTATGTCAACTGCTGTCAATGAGCCGTTGCCCTTTTCATCATCTTCCTGCGTCAACTCGTAGGCGGCACCATAGGTAGCCAACACAGACAAGACACCGGCCAGAGCGACTACCAATCGCAGCGCGAGCGGTGTCACCCCGAATAGTAGTACAGAGCCGGCCATGAGATAGGCCAAAAGCGGTTCGCGACCGAAGTTGCCTTCCAGGAATACCGGTAATTTCGTCTGGTACACTGGTCCTTGCTCGTGTACTTGCTGTTCATATAGCTCCCAGCCTTCATGGTATATTGGAAACGTTTCGCGATCGAGGATCGCCAAGGCATCCAGGCCGTTGTAGGCTTCGTCATGATTCAAGCCCGGAGGCAAGGAATCAAGCCGCCAGAAGCGGAGGAAAAAAGCTAGCAAGAGGATGGCCAGCAACGTCAGCGTCCGCCAAGATATGCGAACGCGGCCGCCGCGCCGATCATTCTCAGGATCTTGCGTGGCCATCTTCTCAGCCTGCCTCAACTGTCAGCTCTGTCAGTCTTATGGCGCTATCCGGACTTCCAGCCACCGGCAACCGGGTCTCAGTCAACAGATCGTACATACCCACCAGCAAGGGAATCGAACCTTCCGGCAAATCGGTCGGCAAATCGACGATATGCGGATCGGCAATGATCTGTCCCCTCTCCCATCTAGTAGTCGGGTTGATTCCACATTCTGGCGCGCCGTCATGTTGAGCCCATAGACGGCCGTCATAAAGGTGAACGAACGCCTGGTAGTTGCGATCGATAAGTTCCAACGCCTGCCAGTACAAAGTAACCGTCACTTGCCCACCTGGTCGTACATCTTCGGTCTGTAAGTCATAGCCTAGTAGGCGGATTTGCGATCCGACGTTTGCCTCAACCGGTATCTGGCCGCTATGCTGAGATCGCCGCGCCTCAGTCGGCGTCAGCCAGCGGTCAAACTCCGTGGCTTCCAACTGGATCTGTGGCATCTTTACCTTACGGTCGTAAATCACTATCGATCTTTTGCCGTTGACCAATACCTGCCCTCGCTTTACGAACTCCTGCTCTAGCCAGCTTGAATCGATAGGTACAGCATCCTGGGTATTGGCTGCCATCACGAATGTATTCGCATTCTGACAGTGCGTCCGAGGCGCCTGCGCCATATACCAGTTGGCGATCTCAGCCTCTTCGTTGCTTCCATACGGCAACGTGCTGTCAGGCCACGATTCGCCAAGGGCCCGCCAACCAGCCTGATGTGGAAAACCAAAGAGGCCGTAGTCGGGTGGTTCGTTCCAGGTCACCGGGTATAGCGCGGGCAAGGGCCGATTATCTGCCCAAGTTCGCTGCCGCTCCACCGAACTATCGACGAACAGCAAAGTCGGGTAGAGGACGACAACAGACAGCCAAATCAGGCCGAGCCCGGCCACAATGGTCGAGCCACGACTACCTGCCCAATCCCGAATCCACCGCCAGCTGGCGACCGCGCCCAATCCAGCTAACACTGAAGCACCGGGAAAGATCGTATACACGTGCGTCCGCGGATCGCGAACGAGGAGCAAGTAGAATAAGGCCGGGATCGCGAAGTACAAGACGGCCGCGAACGCGGTTCGTTCTTTTGCCACCGTCCACAGACCCATGGCCACGAGCAATGCCAGGCCAAGGATGTACCAGATACTATTGTAAAAGGTCATCATCCGCCAGGCATCGGCCAACCCTGATGCCAGTTGCGCTTCACCGCCACCTACTCCTACTCTATCACTCAACAGGTAACTGAATGTTCGCCCGAAATTAGGATTCAGCACGAAAGGCAAATAGAAGAACAGCAATATGAACCCTGCGGCCGATAGCGCAGCCAGCCACGTTGCTGCATTCGGCCGCTCCTTTCCACGATAGCGACCGGCAAGAAGCCACAGCGCTGCCGGCGCGAAAAGTAGCGAATCGTAGTGAGCCAGCACGCCAGCTGCCAAGAACGAACATGCCATGACCAGATCGGCTGTTCGCCCAAAAGATCGAAACCGGCTGGCCATTAATAAGGCCAGGGCGCCCCACAACATGACGAGTGATTGGTACTGGACGATTCGGCTGAAGGCGATGCCAAACCCACCTGCTGTGAAGAGCAATGCGCCAAGAAGTCCGACCCTTGGGTCAAACCACCTGCTGCCCAGCCAGTAGATGGCCAAAACGGCCAGAATGCCAGCCATGGTGAAAGGTAGTCGTGCCCAATAGTCGTTGATGCTCTCGCCAATTCCCCAGCCCAAGAGCGGCAAGGCAATCTCGACCGGTCCTTTTTGGTGATTGAACCACTCGGCATCATCGCCGGTCAGGACTGTCGCCGCCCGCATCATGATAACGCCCTCGTCGCCTTGAAGCTCCTTGTAACCCATTCCTGGCAAGCGAAGAAGTAGTGCTAACAGCAGCAAGCCGAGCAAAAGATATTCTCCCCAGTCGCTTGGCTCCGACCTAAGCGGTTCTGAGCCACCGTGAGAGGGCCGATATCCCAACATGAAGAGCAACAGCGGTGCGACGCTTACAACCAGTACACCTAGAAGCAACGTCCAGGCGGGCGTAGGGCCCGGAATATACGTCAGGCCTAGCACCAGCAGCGTATTCAGCAGTATCGTCATTGCGGCCGCTATGACGATGCGCTCACTCATCTCACCATCCCACCACAGTGACCAGGCCGCTGTCGGCCAGATCCAGGCCAGCAGGAAGACAACAGCTTGCCGGGCTTGGCCTGGCGGAAGCACCAGCCAGGCGATCGCCGAGACAGCGATCGCCAGCCCAGTCATGGCAATTCGCCTGTCTATTCGTCTAGCCACTGCCTTGTACCCGATATATCAGAATGGAATAGCCAACGCGGTCATCCGGCTGTCGCTCACGAAATGCCGGAAACACCGTCTTGTCAGCCAGCGGCAATTCCCATAGGTTGCTAACACTTATCGCGTACACACCCGGTTCCGGATCGATTGTGTCAAAAGGGACATTCCACCACAGGTCAAAATGGTGCGTCAGTCCTGGCAAAGGATCATAGTCGATGCCATAGTAGGCCGGATCGGCCGTGCCAAACCAGGACAACTTGATATCGTCCTCGTCATTCTCCGATATCCAGGCCTCTAGCCGCTTGAGATCTTGTCCCCAGTCGATATTGCTGTCCACCAAAACCCGGTGTCCGTTTGCCGGGCCTCCGGCCGCCAGGTTGAAGTAACTTAAGTAGTGCGGATGGAGCACTATATCAATCAGCAGAATCGAAAGCAGCGCCCCGAGCAAAGCAAGGCGGGTGGCATGCTCCACCGGCCTGGTTGGCTTACTGGCCAGTCCTGGCAGCACCGTCACTCCGGCGGCCAGGGTGTACAGGAAAGGTAACATGGGCAGCAAGTGACGATAGCCAATGTTGAGTCCGCTCTGCATGCTGACCAGCAGAAATACCAGGGCCGGCGTGACGAGAAAGATAGCTCGTCCTCTAGTCTTTCGAAGTCCAACCAGAAGTAACGCCGCCAATATGAAAAGTAAGATCACCAGCAGCGGTGTCTTCACGCCGAAGGCCACCGGGAAGTAGTACCACCAGCCGTCGGCTGAAAACTCGCCCAGAAGAAAGGCCATCCTTCCGCTGCCGGTTACTCGCAGGATCTGTTCTACGCCGGCCAGGAATGTCGGCAGCGGTCCGGACCACTGGTTAAGTGTCGCCAGACCCTCCGTCTGAAACCGAAACGCGCCCCACTCGAAGGCATATAATGCCCAGAGGACGAACCATGAAATGATAATGGCTGCTCCATACTGGACGACTCGCCGGCCGGGACCCCGCCACGACCACCGCTCTCCATAGAGCGGCAGGATCGCCAACAAGGCGAATACCGGCACAAACACTAGGTTTGACAGCTTGCTGCCCAACGCCAGGCCAAGGCCAATTCCGGCGGCCGCCAGATACCTCCAGCGCCAGGTCGGCTTTGACCATAGCCGCCACAGCAAATAGGCCGCCAGAAACAGAAACGTGGTCCCTCCGGCGTCGGTCGTACTATACCGGCCGTGGGCCAATAGATTGGGATCAAATAAGAGAAAGATGAGGACAATCAGGGCGCCCACTCTGCCCCACAATTTCCTGCCAAAGCGGTAGCCTATCAAACCTAAACCGAGCGTGAGGAACACGATCGGCAACCTGGCCATGAATACCATCCGCTCGACGTCGTCATTGTATACCCACAACAACTGCTCGGCGAAAGCGTACCAACCCTCGGGTGCCTGCCAACTGGGATGATCCGTCGGCAGACGAATGCCCGGCAGCGTCAGCAGCGGCAAAGCGCTTAAAGCATTGACCAATGGTGGGTGCTCGAGGCTGAAATGGGCGTCACCGGTGCGCAGAAACGCTAGCCCACGGGCCAGATGGTTTTGCTCGTCCATGGTCGGACTGTCGCCGACCAGTGAATCCAACGCCAGGTAGAAAAAGAGTAAAATCACCGGCGCCGCTGCAAATACCGGGCGGGCCCGGGCCAATTGCCTCATAGCGGCCGATTATAGGGCACCTGGTAAGCCCAAGGCAACACACGCCTTATCTGGCGTCTCCGGCCATTTGCAATAGAATCACGTCCGTCATGTCCGGACTACTGAGCAGTGTAACGCAAAGTCGCCCATATCGCTTTCTGCGACGCCATATTTCCTCATTGCTGAAGATCGGGGTCACGATGATTGGCCTGGCACTCGTGCTCTCCAGTATTCCGCTGGCTCAAATTCGCGACGAGTTGGTCATCGTAAACTGGCTATGGCTATTCTTGGCCCTGGCCATGATCACTTCCAGCCTCGTACTGCGGGCCTTTCGCTGGGGAATCTTGCTCAAGGGCCTCAACACAAAGGTACACTTCGGTCGCCTAGTCGAACTATACTTCGTCGGCAACTTCTACAATGCGTTTTTGCCCAGTGGATTTGGTGGTGATGCTGTGCGCATCCTCGAAATTGCCCGCGATGTACCGCCCAACGTTGCCGCTGGGACGGTGTTGGTAGACCGTCTCACGGGCTTGCTGGCCCTTTTTCTGATGGCTCTCCTCGCTCTGCCATTCCGGCCGGAAGCATTTCCTGATAATCTGGCAATGCTGGTAGCGGGAGTCTGCCTGGTGGGCCTCATGGCTGGTTTTGTCTTGTTTGAGGGCACTCTAGTTCGCCGGCTTGGCGGCTGGTTGCCAGGACCTCTTTCACCCGTGGGCCACGGGCCCATCGCCAAATTACTGCAAGCCATCGGCGGCTGCGGTTGGCAGGCCATCCTCGGCGCCTTCGGCGTTTCGATTGTTTTTAATCTACTTCTGGTGGCTTGGTGGGCGGCCGCCGGCCGCGCCTTGGGCTACGATAACATACCCTACACTTACTATCTTCTCGTCGTGCCGATCATGTCGGTTGCTCTGCTGGTGCCTTCAATTGGCGGCCTGGGCGTGCGCGAACTCCTCGCCGAGCCTCTCTTCGAAGCCGCCGGGCTGTCCGGCGCCCAGGCGGTCGCTCTTTCGCTGTTGGTCTGGCTCCTAATGCGGGCAGTAAGTCTACTCGGCGCGCCAGTCTACATATTGGCCACGATTCGTGAGCACAGATCCCGCTCTCGCGATGCCAAGGGAGTCAACGCGAGCTAACGCTAAGTTCCGGTATCAGCCTCCCAAACCGGTTCCCCCCGCAGAATTCTCCGAATTTGATCCGGAAATCTTCTGGCGTCAAGCGGTTTTGCCAGGAACCCATCGAACCCTGCACTGCGCGCCTTTTCCATCTCGGTGACGCTCCCTAGTGCAGTTAACGGCACAACCAGTGTGTCACCAAGATCCGGGTGAGCTCGGATTTGGCGTAACGCCTCGTAACCATCTTCGACTGGAAGCCGCAAATCCATGAGGATAAGATCAACCCGTCCCATCTGCTCGGCGTATTCGACAACCCCCCAGCCTGTAGTTTTCCACTCGGGATGCTTCACACCTGTATAGGCCAGCAGTCTAGCCGTCAAAGCGAAGTTCGAGGGGTTATCTTCCACGACCAGAATATGAGCATCTTCGGGTTCAATTGGCGTTCGCTCAGCCACGACAACTCCCAATTATCCTGATTAACCTTTAGAATAGCTGTATCTCAACCCATTCTCCGGCTGCCAAACCCGCTTTGTTTAGCGGCACCTTTAGCAGCCCATCGGCATTAACCAAAGTGTAGATCAGATTGCTCTTACCAAATACGGGCGACGCTACCAGGCCATCTTGGCCGTCTACTACCTTGGCCGGCACGTAATCCTCACGGCCAGATTCACTGGCCACATTGGCGTCCAGCCTTGCCCATACGATACCTTGACGCTGTCTGCTTTGCAAGCCCTGCAGCCGGTCTATCACTGGTGTGCCGAACATAGAAAACTGGACCATCGCCGACACTGGATTCCCCGGCAAACCCAGAATCGGCTTGCCACCGACGGCGCCCACAATCGTCGGTTTTCCCGGCCGGGTCGCGACACCATGGAGCAATACACCCGGCCGGCCAAGCGCATCGATTACCTGGACCGTCATATCATGAACGCTTACCGATGAACCGGCCGACAACACTAACATGTCACATGCTTCCAGACCTCTGGACGCGGCCGCCATAAGTGCCTGCAGATCGTCAGGCACTATTCCCAATAGACGTGGAATGCCCCCGGCTCTCATTGCCTGCGTCGCCACCGTGTAGCTATTAATATCTCGTATCTGACCAGCCGCTGGGTCTCGGTCCGGAGCGATAATCTCATTGCCGGTAGCGATGATGCCCACGATGGGCCGCCTGATCACGTTCAACTGAACGATACCCAGGGCCAGCACTCCACCTATGTCCTGCGGCCGAATCTTATGACCGGCCTCCAGCACTACACTGCCGAGCGTAACGTCCTCTCCCACCTGTAAGACGTTCTGGCCAACCGCCACAGCCTTCAAAACCTCAATCTCGAATGGCGGTGTCGTCCCGTCCTGACCGGCGACGATCTGCGTGTGCTCAATCTGAACTACAGCGTCGGCGCTCTCAGGTATCATACCCCCGGTATGGACGATAGCTGCCTCAGCCACAGCCAGTTCGACATCAGCCGCTTCACCCATTCTGACCTGACCAGCGACATTTAGGAAAGCAGGCAGTGTACTGCTGGCCCCATAGGTGTCGGCCGCCCGTACCGCATATCCGTCCATGGTGCTGCGCCTGAAGGCCGGCAACGCGTGCGGTGAACGAACCGCCTCGGCCGTCACTCGATCTAGCGCTTCCGCCGAGGACACCGTCTCGCTACTAGCAATCCGCTCGGTGTGTTCAAATAGCAGTTGCCGCGCCTCACCCGGCGGCAAAACATTGAAGAATTCTGGCATGTTCTACCTCAACGCTCCGCTCTGATAATTATCAGTATCGGCCTCGCTCACGCTTCAACCAACCTTAGCAATCCGTCCTGGTCAAGTACCGCCACTCCCAAATGTTGAGCTCTCGTCAATTTGCTGCCGGCTGCTTCTCCGGCCACCAGGTAATCGGTTCGGCCGCTCACCGAACCAGTCACCCGGCCGCCGTGCTCCTCAATCAACGCTTTCGCCTCATTGCGACTCATCGTTGGCAGCGTTCCGGTAATGACAAAAGTCAGACCCTCCAGGGCGTCCGACGCCACGCCGGCCGCCTCAGACTCAAAGTGCAAACCTGCTGCCTTCAATTTGGCCAATAGCCCCTGATTGAATGTTTCACGGAACCAGGCCTCGACTGCCGCAGCTGTTTCCGGACCGATTCCTTCTATCTCCTCCAACGTCTCACGCTCGGCTTCACCAATCGCATGGATGCTGCCCAATGCGTCAAGCAGAAGGCCGGCAACTACGCTGCCGACAAAACGAATACCCAGCGCAGTCAGCAGCCGAGCGGCCGGCTGTGATTTGCTCACCTCAATGCCTCTGAGCAGATTGTCGACCTTCTTCTCCTTGAAGCCTTCCAGCTTCAGAAGGGCATCCCGATCAAGATCATAAATATCAGCCACGTCGGCGATCAAACCCTCCTCGATTAGCAGGGCGCCGGTTTTGGAACCAAAGTGGTCGATATCCATAGCGCTGCGCCCTACGAAATACTCGACGCGCCGCACCAGTTGTTCCGGGCATGCAGGATTATCACAGTAAATAGCCACTTCTTCAGGTGGACTAATTGCTTCTGTATCACAAAAAGGGCAGCGGCTTGGCGGAGTGACAACCCGCTCGGTTCCATCGCGCACGTCGGCGACCGGGCCAATGACATACGGGATTACATCGCCGGCCCGCTTCACCATCACCGTATCGCCGATGCGGATGTCCTTGCGAGCGATCTCGTCGAAGTTGTGCAGCGTAGCATTCTTGACGATTACGCCGCCTATCTCAACTGGTTCGAGCACCGCATTCGGCGCCAGAATACCCGT
>JBFFWQ010000091.1:0-24200 GCA_041570195.1 Promineifilaceae bacterium (SeqCode) | reverse complement strand
GACGTTGACTTCGATGGTCAGCGTGGCTGAGCCATCCACGGCCAGGTCGCCGACGGTCCAGACGCCCGTGGTGTTGCTGAAGGTTCCCTGGCTGGCCAGGTAGGAGACGAAGTCGACGGCCGCCGGCAAAGTATCGGTGACCACGACGCCGCTGGCGTTTGATGGGCCATGGTTGGACACCACGACCGTGTAGGTCAGACCGGTGCCGGCGACCACCGGATCGGGATCGGCACTCTTCTCGACGGCCACATCGGCCGGCAGAGCGTCGCCGAACAAGTTGCCGGCGTACAGCTGATTCGCGACCGGCGAGGCGACCACCAGGTTGTCGTCGTCATGTCGAACCGCGCCGGCGCCAGGGATGGCGCCTGTTGACACGTAACCGGCCGGGTTCAACTCGGTGATGGTGATCGGCACGCCTGGCGGCCCGTACAACAGATAGGCGCCGTCAGGCCCGGTCGTCATATTCATGCCGCTGCTGAGGCTGACCAACGCGCCGGCCAAAGTCGGTTCCTGGCCTTGCTGCCACAGGCCATCGGCGGCCACGCCGCCGTTGGCGCCATTGTCGTTCCATACGTTGCCACTGAAGGCGGCCACGGTGTTTGACAGGACATCGCCGAACTGGTTGCCGGCCGAGCTTTGACCGGCGCTCAGACCTTCAACTCGCAGGTTGTCATGGTCGATTTTCTGGGCGCTGTTGCCAGGCACGGCGTTGGTGGAAACGTAACCGGCCGGATTCTTTTCAGTCACCGTTACAGCTACGCCCGGCGGGGCATACAGGGTGTATGAACCGTCAAGTAAGCTCTGGGCTGCCATGCCGCTGCTGGCCGAAAGCCAGACGCCGGCCAGGCCAGGCTCGGAGCCATCGCGCTGGCCGTTGGCCAGCGCCCCGCCGCCGGCGCCATTGTCGTCCCAGACGACGCCCGTGATGGAGATGACGCTACTGGCCAAAACATCGCCGAAGAGCCCATCACTGTAGACCGTGCCCGAGACCGGGCTGTCGATGCGCAACCTGTTGGCGTCGACGCGGCTCATGGCCGTCCCCGTTATGGCGTTGGTGGAGACGTAGCCGCCTGGATCGGTTTCCGTGATCACGATCGGGCCGCCGGTCACCCGGGCGAACAGGGTGTAAAGGCCGCTACCGTCCGTGGTCAAACTGTCGCTTCCGGCAGCCACGCCGGCCCCGGCCAGGCCGGACTCGCCATCATCTTGGCCGTTCACGTTGAGGTCGTCGAAGACCTTGCCCTCGATCCGAATGCCCAGGAAGTCGCCGAAGTTGACTGGCGATCCTTGGTTGCTGCCGGTCACGACATTGGTCGGAACCAGGTCGGGCGTGGTCGATACGTAGCCGGCCGGGTTCGTCTCCTCGACGGAGACGGCGCCGGAGTCTTCGAAACCCAGGGTGTATTGACCAAACTCGTTGCTGAAGACCGGGCTGGTCATGGCGGCCGTGGCGCTGATGGTCACGCCGGGCAAGCCATTCTCGCCCAGGTCCTGGTTGCCATCGTGGTTGTTGTCGGCGAAGACAGTGCCATAGATTATGGCGAAGTCAGACGACGTCGACGCGTAGCCGAAGTTGACCGTCTTGGTCACGTCAAAGGTGCTGTCCAGAAAGGCCTTGCCGGGCGTGGTGCGGAAAAAGCCGGCCGGCAAGCCGGCGGTGACGCTGATAGGCTCTTCGACCTCGATTCGGAAGCGGTAATAGCCGTCAACGTCGGTGGTGACCGTTGGGGTGAGGGCGGCCGGCAAGGTGATCTGCACGCCGCTCAGGCGCGGCTCGTCACCGTCAAAGGTGCCATCGGGCACAGTGTCTTCGAAGGCGTATCCTTCGACATAGCCGGCCACGCGAGCCACCTCGGTCGTGTCAGACGCCGTTTCGACGTCAAAGGTGTAGTCAAGATCGTTGTCGTACTCGAAATAGGCCTGGTTGACGAGCTGGGTGAAGCTGGCCGCGTCTTGACTGACGGTCACCGGAATGGTCACGGTCACCGTTTCACCGGGCGCCAGGTCGGCCAGGCTGGTCCAGACCAGGGTTTGACCCTGGACGTCGTCCGGCGCGGGCGACGGCGTACCGGCCAGGTCGACCAGGGCTGGCAGGACGTCGGTAAGCACGACGCTGGAAGCAGTTACCGAACCGTTGTTGGCGGCCGTCACCGTATAAGTCAGCGCCTGGCCGTTGCCAACGCTCTCCAGGCCGTCGCTCTTGGCCAGGGCGATGGAAGGCGCCTGGATGGTACTGGTAATGGTAGCCGTAAAGGCCGGCCGGGGCGGCAGGCTGCCCGGATTGACGCCGAAGAAAGCGTGGTTGATCACATCCGTGCCGTCAGCTAGATCGGCGCCCCCGCCGTCAACCAAAGCCTGGAAGGTAAGGGTGCCGGTGTAGCCGGGGTTAGGCGGAGCGGGAATTTCCCCCAGGTACCAGGCTACGCGGTGCTCATTCGATTCATCGGCATTGGGCGCGGGCGAAACCGTTCCGCTAACGACTGAGGCGACGGCCGGATCCAGATCGTCCCAGACCCAGATTTGATTGAGAGGAACTTCGCCGGTGTTCGTATAGTTGATGGTATAGGTCAGGATACCATCTTGCTGGACGAAGTCGCTGCTGACCGACTTTGTCATCGAGTAGGACAGGTCGCCCTCGATGATGACGGACGTGGGTGGCTCTGCGGTCGGATCGCAGTAGAACTGGTCGAATTTCGGTTTCTGAATGTAGTTGCCGACGGCCATGAAGGGACATAGCTCGGTGCTGGCAGGCGTCACCGGCAACATGGTGTAAACGATCTCGGCCGTATCGGGCGGCAAATCGTTGGTCATCGTGGGCACGTTCGAGATGAAAAGGCGATCCGAGATGGTTGTTCCAGTTATGTCAACCTGATTATACAGCCGAACGCTGGCGCCCGTAAGCCTGGTTGATCCGGCATCGAACCCCGGGTTGCCGACCGGCGTGAAGATGAGAAAGCCGGGGTCGGAGCCCAGGTTGTATTCGACGGCGATGGTATAGGCCACGCCGACGACGATATTCGTATCGATCTGGCTCTGGCCCGACGATCCGGTGCTCAGGAATTCGTCGGTCATCACCGTGGCGCCCGGGGTCGGTTCGAAAAAGAAGTTGGCCGACGTCGATACCGGATCGACCAATTCGGCCGCGGCAGTCACCGTATATTGGTGACCGGCGCTGAAGGTGATGGGATAGCTGGCAAACCAGTAGCCGTAGAATTCCTCGCCCGGGGCCAGGTT
Organism: Promineifilaceae bacterium (SeqCode); assembly: GCA_041570195.1. GTDB lineage: Bacteria > Chloroflexota > Anaerolineae > Promineifilales > Promineifilaceae > UBA11865. The sequence goes on along the minus strand of JBFFWQ010000091.1, from coordinate 20,966 downwards.
GCCGGCCGGCTCACGCAGCGGGACCTCGCCTTTCAGGAGCAGCCAGTCATTGTCCGGGTCCTCGTTGTAATCGAGGACGAGTTCCAGGTCGACGGCGTCGTAGTCGCCTGTATTAAGCACCCGCGCCTCGACCATGAAAACCCTTGGCGCCGGATCGGCCTGCGTGCCGCCTGGCTTGTTGCTGTCCAGCACCGCCCACGGCGTGCTCAGGATAGTTACCGACAGAGTGGTTGGCGTGATGACTTCGGCCGCCGCCGCGGGTTTCACATACGCGCGGCCGATGCTGGAACGTTGCCAGCCGTCGAGGAGAGCAGCCGCGTCGGCTTCATCGACGGCCGCGGTTGCGGTTGGGCCTGAATCGGCCGGACCGATTTCGGCCGCCTGCAACGAGGCGGCGTTCATGGCCACATACAGAAATAAGGCCAGAACGAATAGGGGTAAGAACAATCCGAAAACAGCCAAACGGATCCATGAGCTTATTGGCCAATTGCTTCTAGCCATCGTGAACCTCTCCTTTTTGATTTGAGACGTGTTGATTGTGGTGGCTTTCCCCAACCCTCTGGTCCACGTTCGCGCATGGGATGAATTAGGAGATCATGCGTACGAATTAATGTGTATGCCGAACGTGGCTGCGCCGGCGAGGGCCTTCTTGCCGGTCTGTTTAAAGTTCGCCGGTAGAATCATAGACATGCTACAGTGGCATGCTTTGTTCTCCTATCTGGTGACCGCTGCGCCGCAGGCGACAGCTCTTAGGTTTGTTTGTTCGCGGCCGGCTCGTGGGGTAGGATGAAGTCTGCGATCGCTGGCCCGATTCGTTGCAATTATTGTATCATGACCTTTGAGCGAATTGCAGGGTCGGCCAGCGCCAATTACTAGTACATTGGTCCCCAGCTTTTCATAACAGATAGCTATAGCGGTTGGCGCTTTGCCGTTAGCCGTTTTGATTTGCGGCGGCGCCCATTCCGTTGTAGTCGGCAGGCGCCTATGGTTTGCTTTTTACTTCTCTTCATCCTTTCCCCCCACCGATCTTCGTTGACTCAGGGGATGGCCTTAGCCTCAGCATCGCCATAATGCCAACTATTGGACCCAGGGCTAGCAGTGCAAATGCCCTTCGCCAGCTAAACATTTCTTGCAGGAAGGGGAGCAACCAAATGGTGACGACAGTCACAGCAAAGCCGGCCGCCAGTTGAACGGTTAGGGCGGTTGCCACGTAGGATTGATCGGCCGTCTCCGTCACTATTTTGGAAAACTGTGCGGAGTCACCCACAACTGTGATCCCCCAAAGGAGACCTGTCAGCAGCGTGAACCATAGACTCGAGTGAGGAATCCCTTGACCAAATACGATGGCAGCAGCAAGAATACCTAGAGCCAGGCCGCGATTTTCCCGAAACCAGGTTGGAAGAAGCTTTAGCGCAGGAGGATAAACTCCCGCGATAAAGAAGCCGGTTGCGAACCTGAGAGGAATCCCAATTGCCGGACCGTCTGCAACTAAAAGCAAGGAATTAGTGATTGCAGCGCCAAAAAATCCAACCATAATGATGTATCGTCAGGATACAAGGTCAGCGATATTGAACAGGCTGGAGATTACAGCCCCTACCACGGATCCTGTTCGAATAGCGATCGTCATCCAAGCTGAAGTGGTTGGCGAAAGCCCCCAAAGAATTCTGAGCTGAGAGATGACTGCGATGGCGTAAAAACAAGTAGAAATCGAAAATACGAGTGATAAAGAAAGGTAGGTTAACATTCGCCAACGCGATCTAGCGTTAGCATGGATTGCCTGTTCGTCCATTCAGCTTTATCCTGGGTTAAATCTATCCTTCCAGGTTCCCTGCTTTTTTGGGCCAATACAGCCCTCAATAGGATAGACGGCGAGAGGTCGGATGAAGGGCGCTCAAGACGATTCGGCCGATTTGATTTCGATAACATCTGCTTGTTGATTGTGTGCCAAAGTATATTATGGAGCAGCTCGGTATCGTGCGTTCAGCAGGTGACACCTACTGGAGGGCGAGGGAATAACGGTGACAAGTTGTTTACCCAAAGACAAACCGCTCCAAATAGGCTGAAGCGGTTCGTCTTCGTTGGCGTGTACCCCCGCCGTGACTCGAACACGGGCCTTCGGCTCCGGAGGCCGACGCTCTATCCGCTGAGCTACGGGGGCATTGTCGGTCACTTTTGACCGCCAAAGATTCTGCCATAAGGCTGGCTGGCTGTCAAACGGTGGTCCGTCGACGGTGGACAGTGGGGGGTGAGGCGAAGTTTGCCCACAGACTGAGGGACGCGTAAAATAGTAAGTTGCGTTTTTCACAATTGAGTTACTCTTGTCGAGTAAGTATACGAATGCCGGAGGCACGGTGCAGTGCAGTGACTGCCAAGCCATCGTACTATCCGGCTCTATTGTTATAAATGCATGCGTGGCGGTGGCAGATTGCGTGTGGCCGTCGTCGAGTTTGAGTAAGTAGACACTGCAAGTTGGAGGTAATTAGCATGAGGAAGATCATTGTTCTATTAGGGCTGGTGCTGGTATTGGCGCTGGCCGCCTGCGCGGAGGACCCGACGCCGACCCCGGCGCCTGAGGTAGCCGCGCCGACTGAAGAACCCGCGCCTGAACCGACTGAGGAGCCGGCGCCTGAGCCAACCGAGGAACCGGCGCCTGAGCCGGCAGCGGCCGAGTCAGCCGTCGATCCGCAACTGACGGCCGGAACCTGGTACTGGAAAGAGTATGTGGACAATGGCGAAGTGAACTCGTTCACAGTGCCTAATCCCGATGCATACACCATTCTGTTCAAGGATGATGGCACGGCCGAGATCAAGGCCGATTGCAACAACATCCTGGCCGAGGTCACCACCGACGGCAGCAGCTCGCTGACCCTCGCGCTGGGCCCGACGACGATGGTCTTCTGTGGCGAGGAGTCCCTGGACACCCAATTTGTCCAACAGCTGGAGAACGTCGTCACCTACGTCTTCCAGGATGGCGTACTAAACTTGAATCTGCAGATGGACGCTGGCAACATGGTCTTCGGCAGCGATCCGGCGCCTTTGGCAGCGCCGGAGGCCGACATCATGGTCGATCCGGCTTTGGTCGGCGTGATATGGGAATGGGAAGCGTTCATGGACCAGGCCGACCTCAACTCCTTCGACGTGCCCAACCCGAGCGATTATCGCATCCTGTTCAATGAAGACGGCACGGCGGCCATCCAGGCCGACTGCAACAACGTCCTAGCCGAGTACACGACCGATGGTAGCGGTTCGCTGACGTTGATGATGGGCCCGTCGACCATGGCCTTCTGTGGCGAAGAATCACTGGACACCATCTACCTGGCCCGGCTTGGTGAAGTGGTCAGCTACGTCATCGAGAATGGTATCCTGCACATGAACCTGATGGCCGACGCTGGCAACATGGTCTTCGATCGTGGCCCGCTGACCATCCTGCCCAACCAGATCAGCCTGGACACCCAGGGTCTGCCCTACGATTGGCAGGCAGTCGTAGTACCCGAGAAACCTTATGACGAGAGCCAGCCGCCCGGACCACAGGGCTGGCCCGAACACATCCAGATTCTGTTCGGAACGGAAGATGCGGCCAATCGTGATCCGTCACTGCCGATCATGTATTTGATTCCGGTCAACGCTTACCGTGAGATGTGGGACGAAGCTGGCAACGACAGCGTCAGCAACACGATTGACGCCATCCAGCAGGTCGCCACTAATCTGGTGCGACCTGAAAGCGGCAGTTTGCCGGCTTTGCCGGGCATCGAGACAGTTGGCCGCCAGGACATCGCCGTGCAACTCGGCCGCGCCGTGCCGGCCGGACAGGTGAACGAAACCAGCGCGACACAAACTGGTTACCGCTTCGTCGGCCGTTGGGCCCAAGATGCCAACCCGGTTACCAATCAGAATCTGCGCTACGTCTACCAGGGCTTCACTAACGACGGCTACTACCTGGTCTCCTTCTGGTACCCGGTGAGCAGCACCCAAATCGCCGACGATCCGAGCGGCGTTTCGGCCGAGGACATGGATCGCTTCAATAGCGACTTCGAGAATTACCTGGCGGCCGAAAATGAGCGACTGGACGGCCTGGCCACCAGCGACTGGGACCCTGACCTGACCACCCTGGATGCGCTGGTCGCCTCGCTGGAGATCGAGGGCATGGTCTCGGCCGGCCTGACTGAGAAGACCTGGCTATGGACTGAAGGTCCGGCCCAACCCGGCAGCAGCGACATCGTCCAGATCGACAACCCGACCTTGTACCAGGTCACTTACTTACCGGACGGCATCGTTCACGTGAGTGCCGATTGTAACGTGGCCAATTTCCCGTATGAGATCAATTGGACGGGTATGCAAGGCGGCATGTTGGTCCAGCCTGGCCCGGTGACCCTGGCCGAGTGCGGGCCAGAGTCGTTATCCAACGCCTTCATCAGTAGCATCCAGGCCTCGCAGGATTATCGCGTCCAGGCCGGCGGCGATGAGATGGACCTGATATTACCGGCCGGCGGCGGCACGCTGAAGATGGTCGACCTGGCCAGCTACGAGGCGCGGTTGGTTCCGCCGGATGCTGGCGCAGGTGAACCGACGGCGACGGTAACATCCCCGGTTGGGGCCAATGTGCGCACAGGTCCAGGCACCCAGTACCCTGGCATTGGCGTGGCGCCCCTAGGTACCACCGGCCGGGTGGTCGGCGTGAGTGAGGACGGCGGCTGGTGGGCCGTCTACGTCCCCGGTGCGCCGGGCAACCAGGGCTGGGTGGCCGCCTCGACGGTCCAGGTGGAGAACGTCGAGAATGTGCCAGTGATCCCGGCCCCGTCGCCGCCTGCCCAACCGACGCCCACCCCGGCGCCGACGGCCACTCCACCGCCTACCAGCGACCTTGACTTTACAGCCAGCGCGACGACGATCAACGCTGGCGAAACGGTCCTGTTGGCCTGGAACGTCGAGGGTGTGAGCGCAGTCTACATGTTCCCGGTTGGAGCCAATTACCTGAATTACCCGACCTCTGGCGTAGGTAGCAAGGAAGTGACGCCGGGCATTACTACCACCTACGTGCTACTGGTCTTCAATACCGACGGTTCGACCACCTCAGACTCCATCGAGATCTCGGTGCTCAACGGCCTGACGGCCAACCGCTGGGTGTTGCAGTCCTACAGCTCGCCAGAAACGGGCTACAAGACACCCATTCCGGGCACGCAGATCACGGCTCGCTTCGAGGCCAGCGGCGCCCTGAGCGGCAGCGCCGGCTGCAACGACTACAGCGGCGGCTTCACGGCGTACGATACGAACTTGCGCGTCAGCAATGTGGGCGTGACCGGCGCGCTCTGCGGCCAGCCTGATGGCGTGGATCAGCAAGAGTCGACCTACCTGAGCTTGCTGCAGAGGGCGGTGCGCTTCTCGGTTTCGGCCGGGCAGTTGAGCGTCTTTGACAGCGCCGGAAACCGGATCTTGACCTATGTCTCTGGATAAAAATCCGTGGTGAATGGTTAATGGTGACTTGTGAATGAACCTGGCCTTTGGCCGTCATTCGTTATTCGCCATCGATCTACTTCAGGTGACGTTCGAGGTCTGCAGATCCTACGGCGTTTGTTCTGAGGAAGACGGATCAGAATAGAAGAATCCGGCGTCTTGATAGGCGCCGGATTTTTTTGTGGGACACCGGTTGGCAAGGACAAAGAAGGAATTGGGACGCGGATTTGCGGGATAACCAGGATTGGGGCCCGGTTTATTTGACATAAAGTTAAACCGCGAACAGGATGATGGCCCTTCCATCATAGGGTAGATCCGCCAAGAAACGGGCAATAGCCTGGCCGATTTGGGCCGGTGAATCCTCCTGGACAAAATGAGTCCCTTTCACGGTGACATCTTGCTGGTTGGCCCAGGTCCGGCGAAGTTCTCGTTGAGCGCCAGTCAATATCACGCCTGGATCGGCGTTGACGAACGGTTTGGGGATGGAGTTATTGGTCAGCCACTGGGCGTAGCCAGGGACGATCTCATGGACGTCTGCCGGCTTCTCGTCGACTGGCATCTCCCGCGGTCAGGTCAGGGTAGGCCTGCGAGATTCCACTGGCGCCAGAAATGGTTCGCGGTAGTCGCAGCCAGGTATGCGCGCCGACTGGCCCATGTCGATGAGATCGGGCGCCAGGCAACGACCCCTTGGTTCTAATGCGGGTAAAACATTGTGCCATATGTAAGATGAGGTTGGGTTGCCATGCAGGAAGACAATGGGACCCCTTGCCCGACATCTCTGTGGGCGATCTGGGGGTCACGTATGGCCAGTCGACGGCACCGGCAAGGATCTCTGGCGAGGATGCCGTTTTCGCTTGTACGCTGTTCCTCCCTCAAAAATCAGCAATTCACCATTCACTATTACCTATGTTTGCGGCCGGCCGATTGGCCGATCAGCCACTGCGCCGGGTAGTAAGTGCCCAGGATCAGGATCGGGGCCAGGTTCTCCAGGTCGTAGATCCAGCGGTTAATGGCCAGCAGGGAGTCGGAGGCGATGAACAGCATGGCGCCGATGAAGGCCAGCCAACTCCTGGTTTCGCCCGTCTGGCGCCATTGGCCGAAGCTTTGCCAGGCCATGACCAGGATGATGACTAGGTAGACCATGGCCGGGATCAACATGCCATCGTCCTGCAGACCTTGCCATAGGACCGTGGCCATGAAGATGCCGAACAGCAGCAGGGGAATCGCTGCTTTCCAATTACTATAGAAGCCGCCGACATTGACGAAGGCGAACGTGTAGATCACGTGGGCCAGGGCGAATGAGATCAGGCCATTCAGAAATAAGTCGCCCGGCAACATCAGCAGGATGTCGCCGGCCAGGGAGAAGACCAGGCCGACGATGATGGCCCATTTATAGACGGCCGTCGGTTTATCATAGGATAGGAAGGCCACCAGGATGATCAGGGCCATGGTCACCGGCTTGAGGATGAACGTCAGCCCTTCGACCTCCAGGAACTCGGCCGTGATGGCCCCGGAGGCGGCCAGGACGGCCATCGCGGTGAGTATGATGGACAAGGCGCCGAATTTGATGGGTTGGCGTTGTATTTCGGATGCTTCAGTCATGCGGTCCTCCTTCAAGAATCGCCTTCGGCTTTCAGCTGTCAGCTTCGTGTCATCCAGCGGTTGGCGATTTTTACTCATGGCGCTGTGCCCGCGGCGCCTGTGCTCTCCTACGGAATAGCTGCCATCTTTCAGCCGTCATCCTTCATCCTTTGCTCCGTTGGTCAGGCATCTTCTATCTCGATCTCGTGGCGCGGGGGTGGTTGCTCTTCGGGCGGTTGGTAGACGCGGCCGAATAACTCGGTTAACTCGGCCAAACGGCTGGCCATAATATCGGTTAGCATTTCCGGCGTGAAGCGCCAGCACCACCAGCCGCCAGTCTTACCCGGGAAGTTCATTCGCGCTTCGTTGCCCAGGGACATGAGGTCCTGCAGCGGGGCCACGGCCGTGTCGGCTACCGAGGCGTAGGCCAGGCGGATCATGTCCCAGGCGATGTCGCTACCATCACGCGCCACATAACGACGCACGTGATCTTGTTCGGCAAGGCCGGCGTTGTGATACCAACCGGCCGTGGTCTCGTTGTCGTGGGTGCCGGTGTAAACGACGCAGTTGCGGCCGAAGTTGTGAGGCAAGAAGGCGCTATTGCGCTCACCGCCAAAGGCGAATTGCAGGATCTTCATGCCCGGAAAGGCGAATTGATCGCGCAGCGCTTCCACGGGTGGGGTGATTACGCCCAGGTCTTCGGCTATGATCGGCAATTCACCTAAAGCCTCGCGCATGGCCTCGAAGAAATGAGCGCCAGGCCCCTTGACCCAACGGCCGACTACGGCCGTCGACTCCTCAGCCGGGATTTCCCAGTAGGCATCAAAGCCGCGAAAATGATCGATGCGCACCACGTCTACCTGGGCAAAGGTCATGCGCAGCCGCTCGACCCACCAGGCGTAGCCGTTCTGGGCCATCAGCCCCCAGCGATAGAGGGGATTGCCCCAGCGCTGGCCGGTGGCGCTGAAGTAGTCGGGCGGCACGCCGGCTACGACCGTGGGCGCGCCGGCCTCGTCCAGGTAGAAGATCTCCGGGTTGGCCCAGACGTCGGCGCTGTCGAAGGCGACGAAGATGGGCACATCGCCGACGATGCGAATGTTTCGCTCATTGGCATACGTCTTGAGGGCCAGCCACTGCTCGAAAAAAAGGAATTGCTTAAATTTCTCCAGCTCAATTTCCGGGGCCAATTCGGCCGACCAGGAAACCAGGGCCTCCGGCCGGCGGCGGGCGATAGCGTCCGGCCAGGTGTTCCAGACCCCGCCCTCGACGTCCTTGTGGCAGGCCTTGAGGGCCATGAACAGGGCGAAGTCGTCCAGCCAGGCCGCTTGCTCGTCGCAGAAGTCGTCGAAGGCGGCCGCTTTGCCCGGCGGCGGCGCGTCGCCAAAACGTTGGAAGGCCAGGTCGAAAAGCCGCGCTTTCCAGTCGATAACCCGGCCGAAGTCGACGCGATTGGCCGGAAAGGTGGGCGTCTCGAAGGGCAGCTGGGCCGGTAGGTAGCCGTCGCGCTGCAGCCGTTCTGGGCTGATGAGCAACGGGTTGCCGGCGAAGGCCGAGAAGCATTGGTAAGGCGAATCGCCGTAGCCGGTGGGACCAAGCGGCAGTATCTGCCAGATCGAGCCCTTGCTGCGGACCAGGAAGTCGACGAATGTATGGGCGCTGTCGCCCAGGTCGCCGATGCCGTGCCGGCCGGGCAAAGATGTTGGGTGAACCAGGATGCCGCCCGCTCTAGGAAATCGCATTAGCCAGGGCCCATTCGTAAAGCTGCTGGTAGCCGGCGGCCGAGCGTCCCCAGGAGAAGTCCTCGCCCATGCCGTTTAGTTGTATCTCTCGCCAGCCATCCTTGTCGGTCCAGTACGTCCGAACGGCCCGTTCCAAGGCGCCCCAGAATGGGCCGCCGCCATAATCTACGAAGCTGAAGCCGGTTTCGCCGTCGCGCACGGTGTCAGCCAGGCCGCCCGTCGCCCGCACGACGGGCACGCTGCCATAGCGCATGGCGATCAATTGACCCAGGCCGCAAGGCTCGAAGCGGGAAGGCATGAGGAAGATGTCGCTGCCGCCATAAATGAGCGGGGCCAGCTCGGGCATATAGTCCAGGAAAGCCGTCATCTTGTCCGGGTAAGCGCCGGACATGTGGGCGAACATCTGCTCATATTCGGCCGCACCTGATCCCAGGGCAATGAATTGCGCGTCGCCGGCCCCGCCGCCCAGCAGCGCGCCGACCACGTGACCGGTGATATCCAGCCCCTTCTGCCAGTCCAGGCGCGAGATCATGGCTACCAGGGGCACGTCGTCTCGCTGGGGCAACCCGGCCCGGGCCTGCAAGGCGCGCTTATTCTGTAGCCTGGCGTCGAGATTGCCAGCGTCAAATGGGGTCGCCAGGCGGGGGTCGCCGGCCGGATCCCAGACTTCGACGTCTATGCCGTTCAAGATGCCGTGAACGTCATAGGCGCGATGGCGCAGCAGACCGTCCAGGTCGGCGCCCCCTTCCGGGGTCATGATCTCCTGGGCGTAGGTCGGGCTGACCGTGTTGATCATGGTCGCGTGGTAGATACCCCGGGCCATGAAATTGACTTCGCCGTAAGCCTCTTCGACCAGCGAATGGCTTTGAATGCCCAGGTAATCCATGATACTCCAGCCGGTCCGGCCCTGGTGGGCCAGGTTGTGAATGGTGAAGACGCTGGGCAGGCCACGGAAGCGGTCGTCGCCCTGGCCGGCAGTGGCCAGCCAGGTCACGGCCGGCGCGGTGTGCCAGTCGTGCGCGTGCACCACGTCCGGCCGCCAGCCGATGGCGGTGGTCAGGTCCAGGGCCGCCCGGCTGAAAAAAGCGAACCGATAGGGGTCGTCATCGTAGCCATAGACCTCGTCGCGGCCGAACAGGTTGCTCTCGGCGATGAAGTATACGGGCACCTCACTGCCCGGCAATTGGCCTTCAAAGACGCCGGCGGCGACCGTGCCAAAGCCCATTTGAACCAGCAGCTGGCCGGGCCTGGTCTTTAAGTTGAAGGGCTCGCCGTCCAGGCTGTCTGCCAGGGGCTGGTAGGCGGGCATGACCAGCCGTACATCGTGTCCCAGGCGCTTGAGAGCCTTGGGCAGGGAGCCGGCCACGTCGCCCAGCCCGCCGCGTTTGGCGAAGGGGGCCACTTCGGCGCTGATGAAGAGTATTCGATAGGATTCCGCCATAGTATGTCCAACTGGCTAAGTGCAATTGCGCGAATCTTTTTGAAATGACAGGCGCCCTTACCAGCGCAATTGCCTGTGAGTAAGTCGCCATCACCACCGTCATTCCCAAGGAATTTACGGCACTCTACTTAAGAGGGTCGCCAACTATCGTTATTGTCTCTGAAGGATCGACAAATATCAAGCGTATAGCTGGCGTAACACCGGTCGCCCTTCGGGGTAGGAGAGCAGCAAGCGCGGTCCCCAATGATGTTAACTTGACATAACATGAAAAAGACCGCGCACCTCGGAGCCATTGCCAACGAGCGCGGCCGCGAAGCGCAGGTCGGGAAAAGCTTCGGCCAGGATCGGCCGTACGGCTTCATATCAAAATAACCTTGATAGCTTGAGACCGGGAATGAACTTGACGCTATCGTGATTAGTTGACATAATTCCTCTCAACCTGAAGCGCTTTGTAGATAACTCATTTGCAGGACAAGGTGGCAAATCTTTTGCCAGGGCAAAGCCGTACGGTACAATACTGTTATCCGTGGTAGGAGTGTAAAATGTCTGCTCGTCGATTGCTGCCGTTAGTTTTACTCAACGTCATTGTTTCGGCTGCCGTCGTGTTGGGCATCCTGTACTGGTGGGAAAATCGTTCGGATGCTGAGCCTGAACCGGAAGCCGTAGTGATCGCGCCCACGGCCGCGGCCACCCAGGCGGCCCAGCCTGCGCAGCCGGCTGTCCTAGAAGAAGAGGCCGAGCCGGCCGAAGAGGCACCCACCCATACGGTGCAGGCGGGCGACACGTTGGGCAGCATCAGCTCCCAATTCGACGTTTCCATGGACGATATCATGACCGCCAACGGCATTAATGACCCGAATTTCCTGCAAATCGGCCAGGTGCTCATCATCCCAGTCGGCGGCCTGGCTGCGGAGACTGAAACGCCGGTTGATGAGTTGTCGCCAGCCGGCGAGTCGGCAGCGGGCGAGCCGCCGACGCCCATACCGACCGAATTGCCCACGTCCGGGGAAGTCATCATCGAAATCGCCGAAGTTGCCGGCGCCGGCGAAGTCGAACAAGAGTTTGTGTCCATTAAAAACTCGGGCAATATACCCATCGCTTTGCTTGGCTGGCGACTAAACGACGAGGACGGCCGGACATACACGTTTGGCCAGGTGACGCTTTTTGGCGATGGCGCGGCCATCAACCTCCATAGCGGTCGGGGTATCGAGGGACCAGCGGATTTGTATTGGGGATTCGACGAAGCCATCTGGCGACCAGGAGAAACGGTCACCCTGGTCGACGGCGAAGGATCTGTTCGAGCGACCTTCGTGGTGGAAAGTTCCTGACCGTACGAGTCGACTCGCGAGTCGTCTGGCAGCTGACTGCCGGAAGCTGCGGGCTTATCCATATCGGAGGCCTGACATGTACTATCGGGGTTTGCTTGACAGGAAGGGCGAGTTGTTCGCCTATTTGGAAGGGGATACGTTATTTACTCTCGACGGCGAGATCACCGGCCGGATAGAGGGCGGTTACATCGTCGACACGGCCGGCAACAGGGTCTGGTTGGTGGAGCACGACGGCGTTTACTCTCTGGACGGTGGGCGAGTCATTGGTTATTTTAGCAGCCGCACGCCGGCCGGGTGAGACGGCTAACAACTAACAACGAACAACCAAAAACGAACGACCTACAGCTAACTACTAGTAGTCAATCTTGAAGGAGGATTATGCGACTAGGCGCACAAATGAGTACGGCTGGGGGGCTACAGAAGGCATTCCAGCGTGGCCAAGAGGCCGGCTGCGATTCGATCATGATATTCACCAAGAGCAACCGGCAGTGGAAAGCCAAGCCGCTCACCGAAGAGATAGTGGCCGCTTTCCAAGAGGCTGACGAAGAATACGACCACATCCGGCCGGTGGCGGTACATGCAAGTTATCTCATCAATCTGGGCAGCTCGGACGACGCCTTATGGGAGAAGTCGTTCCAGGCCTTGAAGGAGGAGGTTGAGCGAGCGGAAGCGCTGGCGATCCCGACCCTCACCTTCCATCCAGGGGCGCACATGAAGGCTGGCGAAGAGGCGGGCCTGGCCAATATCGCCCGCGCCTTGCGGCGATTGCTAGATGAGACGGCCGGATTTCAGGCCGTGGTGTGCCTGGAGACGATGGCCGGCACCGGTACGACGCTTGGCTATCGATTTGAACATCTGGCAACGCTCCTGGCCGATGGCCAGAGCGGCAGCCAGGCCGGCCGGTTGGGGGTCTGTTTCGATACCTGCCACGTTTTTGCGGCCGGTTATGACATACGTACTCCAGAAGCCTACGACGAGACCATGGCCGAATTCGACCGCGTTATTGGCCTGGATCAAATCCGTTGCTTTCACTTTAACGATAGCAAGTACGACCTGGGCGAGCGTAAGGACCGCCACGACCATATCGGCCGGGGTTACATAGGTCTGGAAGGCTTTGCTAGTTTTGTTAACGATCCCAGATGGGCCGATCATCCGGCACACCTGGAAACGCCCAAGACCGAAGAGGACGAGCAGGGCGACGAGGTGGAGATGGATCCGGTGAACCTGGCGGCGCTGCGAGAGTTGATCACGTAGCTGGCAGCATGTGGCCGGTGGCTGGTCGTTCACGCCACTCGCCAACCGATCCCCAGCCCCTTATCATGATCGTCGACGCGCATCTGGATCTGGCATTCAATGCCCTGGTACATGGGCGTGACCTGGGACGGCCGGTGGCCGAGGTGCGAAAGGCCGAGAGGGGGTTGGAGGCCGCGGTGCGTCGTCGCCGGGGAACGGCGCTGGTAACATTGCCTGAGTTGCAAGAGGCCGGCGTCGGATTGGTCTTTGGTACCCTGTTTGTCGGACCGGCCGGGCACCCGTTGCTGGCAGGCGAGCCGGCGGTCCAATATGAGACGCCAGATCAGGCTTTTGACCTGGCACAGAGGCAGCTCGATTACTATCGTCGATTGCATGATGAAGTAGATGACGTGGTCCTGGTCGGCGATGTGAACGGGCTGGACGAGATAATTGCCGGCTGGCAAACAGGGCAGGAGCAGCAAAAAGGCGCCGGGCCGCTAGGCATAGTGCCCTTGATGGAAGGGGCCGATCCGATCCGCGAACCGGCCGAGGCCGAACTCTGGTACGAGCGTGGCTTGCGCATCGTGGGCCTGGCCTGGGACGATACGCGCTACGCCGCCGGCGCCTGGCGCGATAGCGGCCGGTTGACGAGCGACGGGCGGCAGCTTTTGGAGGTGATGGCCGACCTGGGGTTTATCCTGGACCTGACCCACATGAGTGAAAAGGCGACACTGGATGCCCTGGAGATGTATGAAGGTCCGGTAATCGCCAGCCACAGCAACGCCAGGGCGCTGGTACCCGGCAACCGCCAATTGAGCGACGAGCAAATCCGGCGCGTGGCCGAGCGTGAAGGCGTGATAGGCGTCGCCTTGTTAAACGCCTTTCTCAAGGCTGGGCATCGCTATGGCGAACCGCGGCAGGCCGTATCGCTGGCGAACGTCGTGGCCCACATCGATCATATCTGCCAGTGCGTTGGCGATGCCAGCCACGTGGGACTTGGCAGCGATTTTGACGGCGGCTTTGGCCTGGAGAACATCCCGGCCGACCTGGACGGTGTGTCAGGCTTGAACGCCATTGGCCAGGCACTTGTCGATTACGGTTATGATCCGGCCGATGTGACCGGTATTATGGGTGGCAATTGGGTGGCGCTGTTGCGGAGGGGGTGGGGCGGAACGCAGAGCAAGTGAAGGAACTTGGGGAACAGCGAGCAACTTGGGGAACTGACTGAGCGAAGTGGCGGGAACTTGCGGGGGTCTGTAGATCGAAAGACCCGGCCACTAGGGCCGGGTCTATCTTTTCGCCGTCAGTCTAAGTGGTACGTTTCCGCACCGAGATAAACATTATGTCGGCGGATTGTCGAGGACCCACGTAATCTTGCTGAATACGTTGCCGATCTGGGGGCCCAGGATAGCCAAAATGGCGATAGCCACAATGGCGACCAGAACCAAGATCAAGGCATACTCTACCAGACCCTGACCGTCCTCATGAGTAAGGAACAACATTCTTTATACCTCCGTATAAACTAAAAAAAACGCCTGAATCAATAAAACTGAACATATCATACTATAAGTTGCCAATTACACAACTGCGAACTAAGTACTAATTTGGCCCATTTGCCAGGTAACCATGGTACTGAATGGGCCTCACAGATTACGCCGGTCCGTTGTCCAGCACCCAGGTAACCTTACTGAACACATTGCCGATCTGTGGGCCTAGGATGGCCAGAATGGCGATGGCTATGATGGAGACCAGGACCAGAATCAAGGCGTACTCGACTAATCCTTGGCCGCCCTCCTTGGTCAGAAACAACATTGTTAGGTCCTCCTACAAAACGGTTAGAACGGTTAAATACACCTCTGGATACAGGTTAGAACAGAAGTGGCGCCCGCTCACTACGAAGTTGGTACTATTCAACCATGTTCTGGGCATGAAATCTGTACTATGAGGGTTGCATTGGGCCTCAAAACGGCAATAATCAATGTGATAAAGGCTGACGGCTGACTGCAGATTTCCAAGGAGTCAACATGAGCTAGCCCGCCGTCGTGGGCAGCTCGCCATCAATGAATAGGTGTAGCTACTCAACCAATTATTAATCAGTGAAGATCTGCGAAAATCTACGTCCCATTCTTAGAGGAGGCACGGAAGATGGCTGTTCGGGAAGCCCGTTGGGATTGTCTATATTGTGGCGCTCAGGGAAATCGCGGCCGCGATGAATCTTGCCAGAACTGCGGTCGTTCGCGCCCGGCCGAAACCAAGTTCTATCTGGACGACGACGAGCCTATTGTCGAAGACGAAGAACTCCTGAAAGAGGCCGGGGCCGGTCCGGACTGGGTGTGCGCATTTTGTGGCACCAGCAATGGCGCCGAGCGCGTGACTTGTCGCTCCTGTGGCGCCGAACCCGACGCCGATAGCCACCAGCAAGCGGTGAAGGAGTACGCGGTGGGCGAAGCGCCCACGACCGGCGATATGACCGTCGACGAACGGCCGCCGGCGCCGGCCGAATCCGCCGCCAGCAGCAATCGTAACCGTATCATCCTCATCGGCCTGGCGGCCTTCGCCGTCTTGTGCATCGGTTTGGCCGCCGCATTCCTCATCTTCGGCGGCCGGGAGGCCAGCGCCTCGGTCAGCGGCTTTGAGTGGCAGCGAACCGTCGACGTCGAAGCATTCCAGACCGTCCAAGAGGAAGATTGGTCGGTGCCAGCCGGCGGCCGGATCCAGTCGGAGCGCCAGGAAATCCACCACTACGATGAGATCCTCGATCATTATGAGACCCGTCAGCGCCAGGTGCAGGAGCAGGTCCAGGTCGGAACCGAAAGCTACGTTTGCGGCCAGCGGGACCTGGGCAACGGTTTCTTCGAGGATGTCCAGTGCGAGCGGCCGGTCTACGAGACCCAATCGCGGACCGAAAGTTATGAGGAGCCGATTTATCGCCAGGAACCGGTCTACCAGACCCTCTATGTGTACGACATTGACAAGTGGATCGTGGTTCGCACCGACGAGGCGTCCGGCAACGATCATTCACCGTTCTGGCCCCGAGCCGATCTTGGAGTAGACGAGCGGGAGGGGCAGCAAAGCGAGCTCTACGTCGTCATGTTCAACGACGAAGAGGGCGAAACACATCGCTGGGAAACGACGCTATCGCAATGGCAGGCCTACGAGATGGGCCAGCAGGTCGTCCTGTCCTTTGACTCCTTCGGCAAACTGGAGGAGGTCAATGCGCCTTAGGATTCCGATCGTGGCAAATGATCAGCGGCCGGCAGCCACCAGTTGAGCGGCCGTCTTGCCGATATCTTTGCTGCGCACCAGCGTTTCGCCGACCAGGATGGCGTCGACCCCGATCTCGGCCAGGCGGCGCACGTCGGCCGCCGTCTTGATGCCGCTCTCGGCCACCACGGTCACGCCGGCCGGGATCATCGCCCGAAGACGAGCTGTATTCTCGAAATCGACCTCGAAAGTCTGCAAATCGCGGTTGTTGACGCCGATGACGGTCGGGTTCAGCGGCACCACCCTTTCCAGCTCCGCCTCAGTATGAACTTCGACCAGGGCTTCCATGCCCAATTGGTTGACCAGGCCAATCAGACCGCCCAATTCGCCCCCTTCGAGGACGGCGGCGATCAATAGCACCGCATCGGCGCCGGCCGCCCGCGCTTCGTATAGCTGGTAGGGATCAAAGAGAAAATCTTTGCGCAAGACGGGCACACCAGTGGCCATTCGCGGATCGTTCTTGCCATGGACAAGCGATGCCAGGTCGGCCATCGTTTCCTTGACGTCGCGTAGATGTTCCAGGGAACCCTGGAAGTGACGGGCGTCAGTCAGGACCGAAATGGCCCTGGCCCCGGCGCGGACGTAAGTTTGAGCCAGCCTGACCGGATCGTAGTCGGCCAGTAGCAAGCCCTTGCTGGGCGAGGCTTTTTTGCACTCGGCGATGAGGGAGACGCCCGGCTGCTTGAGGGCGGCGCTGAAGCTGACGGCCGGCGGGGCCACGCTGACCAGGGCCCGCAAATCGCCGATTGGCACCGCGCGCTTCGTCTTCGGCAACTGCTCGCGATGGTAGGTCATGATCTCGTCGAGGATCGTGCCCCGACGCTGGGACTGTTTGGAGACGCTCATAGGAAGACCTTGTAACGACGAAGGATGAAGGATGAAGGCTGACAGCCGAAAGCTGACGCCTGATGGCTAGTGGCTAATTGCTCACCGCTAGTAGCTAGAAACTGTTCGTCCGCGCTATCCATCTTTCTAATGTGTCCAGGGCTGCGCCGCTGTCGACGGCTTCTCGGGCTGCGGCCAGGCCGGCCGGCCAATCATTCTCTTCCAGGGCCAGGGCGGCGGCCGCGTTGAGCAGGACGATATCCCGCCGCGGCCCCTGGTCGGACCCCGACAGGATGTCACGGCTGATGCGGGCGTTTTCTTCTGGCGAACCGCCCTGCAAATCTTCGAGTGCGGCGTGTGCCAGGCCCAGCCTCTGCGGGTCGAGCTGGAAGGTTTTTACCGATCCGGCCGCCAGCCGGCTGACACGGTTGGGGCCGGTGGTCGAAAGCTCGTCCAGGCCGTCTGCGCCGTGAACCACGAAGGCGGCCTTGCTGTCTAAGGCGCCCAGGACGCGAGCCATAGTCTCGGTCAGGGCCGGGTCGTAGACGCCGATCAATTGGTGGGTGGCGCCGGCCGGATTGGTGAGCGGGCCCAGGATGTTAAAGATAGTCCGCTGGCCAAGCTCGCGCCGCGGGCCAATGGCGTAGCGCATGGCCGGATGGTGGTTGATGGCGTACAGGAAGCCAATCCCGACTTCTTCCACGCATCGGGCGGCCTGCTCTGGGTTCAAGTCCAGGTTGCCACCCAGGGCCAGCAGCACGTCGGCCGAGCCACTCTTGCTGCTGGCCGCCCGGTTGCCGTGCTTGGCTACCTTGACGCCATGGCCGGCGATGACGAACGCGGCCGTGGTTGAGATGTTGAACGTGTGTTTTCCGTCGCCGCCCGTGCCGCAGGTGTCGACCAGCATGGCGCTTGATTCGTGGGGCACGTCGACACGAACCACATGCGAGCGCATGGAGCGCGCGCTGCCGGCGATTTCCTCCACGGTCTCGCCTTTCATGCGCAGCGCGGTCAAATAACTACCGATTTGAGCCTGGGTGGCTTCGCCGTCCATGATGACGTCCATTGCCCTTCGAGCTTGGTCGAAGTCCAGGTCGCGGCCGTTAATCACTTCGGCAATGGCCTTCTTTAGTGACATCGCCTTCTCTCCTGTTTATGAGCGCTCACTCGTTCGATTCTTCCTCGAAACGACCGGGATAACCGGTAATGTCGGCCTGCAGCACCTCCCGCCCATCGGCATTAACGCAGCGACAGGCCAGGCGCACCCAGTTCCGGTCGGGATCGGCCTCGACCACCTCGGCCTCGGCGGTAATGGTGTCGCCGATATAGACCGGGGCCAGATACTTGAATGTCATTTCAGTGGCCAGAAAGGCCAGTAAGCCGCCCAGATGGGTGAGCAGGCTGGCGGTCAGCAGGCCGGGCACGATCCGCTCCTTGAAACGGCCGGCGCGCGCGTACGTGTCGTCGGTGTGCAAGGGGTTGACGTCCCAGGTCACGCCGATGAATAGCGCCATGTCTGCTTCGGTCAAGGTCCGGGTGAAAGCGGCTTTGGCGCCGAGTTCGGCTTTCTGCATCGTCCGTCTTGGTAATATGGCTTCACTCAATGGATCGGTCCTCTGGTATCTTCCGGGAAATATAGCCGCAGATTCTTCGTGAACAAATACCTGAACTTTCCGGCAATATCCTCCTGCGATGCTAACGGCCGTCCAAGAAATTGCGCAGCAGCCGTTTGCCATGTTCGGTGAGAATGCTTTCCGGGTGAAATTGCACGCCCAGCACCGGGAACTCCTTATGCCGCAGGCCCATAATCTCGCCGTCACGGGTGAAAGCGGTCACTTCCAGGCACTCGGGCAGAGGTTCCTCGACGATCAGCGAGTGATAACGTGTGGCCTTGAACGGGCTGGGCACACCGTAAAAGACGCCCCGGGCATTGTGGTAGACCGACGACACCTTGCCGTGCATCAGGCGCGGCGCCCGGCTCACCTTGCCGCCGTACACGTGCCCAACGCACTGGTGGCCCAGGCAGACGCCGAGCACTGGCGTGGACGGACCCAGCTGTCGGATCACCTCGTTGGAGACGCCGCCGTCGTCTGGATCGCCCGGGCCAGGACTGATCACGATCTGGTCCGGGGCCAGGGCTTTGACTTTCTCGACCGTCACCTGGTCGTTGCGGAACACCTTGATGTCCGCGCCCAACTCACCCAGGTACTGCACCAGGTTGTATGTGAACGAATCGTAGTTGTCTATCATGAGTAGCATGTGTTACTCCATACGGTAGCTTTTGGCTTTCCGCTCTCAGCTTTCAGCCTTCAGCCTTCAGCTTTCTGACTTCTTTTGATGCGGTCCCGGCCTTTGCGGCTGATCTTGTTCCACGCGCCGGTTAGACCCATGGCTTTCTTCATCATCAGCGCCGTTTCGTCGGCTACCTTGGAAGCGTGGACGGTGCCTTCGTAAAGGACCTGTTCGGCCAGACCGCGATCGGCCTCGATTTTGGCTTGCCTCTCACGGATAGGATCCAGGAAGTTGTTGATGGCCACGGTCAGCTTCTCTTTCACTTCGACGTCGCCTACCCGGCCTTCGCGGTAGCGGCTCTTCAGATCCTCCACCTCGGCCTGATTGGGGTTGAACACGTCGTGATAGACGAAGACGGGGTTGCCCTCAACCGTGCCGGGGATATCAGCCCGGATACGTTTTGGGTCGGTGTACATGTTGTGCACTTTCTTCTTGACCGTGTTGGCGTCGTCGCTCAACATGATGGCATTGTCCAGGCTCTTGCTCATCTTAGCCTGGCCGTCGGTGCCCACCAGGGTAGGTACATCGCCGATCAATACGTCGGGCACGGGCAGGGTCTCGCCGTATAGATGATTGAAACGCCGGGCCAACTCGCGGGTGATCTCGACGTGAGCCTCGTTGTCCTTGCCTACGGGCACCAGGTGGGCGCGCGGGGTGATGATGTCGGCCGCTTGCAGTACCGGGTAGCCCAGCAGGCCAAAAGGCATCTCGTTCAAGTGCGCCGCTCGGGCCATGTCTTTGAGCGACGGCAGGCGGCTTAAACGAGGCACCGTAACCAGCATCTCGAAGATGAGATTGATCTCGTAGACCGACCTGATGGCGCTCTGTAAATAGATAGTGCTCTTGGCCGGATCGATGCCGCACGACAAGTAATCGACGACCAGTCCAACCGCGTTGGCCCGGATGGCGTCGATATCAGCGCGTTCATTGCGGGTAGTCAACATGTGCAGGTCAGCGATGATGAAGAAGCACTCGTACTCGTCCTGCAATTTCACCCGGTTGGCGATACTGCCCACATAATGCCCGAGGTGCAACCGCCCCGTCGGCCGGTCTCCTGTCAATAATCGTTTCTTATCCATAACACTCTCCAAATAATAGAAGTGGGACACGGATTTTCACTGATTTACACAGATTCCTTGTTGTCTGTTTAATCTTTGATCCATGTCATGGGTCCTTTGCGGGTGTTGTCAAGGATCTTGCGCACGAACTTCGGCTCGGGACCAAAGTTGAAGAGCAGACCAACCTCAAACCTGGTTGCCTTTAGATAGTTCACTAGTTGAGCCTCATGTTCATTGCCTAGCGTCTTGGTTGCCTTCAACTCAACGATGACCAGATCGTTCACAAGAAGATCCGCGTAGTAGACCCCAACGACCTGTTCGGCATAATAGACCTGTATCGGTTCTTGTTGCTGAATATCGTGCCCCTTCTGTCGTAGCTCGATCGCCAGAGCATTTTCATAAACTGTCTCAAGAAATCCATAGCCAGCGCATTGAACACATCGTAATACGCGCCAATGATCGTCTGTGTAAGTTCTCCGTGCCTGAATCGCTGCTTCATACGTGATTCCTAGTGGCCGGTTCCAGTTCTGTAATCCGTGCCGATCAGTGTGAATCCGTGTCCTATAAGGGTTCTACATCCCGTCAATCTGCGTCCCAATCTCTTCTCTAAACAAAGCCTTGTTCGGCTTGTTCGACGGCGACGGTCAGGGCGCTGGCTTTGTTCAGGCATTCTTGATATTCGCTGGTCGGATCGCTGTCGGCGACGATGCCGGCGCCGGCCTGGACGTAAATCGTGTCGCCTTGCATCAACATG
>JBFFWQ010000090.1:0-24506 GCA_041570195.1 Promineifilaceae bacterium (SeqCode) | reverse complement strand
CGCCTGATTTTCGTCTATAATTAGACGATAATGTTTCGACCACGCTATCGTATCTCGCCGTCGTTGCTGGCGGCTATCAAGCGCACCACCATCCAGGTCCATGAACTGAATAAACAGCACCTGGCCGACGAGGTCACGGCCGAACTTCGGCGGGAGGTGTCGGCGCTGGCGGGTGCGGCGGCGACGGACGGCGACGAACAGGCGGTCTTGAATTATGGCCGGACGCTGTCGGAATTACGGAACGCTTCGGCGGCGGATTTCAACCTGGCGCTGTTGTTGCGCATCCACTACCGGTTCAGCCGGGGGTTGTTGCCCGATGAACAGCGCGGCCGTTTGCGGAAGGAAACATCGTCGGCCGGCGATCCTGAGTCGGAGGAGCTATCCCTGGACGCGTTGCCGGCAGACCGGCTTAGGTACTTGCCGCCTGAGGTTAAGGCCGCGCCGGTTCTCTTGATCGAGCTTATGTCTTTTGTCGAAGCGAACCAGGCGACGCTTGATCCGCTGTTGCTAGCCGGCATATTTCACCGGCGGTTGCTGCTCATTCGCCCTTTCGCCGGCGGCAACGAGCCGGCGGCCTGGTTGGCGACCAGGGTCTTGTTATCGGGCATGGGACTCAAGCGATTTGACTTGCTGGCTGTAGAGGAGTGCTTTGGAGGCGATAGGGCCAGCTACCTGGCTGCTCTGGGCATGCGGGGCAACTTTTATGAAGCGGACGCGCTGGAATTCACGCCCTGGTTAGAGTACTTTGCTGGGGGCGTTTCGGTCGGATTGTGTGACCTGGAGCGACGCCAGTGGCAGCGCCAGGCGACTCCGGCCACGACCCTGGCGGCCTATCACCTGGCCATCCTGGCCCACGTGGACGAGAACGGTTTCATCACCGACAAGGAGTACGCCAGCTTTACCGATCGAGCCAAGGCCACCCGCAGCCTGGATTTCAAGAAGCTGATCGAGCTGGGTTTGCTGGTCCGCGAAGGCAAGGGTAGGGGGACCTACTACCGGCGGAAGAGGTAGTGCTGACGGTTCGGCGCGTAAGAATCAAGCCGGAGGCTTGAGCTACTAGATGAAAAACGACGAACTCATCCGTGATCTGCGGCGGGCCATAAAGGCGGCCGCCGCTGGGGACCAACCCGTACCCGAGCGGCGTTACCATCGAGGAGACGACTATCTATCTTACGGCCTGCGTATGCCGGTATTCAGGGCGATCATGAAGGAGTTCCGGCCGCGCTTCCTGGCCATGTCCCTGGACGACCGCTTAGAAACGGCCGAGGCGCTGCTGGCCGAGCACGTTGGCGAAATGGGCTATTCGGGTATCCATATCCTGTCTCTGAGCGTTGATGAGCTGGACCCCGGGCACTTCGACTACCTGGACCGGATAGTCGACCATTTTCGCGGTTGGTCGGACGTCGATTACTTCTGCATCGACGTCATGCAGCCGCTGCTGTGGCGCTATCCCCAGGAATCCATCGCCCTGCACGAGGCCTGGGCGCGCGACGATAACCAGTGGCGGCGGCGCTCCAGTGTGGTCACTTTCACTCGCAAGGTGGGCGAGTCGGGCCAATTCACCGATCAGGTGCTGGCCCTGTGCGACAGGCTCATCTGGGACCCGGAGGACCTGGTCCAGAAAGGGGTGGGCTGGGCGCTGAAAGACAATCTGCGCGGCGACCACAACCAGGTGCTGGCCTACGTCAAGGATCTGCGTCGCCAGGGCGTGCCCTCGACTATCACTTTGTACGCCATCCGCGACCTGAAAGGGGAGGAGCGGCAAGCGGTGCTGGCCATCAAGAAGCAGAAACAGGCCGGCCGGTAAGTGGGATAGAGTTGAACGTTCTAAGAAAATCAGGCAAGGTTCTCCTCTGGTTAATAGCCGGTTTGCTGGGCTTGATTTTGCTGGGTTTGTTGATCCTGGCATTGGTCTACCCGCCGGAATACATCTACCGGGTACTGGCCTGGCAGGAATCGGATTACGGCGACTACATGAACAATTTCCCTCAGCGCGGCCTAAAAGCGGCTTCTGAGCCCTTTATCTTCGAAATGGCGGCCGATGAGGAGCGGGTCGGCCGAGTTTTTGAAACGAATCTCAACGTCGACGATTTCGACGCCTTCCTGGAAGAGGGTGGGGCGCAAGCGTTCATCGTCATCCAGGATGATAAGATCTTGTATGAGAAATACTTCAACGGCGCCCAACGCGACACGCTGCTGACTTCCTTCTCAGTGGCCAAAGCCTACACCAGCGCCCTGGTCGGCATGGCCATCGCCGAAGGGCATATCGAGGGCGTTGACGAGCCGGTGACCGACTACCTGCCGGAATTGGCCGAACGGGATGCCCGTTTTCAGGACATCACCATCCGCCATTTGCTGCTGATGGCCGCCGGAATGGATTATCAGGGGATGCGGCCGGCGCTGTTCAATGGCGACGATCCCTTGACGACCTATTATCCAGACCAACGCAAAGCGGCCTTGGAATACACGGAGATCGTCGACCGGCCGGGCGAGTATTTCCAGTACAACAAGTACTATCCGCAACTGCTGGGCCTGATCGTCGAGCGGGCCACCGGCATGGCGGTCACCGAGTACATGCAAGAGAAGTTGTGGGAGCCGATCGGGGCCGAATTTGACGGTTCGTGGAGCCTGGATAGCGAGGCCAGCGGTTTTGAGAAGATGGAGGCCGGCGTCAACGCCCGGGCCATCGACTTCGCCAAGCTCGGCCGGTTGTACCTGGAGGGTGGGGCGTGGAATGGGGCGCAGGTGATCCCGGCCGAGTGGGTGGTCGAATCGACCCAGGTTGATCCGGCGCAGCAGCGAGCTGAGTACTATCCGGACGAGATGGGCCAGGCCATTTTCGAGGATCTGAGCGGCTATTACAAGTACATGTGGTATGGGTTCTTCCGCGGCGAGGAGGGTTACGATTTCGCGGCCGAGGGCGATCATGGTCAGTTCATTTACGTCTCACCGGCAAAGAATCTGATCATCGTGCGCAACGGCCTGGAATATGGTTACGATTGGTCGTGGGTCGATTGGATAGAGACCGCCTTCCAATTCGCGAGCGAATTCTAGGTCGCCGGGAAGGTGCAAAGGGTTTACGGTGGGCGTTATTCGTCCCGTAATATCGGATGATTATGCTCGACGTCTAGGGGGAAAGAGCGCTCGGTAGGTTTTCCACACCGGAGCAAGCACGGAATATAACGGTCGTGCGACGGCGCATAGCTCAGTTGGTTAGAGCGCACCGTTCACATCCGAGGTCGTTGGTTCGCGTCTAATCGCGCCCATTGTCCACAAGGGCTGCGCAGCGACAAGTTGTGTAATCCCCTCTTTTTATGCGTGTAGACTATTCCCTTTCCGGCCGTTAATCAATTCCAGCGCCTGATCCACCGAGTAGTGGAAAGGCATAACTCATGTCTCGGTCTGCAAGTCATCGTCTTGCAGCAAACCTTGTTCGACGATCAGGTCAGACATACCGAAATTGTCCATCATAGATGTGTCACCAGCATGGTCATTCTTGGTAGACTTCAGTGATACTGGCCAGGGGCGTAGACGGCGTGCGTGAACGTCATCTATTCCGCCACCGTTGCTACCAGCATCGCCACGTTTCGAGGGAATCTGGAGCGCTTTTCGGGTCTTATTTGGAGGCTGGCTCCCGGCGGCTGGCTATCGGGGAGGGGTGGGAAGTTCGGCCGCCTCGGCCGGCGGCTTTTAGAGAGCCGGCAAGTGACATTCCTCGTTCCAGGTACGGCCGTTCATCACTACACGCCTGATCGCCATTTCTGGCATACTGGGGATGTGGCAATTTGGCGGCGATCTGACTAGGAGGTGTGGCGGGTGACAACAATATCAATTCGAGGAGTCTCCCTCTATGTGAAAGTCGTGGGGCAAGGATATCCGCTGCTACTTATGCATGGCGGTCCTGGGATGGATCACTCGAGCCTGTTGCCTCTCCGGCTCTGTGGTGATCGCTTTACCCTGGTCTTTTATGACCATCGCTGCAACGGCCGTTCCGAAGGGGCCGACGTGACATCGATGACCTGGGAGAATCTCACGGCCGATGCAGAAATGCTGCGCAAGACGCTAGGCTTTGATAAGTGGGCGATTCTAGGCCATTCCTTTGGCGGTATGGTCGCCTTAGAATATGCGCTCCGTTATCCTCAATATCTCTCCCACTTGATTTTGATGGATACTTGTGGCGATACGCGCTGGGTACAGCATAATGCGCCGGAGACCCTCGCGAAAAGAGGCTACAGCGCGGCCGCTGTACACGGAGCTCGCCGTTTCTTTAATGGCCAGTTGGCGCCTAGCGAGGTCTTCTCAACGGCCATGAAGTTTGCTAGAGCGTACTATTATCAGGACAGTCGCCTGACGCTGGTCCGCCAGGTGCCTTCTGGGTTTCGAGCCAAGAGGCGACCTGAAGCCCAAGTTTATGGTTTCAGCCAATTGCTCACTGGCTGGACGGTCATGGATCGGCTCAGCGAAATCAAGGCGCCTACCCTGGTTTTGGCAGGACGTGAAGACTTTCAGTTTCCGCCGGAACATCAAGCCGTCCTTGCGGATAGATTGCCCAACGCGCAACTTGAGATTATCGAGCGGGCCGGTCATAATGCGCCGATGGAGCGACCCGCGGAGGTTATCAAGAAGCTCAAATGCTTCATGGACAAGCGGGGTGCCGATAGCAGCCGCTAGTTTATCAAACCGGCTGTTCATAGGCCGCAGCGTCAGGTGACATTCCTCGTCCAAGGAATGGCTGTTCATCACTTCGCGCCTGATCGCCTTTTCTGGCATACTGAGGAGGCGACTATTTGGTGGCTATTCGGGGAGTCGGGCAGCTGAGGATGCCCGGCGGACCGCATCTGAGGATGCTTTCTCCTCGGCGAAGCTAGGTATGTCGCTACCGAATAGCCTGTCCGTGAGGAGATGGTACAGCGTTGTCGAAGTTTGTGCGTTCGGTAGGGTTTGTCCTGGTTCTACTGCTGGCCTTCGCGACCGGCGCCCGGCCGGTCGAGGCACAATTTGGAGGGGGCGGGCCCGGCCAACAACCGGCCGTGCGCTTTGAGCGGCTGTCGATGGCCGAGGGACTGTCGAGCAGTTCGGTAACCTCACTGGTCCAGGATGACCTGGGTTTCATCTGGATCGGCACCCAAGGCGGCCTGAACAAGTATGACGGCCATAACTTCACTGTCTACAAGCAGGATCCCGACGATCCGGGCAGCTTGCGGGATAATTTTACCGAGTCGCTTTACGTGGATGGGGCGGGCGCGCTGTGGGTGGGCACCCAGGATGGCTGGTTGGCAAAATACGATCGGCCGACCGATAGCTTCGTCCACCACGACGTCGGCGTTCATGTACTAGCCATGCTGGATGATTCGGCCGGGACCTTCTGGATCGCGACCCAGGAGCCGGGGTTGCTGCATTTTGACCGCGAGAGTGGTGAAACGACAGTCGTCTGGCCCGATAAGCGTTTCGTGGCCATGGGCGAGGATGGGGCGGGCGACGTTTGGCTGGTTGATCGGGATGGGGGGCTGGTCAAGTACGATCGGACCAGAGGTCAGTTTATCGAAATTAAGGTTGATCGGCCGATCAGTCAACTTCACAGCGACCCGAATGGAGCATTGTGGTTGGCGACTCGGGACGGGGCATTTGGCCGCTACGACCGGCCGGCGGGCGACTTCATCTTTCAGCAACTCGAAGCTGGTGCTGCAGCACCAGCTTCCAGCTGGATCAGCGACATCCATGAGAGTCGTTCGGGCGACTTGTGGCTGGGCACCGGGGGCGGTGGCCTTTACCACCTGGCGGCTGATGGATCGGCCGGTTTCACCCACTACCGCCACGATCCGGCCGATCCCCATAGCCTGGCCAGCGACAATATCGTTTTTGTCTACGAAGATCGTTCTGGCGCCGTTTGGGCCGGCAATGCGTTCGACGGGCTAAGTAAACTGGCGGCCGGGGCCGCTAGGTTCGGTCACTACCGCCCAAGACCAGATGAAGACAACAGCCTGAAAGTTCAGACCGTCACCGGGCTGCATGAGGATCAGGATGGCGTGGTGTGGATCGGCGGCTTCGTCGGGCTCGACCGCTGGGATAGGTGGAGTGGACAGTGGCGTAATTTCCGGCACGATCCCGGGGATCCAGGTAGCCTGTCGAGTAATGAGGTGCGGTCGGTTTATGTGGACAGCGGCAATACCGTGTGGGTGGGCAGCGAAGGCGGTTTGGACCGTTACGAACGCGAGCAGGATCGTTTCGTTCACTACGATGTGCCGGCCGTGATGTGGATGCTGGAAGATCGGGCCGGGACCTTCTGGCTGGCGACCAAGGGTGGGCTATATCAACTGGATCGCGAGAGCGGCCGGGCCGAACTCGTACGCGAGGGCTGGGCCTGGAAGATATTCCTGTACGAGGACCGAGAGGGCTTGATCTGGGTTGGCACCTCCGGCGACGGCCTGGAGCGGTTCGATCCTAAGAGTGGTGAGTGGCGCGCCTTCCCGCACGATTCTGATGATCTTAGTGGGCTGGGTCATCATTCTGTTAATGCCCTGTGCGAAGATCAATCGGGGGCGTTATGGATCGCCACGGGCGCCGGGCTCAACCGCTTCGATCGCATGACGGAGACGTTCGGCCGCTGGTCGGAGAAGGATGGTCTGCCGGACAGTTGGATCTCCGGCCTGCTGCTGGATGATCAGGGCCAGCTCTGGCTTAGCACTGGTGCCGGTTTATCCAGATTCGATCCAGAAACGGAGACCTTCACCAATTACGGGCTGAGTGACGGGATACAAGCGTTCTTCTTCTGGCGCAATGCCCAACATCACAATCCAGCCGGCGAGCTCTTCTTCGGCGGGACCAACGGCTTCAACGTCTTCCGGCCGGACGAGGTATCCGCCAATCCGCAACCGCCGCCGGTCGTCTTGACGGCCGTGGGCCTCTTCGACGACGTGCTGCGGACCGACCCGGGCCCAGGCGAACAGATCGAACTCGATCACACCGAAAACTTCCTGTCCTTCGATTTCGCCGCCCTGGATTACAACGCGCCGGAACAGAATCAATATGCCTATATGATGGAAGGGCTTGACCAGGAATGGATCTACGCCGGGGCCAGGCGCCACGCCGACTACCCAGATCTCAAGCCCGGCGACTATACGTTCCGGGTCAAGGGCGCCAACGCCGACGGGGTCTGGAACGAAGAAGGGACCTCGTTGAGCATCACCATCTGGCCGCCGTTCTGGTCGACTTGGTGGTTCAGGGGCCTGGTCGTCCTGGCCCTGGCTGGGGTCGCATTTGGCGGCTACCGGTTGAGGGTCAGGAGCCTAGAAGCCCGGAGCCGCGACCTGGCCCGGCAAGTCGAAGCGCGCACGGCCGAATTATCGGCGACCAATGTCCGGCTTGAAGAGGAGATGGAGGAGCGCAGACGAGCCGAAGAGGCCCTGGCCCAGGAAAGGACCGAGGCGGCCGTGGCCGCCGAACGCAACCGCCTAGCTCGCGATCTGCATGACTCGGTAACCCAGTCCCTTTATAGTCTGACCCTCTTCGCCGAGGCGACCCGGCACGCGGCCGAAGCCCAGGGCGACCGGGAGGTCGAACGGCAAAGCAGTCAGATCGGACGCATCGCCCAACAGGCGCTTAAAGAGATGCGGCTGCTGGTGTATGAATTGCGGCCGCTGGAACTGGAGCAGGCCGGCCTCG
Source organism: Promineifilaceae bacterium (SeqCode) (assembly GCA_041570195.1). Taxonomy (GTDB): domain Bacteria; phylum Chloroflexota; class Anaerolineae; order Promineifilales; family Promineifilaceae; genus UBA11865. The sequence continues at coordinate 16,844 of JBFFWQ010000090.1, read as the reverse complement.
TGCGGGCGCTGCGCCAGAGATTGGAGGCGGTTGAGGGCCGGGCGGGTATTGAAGGGCGAGTGGTGGTCGAAGATTCACGTGGCGCTCCGGCCGCCTTGCCGCCTGAGATTGAGCAGCAGCTCTATTACATCGCCCAGGAAGCGTTGAATAACGCCCTGAAGCACGCGTCGGCCGGGTCGGTCACAGTGTATCTGCGCCTATCGGCCGGCCAGGTCGAGCTAGAGGTCGTCGACGATGGTCAGGGCTTTGACCCGGAATCACTCCCCGACCAGGCCGGCATGGGCCTGGCGAACATCCGGGAACGGGCCTGGAAAATGGGCGGGACGGCGATTATTCATTCGGCGCGTGACGCTGGCACCCAAATCAAGGTAACGGCCAATCTGGGCCAAAATTCAGGCCAATCAGGCGGAGGTGAGGGCGATGGCTGAAGGGATCCGGATCCTTATCGTGGACGATCATGAATTGGTGCGCCAGGGTTTCAGGGCCTTGCTGGCCGTGAAACCGGGATTTGAAGTCGTTGGAGAAGCGGCCGATGGTAGGGAAGCGGTGGAAATGGCCCAAATCTGCCGGCCGGATGTCATCCTGCTGGACCTGGTGATGCCGCAGATGGATGGTATTGAGGCGACGCGAGCGATCAGGTCCCAGGATCCCGGGGCCCGTATCCTGATCATCACCAGCTTCGCCGAGGACGAGCAGGTTTACCAGGCCATAAAAGCGGGCGCCCTGGGTTACCTGTTAAAGGATTCATCGCCCGAGGAGTTGATGCGGGCGATAAACGACGTTTATCAAGGCCGGCTTTCCTTGCACCCCAATATCGCCGGGGCGCTCATTCAGGAGCTCAACCGGCCGTCGGACCTGCCGCCGACGAGCGATCCGCTAACCGCGCGGGAGGAAGAGATCTTGATTCTGGTGGCCAAGGGCTGGTCCAACCAGGAGATCGCGGCCAAGTTAGTGGTCAGCGAGCGAACCGTGGGCGCCCATGTCAGCAATATCCTGGGTAAGCTATACCTGGCCAACCGCACCCAGGCGGCCCTATACGCTTTGCGCTCGGGCCTTACCGACCTGACGCCGGAGGAGCCGGCGGGCGGACGTTAGCTTTGAGCAAAGCAGATAAAAGGACCGGAGAAATGGGAGAAATTGAAGACGCGGGATTGCTTGGCTCCCGCGTTGGCTGCCGTCTATTCTAATACCAGTTCTTCATTCAGAAGGTAATGACTGAACCAGCCAATACTGAGCCAACAGTGCCCGGTCAAGGGAAGCCGGGATATTACGCATCCGGGCCTGAAAGTCGGCCGCGTCAGCTGCCCCCATTGCCTTTTCTAACGCGACCACATGCAGGTCCTTTCGCGTGTACATCTTGCTGTCCCGCTCTTGATGGGCAACCAGTAGGCTAGTCCCATCTGGCGAAACGCCGGCCACAGAAGCGGTAGTAGGTAGATTCAAACGCGTAATCTGACCCAGGTAAGAGAGATCTTCCGATTCCTCTCCTTTATCTTCTGGAGTCGGCTTGTTATTGGAATTCTTGTTTTGGTCTTTCCGCACCTTCTCGCGGCGAAGATGCTCCGCCAGCGCCGCGCTGACATCCAGGCTGATGCGGAATGAGCTGGTATCGCGATAGTACACCAGGTCATTCCGTTTCCAGCAGTTGATGTAAAGCGCATCGTTTGTTGGGGAAGGGATGACGTCCTGGATAGAGAGCGGTTCATTCATCAGACGGCTGAGTTCGATCTTGGGTGGCGCTAGCTGTTTCGCCTGATCGGCCGTGGCCGCTTTCATCTCGGCCTGGTAATGGCGCAGCTCTACCACTCCGACATAATACAGCGCCGAAGTATTGTCTTCTTGCTCAAAATGCGTGAATTTGCCGAAGCGATCGGCGCGAGCCTTGTTCTCATCTCGCTCCGTATCGCGCGACCGAAATAACAATCCTCCGGCGAAGGGTTTGAACTACTCCACGCCCGTCTTCTGGTCTGTAACCGCCCAGCCCTCGCCGACCAGGCCCTCATAGACAAATATCTGGGCCTTGTCGTCGTCTCATCCTCATCAAAGGTCATGTTTTTGGTCCCTCAAGGTTGCATTGGTGCCCGAAAATCCCGCTGTTCTCGGAAATGGCTGGCAGTGCACATCCGCCAGGGCACACCCGTGAGCTTAATCGACAGCATCTTTCACTGCAAACCTGGCCTTGTATCCCAGGGTATTTCTACTGGGTAACGCCGGCCGAGATGCCGAGCGGGCCGCATCTGAGGATGCTCTCTCCTCGGAATTGGGGAGGATAACGTCTGTTTGGTTGTTCAGGGGAGTGGTCAGATTGGATGCGCCGCCAGCTATCAGCCGCGAACTTTCACGGCCGGAAGGATGTATCGTTCAATGATTTCGTTGTGGGGCGATGCATCGACGTAGTTGCCGCCAGTAAAGACGACCACCATGTCCAGATCGTCGAAGATGGCGATAGCCTGCCCGCCCCAACCGGTTCTGTGGAGAGCCGTTATCTCGCCATCGCCATAAGGATAGCGCTTCAACCACCACTGGTAGCCATACTGTTCACCTTGATCGGGCCAGGGCGTGGCGATGTAAGGGCTCTTGGTTTTATCTAGCCAATCGGAAGAAAGGATCCGCTCTTCCTGCCAGACGCCATCGTTCAAGATCAAAAGTCCGAACTTGGCCATATCTCGCGGCCGTAGCATCAGGTTACCAGAAGCATGGACCAGGTCCGGATTGATGAAATCCCATTGATAGCTGGTGATGCCAAGGGGCGCGAACAGGCGCTCCTCCGCGAATTTATCCATACGTTGGCCGGTTGATTGTTGAATGACCTCTCCCAACAAATTGACATCCCCGCCGCTGTAGTACCAGTAAGTCCCAGGCTCGTGAACCAATGGTTTGGCCAGTATATATGCTACCGGGTCTTCCTGGATAAATAACTGGATCAGATCATTCTCAATCTCGCTATATGAGTATTCTACTTCGTTCCACTCCAGCCCTGATGTCATTGTCAGCAGGTGTTCCAGGGTGATCGTTTCTTTTTCTTCATCCGTCAGCTGGGCGTATTCGGGGAAGAAGTCGAAGAGCTTTTCCCGCTCGTTGGCGATGAATCCTTCGTTAATGGCGATGCCGACCAAGGCTGATGTGAAAGCCTTGGTCACAGACATGATGGTATGCATCGTATCGCGATCGAAGGTCACGACCGGGCCTTCGAACCGCTCGGCCGCGTAATCCCAGACGTGACCGTCAAAATACTGCTCGAACACCAGATAGCCGTCTTTCACGATCAACAGGCCATGCACATTGGCGTATTCACGGCTGTTGATACGATCCATTGCCCGGTCAATCATCCCTTCATCTATTCCAACCTCGGCCAGGCTGGCGGTCTCCCAACCATCGCCTGTTTCGGGGGGCGCCGGGTATTCGTCGCTTGAGCAAGCGCTGAGGACAAGCAAGGCCAGGATGAGAACCCACATCACGGAGTTCATCTTCATGGTTGGATGCCCTCTCTGGACAAGCCTTGAAACAGTTCGCTCACGCTAGATATGTCAGAGCCCTCGACGATGCGCATCTCGCCCATGGGAGTAGTCTAGCGTACTCCTTCATCAGGCACATCCATCAGGTGGGCTAACTTCTTATTGGCTGACTGGCGGATATTTGACCGAGATGTGAAACCGACGGACTGATTGACATGGGGTGCGTCCATCGTATAATGAAATTGGGTGCGAATAGCATTGACACCCGAAGCCACGCCATCCCACCGCCGTGCTCTTTGTTTGCTGCGTTACCAAAAGCCAGGCGGGGTGCGAGCTATCTTCTTTACCGGGGGTGTTTGCTTGTAAGAGTCAAAGGGGAAGGAAATGAACCATCACAGCAAGGCCAGACGTTTGATAGTTTTTTGTGCTCTTCTCGGGATCTTAGTAGCATCTGTACCCATGTTAGCCTCGGCAAATGACACCGATTTTTACGTCGCCAAGCGAAATCAAGGCGCGATCGAGCAGATCGCCGAGCTTACCTCCAGCGGCGACAAGGCCAGCGCCGATCTCATCAGGGTGATGATCGACACGCCCCAGTCGGTCTGGTTTACAGTCGGCGACCCTCAGAGCGTGCAGCAGGCGGTGAAGAACACCGTCCAACGCGCCGCGGCCAAGGGCACGGTTCCGGTCCTGGTCGCTTACAATCTGCCGTTCCGCGACTGCGCGCAATTCTCGGCCGGCGGGGCCACCACGGTCGAGGAATATGTGGCCTGGATCGACGGCTTTGCGGCCGGAATCGGCGATCAAGAGGTGGTCGTCATCCTGGAGCCTGACGGCCTGGGCATCATTCCCTGGTACAGTAACCTCGACGGCAACCTTGAATGGTGCCAGCCGACGGAAGCGGATCCAGATACCGCGGCCGAGGAACGCTTCTTCATGCTGAACTACGCGGTGGACGCGGTGAAGGCCCAGCCAAACGCCAGCATCTACCTCGACGGCACTCACAGCGCCTGGCTCAACGTCGGCGATGCATCCGATCGCCTGGTCAAAGCCGGCGTCGATCGGGCTGACGGCTTCTACCTGAATGTTTCCAACTATCAGTTCACGGCCAACCTGGTCCAGTACGGAACCTGGATCTCCAAGTGCATCGCCCTTGGCAATTTCAGTGGCTGCGCCAACCAGTACTGGAACGGAGGCCCTGAAGGAACGAAGATCGCCGATCTGCTTGGCCCATGGACCGGCGTGGCGTTAAGCTCTTACGGTGAGTGGAGCGATGACTCTGATGACCCGGCACTCAACACATCGGGGATCAACTGGCGTTACGGGGATGTGGTGGGCACGACGCATTTCGTCGTCGATACGAGCCGCAGTGGGTTAGGCCCGTGGGCGCCTCCCGCGTATCCGGACCCGCAGGATTGGTGCAACCCGCCTGATCGCGGCCTGGGCTTACCGCCAACCGCTGACACCGGCTTGCCCCTTGTGGATGCTTTCCTGTGGGTGAAGATCCCGGGTGAGTCGGATGGTGAGTGTACCCGGGGTCTTGGACCAGGCGGAGAGACGGTCGATCCTGAGTGGGGTATTATCGATCCGCCGGCCGGGGAGTGGTTCCCTGAAATGGCGCTTGACCTGGTACAGAACGCCAACCCCGCGCTCGAGTAGCGTGCTCGAGTAGCGGGTCGCATCTCGAAAAACGCCTCTTCAACGAAAGGAGCATACTGGAAAGTGTGCTCCTCTTTTCTTGTCTTTAGATAAGTTTCGTCGGCTAAGATCTGGTGACCGGACACCTGAGGTCCGCCATAGATCTAAACACCGGCAACTAGTCCCCGGTCCCCGACCCCCAATCTCTGATCCTCGCAAACTACGTATTTCTCCTAGGCCAACTTGAAGTTCTTACCGATGTGTTCGCCGGCGTTTCGTGGCACGATGAAGCCGGGTAATTGAGTAATCGGCGAAAGATATCTTCACAAGACACGAATTGAATCGCCGCCGATTAATTCAGTGATTTGCCGATGCACTTCATTGGTTTGTGAAAGAGTAGCGCGCAAATCACTCACTCGAGATGGTACAGAAGATGGAAAGCGTCCAAGTTGTTCTCATCGTCGCCGCGCCAGGCGATTTGCAGGCCGGACTCCAGGTCCTGGTGGCCAAGTTGCCGGGCGTGGAGGTCCTCGCCGTAGCCGATGGACGGGCTGCCCTCAGCGTACTGGCCAGGTATCGGCCGGCGTTAGTGATCGTGGACGGCGACCTTCTGGAGGTTCGCAGCCAGACGCTGATGAGACAGATCAAGGAACGCTGGCCGCCCGTCCGCTACCTGGTCCTGTTGAACGATCCGAAAGGACGCGAGGAGGCGTTGGCCAATGGCGCTGACGCGGCGCTGGTCAAGGGCTATCCGGCTGCCCGGCTCGTCACCGTGGTTGAACAGTTGCTAGATGTCGAAGAAGCCGGAAACGAAAAGACGTTGGCATGTGAGAAGGAGGGTCAGTCATGAAGCCGTATCGAATGCTCGTTTATTCTCTCGTATTGTTCATCGCCTTAATTGTGGTCGCCTGCGGCTCTTCAGGCGATGCCGAAGGCGTCCATGGCCCTGGCGGGGTGCAGGGCGATGCGCAGATCGGCCTAAACATTCAGGCTAGCGGAGAATCAGGAAACGTCATCGTGATCGAGAATTCAGGCCAGCTTGCGACCAGGGCCTATGATGTCGCCGGCTTTGACGAGGTCGAGGCCAGCATGTTCGACCTGGATATTCGGCCGGGTGAAATGTACACCGTGACCGTTGAGGTGGAGAAGAACGCGCTCCCTCATGTACGGGTTTCGGTGGAAGACGGCCGGCTCAAGCTGGGCCTGGCCCCGGACGAGACCTACAACATGGTCAATGTCCCCCTGCGAGCCCAGATCGCCATGCCCGAATTGGCGGCCATAGTCCTGGACCTGAGCAGCACCGCCACCCTGACCGGCTTCGACTGCAGCGGCAGCCTGGCCAAAACGTTGACCCTGGGCAGCTCTCTGACCTGTGACCTGGGCGCGGAGCAAGTGCGCTTTGAAGCGGAGTTCTAACGCACTTAGTATCTTCCCGGAAACCCGTCGGTTAACGTCCCGGCGTAACAGTTCATAAAGTTTCCGGGAAAGTTCGAGGAGGTTTGTCATGAAGAAAAGAATCCTTGCCCTGCTACTGCTTACGCTACTTTTGGGGGCCTGCACCGCTAGTCCTGAGTTCGGGCCGGAAATGGCCGAAACCTTCGTCGACGAAGGGGCGATCATCCAGGAAGTCACGTTTCATTCGAACGGCTTCAAGATCGTGGGTGACCTGCGCCGGCCGGCCGAAGGCGAGATGCACCCGGCGGTCATCATGCTGCACGGCGATGGGCCGGCCACTCGTGACGGCAATGTGCCCTTCGAGCCTACTATCCAGCGCTTCCTGCGCAACGGTTACGCGGTCTTTTCCTGGGACAAGCCGGGCAGCGGTGAATCGACCGGGGAACTGGATGGCGAGTACGAACTCAGCCAACGAGCGGCCATCCTGGCCGACGGCATCGAGATCTTGAAAGAACACCCTTCTATCGACTCGACCCGTATCGGCCTGTGGGGGCTTAGCCAGGCCGGTTGGGTTATGCCCCTGGCCCTGGAGCTCACAGACGAGGTTGCCTTCATGATCGTGGTCAGCGGTGGGGCGGAGGACAGCATCGAGCAGATGGCTTTCCAGATCGGGCAAAAGATCCCCGGCAACGGCGGCACGGCCGAGCAGGCGGCTCATTTCGAGCGCTACTTCGCGCCGTCCTTGAAAGCTACCGACTATCCTGACTACCTGGCGGCGATGGAGAAAGTGCTGGAGATACCGGACGTGGAGAGAGTAGCCGGGCTGACGTTAGAGATCGCCGCCGAGGATGACTGGCGGCCGTGGCCACGGGACATCGACGCCTTTTTCGACCCGATGAGGATCGTCGAGCATACGACGATCCCTGTGCTGGCCTACTTTGGCGAATGGGACAAGCTGATCGATCCGGTCCAGGGGGCGGAGGCATATGAAATGGCTCTGCGGAAGGCAGGCAACCAGGATTACCAGATCGTGACCATACCTCGCATGGGCCATGTATTCACGGCCGCGTCAGAATATCTGGAGACTATGGAGGCCTGGCTGCAGCACCTCTCGTTAGGGGACCAGATATGAAACGTAAGAAACACTCTCTCACGCTTGTAGCAGTAATCCTAATCGCAAGCGCCTTACTATCTGGGTGTCAAACCGGTAGTTCACCTGGTAACCAGAAAAACACATACACCTACAAGGTGATCGATGGCTGCGAACTTAGAGCTGAAGGGCTGGCGCTATTCAAGATTGACCCAAAGCGAATTGCCCTGGTGGGGCATTCCGCGGGAGGATATCTCACTTTGCTCGCCGGAACCCGGTTGCGGCCGCCGCCAGAAGGGCTGGTGTCATTCTATGGTTATGGAGACCTAACCGGAGCGTGGCTCACACACCCGGATCCTTTCTATAATCAGCGGGAGGCCGTTACAGACCAGCGCGCCTTGGAGGCGATTGGCGATCCAGCCGCCGCTTGCGATCCGTCGGCGCCGGCCCTCGATAAACGTTTTCAATACTATGTTTTCAGCCGCCAACAGGGTATCTGGCCGGAAGTGGTCACCGACCATAACCCAAAAGCTGAAGACCAATGGTTCGCTGACTATGAGCCCATCGGCCTGGTCACTCCGGCATACCCGCCAACCATGCTCCTACATGGCCAGACGGACAAAGACGTACCCTTTGAACAGGCCGTGCGAATGGCCGAGGCAATCATCAGTCGACGATAAATGCGGTCAGGTTAAAGTTGATCGGTCGTTTAGTCAACCCCACAACATCCAGCCAGGCGAAGCCACGTTACAGAAAGCAGGCAACCAAGGTAACCAGATCATGATTTTACCCCATGGGGCCCGGGCCTTCACGGCCGTGCCTGAATGTCTGAACGCCATAGAGGGCCGGCTGCAGCATCTAGCACAGTGGAGTCATGTGCGAGATGCCGGGTTTGCTGCATTTGAAGCTGGCATACAAATAAAGGGTAAAAAGACAGTGGTTCGATGAGAAATAGCACAGGTTTGGCGAACCAAGCCTGGCGGCGCAAATATCGGTAGATCTTCTGTGGTTCCAGCCCCATTTGATGTTATCATGAGTGTTAGGACTGTAAGGCAAGGGCTCAAGCCGGAGGCTTGAGGTACAAAGGAAGGATGTAATGGCTGAACATTATCTAGATGATAGCGTCGTACATGCATTTTGGGACAATTCTTTTCCGGCGCGGATCGAGATCGATCCCGGGGATACGGTGGTTTTTGAGTGCCGCGAAGCGGTCGATGGCCAGGTGACCCCGGAATCAGATCACCAGGCGGTGGCCAATCTTGACTTCTCGCGCATTCATCCCCTGACCGGACCGGTCTTCGTGAAAGGCGCCCGGCCGGGCGATACGCTGGAAGTGAAGATCCTGGCGCTGAAGCACAAGGGCTGGGGCTGGAATGGCCACATACCGGGCTTCGGCTTGCTGGCCGAAGATTTTGATTACCCCTACGTCCAGCACTGGCGCCTGGAAGAGGAAAGCTGCGCCTTTCGTGATAGCGGCAAGGTGGCGGTGCCCTATGAACCTTTCTGCGGCGTCATGGGCGTGGCGCCGGAGGAGGAGGGTCGGCTGAATACGATTCCGCCGCGCTTCAATGCCGGTAATATCGACATCCGCGGGTTGACCATCGGCGCTACGGCCTATTTGCCGGTCTGGGTCGAGGGGGCGCTTTTCTCGACGGCCGATTGCCACTCGGCGCAAGGGGACGGCGAAGTGACCGGCACAGGCATTGAAACGCCAATGACGGTGACCTTGCGCTTTGACGTGCGTAAAGATCTGTCGATCAAGGAATTGCAGTTTACGACGCCTAGCCCGCTGACGAAAGCCGACAACCGAGGTTATCATTGCACGACGGCCCATGGCGAGGATCTGTATCTGAATGCGCAGAATGCCGTGCGCTATATGATCGATTGGCTGGTCGAGAATCATGGGTTGACCCGCAGCCAGGCGTATTGCCTGTGCAGCGCGGCCGCGGATCTGAAAATCAGTGAAATCGTCGACGCGCCGAATTGGATCGTGTCGTGTTATTTTCCGTTGAGTGTGTTGAGGGAGTAGCTTTGAGCTAAGAGTGGTGAGCTGTGAGCGCAGTTGATGGTAATCGAGAATGCTCGTCACATGGTGACCATCGATCAACCGATGACTCTTAACGCGGCCGTCGGGGAATTTCTCGCTTCGGCAACAGATAGTCATTCAAAGCTCGGGTCCACGATGAATAGTCTCTGTTTCAAGCAGAGCTGAGTCTTGCCGCCAGCGCCGCCTTGACCCGCTCGGGGGTGAAGGGGATCTCGCGTAGCCGGATGCTTGCGGCCTGGAATAATGCGTTGCCGATAGCGGCCGGCGTCGGCCCTTGGGATGCTTCGCCGGCACCCACCAGCGGTTGCTCGGGGCGGTTGAGTAATATCGTCTCGACGACCGGCGCATTGGGGAAGCGCAAGATGGGGTAGCTTTCCCAGTCGGTGCTGGTGATACCGCCCTCGTCGAAGGTGACCTGCTCGTAGAGAGTCATGCTGGCCGACTGCACGAAACCGCCCTCAAGCTGGTTGCTCAAACCGTCGGGATTGACGATCTGTCCGCCATCGGCGGCGATGACAGCTCGTTCTAGATGAATCTCGCCGCTGGCTTCGTCGACCGCTAGCTCCACGACCACGGCGGCATAGGTCTGGCGGTTCTTGTATTGGGCGAAGGCCAGGCCCCGGCCGCGGTTGGCGCCGGGAAGCGGCTCTCCTGTTCTCCAGCCGGCCTTTTCAGCCGCGGCCTGCAGCACGGCCCGCGCCCGTTGGTCGGCCAGGTGTCGCAGCCGGAATTCGAGCGGATCGATGCCGGCGGCATGGGCCAACTCGTCCATGAACGATTCAATGGCGAATACGTTGGCGAAGGCGCCCAGGCCGCGCATGGACGAGGTCCGGAAGGGGCTCTCGGCCAGGAAATGTTTGACGATCCGGCGCCGGGGAAAGGTGTACAAGGGATCGGCGTTGCGATGGCCGCCGCTATGGCTGCCGCCGGCCGGCCAGGTAGGCGGTTTCTGGTAGGATTCCTCTAGGTGCCAGGCGGCCAGCAGGCCGGATATGCCATCTCGGGTCGCCGACCGGCCGAGATGGGCCGGGCTCCACACATCGTGGTTCCAATCGACGACGTCGCCGGCCGTATTTTGACTGGCGGCCATATCGATCACCATGGCCGGGGTATAGGGCTCCCAGATAAACTCGTCGGCCCGGGTCCACTGCAGGGCCACCGGCCGGCCGGGCACAGCGCGGGCCAGCAAAGCGGCGTCCAGGGTGGCGTCGTCGGCCCCGTTATGGCCGTAGACGCCCGGCCCGGGCATGTAGATGACGCGCACATCGGCTTCCGGTAAACCCAGCACACCGGCGATGGCCGCCCGCAGCGGGTAAACGCCCTGGGCGTGAGTCCAGACAGATAATTTGCCGCCTGTCAACTGGGCCACGGCCGCCGACGGGCCCAAGGCGGCGTGTGCCTGAAACGGTCGTTTGTAGCGGGCTTTCAGAGTGCGAATTGCCTCGGACGGTGGTTCAATGGCCGGGATCGTTTGATCGATCTCAGAGCCTTCGACTGTCGAGCCTTCGACGAGCAAGAAGGGCTGGTCCGGCTGGTCCAGCAGCGTCTCATACAGTTTCTCCTGTGGCGGCAGATTCGCCTGGCCTGACCACCGGGCGCTGGTCACCAAAGTCAACGCGGCCGCGGCCGCCTGCTCCTCCCGCTCGGCGACGACGGCCAGAAAAGAACCATCTCGAACGACCTGCAATACGCCGGGCAGCCGGCCAGCTGCTTCGGCGTCAGCGGAAAGCAGAGTGGCCCTGGCATGCGGCGGGCGGACGACGCGGCCGTGGACCATGTTTGGCAAGGTCAAATTGTGTAGAAAACCGCCACCGGTCACTTTGTCACGCAAATCCAGGCCCTTGACCGGTTGGCCAACGATGCGGTGCCCGGCCGGATCCTTTGGCCGGACGTCCCCTGTGATATGCCGGCCGAAGCGGCAGCCGCCGAATAGTCCCCAATAGCTCACCTGGCGGCCGCTGGTGGGATCACAAACGACGCCGTCTTCTACGACCAGCCGTTCCAAAGGCGCTTCCAGCTCTTCGAAGGCGATTGATAGCAGGAAGCCCCGGGCTTCGGCCGCAGCCCAGCGGATGGCGTTGCCGCTGGTCTCCAGGGACATACTGCCCACGGTCATGCCTTCGTCAGGCGTGTGGGCGGTGTCGGCCAAGACGATCCGAATCCGTTCCAGGGAGACGTCCAGTTCTTCGGCCGCGATTTGGGCCAGGGCCGTCTTTAACCCCTGGCCGTAGTCGACTTTGCCGCTGAAAATCGTGATGGTCTCGCCGGCGTCGTCAATGCGGATCCAGGCGTCGAGTTCCGGCGTTTGTTGGATGGGGTAGGGCAGATCGGCCGTTGGCGGGCCGGCCGGCTCAACTGCCCTACTGGCCTTGCCGGTTTGCACCTCATAGATGGGACTCTCCGGCCGGCCGATGCGTAACTTGATGGCCCGGCGCACCCGGTCGTAAGCGCCGCAGCGGCACAAATTGTCGGCCAGCGCTTCGCGAATATCGTCGTCCGAGGGGTAGCGCTGGCGGTTCAACAAACCCTGGGCGGCGATGATCATGCCGGCCGTGCAGTAGCCACATTGGCCGGCCTGCTCCTCGAGGAACGCTTCTTGCAGCGCGTGTAAGTTATCGGCCGTGCCCAGTCCTTCGACGGTGATGATGGACAACCCTTCAACCTGCCTGACAGGCAATTGACAGGAGGGCACGGCCTGGCCGTCAACCAGGACCTTGCAGGCGCCGCATTGTTCTTCGCCGCAGCCGAATTTGGGGCTTTTCAGCCCCAGATCGTTGCGCAGTATCGTGAGCAGAGGTGTTTCGGGATCAATGTGGAGCTGGTGGGACCGGCCGTTGACTGTGAGCGAGATTTCCCCAGGCAACATGGGTCGCTTATCCTGAACCGGCCGGCGATCCGTAGCTCAGGCACAGCTCGTACAGCGCTTCGAGGGTCCCTTTGTCCTGGGCGAAGCGGTCGGTGGTGACCCGAAGGTGCTCGTAGTAGAGGCCCGTCTGGCCCTCCACGGCCGGATCGACGGCCAGCCAAACTGGCGTGCGGGCGCCCTGGTCTGGCGATTCGCTGCCGCCGAAGCCGAGGTCGTTGCTCAACTTGGAGTTGACGTCGCCCGGATGGCAGACGTTGACGGTGACGTCGTGCGGCCGCAGCCGATCGGCGAAGGCGACGGTCAGCATGCGGTTGGCCTGTTTCGACTGGCGGTAGGCCAGGCCGTTGTCGTAGCGGCGGCGTTTGAACTCGGGGTCGGCCAGATCCAGGTTGCCGGCCCAGTAGCTGGCCACATTGACGACCCGGGCCGGGGCGGCCTGGATTAGCAGTTCTTGAAAAGCCAGCGTCAGCCAGAAATAGCCCAGCACGTTGGTCGCCCACTGCATTTCGATGCCTTCGGGTGTTTCCAGCCGCTTCCGCGGGGTGGCCCCGGCGTTGTTGACCAGGACGTGTAGCGGGCCTGACCAGCGGCCGACCAGGGCTTCGATCTCCCCCCGGCGGGAGAGGTCGACGATCTCGTAGCGTACGTTCTCGTTGCCAGTCGAGCGGATGATCTCTTGGGTCGCCTGGTGGGTGCGGCGCTCGTCGCGGCCGATGAGGACCACGTTGTAACCTGGCGCGGCGGCGATCTGGCGGGCGATGGCCTTGCCGATGGCGCCGGTGGCGCCGGTGACGATGACGATGCGCGCCCCTTCGGGGTTGTTTGTGGTGTTGATCATGGTGTTTAACCCTCCTGCGTATATTGTACGCGGAAGGGCGAGTGTTGGGAACTGAGAGGCACTGAGAGGAACTAGGAGGAACTGGGGGAACTTGTGACTAGACGCCGATGGCCATAAGCTCAAGGCGAAGTTAGGGGCTTTTGGAGTTGGTCGCAGCGGGTCACTTATTGTTGGTTGAACGTCCGATCAATAATTAGGCAACTCCGGTAGTCCGGCGAACTTCTCATCATCTTTGGGACTGTCTCCCGGGCTCAAATCAAGTCGCTCCTGAGGCGCGCTGGGAGATGAATCACCCGGCTGGCAGGGGAAACCCGTTCGAAAACGGGTTTGGGAGTGACGTGTGGAAGGTGGGGGCAAAGACGGGGCCTGGTTGGAGAAATGATGTTATGGGGTCATCGTGCGGGAGCTGATCACCAATCTGGAGCTTCATCCAATTGGCGAAGGTTTGCGTACTTAATAGCAGAATTATTCATATGCGACCCAGCCGGACCACCATGTAGAAGAATCGCCAACCGGCAATGGTCACAAAGCTGGCGGCTGAAGGCTGAAGGCAGAGAACTACTCTTGAAGGAGGTGATGCGAGCAGCGGAAGAGTTTAGAGGATGCAGTTTTTAGTTTCGGGTTCAGAGTTGATTGTTCACAGGAAGGATAGGAGGTTCACATCCATGCGTAGAAATAGTTTATTATTGAACACGGCCGGCCTGGTCGCGCTGTTGCTGGTCCTGGTTGTAGCGGTGAGCGTGGCTTTCGCCGGTAACGGCGGCGCGCCGCGGGTGACGACGCTATCGGGCGCCGAGGAAGCGCCTGTGCCAGGAGATCCCGATGGCAGCGGTTTCGCCGCGATCAGGCTCAATGTGGGCCAGGAAAGGGTCTGTTGGGAAATTTCATATGAGAATATCAGCGAACCAAGGGCAGCTCACATTCACACAGCTCCGGCCGGTGCCCCCGGTCCGGTTGTTGTCGCGTTAAACCCCATCAGCGGTGGCTGTGCCAGCGCTGATAGCGCCCTGATCCAGAATATCATCGATTACCCGGATCAGTACTACGTCAATGTTCACACACCTGACTTTCCAGGCGGCGCGATCCGAGGTCAGTTGAGCAATCCGGGGCAGAGCGAGTAGCCTAGCAGTAGTCGGGCGGGGTGGGTTGGCTGCCCCGCCCGTACTGTGGGAGTTGAGGGGAAGAGGGGCGGAGGGGCATTGGGCAGGGAACTAAATGAACTTGGGGGAACTAGGGGAGACCGAAGGAACTGGGAGGCATTTTTGGCAATTTTGGGCAATCTGGACGAATTTTCGGGGAATTTGTTGCAATTTTACAACAGGAGGTTGCTATCTTGGGGGAAATTCATTTGATCTAGATATGAACAAACTTGTTTTTAGAAACTGGTTTGATATAGAATGCGATCAGGCATGGATGGGGAAAGATCAGCTGAAAAGCCGGCCGAACGATGGCGGGAGGATATAGAAGTCCTGGAATTGGATAAAATGACCAGGCTGAGGCTGGCGGCGATGGCTGGACATATGGCCGGGGATGTGGTCGCTGCCCGCCGGGCAGCGCTGATCGATCTGCTGGCCGACGGCCGACCGTACGGCCGGGAAAACATCTGGCAAACGGTGGAGGAGCAACTAGAACGGCCTTGCTGGGGCCGGCGGCCGGAGGAGACGTTGCTGCGCGATCTACGAGCCCTGCGCCGGGGTGGGGTGCGGATCGCTTATTCGCGCCGGCCGGGTGTCGAAGGCTATTATCTGCAACACCCGGCCCTGGAACGGCCGGCGCCTTCGATTCGTCAACCGATTGATTGGCAACAGGCGGCCGTGCTGCGTGAATCATCGGTCGATGAAAAGAACCGGATGGCCTTTGAGCTGACGGAGCCGGTGCCGGCGCAGACGGCTTTTGGCGGGGTGTTGGACGTGCTAAAAGAGGTCGGCGCCCGTTACGCCATTTGGGGCAGCTGGGCGACTGTGGCTTATGGCGAGCCGCGGGCTACGAAGAGCATGGCTATCTTGCTCAACCCGATCGACTTCGCCCACAGGTTATTCATGGATCTTCTGAGAGAAGGCGGCTACCAGGTAAACGAGCTCATGTTGTTCAGCGCCCTGGATGGCGGCGATTTCGACGTCATTCATCAAGCCAGCCAGATCAAGGTCGACTTCTTTTTGCCCAGGCGGTATAGTGCGCTTTATGCGGCCATCGCCGAGCGCGTTTATAAACCGTTTGACGAGAAACGCCGCGCAGCCTACATTCTGGCCGAGGCGCTGATCGTCAGCCAACTCCAGAGTTATGCCGAAAGTGAGGCGACTCGCCATCTCGACGACATGGCTTCGGTCGTTCGTGTTCAAGGGGAGAAGCTGGACAAGGCGCAGATCGACATCGCCGCCGCCGGCATGGGCTTGTTGGGGCTCTGGCGGGCGCTCTGGATCGATAACCGGCCGATTGTTCAATCATAAATCAATAGTCGCCGGCGGCGCTGATCTGGAGTCTGGTTACCCGATAGATAAGAAATGGGACGCGGGCGAGCGCGGAAAAAGAAGGAGGTATTGGGTATCCCGATCCAGACTCTCAAATCCGTGCCGATCCGTGAAAATCCGTGTTCGCTTTTTTAGCCTCGCTTGCGCGTTAGCAGCCAGGCCGCGAGTAGGGCGAATAGGGCGGCCGGCCAGAGCCAGAGCAGGTCGGCCGGCAGCGGCGGCGGCGTGGGTTCGTCGGTCGGGTCGAAGCGCAGGTAGTAGATGCGATCTTTCTTGGCCACGATGTCCTCGGGCGTGGGCTCGATCTCGAGGGTAGCCAGAAATGACTTCACCATGACTTGATTCATGGGATCTTCGAGATCCATCACCGCCAGCAGTTCGTCGCCATCAGTCACCCGGCGGGCGACGGCGCTCTCAGCCCCGGCCGCGGTCTGGATGGTCACCCGCGGATCAACCTCGATGTTGCGGTACCATTGGGCGCGCCGGCCGAAGCCGCTGGGCGCGTATTTTCGGCCGTCGACCACGTGCAGCTCGGTCATCGTTCGGCGGGTCAGGCCTGTTTTGCGGCCGATGTGGCTGATAAGCACCATGTGATGGCCGATGATTGGGCCCAATCCCAAGCGCCATAGGTGCACGGGCCATTTGAACATCGCCTTGCGCCAACCGCCGCTGGGGTAGGTCAGGAAGCCCTGGTCTTTTTGTTGAAAGGTTTCGGTCATTGATCGCTCCGTGGAGGCAAAAGAAGAAAAGAATTGGATTAACATGATTTGGTTCGTTCTAGATCGGTGAAAATCAGTGTTGATCTATTGCGGATCAGCTTGACATCCTGGGGCAGCATCTCGACGGCCGTGATGATGTGGTACAGCATCTGGCGAACATTCCAGGTCGGGTTGCGGGTCGACCGTTCCATGGCCTCGTTGGGGATAGCAGCCAGCAGGGCATGAAAGGCGGCCTGGGTATCTTGCAACTCGTCGCGGATAGCCTGGGGGTCGGTCTTTGTGATCTCGGCCGGTGTTGTCATCGATGCTTGACCTACGTCCGTAGCTT
>JBFFWQ010000089.1:0-24545 GCA_041570195.1 Promineifilaceae bacterium (SeqCode) | reverse complement strand
TTGCCGCGCAGAGACGCGCCCTTCCGGAAATAAAACGACGACCCGCATGCCGGGCCGCTCGTTGAACGCCGCCGCAACGGCACCGCCCGTATCGCCCGACGTCCGGCTCTTGCTTATAATGCCCTATGCCCTCCGAACTGCTGCAAAGCAAATTATATATGCCGCCGCCGCGGCCGAGACTGGTCCCCCGGCCGCGCTTGTTGGCCCGCCTGGACCGCGGCCTGGCCGATCATCATAGCCTGGCCCTCGTCTCGGCCCCGGCCGGTTTCGGCAAGACGATGCTCATCGCCGACTGGGGAACGCATCTGGCCGCCGCCGAACGGCCGGCCGCTCGCCTATGCTGGCTGTCGCTAGATGAGGACGACAACGATCCGCGGCTCTTCTTCAGCTACGTGGCCGCCGCCGCTGGCCAGGTACAAAGTCTGGGCGCCTCGATCCAGGATCTGCTGGCCACGCCCCAGCCGGCCGCGCCGAAAGCCATGGCCGCGGCCCTGTTCAACGACTGCGCCGATCTGGAGACGCCGCTGGCACTGGTGCTCGACGACTATCATCTGATCGAAAACCCCGACATTCATCAGGCGCTGAGCTACCTCCTGGACAACCGGCCGCTAAACCTATTCGTGGTCATCACCAGCCGCACAGACCCGCCGCTGCCATTGCCGCGCTGGCGGGCCGGGAGCCAAGTGACGGAAATCCGGACCGACGATCTGCGCTTCACGCTGCCCGAGGCGGCCGATTTCCTGACCCGTAGCAGCGGCCAAAAGCTGGCCGAAAACGAGCTGAAGGCGCTGGAAGAACGGACTGAGGGCTGGGCGGCCGGCTTGCAAATGGCCGCCTTCTCCTTGCAGGATCTACCGCCGGGTCAAACGCCGGCCGCTCCTATGCCGGCGACGGCATCTTCTAAAACGCTCTGTCCGGCGACCCGGCCATGGTCATCGGGAACGTCGATACGCTCCATACTTACACCTACGTGGACGATTTCGCCGGCGGGCTGATCACCCTGGCCACACGCGACGAAGCCCTGGGCCAGATCTGGCATGTGCCCAGCGCCGAGACGATCACCACCCGGCAATTCATCGACATGGCTTACAGCCAGGCTGGCCGCGAAACGAAGATCAGAGCCGGCACGCGCTTGCCTTTGACCGTCATGTCCCTGTTCAACAGCAAGATGAAGTTCGCTTTACAGGTGTTGTACCAGTTCGACCGGACGTTCATCGTCGATTCCAGTAAGTTTGAGAGGGCCTTCGGCGCGAACCCACTGCCGCACGAGGAAGGCGTATCCCGCACGCTGGACTGTTACCGGGCCAATCCATTGCCAGACTGAGCCACTGGCCAGGGCCCGTGCCGAGCGCAAGTCTAAGTTGCAGATTCGCCTTTGAAGTCGATTGGGGCCGAATAGCAAGTTCGAAATGAGGCCAGCGCCAATAGGTGACACCAGCCTCATTCTTTCGCGCCAGTTTCCCAGGTTTACAACGGGCTGTCGACGACGACCGAATCGCTTGCATTGCCGGCCGGATCATAAAGGTTGGTGGCGTGCTGTACGTCGCCGATAGTGAAGATAACACTGGCCACGTTGCTCTTCAGATTCGACTTGGTGACCGAGCACTCACCGCTGCTGTTAGTGGTACACGCAGCGCCGCCCGTAGCGCCATTGCTCCAGCTGCCGCTGACTGCCGCATTGGCCACTGGCGCGCCGACGCCGTCGACGACGGTGATGGTCGCCGTCGCATCCCAGTGATTACGTCTGCCCGGATCGCCAGAACCGCTAAGGGCGTCGACGTGCATGGAGCCGGTCGACCCCGTGGTATCTGAGGCCACGCTGGAGAAGCCTGAATTGCCGGCCGCGTTATAAGCATACACGCGGTAGTAATAGGTCATGTCGGGGGAGAGTCCGGTGTCCGAGAAAGCAGTGACGTCCATCCCGACCTGGCCGACTAGAGTCCAGTCGTTTGCCCCATCTGGCGACCGCTCAACGCGGAAGCCCTGCTCATTATCGGAACCATCGCTCCAGGCGAGAGCGATCTGGCTGGCGCCAGCGGCCGCCGCGCTCAGGCCACTGGGCGCCCCGGGCGGATCGGGCATCTGGGTATCGCTGCGGATGAACATATGGTCGACATAGACCGTATCCTTGTCTCGATGACCTTTGGATTGATCCGTATCTGTTACACGCACATAGACCGTGTCGTTGAGATCGTTTGGCAGGGCGAAAACCTGATAGCTGTCATCGTCGGATGTGGCCGTTAACGTATTCAGGGCCACATAGTTGATGTCGTTCGTCGAATAGGACAGTAAGAAGCTATCGCCGTCCAGTGAGGCTGGCGCCCAAGCGCTGGCGTATAGGTTCATCGCCGTACCCGGCTGAACGTTGAAGACCCATTTATGTTCGAGCAGAGTGTGTCGATTGGCGGGCTTTCCACCAGATTCTCTTTCGGTAATGGCCTGGACCGAACCGTCGTCAGCCTGCGTATTGGCGAAGCTGCCGGAGACCGATCCGCTGACCAGGATCTCGCCAGTGGCCACGTAGTCGACGAAGAGTACCGGCTCGTCGACGGTGATCTGCAATGTGGCCTGGTCAAGGCCGCCGTTGCCGTCGCCGACCTGGACAGCCCAACTGTTCAGGCCCAGGTCGCTCTCTGCCGGGGTGCCGGATAAAGCGCCATCCGGAGCCACATCCAGCCAGGCCGGTCCGCTGACCTTCGCAAATGTTAGCGGATCGCCGTCGTCGTCGGCCGCGTCGCCGGACAGGGAACCGCTGTAATCGTCGTCGTAGGTGGCGTTGGCCTTAACGATAGGATCGCTGCTGAAGGCGGGTAGATCGTTCGTGTTCTGGACCGTGATTTGCAGCGTCGCCTGATCGACGCCGCCCAGGCCGTCGCTGACTTGGACGGTCCAGGCGTTGTGACCGACATCGCCGTTGACCGGCGTGCCGGTCAGGGCGCCATCAATGGCGACGTTGAGCCACGCCGGACCGCTCAACTTGGAGAAGGTCAACAGGTCATTATTGGGATCGCCGGCGTCGCCGACCAACGATCCATTATATGCGACATCTTCGTTAGCATCGGCTTTGACGATGGGATCGTTTGTGAAGACCGGTGGATCATTGTTGTTGTCAATGATCGTGCCCGAAATGGTGTACTGACCCATGCTACCATATTCAGTGTAGCCCGTAGGTGGGTTTGACAGCGGGCTGCCCATTCCTGTGCCGTCGACGACCAGATAATAGGCTCCCTGAGCCAAGGTGACGCTCAAGGAGGCGGAGGTTGACGTTGACGGATCGGAGACGGCGACCAGGTTCCAGCCCGTGTCGTATAGTTCGGCCAGGACATCTAGATTCGGATTCTGCGGTTCCGACGTAACACTCAAGCTGACCTGTCCGGTGCCGGTGACAAAACTGAACACGTCGACGTCACCTGTCTGCTCGATGACGCCTGAGCCGCTGACCGCGCCGCCGTTGACCATTAACGGCGTGGCGGTCTGATCGGAATCGCCGTGGTCGTCCGGCCGGTAGCCAAAGCCGTTGCCGTTGGTGAGTGAACTGATGATGGCTAGGTCGTCCGGCCCGTTATTGTAGTTGGCGTTCGGACCAACGTTGTTGGCGCCGTAATAGTCGCCTTTGCTCCATTGCGTCACCGTGCGATTGTAGGCGGCGCCCATGATCGGGCCCCAACTCGTGACGCCGCTGCCATGTCCGCCGTAGTAAGTACTGGTCGACGTGCCATCATGGGAAAGGAGGAGGGCGTGACCGACCTCGTGACTGCTGGCCTCCGAAACGCCGGTCAGGCTGGTATTGTAAACAAAGACCGGCTCATCTTGGGAATCGTCGAACGATCCGATATAGGCGTGGCCGCCGCAGCCGCAGTTGGCGAAGGTGTCGTCGGTGATGACGACCCGCGTACCCCATTGGGTGTCGCCGCCGCCTTGATAGCTGAGGGCGGCCTGGCCAGGATCCTGGGTGGTGACGTTCACGTCAAATGGGCTGAAGTCCTCGGCCACGATCTGCCACGTTAGCTGGATGCGCGATTGCTCCGTGGCATTGAAGGTGCTCGGGTCGCCGTCGATATCATAGGCCGGCGAGTTAATGGTCGTCACGCCGTAGCTGGAGTTCCACGTGGTTCCCTCGGTGACGTGCCCGTCGAAGTCGAGGTAAATCGTATGATCGGCGCCCGGCCGGCTGTGCAGTTGGAACAGCTCTTCTAGCGTCATCGAGGCCTCGGCCGGCGCCGACTGGTCGGCCAGGCTCATGACCTCGTCGGCCGGAAAGGGATCGTCGGCATAGAACAATTCGCCGGTGAAGCCGACGTGCAGTGTGTGATCTTTTAAGAAAAGGCCGTGCAGCTGGACGGCCGTCATGCCGTATTCGGCAGCCACCTCGGGTAATCGATCGCCCAAGGCCTCAATGGCCGCCCGGCCGTTCTTCGGCGCCGGGGGTGGGTTTGGCGCTCCTTGTCCGGCCGCGCTAGCGCCGCCGGCGCCCAGCAAAGCAAGGGATAGAGCGAGAAGTGCGACTATCAATGACAGTCGGAGCCAATGTGCGTTCAGTGTAGGTTTCATGATTGGACTCCTTATGTGAGCTTCTAGCCGTCAGCTTCTAGCTGTGAGCCTTCAACCGACGGCGACTGGCAGCGCTCACACTCCGGTAATCTGAGATGAGCAGCGTGCTTCGCGATGTTCAGGTGCGCAAGAGCCAGTCGGCGACAAGGGCATAGCGACTAAACTCTCTTATGGACTGTATCTCCGAGTAAACTCAGTCCTGCTAACCTACAGAGGCTAGGAGTTCCGAACTAGTACTAGGATCATGGTCAGGTACTACTGTTGCGTTAGGTAACGCTTTGTCATTCTCACGGAATCTTTCTAGCTCCTGGACCTGAGTAGAACGACAGTGAGCTTCCAGGAAAACAGATATGCCGAATTCTTGCGAAAAACGCCTCTCCGGCATATGGTTAGGGGGAGGAAAATGACCCTTGAACTGCCCTTATTGCCAGACCGCCAATCGCCAACAGGCCAGATTCTGCAAGCATTGCGGACGCTTCTTGATCGCAGCCTGTCCTAATTGCGGCTCGGATCTACCCGATGATGCCCGTTACTGTGATATATGTGGCCATAATCTATCCTTGCCAGCGGGCCAGGGTGACGCTATCCAGGAACCGGCCGAGCAGACACCTGTCCCCGTGGCTGCCCCTCAGCCGGCCGGGGCACAATTGCAGCAGTACATCCCACCAGAATTGCTGGACAAGCTGGCCGCCGCCCAACAAGCGGGCGGCATGGTCGGCGAGCGCCGCGTTGTGACCATGCTGTTTTGCGACGTCAAGGATTCAACCACGGCCGCGGAGCAACTCGATCCGGAAGAATGGAGCGAGATCATCAACGGCGCCTTTGAGCACATGATTGCGCCCGTATATCGTTATGAGGGGACAGTGGCCCGGCTGATGGGCGATGGTATCCTGGCTTTCTTTGGCGCACCCATCGCTCACGAGGATGATGCCGTTCGAGCCTTGCTGGCCGGACTGGATATCGTTTCCGGAAGCGAAGGGTATAAGCGCCAGGTTCGAGGGCGCTATGGTATGGACGTCGACGTGCGGGTGGGCATCAATACCGGCCGCGTCGTGGTGGGCGCGGTTGGGTCGGACCTGCGCCTGGAGTATACGGCCCTGGGCGATGCCATCAATGTCGCCGCGCGCATGGAGCAAACAGCCGAGCCGGGTACCGTACAAATCGCCGAGGAGACGTTTATGCTGGTCGCGCCGCTCTTCGAATTCGAGGCCCTGGGCCCGGTCATGGTGAAGGGTAAGCGAGAGCCGATTAAGGCATATCGCGTCCTGGGACGCAAGGCCGAACCAGGACGGATGAGGGGCATCGCTGGCCTCGAATCGCCGCTGGTCGGCCGCCAGGAGGAGTTGGTGGCATTAAGAAACGCGCTGGGCGACGTGCGGGGTGGCGGAGGCCGGATCGTCTTCTTGGTCGGGCAGGCCGGCCTGGGTAAGACACGCCTGATCAGTGAATTGTACGCCCAGTGGCAAGGCGATGACCGTTCAACCGGGCCGCTCCGGTTCTGGATGCACCGGCCGGTGGCTTCGTACCAGGCCTCCGAAGCCTATCGGGTGCTCAAGGACCAGATTCGCCTGATGTACGGCATCGCCGACCCGGCGGCGCCAGAGGAGATCGCCGCCCGGCTCGAGGAGAACATCGCCGTTTTGCCAGAAGCCGATCGAGCCGGCATCTATGAGCCGCTGGCCAGAGTCCTGGGCATGCTCGAAGAAGACGAGGCCAGCCTGGCCGAAGGGGGCGAGACATTCAAGCGCCGCTTGTTCGCGGCCGCCCTGACCTCCATCCGGGAGTTGGCCAGGCGCAAACCGTCCGTATTGGTGCTGGACGATTTGCATTGGGCTGATCCGGCTTCGGTGGAGGTCATCCAGCATTTGCTGCAGCTCGTTCAGACGACGCCCATTTTATTCTTGTGCGCGATCCGGCCCGACCGAAATGCGGCCGGTTGGGGGCTCCTGGAGCGGGCCAAAGAGGAGTATGTTGAGCATTACCAGGAAACGGTCTTGCGGCCGCTGGCGGAAGAAGAGAGCCAGGCCATGTTGGACGGCTTGCTGCAAGGTATGCAGTGGCCGCCCAGGCTGCGGGCGCTGATCCTGGACAAGGCGGAGGGCAACCCGTTCTTCATCGAGGAAGTCGTGCGGGCGCTCATCGACGGCGGTGTCGTGAAGCAGAATGGCGCCGGGGGGTGGCACGCGGCCGGTGGGGTAGATGACTTTGTCGTGCCAGGCACTTTGCAGGCCCTGCTGGCGGCCAGGATCGATCGCCTGGTAGACGAAGATCGACAGGTGCTGCAGTCGGCGGCTGTCATCGGCCGTTCCTTCAGTTATCCTGTTTTACGGCGGATCAACGAGGAGACGGCTGCTCTCGATCGCTCGTTGGAGAGGCTGGCCTTGGCCGAACTAATCGAAGAAGAAGCCGGCGAGGCCGGAAAAGTATTCCGCTTCCGCAATACGCTGGCCCAGGAGACGGTGTATCGCTCGATTTTGCGCCGGACGCGCCGCGATTATCATCGTGTGATTGGCGAGGCGCTGTTGGAACTGGCCGGTGATCAGGCGGACGAGCAGTTGCCGGTTCTGGCGCATCACTTTTACCAGGCTCACGATGCGCGGGGCTTTTCTCTCAATCAACAGGCCGGCGATGAAGCGTACGCGCTTTACGCCAATCGGGAAGCGGCCGCTTATTACGGCCGGGCCATCGAACTGACCCGGAATGGCGTGGCCGTCGCCTCTGAAGTACTGCAAGGATTGTATCAACGCCGCGGCCGGGCCCTGGAGCTGGCTTCTCTTCACGCCGAGGCCCTAACTGTCTACCAGGAGATGGTTGGGCGGGCCAGGGAAGGCGAGGACCCAGCTATGGAGTTGACGGCGCTGGTCTCGACAGGCACGATTTATTCAACTGCTAACGATCAATTCAATGCAGTTGAGGCTGAAATGGCGGCCGAGCAAGCGTTGGCACTGGCTCGGAAATTGGGCGACGAACCGTCGGAAGCCAAGATCTACTGGAATCTGCTCAATATGTACCGGCTGAGCGAGCGGCCGCCCCAGGCTCTAGAATCGGGCGAGCGTTCACTGGAACTGGCACGCAAGAACGATTTACGGGAGCAATTGGCCTATACGGCCAACGATATGACCCATGTTTACACTTCCGTCGGGCAGCCGGACAAAGCCTGGCAGACGGTCGACGAAGCCATCGCCATGTGGCGAGAGCTAGGCAACCGGCCGATGCTGGCCGATAGCCTGGCGACGGCCAGCCTACTCAGCACCTACAATGCCGATTACGAAAAGACCGTCGCCTTATCGGATGAGTCTTATCGCATCAGCCTCGAGATAGAGAACTTCTGGGGACAATCTTATAGCCGTATTGCCATAGGCCAGCTTTACTGGCAACGCGGCGAGCCGGACAGAGCGATTGAGGCGATGAGTGAGTGTGTGCGACTAGGCGAGTTAGCCGGTTTCAAAGTAGCGCTGCTATTCGTCGGCTCGAGCCTGGGGCTGGTCTACGCTAATCTTGGGGCTTTTGAGAAGGCTTTGCCGCTCGTCCGCAGGGCCGTGGCCGAAAGCAGGGTCACTATGCCGTATTATGAATCGGTGGCCCTCTCGATACTGGGGCAGGTGCTACTTTTGGCTGGCGAAATGGCCCAGGCGACGGTCGTTTTTGACGAGTTGAAGGCCATCAAGACATCCATGGAGCCGTTGCTGGAGCTAACCGTCGAGGAAGGCAAGTGCCGGATGCTGCTGGCTCAACGAAAGCCGGAGCAAGCAGTCAAGAGCGCCCGCAGGCTGATAGAAATATTGCGGGCGGGTCACGGCCGGCTGATAGTACCAACGGCGATGTTCTTGCATGGGCAGGCTTTGTTGGCCAGCGGCCAACTGGAGCCGGCCGGCGATGTTCTAGCCCAGGCCCGCGTCGAAGCCGAGCAGTTGGCGCTCGACTGGCCAATGTGGCAGATATTGGTGACGACGGCCGAGGTGGAGGAAGCATTGGGGGACGTGGAGCGGGCCGAAGAGTATCGACGGCAAGCGCGGGAGATCTTTAAGGGGATCGCTGAGAGATTGCCGGCCGGGGAGTTGCGGGAGCCCTTCCTTTCTCGGTCATTTTGAGGAGGATCGCAAATCCGCAATCATGCTTCTGGTTCTGGTTGGGTGGTGACATCCTGACTCAGATTAGCCGCTATAAGACTGAACAGCACGGCCGTCTGCCAGTTGCCGGTCAGCCACAGGGTGACGTCGAAGAAGCCGATGATCAGGACGGCGATCCACGGCGCCAGCCCGGCCGGCCGGCTTCGAAGGCCTGATATGGTCAGCCACAACAAGGCCACCAAGCCGCCGATGCCCAACTCGGCCGTGACTAACAAGGGCACATTGTGGACGGTGACGGCGAACGGGCTGAGGCGCTGGGCGGCGATGATGTATTGGCCCAGGCCGACGCCGCGAATGGGCTGACCGGCGATGAGAGTCAGGGCCAGCCGCCAGTCGGTGAAGCGTTGAAGCAGGGAAATCGCCTCGACTGTGGAATCCAGGCCCAAAATGCGGCTCAAGGCCAGATCGCCGAAGAGAATCAGCAAGGCCACGAAGCCGGCAGTGACCAGCCACAACCAGGGTGAGCGAAGCATTTTCCGTAGCTGGTTCCGAGAGAAGGAAACCGATCCTTGCCTGGCCTCAAAGAACAACCAGCTCGCTAGGCCGGCCAGGAAACCCAGGATCGCCGCTCTGGAAAATGAGGCCAGCAGTCCCAGCACGCCGGCCGCGAATACGACGACGAGCAGCCGCCGCACATGACCTCGCGAACACTTGAGCGCCGGCAACAGCAGGAGCAGAATGGTGGCCAACATGGCTCCCAATTGGTTGGGATGGCTGGTCAGTCCATAGGCTCGCAGCCATCGCTGGCCGCGGGCGAAGAGCACGATGATGCCCGGCTGCTCCGGATCAAGCGGTAATTCGCCCAATTCGAGTAGGCCAAGGTCGTCTTGGGTCACGAATTGGGCTAGGGCGACGGTCGTCTGTATCGCGACCACGATGGCCAGCGGCCAAACGATATTCGGCCGCCTATTTAGCAAGTATAGGTACAGCGTCCAAAGGATGAGCAGACCGCCGGCCTGTATGTATATCGTTCGCGGCGGTGCTCGTAGGAGTGTGACCACTCCCAGCAAGGTGAGCAGGAGCAGCGGGACGGTGACGCCAAAACGTCCCCAGGTCCAGCGTAGCCCGGCGCCTGATCGCCAATTAAAAAACAGGTGGACGGCCCAGGCGGCGGCATAAGCGAAGGGAACCAGGACGGGGACTCCAAAGGAGGACGGCACTCCTGCCAGATCAGAGATTTGAATCAGGGGCAACCAGGAGAATGTGCCGCCGCGCCAGGATGGCGTCGTCAGCATCAAGATGATCAGGACAGCGAAGAGTAGCTCCGATAGCCGTCCGGAGAAAGCTGCTAGCCGAGTCCAAACATCATGAACCGCGGCCGGCCTGGCTGATTCAGGAACGTCCTGTTTGTCGGGATGGCCAGCGTCGGTCATGTTTGGTCTCACTGTCGGGTAGTAGATTCTCCGACTGGACCGCGATGCTCGTCATGCTCCGACAAGGTTTCGCGGTGATGAGGTTCAGTCCCGGCCGGAGTCGATTTGGTGCGCACAGTCGATTGATGGACAATTTTGTATGGTTGGGGACAAGAATGCAAACGACGAAGCGGTCAATTGGGTTTGCCCGCGGTGCTGCGGCGATCTGGTCGCCGAAGAATCTGGATATCGTTGCCTGGCCGACGATCTGCTGTTTATGCGCCGTGACGGCATCTGGCGTTTCCTTCTGCCAGAGCGCGAGGCGTTTTTTAAAGGATTTGTCGATCGATACCAGGTGGTGCGCGAGGATGAGGGCTGGGGGTTGGATGAAGGGGCCTATTATCGCGCCTTGCCTTTCGACGATTTAAGCGGCCGGCACGGCGACATCTGGCGCATCCGGGCCAGGAGTTATGAGATGTTGTTGTCCGGGGTGATCGAACCACTGGCGGCCGAACGAGACCGAGCACTGCGAATCCTTGATCTGGGCGCTGGCAACGGCTGGCTATCATACCGGCTGGCACAAAAGGGGCATCGGGCGCTGGCAGTGGATTTGCTGGACAATGTCTATGACGGGCTGGGGGCGTATGTTCACTACGATGTGGCCTTTGAGCCACTGCAAGCTGAGTTTGATCGATTGCCCGTCGACGACGCCCAGGCGGATATGGTCATCTATAACGGTGCCCTGCACTATTCGGCCGATTACGCGCAGACGCTGGCCGAGGGTCTACGGGTGCTGCAGCCGGCCGGCCGGCTGGTGGTTTTGGATTCGCCGATTTATCGTGACGCGAGCAGCGGCGACAAGATGCTTCAGGAGCGGCAGGAGCGCTTTGGCGAACATTACGGATTTTCCGAACCGTCGTTGCCCAGTGAGGGCTATCTGACTTTCGCAAGACTGGACTCTCTGGCCTCGGCCTTTGGTCTGCGATGGCGTTTTTTGAAACCAGAGTATGGCTGGCGTTGGACCGCTCGCGTCTGGCTGGCCCGGATGAGGAGCCGGCGCGAACCAGCGACATTTTTGGTCGTTGTCGGCCGGCGCATGTGAAGGATTCTTGCCGATAAACGCTGGCCAACCGATTCTGTTACAGTAATGCTCGGTCAAAACAAGCGAGTCATCGGCCGCAAATTGAGGGTGCAAACACACTGACGGCAAACCTCGTTTTCATTCATGTCAAGGCCTTGCCGAAAAGCGATTTCTTCGGGGCGATTGATTAGCTCACTCAGGTCCGATTGCCGGATATTGCCCATCGGCCGGTGAAAATAGCACGGCCGTACCGTGCCGTCTGCTTCGACCACGGCCGAGACCCAGGGCGCGTTACACTGAACAGCCGGGAAGGGTCCTTGCCGATGCAAGGCAACATAGTATTCGTGAATGCGTCGCAACTTGGCCGGCGACTCGGCGATGAAACCAGCCTCGAAATCGGCCGCATAGTTGCGGATCAACTTGTCCAGCACGCGCTTCATAAGCGGCAGGTGTTCCGGCAGCAGATTCACTTGCTCAATTCGTTCTTCGTCCCAAAGGTCCGGCCGGTTGAAGGCGTCGGTCGAAACGTCGGCGGCGAGGAAACTAATTTGATCGAGGCCGACGTCACGGGCAGCGTCGACGATGTTGGGCCAGTCAGCAAAATTGAGCCGCTGAATGACGCAGCGGCCGCTGATGGCGAAGCCGGGATCCAGTGCTTTGACCGCTTGCACCCCTTCGAATAGTCGTTGGTAAGCTCGCGGTACCCGCCGGATCGCGTCGTGAACGGGCTCGGAGCCGTCCAGCGAAACGATAACCTCATCTAGCGAATCAACCACCTGGCCGGCATACTTCTCTATGAGCAGGCCGGTCGACAGAATCGAGATCTTCTTTATTCCATGCTCTCTCAGGAGTTGGCATAACTCAAAGAGGTTACGGTTCATCAGCGCTTCGCCGCCAGACATCACTACCCAGCGCGTGCCGAGTGTTCTGAAAGAAGCCAATAATGATTCGATATCAACTCGGCTGAGCTGCTGTTGATTGGTATTGCCCTTCCAGATGTCACACATGACGCAGCGACAGTTGCAGCTACTGTGGGGCATGAGTATAGCAATGGGCAGGCTACGGATGCGGCCGGTCCTGAGGGTCAGGTAGCGTTTTGCCGTGTCGAGGCCTATGGTTCTGTGCATGGCCAGCATTATAGTTTCGCCGAAGGCAATGGCCAAACTAAATGGCAGTTCATGTACCGCCGTCACCCATCGCCAGGCGCCAGACGCGCAGCCGCCAAATGACCAGGACCAGGCCGGCGAGTCGGGCGATGATCTTGGCCACAGCCGCGCCGGACGGGCCGATCGTGGGGATCAGCCAGGCGGCCAGCAGAACGAGGAAAGCAACTTGCAGCGCAGTGGAAGCAGCATATAGTTTTGGCCGCTCAAGAGGAAAGACGAGCAGGATAAAGGGCAAGGCGAAGGCGTCGACCATCACGACTATCAGCAGTAACTGCAAGAGATCGGCCGCGGGGGCATATTCTGGACCGTAGAAGATGCGGATAAAGGGATCGGCCAGAGGGATCAGTGCCAACAGAACGAGGGCAATTAGACCACTGCGCATCAGGCTCTGGCGTAGATATTTGCGAATGGCAGCTGGGTTATCCAGACTGGATGCGGCGGGCAGCAAGGCCGTGTACAGACTGTGGTTGACGACGTCCGCCTTGCGGGCCACGTTAAGGGCCAGCCCATACATGCCGGCCGCGACGGCCGTGGTCAATCGACCGACCAGGACGACATCTAGCTGCATGATGAGCACCGTGAAGAGACCGGCCAGCCACAGCCAGCGACTGAAACGAAACAGAGCCGATCCTTCCAGCCGCAAATTTCCGATGGCCGGCGGTTGCCAGAGGGCCCAGCGGCCGGGAAGCAGACGGTAACCGACGAGGAAACTGGCCAGTGCGGTGCCAACTCCCAGGACGACCAGGGCGGTGATCAGGTTCAAGCGGCCCATTGCGGCCAATATAAGGGCCAGGATGGTTGTCAGCCCGGCGTTGACCAGGCTCATGGAGGAAAGCCGGCCGAAGTGATTGGTGGCTTGCAGGATAGTGCTGACCGCGCCGCTCAGCGCTACGGCGACCATGCCGGCCATGGCCAGTAGAAATAGCTGGGGACCGTTCGGGACGTGTGATAGGCCCAAAACCTGGTTGGTGATAGGTACGGCCAGGGCAGCGGTTAGCAAGAAGAAAAACAGAGCCGCGGCGATGCGCAGCCAGGAAGCCACGCGGCCGCGGATATGGGCGATTGATGGCTCGTCGGGCCAGACGGTCGATAGACGACTGACAGTTGTGACCGTCAGGCCCAGATCGGCCACAACGCCGACAATGGCGATGCTGGCGCCCAGGACCGCATAAACGCCAAAAGCGGCCGGGCCCAGGGCGCGGGCGATCAGAATGCTGGCGATGAAACCCAGCGCCATGCGACCCACGTTGCCGCCCATGACGACGACCCAGCCCCGGCTGACCGGGTCTATCCTGCCTGATAGCCGGCCGAGCTGACGCCTGAAGTGGTCACCTGTCTGTCCGAACATGGTTGGCTTTGTAGCGTCGTCGCTGGCCAGTGCCAGATTCCTCGACCGCCCAATACAGTAGTGCCGCGCATATTACAATGTCTCGCGTCATCTGTCTACCGGTGGCCATGGGCAAACTGAAGTCAGCTTTACGGCAGGCGCCACACTAAATTCTGCGTTGCAATGGGCGGCCAGCGGGCCAGAATGGGAAGACAACGCGCACGGTCATTGACTTTGAGAGCCATCACGCATATTATCGTTGTACTCGTCATCATCCATCGACTGATTTCTTTCGTAGGTATTATAGGCAGTAGCCTGCTCTCAAACCGAACCCAGTCTAATCAAGCGCCGGCGCCATGAACCTCCCCTCATTTCCAGCGGCGCGCATCGAGGATGTTCATGCAACCTGAAACAGTTGCCAGTAGTACGACGCACGTGGCTAGAATGGGCATGATGGATGATGCAACGGCCGGCCAGCTTGCTGAGGGATCGACCCTTGAGCAAGCCATCCTGCAGACGGTTGCCTACGTCGATATGTATGATTATCCGCTGACGGTGGCCGAGATTCACCGCTACCTGGTTTGCCTGCCGGCGACGGAGACGGAGGTGGGTCAGGCGCTCGAAAACAGCCACCTAGTCCGGCGCCAGCTAGGTAAAGATGGCACGTATTTCTTCCTGGCCGGCCGCGAGCACATCGTCGAAACTCGCCGAAAACGGGAAATGGTTGCCGGCCGCCTTTGGCCGCAGGCATTGACCTATGGGCGGCTGGCCTCGGCGATTCCCTATGTGAAGATGGTTGCAGTGACCGGTTCCCTCGCGGTGAATAACGTCGACGCCGCCGCCGATATCGATTTTCTCATCGTCACCGAGATCGGCCGGCTTTGGTTGTGTCGGGCGATGATCATTATGCTGGTGAAGCTAGCGGCCAAGCGAGGCGTTTGGCTGTGTCCAAATTACTTCTTATCTACCAGGGCGCTGCATTTCGATGATCGAAATCTATTCAGCGCCCATGAGATCGTCCAGATGGTTCCTATCTCAGGCCGGCGTGTCTTTCGGCAACTGCTGGAGGAAAACCAATGGGTGACCGACTTTTTGCCCAACGCCTACGCCGCCCTGCAGCCATTGGCGCACGCGACGGAATCCGTACCTGCGCCACTGAAATGGGGGCGCAAGGTAGGAGAGGCGGCGCTGCGCACTCCAATCGGCGGGCGGATTGAGAGGTGGGAAATGAATCGTAAGGTGAGCCGGTTCAGCCAACAACCAGCCAATGAAACGGCGTTTTCGGCCGATTTCTGCAAAGGCCATTTTGAAGATCACGGTCAGCGGACGCTCAATGAATATGCCAGCCGCATAGAGAAGCTAGCGGCTGAACCGGGTAACGTTTCGTCGGAGTAGCGGATGACAGACATCCTTTTCGGACAGTCTTACTATCTTCGGTTTGATCCCAAGTTGTGGGCGGCGATGCAGCCTTATCCACCGCTGGGGACGTTGTACGCGGCAAGCTACATTCGCGAGCGAGGTTATCATGTCGTCCTGTTTGATGCCATGTTGGCCGAGTCTGAAGAGGAGTGGGCGCTGGCCCTGGACCGCGAACGGCCGCGGTTCGCGGTGATCTACGAGGACAACTTCAACTACCTGTCCAAGATGTGCTTGCTAAACATGCGCGAGGCGGCCTTCAAAATGCTGGCCATGGCCAGGAAGCGCGGCTGCATAACCATTGTCTGTGGATCCGATGCCACCGATCATGCCGAGCAGTACCTGGACCGCGGGGCCGACTATGTTTTAATCGGCGAGGGTGAGGAGACACTGGCCGAGTTGCTCGATACACTGGACGGCCGCAGCCAAGCGCCTCCCGGGGAAATCCTCGGTCTGGCCTGGTGCGAACCAGGAGCTGATGGGCAGCAAGGGGCTTCTCACTGCAATCCGCGCCGGCCGGACATCAAAGACGTCGATGCATTGCCGTTCCCGGCCTGGGATCTGGTTGACGTAGACAAGTACCGCCGCATCTGGTTGGATCGGCACGGTTATTATTCGATGAACATGGTAACCACAAGGGGCTGCCCATATCACTGCAATTGGTGTGCCAAACCTATTTGGGGACAACGGTATAATTCACGCAGTCCGGAAAATGTGGCCGCCGAACTTGCGTGGCTGAAGCAGACCTACCGACCTGATCATGTCTGGTTCGCCGACGACATCATGGGCTTGAAGCCCGGCTGGTGGAAGCATTTCGCCGAAGCGGTTGAGGAACGAGATGCTGTCGTGCCCTTTAAGTGCCTCAGTCGGGCCGACCTGATCGTGCGCCAGGCCGGCGACGTCGACGCGTTGAAGCGAGCCGGCTGCGAAATCGTGTGGATGGGCGCCGAATCTGGTTCCCAAGAAATCTTAAATGCGATGGAAAAAGGCACCCGGGTAGAGCAAATCGTCGAAGCTGCCAACAGGTTGAAAGCCGCGGGTATCAAGGTCGCGTTTTTCCTGCAATTTGGCTATCCAGGCGAGACCCTCCAGGACATCGAAAAGACCCTGCAGTTGGTGCGCGATTGTATGCCTGACGATGTCGGTATGTCGGTTTCCTACCCGCTGCCCGGCACGAAGTTTTATGAGAACGTGGAGGCGCAGTTGGGCGAAAAGAAGAACTGGACGGACTCGGCTGATATGGCCATGATGTACCAGGGTCCGTATAGTACCGACTACTACCGGCAGCTTCACGTCGTCTTGCACAAGGAATTTCGCTCCCGTCGCGGCTGGCAAGAGCTGAAGTCCCTGCTGCGACGACCGACCCAGGTTCGGCCCAGGCATGCCCGGGAGGCGGCGGCCATCGCCTACCGTATGGGCTCGCTGCCAATGGCGCGTAACAAACTCAGCCGGCTGGCAACGTCGGCGGGCAACGGCATCGAGGCACGTCCACATATGAGCCTCGAAGAGGCGTCTGAGCCGACACCGCAAGCAGAAAACTGATATGAGGCGTTGCAGCAGGTTCGTTTCCTGCTTCACGGCTGAACATCGGGCTACGAGCTAGGATCACATTTCGCCAGCATGGACATCTTTCTATCACACGGCTATTTCATTGCCGAAGATGCACACGAGCAGCAAATCATGAAGCCCTATCCAACGCTGGGCTTACTGTACATTTCGTCACATTTGAAGGCCAAAGGCTTCGACGTCGAACTCTACGACACCACTTTCAGGACGTTGTCAGAATTTGAGGATCACGTGCGACAGGTTCGTCCTGGCCTGGTTGGACTATACTGCAATCTTATGACCAAGCAGAATGTGCTGAGGCAGATTCAGGCTTGCAAGAAAGCCGGCGCTTGCGTAGTCTTGGGTGGGCCGGAACCGGTCAACTATGCGCAGGAATATCTCGATTCTGGGGCCGACATCATCGTCTCAGGTGAAGGCGAACTGACCCTGGAAGCGCTGATTCCACACCTGGCCCGCTTCGGCTTGAGCGGGCTGGAGAGCATAAACGGGATCATCTTCCGCGAGGATGGCCGGCTGACCCGAACGCCGGCCCGGGAACAGATCAGGGATTTAACGGCCCAGCCCTGGCCTGATCGTGAAGCTATCGACATGGAGCGCTACCTTGAAACCTGGAAAACTCACCATGGCCTTAGCTCGGTCTCGTTGATTACGGCGCGTGGCTGCCCCTACACTTGCAATTGGTGTAGTCACTCGGTTTTTGGCTTCACTCACCGGCGGAGGGCAGCCGAAGACGTAGTTGAAGAGGTGGCCTGGATCAATGACCGCTATAAGCCAGACCAGCTCTGGTATGCGGACGACGTGTTGACCATCCATCCACGCTGGTTCCTGCATTATGCCAGTCTGATGAAGGAACGAAGACTGTACATACCCTTCGAGTGTATCAGCCGCGCCGACCGGCTGAACGAGACGATTGTCGAGACCCTGGCCGAACTCGGCTGCTATCGACTATGGATTGGGGCTGAAAGCGGTTCACAGCGTTTACTGGATGCTATGGAACGCAAGACGGACGCTGAGGACATTCGGGCCAAGACGAGGCTGCTGCAGGCCAAAGGCATCCAGGTCGGCATGTTTATCATGTTGGGCTATGAAAAAGAGATGATCGCGGACATTGAAGCGACGGTCGATCATCTGAAACGCTCTGCTCCTGACATCTTCTTGACTACCGTCGCCTACCCCATCAAAGGCACCAGGTACTATGACGAAGTAGAGAGCCGCATCGCGGTCAATGGATCCTGGCAAAAACGAACGGACCGGGACTTGATCGTACAGGGGCGCCATACGCGTCAATTCTACGAACACGCCACGCGCTGGGTGGTAAATGAGGTCGAATTGTACAAGGCGCGCCAGTCAGGGTCGCGTGACTTGCGTCGTATGGCGAAGATGTGGGTCAATGCCAGGCGTGGCCGGCTGGGCATGCGTTTTTCAAGTCGGGCGCGTGAAACGGCTGGGACGCCGGTGTCCGGCGGCCGCGGCTGGTCGGCCCAGGAGCGAGCCAAAGATGGTTGGTGATATGCTGAATGTCGAAAGGCACTCAGCGAGTCTGGCGGCAAACCCGGCGGCATTTGACGGCGTTGCCGCTGATTACGATATCGCTTTCACCGAAACGACGCTGGGGCGTATCCTGCGGCGGCGCGTATGGCGGCGACTGGAAGGGTGTTTTGAGCCAGGCCAACGCGTATTGGAGCTGGCTTGCGGAACCGGGGAGGATGCTTGCCGCCTTGCCGCTGGCGGGGTTCACGTGACGGCGACCGACGGCTCGGTAGAAATGGTGCGGTTGGCCGAGGTCAAGGCCACAAGGGCCGGGCTAGCGGATATGATAACGACACGGGTGTTGTCTCTGCAACAACTGACCAAGGACAATAGGCCTTTCGACGGGCCGCCGTATGACGGCGCTTTCAGCAACTTTGGCGGCGTCAATACGATTGGCGACTGGCGCGGACTGGCGGCCGGGCTGGCCGATCTCGTGCAGCCCGGCGGATTTGTCGTTCTGGTGCCGATGGGTCCGATCTGCCCATGGGAGATCGGCTGGCACTTGGCGCATGGCCAAATGAGGGAAGCCATTCGTCGACTCGGACGGGATTCTACGGCCAGGATAGGCGAAGGCCGCATCCCGGTCTGGTACCCATCGGCCGGACGCTTGAGGGACGACTTTGGTCCGTGGTTCAGAACGGCCTCGGTTGAGAGCCTGGGTTTATGGCTGCCGCCCAGCTACCTGGGCAGGCTCCTGAGCCTGTGGCCGAGCCTGTGGGTGGGCCTGAGTGGGCTTGACGCGGCCAGCGCCCGACTGGCTCGCGGCATTGGCGATCACTACATCATGATTCTGGAGAGAAACGATGAATGGCGGTGAGTGTAGGGCGAGTATCCGGTGCAGCTGACCAGCAGCACCGCCAAACGGGGCCGGCCCCATTCTCTTTTGCGGACCCTGGCGCGTATTTGGCTGACCTTCCGCTATCAGATAGTCGATCGTCGTCACGGCCGGCTAGTTCTAGAGTCGGTACACGGCATGCCGCTCATCGTCTTGCCGGGTGTATTTAACCCGGTGCTTTTTCGCACTGGTAACTTTATGGCCGAGGTGCTGACCGGCCTGGAGTTACCGCCAGGGACGCGGGTTTTGGACATGGGCACCGGTTCCGGCATTGGCGCGATATTCGCCGCCCGGCAAGGGGCGCTAGTAACGGCGGTTGACATCAACCCCGAAGCCGTGCGCAATGCTCAGATTAACGCCTTGCTGAATGATATGGCCCAACAAATCACGGCTGTCGAGGGCGACTTGTTCTCGCCACTGAGCGGAGGGCGTTTTGATTTAGTGTTATTCAACCCACCATTTTACCGTGGCCGGCCGCGAAACGAACCGGGTTACGCCTGGCGAGGCGAGGATGTCTTTGAGCGTTTCGCTTCGGAGTTGGCTTCATCTTTGCTTCCGGGCGGCCGGTGTCTTATCGTCCTGTCAACGGACGGCGACGGCGATCAGCTCCTGGCGCTGCTGGAGCAGGCCAGTTTCGATGTGCGTACTGTGTCCAGCAAGAATCTTATCAATGAGATCCTGACTGTCTACGAGGTGAAACAAGGCTCGCGAGAACTGGAGGCCAGCTCGTAACAGTCTCAGCCTCGTTGCTTAGTCGGGCAGGTCAATTCGCGTGAACACGTCAGATGAGCAATAAAACAGGAATCGTTCTCTATAACCCACAATCGTCGGCCGGTCGTAAGCCGGTGTTGCCAATGTCTTTGCTGGCGGTCGGCGCGATATTGGAGGGCGAATACGATTACGTCATCGTCGACGGCAATCTTGAGCCAGACCCATTGGCGGCGCTGAGCAGGGCGTTGAGGGCGGCCGGTCCGCGGCCGGTGCTGGCGATGACGGTCATGCCTGGGCCGCAACTGCAGCAATCGGTAGCCCTATGCCAGGGGCTCAGAGACAACCACGACGATCTGATTATCATTTGGGGTGGCTATTTTCCAACCCAGCATTGGGATGTCTGTCTACGTTCCGATCTGGTCGACTATGTGGTCCGCGGGCATGGCGAGTTTGTATTTCGCCAGTTGATGGAAACCTTGCATCAGAACGGGGATGTGAATCCGGAACCGGCCGTCCTGGAATCAATAGCCGGTCTGGCATATCGCGACGAAAGCGGCCGGCCAGTCAGCGGAGCGATGGCGCCTATTCCCCATCCCAAGAATCTACCTGCCTGGAACTACGAGCGGGTCGAGGTGCCCAGATATATACGCAACACATTTCTGGGTTCGCGGACCCTTGGCTACCATTCTTCCTACGGCTGCCCTTTCTTCTGCAACTTCTGCGCGGTAGTGAATATGGTGAACGGCCGCTGGTTTCCCCAGACGGCCGAGTACGTGGCTGATATGGCCCGCCTGTATCACGATCGCTGGCGGGTCAACGCCATTGAGTTCTATGACAACAATTTCTTCACCCATCAAGCGCGGGTGGCCGAGTTCAGCGAGCGGATCATGGATCTGGGCCTGGCCTGGTGGGGTGAAGGGCGCATCGACACGATGCAGAAGTACAGTGACCGGACCTGGCAACTCATGCGGGATGCGGGGCTCAAGATGGTATTCATGGGCGCCGAGTCGGGTTCTGATGAGACGTTGAAGCGAATGGACAAGGGCGGCCAGATGAGCACCGAGAAGACCTTGGAGATGGCCAGGTTGATGGGCAGTTATGGCATCGTGCCCGAATTCTCGTTCGTGATGGGCAACCCGCCGGACCCGGAAGCGGATATGCGCCAGACGATGGAGTTCATCCGCAAGGTGAAGCAGGTTAATCCGGACAGCGAGATCATCATGTACTTGTATACACCGGTGCCGCTGGCTGGCGATCTGTATGACGAGGCCCAGGCCGAGGGCTTCGCTTTCCCAGGGAAGCTGGAGGAGTGGGTGAGCCCGGAATGGTTGGATTTCTCCCAACGGCGAAGTATGACCATGCCCTGGATGAAGCGCTCGCTACAAGAGCAGATCCATGACTTTGAGCGGGTGCTCAATGCTTATTACCCAACTTCGACCGACACTAAGTTGACCAGGGCCTGGCGGGGCGTACTGCGGACTGCCAGCGCCTGGCGTTACCACTTGCGCTTCTACCATTACCCGATTGAGCTGAGAGCGTTGCAGAAGCTCGTGGCGTATCAGCGGCCGGAGACTTCTGGATTCTGATGGGTTGGACTGTCTGCCCGATGTCAGCTTGAGTACCCTATGCGGGGCCGAGAATATCAGAAGGGCGGCTAATGCGGCTCAGTCTTCTGGAACACCCACCTCAACCGGATTAGAGGGGTTCCGGCTCCATTCCAGCCAACCACCGTCATAAACAGCAACCCGCGGCCAACCCATCAGGTAGGCATAGAAGAAGGCCTCACTGGCCCGCCAGCCGGTACCGCAGTAAAAAGCGATTTCCTTGTCTGGCGTGACCCCGGTCAGCCGCCAATTGGCCTCGATCTCATGGTAGTCGCGCATCGTACTGTCGACGTTTCGATAGTGTTGCATGCTGTAGGCATCGCTGCCGCAGTTGCCCCATATTGCACCGGCGATCCTGCCTCGCGGCCCGATATAGTCGTAGCCGCTGATATCGCCCGTATACTCCGCCCAGGTGCGAATGCTCACCAGGGCGCCGCTGGAGTTGGTCAGAAGGGCTTTGGCTTCGTCGATATCGACGAAGTATTCTGGGTGGGCCGGTATTTGTTGACCAAAATCAATTTCCGGCTTCGGGCGACGGTCCACAGTTTCCAATTCGTAGCCGGCCGCCACCCAGGCGTCGTAGCCACCATCGAGCAGGCGTACGTCCGCCACTCCCGCGTACATGAGAATAGCCGCCGCTCGAGCAGCCGCGATCTGGCCGGCCTTCTGACCAGGTTGCAGCTCTTCATCCCCTGGCGCCTGGTCTCGGCCGTAGAGCACGACCAGCGTATCGTGTCTAATGCCGCGTTCTAACAGCGCCGCTTCTAATTCCACCGTGCCGCGGCGATTCCAATCCACATCCGATTCCAGGGCATTTGTATCCAGGTGCATTGCGCCTGGGATATGGCCCCGGGCGTACTCTTCAGGCACGCCGAAATTGACGTGGAAAACAGCGAACGCGCCGCTCGTGTAGTTCTCTGGAGTTCGGCCGTCGATCAAATCAAGCAGCCATTCGGGATAAACTAGCTTCTCATAACGAGGTAATCTGTCTACTTGTATGGTATTGTCTGCTACCCATTCGGCAAAACCAGCCTCGCAGGCCAAGATTTCAGAATAACCTAGTGTGCTAAGTCTTACAGCTGCGGCGGCGCTCTCCTCGGCAGAGTAACCGTAGACAGCGATTGTCTGGTCTTGCCTAATACCTTTTGTTGAGAGCAGGTCGCGGGCTTTGGCCGACTCGATCTCATTTAGCCAGGATAGTGGGAAGGCAATAGCCCCATGTATGTGACCGCCGCGCGATTCTCCCTGGAGTCGCCAACCATTGAAAGCTGCCATCGGCCGCACATCCAGCAATCCTAGTCCCTCATCGTTCAGTTGCTGTATCAACTCTGCTGAGGATATTCTACGGACCATTCTCAAATACCTCCTCTGGCCCCAGGACGGTGACCCTGGCCATGGGGAACCGTGCGCCATGGCCGTCGCATGTTTGGGTTGCTGCTCCGGTGATGAACCTGACGAAGGGTTCTAGGACAGCCTTGAATCAGAGGTTCGCTCGGCTCTTGCGGTGGACGGAAAGCCGATTCTGTGACGGGTGCAGTCAAATCCTGTTACAGAGAGGCCGAAGATCACGATGATCGTCCAGTGGTCACAGTAGAGGAACTGATTCAGGTCCCACTTCAATTGGTAGTCCTTGAATGCGCCATTCAGGAAGACCAGATTCCAGCCGCCGGGCAACAAATCCTTCATCCCGGAGCAATGCGGCAGCGTCATCAGACAACGTACTGTAAGGGCCACGGCAGTAAAGGACAACTACTTTATCTCCGTCAATTGCATTTAGGCGCGCGGGCAGGTCTGCCAGTGGGATAGAATGGGCGCCTTGGATGTGCCCAGCTTTGAATTCTCGCTCTGGACGAACGTCGATGACAACAACCGCTCCATCTTCCAATAGCTCTAGAAGTTCCGTGAAGGAGACCAGGTCTTGATTATCGCGGGATTCAAACAGACGACCGATAAGCCACTTAGTCTCGACCATTCGATCTTCGGCTAGCTCCCGGATCATCTGCCAGGTCCGGAAAACAGTGTCATCTGCTAGACGGTAATGAGCCACCACACCATCGCGCCTTACTTCTACCAGACGCACTGCACGCAATGTCTTAAGATGTTGCGACGTATTGGCTACCGACATGCCAGATTCTTCGGCCAGTCTCTCGACTGTGTATTCTGATTGGGCTAATAGATCAATCAGGGCAAGACGACGAGCGCTACCCAATGCCTTGCCGATCAAGGCGAATTGGTCATAAATTTGAGCCTTGATCTCTCGTTCTTCCTCTTGACTCATAATCGCCCCTCCAGACCAAAATTATTCAACTGCTTCATTGATCAATTGAGTAACTGATTACTATAATACACCATTTTCTGCTATAATGAATTGAAGATGGGATTTTTGGCGTGAGATTCCCACCCCCAAATTGATAGGAAGGGTCAGCGGTGGGAGTTTTTAGAAGGAAGGCAGTAACGTCTGAAAGTAGCCCGGCGCCACTAACCGGTCATCATCCATCTTGTTTTTCCCTGGTAGCAACTTGACGTTCTGCGGCTCGTTGGCAGAGAAATGAGTTACCTTGATTGAGGTTTGCAGCAACGAAAGGGGGTGATATTCAGAGGAAGAGTCTCATCGGTATCACAAACTTCACGAGAGTTGGAGTCATTTAGGTTGGGAAGTTTCTGAATCCAATCTCAGGCTCCCGCCCCTTTTACCGGCAGTCAACAATACGGAGGAGAAACCATGGAAGAACCGCGAGTTAAGAAGAAGCAGATGGAGGCCATCCATCCTTACATCCCTGAAGCATATGAGAAGCTGGAGCAGGGCCGCATCACGCGCCGCGATTTCATTCGCATCTCAACTTTGTTGGGCATGTCGGCTGGCGTCGCTACCTTTGCCGCGGCCTGTGGTTCCGATGAGGCGGCCACAGAGGTACCGGCCGAGGAAGCGCCAGCTGCAGGAGCTGAAGAAGAAGTTGCTACTGTGGCTCCTGCTGCCAGCGCTGGGCCGGTGCGCGGTGGGACTTTGACCAAGTCGATGCAGCTACAGTTGCTGGACCATCCTGCTCGCTTGTCCTGGGTTCAAGGAGCTAATATCGTCCGTCAAATTGGTGAATATCTGACCGAGACGGGGCCGGACAACATAACCCGTCCCTATCTAGTCGACAGATGGGAAGCCAGCGAGGACGTCCTGACTTGGGACCTTTTCTTGAAAGAGGGTATCACATTCAACAACGGCCAAGAGTTGACAGCCGACGATGTGATGTTCACTATGGGCGAGTGGCTGAACCCGGACGT
>JBFFWQ010000088.1:0-24760 GCA_041570195.1 Promineifilaceae bacterium (SeqCode) | reverse complement strand
GCGATCGTATCGGTCATGCTGGGCATCTTTGTATCGACATTTACCCAACACGAACGGCACATTTTCCCGTTCATCCCGCTGATAATCCTGCCGGCCTTCTTCTTGTCGGGTATGCTGGTCGCGGTTAACCAGCTGCCGGGCTGGGCCCAGGTTCTGGGCTGGTTGTCGCCCTTACGCTACGCTAACGACGCCATCCAGGAGATCATCCTGCCAGACGGCGACACAGGTTCCATGCTGCTTAATATGGGCATCCTGCTTATCTATACGCTGATCCTACTGCTTCTGGCCTCGCGAACATTGCGTGATACAGCTTGATGTCAACGAGTTGACCCGTCGTGTGATAATGTGACAGACTTCAAATACATATACAGTAGCCAGGCTGAGCGATACGAGCGTTTGGTCAGCCGCGAAGACTATCAGGGCAATCTCAAGCCAGCTCTGGCCAAGATCCGGCCGTTGGCCTGCCTGAATGTTGTCGAGTTGGGTGCCGGCACCGGCCGGTTCACTCGTCTGCTGGCCCCAGATGTCGCACGCATCACCGCCTTCGATATCTCGCCCCATATGCTGTCTGTGGCAAGCGGTAAGTTGATCCGTAGTATCCTAAATAACTGGCAACTGGTCGCGGCCGACAATCGCCAATTGCCTTTGAAGACCCAAGTGGCCGACTTGGCCATCGCCGGCTGGAGCTTGGGCCATTCGGTCGGCTGGTATCCTGACACTTGGCGAGAAGAAATCGGCCGGGCCCTGGCCGAGACGGCTCGTATATTGCGGCCTGGTGGGACGATCATTATCCTGGAAACGCTGGGGACCAATCGCCGGTCGCCCCACCCCCCTTCCCCAGACTTAGCCGACTACTATGCCTGGCTGGAGCGAGTGCAAGGCTTCCAGCGAAACTGGATCCGCACCGATTACCGCTTCACTTCCGTTCAAGAAGCGGTCGCGCTAACCCGCTTCTTCTTCGGTGACGAAATGGCGCAGGAGGTCCTAGCCAACGATAGCCTGATCGTTCCTGAATGTACTGGCATCTGGTGGAGGGCCGGTTAGCTACGTGGTCCCTCGGTTACCTTTGCCATGTGGTTAGGAGAACACTGTTGTCAAGGTAAGGTTCGCCGGAGGCCGTTGTAGCGTCCAGTCTATCGCCTGTTTCGGGATCATACCAGCCCACATACAGCAGGTAATTTCCCGGCGCTACATCGTCAACTGGCAACACGATCGTGTCTTCGACGACTTCGTTTTGCTCCCACCAATTTGTAGGGTAACTCCACTGCCGCGGGACCGCATCATTCTGGGCAACCACGGCGCCGTTGCTCTCATTAATCAGGTGTGTGAAGAATTTATACGATGCATCCATCCGGCTCAGGGCCTGCCAGTATAGTGTCATTTCAAGCTGATCTCTTGTCCCATGTAAGCGATAGCCCGGCAAGCCAATCTTCTCTTCCCAGAAGGCATCGGCACTCTGGACATCATCCGGCAACTCGTAGACGCG
The DNA here is from genome assembly GCA_041570195.1 of Promineifilaceae bacterium (SeqCode). Taxonomy (GTDB): domain Bacteria; phylum Chloroflexota; class Anaerolineae; order Promineifilales; family Promineifilaceae; genus UBA11865. Next base: position 23,274 of record JBFFWQ010000088.1, on the reverse strand, counting down.
GGATTTGCCCCTGACCGTCAACGGGCCGATATCGATCGGTTCGCCGACGACGTTGCTTGGATTTGAGTCAACCAATGCTGCCCTTATTCGATAATCGCCGGCCGCCATGAAAGGATCAATTCGTATGATCATGTTGCCAAGCGCCACTTCGCCGACAGTCCATTTTGACGTTGGCCACTCGCCACCCAGTCGCTGGCACTGCTCTTGAGCTGTCCGGCCTGCGCTGTCTACCAACTGAAAACAGAGATCGTAATCAAGACCCATGTCACGTGTACTTCCCCAGCGACTCGAGATATAGATCGGATCTGTCGGGGCTATCTGCTCAGGACCATACCTGGCCCAGTGAAACTGCATCGACTCCGTCACCGCGCTTCCTGCGGGCAAAGCGCCATCCGGGGCTGGATCTGTCCCATACACGATTAGCTCCTCGTCCTCATGCAGTGGATCGATTGCCAGCCATTCCTGCCATTGATCAAGCTGCTCGCCACTTGCTTTCCGCCTGTGCAAGATGAGATAACGGATCCCAGCATCGGACAACTTGCCTAATTGGTGCATCATGGGTACTGACGGATCCATCGTGTTGTCTACAGCCAGCCTGCTCAGGAACGGATCGCTCTTGATGAAATCTTCGGCCTCGGCAGGCAAACGAGACACGTGACCTCCCAGGATCGGCCGGTCGTGGCTGATCTGGTAATACATGAAGTTCTTGTCAGATCCCCAATGGTCCATGGGCAGATCCAGCAAGGCAAACTCCCCCGATTCTTGAGCTAACTGATCGTACCATTCAGGAGTATGCAGCGGCAAGGTCCGGTAAGGCATCATCCAGGACTCAGCGCAGATCACGACGGCCAGGAGCGAAGTAAAAAGCACCGGCCTTCTCACCAGTCGGGTATGATTTAAGAGATGGGCCATGCCAATACCGGATAACATGGCAACTGGAAGCCCTAGGAATATATTGTAGCGCATGGGGTAGCGCACGATTCGAACAAGAAAGAAGTCCTGGACAAGCCGGAAGGGCATCGGCACCCCTGACATCGGTTGGTGGGCTATCGTCAATACGGGTCCCAGGGCCAGGATTAGGTAGACTAAGAGGATGACCAGCCAAGGCCATGCGGCGCGACGGCCTCTAACCACGCCAATTCCAAGCAAGATCAGGGTCACAAAACCCATAAACTCAATTGTATCGCCGCTGAAATTGAGGCTGTCCGGCAGTTGCCGGGCCAGACCCCCGTACAGTCTGAGGCGATGGTTGGGAATGACGTACGACAGCAAATCGGAAGACCGCTCTAACCTGGTCTTCAGAATCGATCCAAGATCTTCCTGTCCAACCATGCCGGTGATGACCGGCGCCAGCAATGGCGCCATAAGCACCAATGATACCAGGCCGACCAGCAATAGCAGCATGACTGTTTTGCGCGATCGGCAGGCTTTATCGGTCACCAACTTGTTAATGATGAATAGGCCGATGGCGATACTGGCTATGATAAGCAACTGCCAGCGGACGATTCCTGTTAGGGCCAGGAAGAGGCCGGCTACTAACGCATCCCGAGCCCGGCCGCGCTCCATCGTCCGCTTCAACATCAGCAGGGTCAAAGGAACAAAGCCGAGAATGATGGTATTTGGATGCCCTGTCTGAGAAACCACAAAGGGCCAGGCACCAAATATCAGGCCACCGATAAAGGCCGCCGCGGTCCGTTCGGTGTGTTCACGCACCAAAAGGAACATCGCGAAACCGTTGAAGGCGAAGGCCAGGATGTAAATCAGCCCAAATGCGGCCGGACCGCCGATGATCGCCTGTAATGGGATCCACAGCCCGATGTTGAACCAGGGGATATTGTGAGTGGTGAGAGAAACGCCTTCAGGATAATAGAGTAGATCGGTAATGAAGGGATTTTGGCCCTGGGAGACGGCCGTTTTCACCCACCAATAGGTCCAGTGATGAGCCCAAACGTCCCCGCCAAACCCGGCCGGCGTATGGGTATTCAGTTGGGTAACAAGAGGCCAGGTCAAAAAGACGGCCATAACCAGGTAAACCAGGGCCACGGCCGCGGCCGTCCAGGCAAAGCTTCGACTGCCAAACCAGGCCTGAATCGAGTCGGCGATTGTTCTTACTTCTTGTCTATTGGCCGTCATTTTCCGCTTGAACACATCTCTATCAGCAACACCGTGCGTTGTCAGGTCGCTAGTGACTGCCACATATTCTCGCTGATGCATGTAAACATACCACATGCTCTTTTTGTGCGCTTGGTGACATATATCGTCTTGCAGCCTGTAGAATGTCACCGGCCGGGCAATGTGGGAAGGGCACACAAACGGGCGAACGAATTACCAGGCTAGCGGGCTAGGAGATAAGAGATTAGAATCAAGTCCATGGTAGACGAACCACGTTTCATCGGCGAAGAAATCGAGGTTGGTTTCGACAGGCCGCCCATGCTGGAGAAGAAACCGGGCTGTCCTGATCGCTTCACATGGGGCGATGAGAGCTTCGAAGTCGCCGAGATGTTGACCGAGTGGCACGACTACCGCCGCCGTGGCCGGATGGTCCGCAATATGCAGCCAGCCCACGCCGCCATCGCCGAGCAACGCGGCTCGTGGGGCGTTGGCCGCGACTATTTCCAGGTGCGCACGGCTGGCGGCCGGATCTTCGAACTCTATTACGATCGAGCGCCCAAGGATGCCGGCCGGCGGAAAGGGGCTTGGTTTCTATACCGCGAGTTGCCGGAAAAGCAGGGATCAGCGACCGGGGATTGGGGATCGGACGAGTCGTGACGGAGATACCGGCCGGGCGGTTGAAAGCGTACCGGCAGCGAACTTTTCGCCTGGCGGCCGATTTACGCATGGAGAGCGCCGAGGAGGCTTTGCGATTCGTCAACGAGCGCGGCTTCGTCTACTTCTGGCCCATCAAGGGTGTCACGCTGCCTAATTTATGGGCGGCCGTGGCCGGCGAACGGCCGGTGGCCGACGCTCACGACGATCCGGGCCATGTTACCTGGGGTTGGAAAGACGGCATGTTGGACAAGCGCCAATGGTACTATGCCAAGATTTTGCGCGGCAAAGCGACCATGATCGCCCTGGAAATCGCGCCCTTCTTTTATGCTCTGAGCGAGAATTACGGCGACCCGGACCAAGATTATCTACAACTGTACGAAGACGGCCTGCTGTCCCGCGAGGCCAAGCTCATTTACGAGGCGCTGCTGCGCGAAGGTCCACTGGATACAGTCAACCTGCGGCGCAAGATTCATATGACCGGCAAGGCCAGCAACAGTCCCTTCGAGCGTGGCCTGACCAATTTACAGCGCGATTTTAAGATCCTGCCGATGGGCATCGCCGAAGCCGGCGCCTGGCGCTATAGCTTCATCTATGACCTGGTCCACCGCCATTATCCTGGACTACCAGACCAGGCCCGGCCGATCAAACGGAGCCAGGCCCGGCAAAGACTGCTGAGCCTGTTCTTCGACTCCCTAGGCGCGGCCACGGCCGCCGAAGCTCGCAAAGTATTCCAATGGCCCAAAAAAGACCTGGATCGGACCCTGGCAGCGCTGGTGGAAAGCGCGGCTTTGCTGGATAGCTACCAGGTCGAAGGCCAGGCTGGCGAACACTACGCTGTGCCGGATCTGGTGAGGGTATAGTTGTTAGTCGCTGGAGGCTGGTTGCAGGACTAGTAGCTGGTCACTGGTAACCCTCATCACCATCATGCTTGGCGCTATCAGGATCTTCCTCTAAATTAGATTCACCCACTGCATCCCCATCATTGGTCGGGCCAACCGCCGTCTGAACGTGGCGGTTGGATCGGCGTGGGTAAGGGCGGCCGGGTATAATCGCTTTTATGCCAGAAGCGCCTCGTCTGCGACTTAGCGCAGGGCGAAGGCTACTCTACATGTAAGGTTGGGTCGATGGCTGATCCCCGCTGGAAGCGGGCCATTGTTGGATTCTCTATTCTGTCCACGCTTTCTGGGCTGATATTGTTGGCCGGGTCTTGGAAGCCGCGGGAAGTCGTAGAAGGCCAATCCTTGTACCCTGTCTCCGACAATAGCACCGGCGAAATGCTGGTTTCAGACGGACTCTTTCTATACGCTTCTTCGGTGTTGGATTTTGACACCCAGGCCTTCCTGGAAACCCAACCGGGACCACTGGCCGGCTATGTTGAGGAGGTAAACGGTGAACCATGGACGGCCGCCGAGTCAATCCAATATAACGCGATGTTCTTTGGCCTCAATCCCCAACTTATCCTCACCCTGCTTGAGGCCCAGACTGGAGTCATTACCGGCTTCAGTGCAGCCGTTCCATTGGCATCCTCTGGGCCTGAGCCATCGCCCGCGGCGGGGACGTTCCATGCCTACGTAAGGCAGCTGGCCGAACAGGCGCTGCTGGCCTACGATAATCACCGTCACGACGTCTCAGCTGGCCAGCTTGTATTCCCGGACGGCACGACGATCACCACGCCAGAATCACTTAACGCAGGAACCTACGCCGTAAGGGCGACGTTGGCCGGGTCGATGTCGCGCCGGCAGTGGGAGTCGTGGGTACAAAACCCTGGACCGCTTTTCGTCGAGCAATTCAATCGCTGGTTCGGCGATCCGCTCGAGAATCCTGATCAGGCGCTGAGCGCGGCGACTTCGGCACCTTCAGGCTACATCCTGCCCTTTCCCATCGGCGAGACCTGGTACTATACCGGCGGACCCCACAATTACGGAGGCGGCACGCCCGGCTGCACTTCCGACCCAAGGTGCCCGCGACCGTGGTCTTCACTCGACATCGCCCAGCCAGAGATAATCGCCTGCCCCGGCGCTAGCTATCCTGCCCAGCGCTGGATCGTGGCCGCCAAAGGCGGCGACGTCATTCAATCTTCTCAAGCCCTGATCGTGATCGACCACCGGGATGGCTGGCGCACTTACTACTCCCATGTTTCTTCGGCCGACAAGAGAGGAACAGGTCCTATCGACCGGGGGGACCGGCTGGGACATCCATCCTGCGAGGTTGAACCGGGTGGATTTACAACCGGCATACACGTTCATTTTGCTCTCTTCCAGATAGGCGTTGGCTTTGTCGAAGCGAATGGCAAGTCCTTTTCCGGCTGGCAGGTTGGCGAGACCAGTCACTATAACGGCACCATGGGATTGGACGGCGCAGTGAGACAGGCATCGGTCGGCCGCTACCCTGGCACGAACGATATTTTGAATAGTGGCGTAAACGGGTCTTGTCCTGTTTCCGGAGGCGTTCTCTTGTACAAACACGCCAACTATGACTGCGACGGCGGAGCCGCAGGCAGTGGCTATGTCATTCATTCCAGCACTGGCTCTTTCGATCTCCCCGGTCTGTTCGATAATCAGGCTTCGTCGATCAGGATTCCGCCAGGCTGGTCGGTCAGGCTCTATGAAAACGCGGGAAGAGTGGGCGCTTCTGCCTGCCGCAATGGCGATGATTTGAGCTTTGCCGGCGATTACTTCGACGGCAGCGCCGTGCCCCTTAACGACCGGGTCTCGTCCATCGAGGTATTTGAAGATACTGGCTGCTCCGGTCCCGTCTCAGCGAGCCCCTGGTCCATGACTTACTTCGGCGACGTTGAACTGAATGAGCCATGCACTGCAGCAGCCGCGTTCGACAGCATCTATGTCTTTCAGGATTGGGGCGATGAAAGACCGGCCGAGAGCTGTCCGGCCGACAATTGGAGTGTTCGTTTTAGTCGCCACGTCTACTTACATTCCGGCAGCTATGATTTTGGCCTTGCAGCCGATGATCGGGCGCGCCTGAAAGTAAATGGAGAGATGTTGGTCGACAAGTGGCAAGGAACGGGCGAGCGGCACATCTCCCGCACATTTTCAGCCGGATCGTACGAGATAACAGTCGAGTACGCCGATACTCTCGGCGATTCTTATCTTTCGGCCTGGTGGTGGGGGCCGGGCTTCCATACGCCCCGTGAAAGCCGGGAGCCCAACCAATGGTATGCTCACTATTGGGGCAACCGTGATTTGCAGGGTGATCCGATCGTCTTCTTAAATGAGGGCTCAGGCTCCCTAGATCATTCCTGGGCAGTTGGAGGGCCTGGTTTTGGCCTACCGGCCGATAATTTCAGCGGCCGTTTCGAACGCCAGATCCCTTTGATCTGTGGGAGTTACCGGTTCCAGCTCTCCACAGATGACGGCGTGCGCTTCTGGATAGATGACCAGTTCTTGCTGGATGCCTGGTTCGACCAGATTGGGGATTACGAGATCCCTGTTGATCTGGATTCCGGCACCCACCGGTTGAGGGTAGAGCATTACGAGAACGGCGGGCTCGCGACCATCAGCCTGGATTGGTCGCGCGAGTCACTTTGCCCAGGCCTGGAGAGTGTCTATTTGCCACTCGTCCGGCTCAGTCCCAACCAGTAGACCCGTTTGCCGTTAGACGCATCGTATTCCCACGCCTAGCTACTTCCCCGCCTGCTCAAGGCCATTAACGTAATGAATTCATAAACCAGGTTGGCCGCCAACAGACAGGTCGTCGCGCCGGCATTGTCGTAGGGCGGCGAAACTTCGACCAGGTCAAAGGCCACGAAATTCACGCCTTGCAGGCCGCGGATTAGGTACTGGCTTTCCCAGGCGTTAAACCCGCCCACTTCCGGCGTGCCGGTAGCCGGAGCATAGGTCGGATCGACGAAGTCGATGTCAAAGGTCAGAAAGCAAGGCCCGTCCCCGGCCCGCTCATTGACGGACGCTATCACCCCATCCAACCCGACCCGGCGCACATCGTCAGCCGTGAATACCTGGAAGCCAAAATCATACGACATCTGGATATCGGCCGGCTCATATAGCGGGCCGCGCAAGCCAATCTGGCTGGAGCGCGAAGTATCCAGCAAGCCCTCTTCAATGGCCCGGCGAAAGGGCGTGCCGTGGGTATCCTTGCCGCCGAAATACTCATCCCACAAATCGCCGTGGGAGTCGAACTGAATCAGGGCTACCGGCCCATACTTGTCGGCCACAGCCCGCAGTTCCGGCAGCGTTACCGAATGGTCACCACCCAGGACGATCGGCGTCACGCCCGCTTCCAGCAACGGCCGCATGCCGGCCTCGATCTTGGCGTGGCTCTCCGGTAAGTAGCCAGGCACCACCGGGAAGTCTCCGTAGTCGATGCCTGACAGGTGGTCGAAGGTGTTGATATCCTGGCTGGGACTGTAAGGCCGTAACAAAACCGAGCCCGCTCGAATGCCCTCCGGTCCAAAGCGGGCGCCCACCCGAAAGGTGGCCCCGGTATCAAAAGGCGCGCCGGCGATGGCGAAGTCGACCCCTTCCAGATCCTGTACGTGAGGCAAGCGCATGAAGGTACGAATGCCGCTGAATCGCGGATATTTCATGGCGTCGACGGGTCCATAGCCCTTCATGGCGAACTCCCTGAAGCCTTGGGAAGTAAATTTGCGCAGATTTCGCGGATTAGGGCAGAATCCTTCCTGGGTACCTGGCGAGCCGGGAAACGCCTCTGCGGGCAAATCTGGTCGTTTTGGGGAAGGTCTGGAGTCACTTCTCGATGTCCCGAAGAGCGGAAGTGTCAACCGCGGTTGACAGGCTGGCCAGCTAGGCCTCAATCTCTTCGTCAGCCTGCAGCGCAGCTAAGAGGGAGGCAACGTCGTTTTGGATCAAGCCCAGCAGACGCAGGGTCTCTCGACGCTCGGCCGGCGTCAGGCCGTGGCGCTGTAAACGGGCCAGGTGCCCGCGTACCCAATCCAGGCGATCAATGTTATTTGGCCGGGTCTGCCGCGGCGGCAGCACGGCCCCTTCGCTCCACGGTTGGTCGCGTAAGGCCCCCAGCGACGCGTCTTGGGCGTCCCGCTCGGCCGGATCTGTCACGGTTGCTACCTGAGCTCCTTTCGTTTTTTCGAGCATAAGATCGAATGTGGGTTCAATAGGCGGCTCGGGCAGAGGATTACGGATCTCGCGAATGGCCTGGGAGACAGTTTTGTCCGGTTCTTGCTTGAGGTGCTGCGCGACTTGCCGGACCTCGGTCGGGCTCAAATTCTGGTTGTAGCGTGCCCGGTGCAAATCCCGCTGCTGCCGGTTGTGCAAACCCTGGTAAACCCTGGTATCGCGCTCGCTTAACTTGCCGCTGCGCACGTCCTCTTTGATCGATTTCGGCAGATCCAGCAGGCGGATGAGTTGGTGGATGCGCTGGCGGGTCATGCCCAGCCGCTTGCCGACCTTGGCCCAGGTTACCGTTTTCGACCAAGGCGTACTGGCGGTCGCGCTGGCGATGCTTTGACCGGCCGGCTTGGCGTCCAATTCGGCCTGCATTAACTCACGCATACGCAGCAAACCGGCCGCCCGATCCACATCGTTCAGATCCTCGCGCTGCATGTTTTCGACCAGCTGCCGCACCAGGCGGGTGATAATGTCGTAATCTTGACGCCGGACCACGGCCGGGATCGTCTCTAGACCGGCTAGTTCGGCCGCGCGCCAGCGCCGCTCGCCGTGGACGATCATATATTGCCCGGCGGCCGTTTCGGTCACTTCGATAGGTTGGATGACGCCGTCCTGGCGAATGCTGTCACATAGCTCCACAAGGCTCTCTTCGGGAAATGTGCGTCGTGGCTGTTCCGGATCGGCGACGATGACGTCGAGGCGAATCGACAATAACTGCAAACCGGAGGCCTGTTCAACGTCCCCCTCAGTAGCAAAGAGCTTTTCCAGGTCCCCAGTTCGCGGCTGAATCGCCTGGGTGAGGTTTACTTTGGGCCGCTTTTTAGCCATCTATGGCTTCCTCCTGGCCTTTGTTTAGTGCCCCACGGCCTGTGCGGACGCGCCGGACGTGGACTCGCCGTGCCCGGCGCCGTCACTATGGACGGCTTCGCCGCGGCGCAAAACCTCGTCAGCCATATCCCGGTAAGCCTGAGCGCCCGGATTCTGGGGATCGTACGCTAGAATGCTCTGTCCGGCGACGACACTCTCACCAAAACGCACTGAACGCTTGATGACACTCTGGAAGACATATTGGCCGGTACCAAACTGGCTGTCAACCGCGGCCAGGATATCCTTGGTCAGCAGCGTGCGCGTATCGGCCATGGTCAACAAGATGCCTTCTACGTACAGGTCAGGGTTCAGTTTTTTCTGACGCACTGTCTCAATAGTTGACAGGATCATAAAGGCGCCCCGGGCGGCCAGGTATTCAGTCTGGACCGGGATGATCACACTGTTAGCCGCGGTCAAAGCATTGATGACCAGCAGGTTGAGCGAGGGGCCGCAATCTATCAGGACATAGTCGTAATCGGCCCGGATGTCCTCCAGGAAGGTATCCAGGACCCTCTCCCGGCTCAGCGTATTCATCAGAGAGAGTTCGATCATGCTCAACTCAGGCTGGGAGGGCATCAGGTCGAAACCCTCGGCCGCGCCATGAACGATGGCCCGCGAATCGTAGACCTGACCCTCAATTTCAGCCCGCAGACCATCATATATCGTTGGCGACAATTGCTCCGGATCGAAGCCGGCATGCTGGGTCAAATTGCCCTGAGGGTCGAGGTCAATGGCCAAAACCCGATAGCCACGTTCTACGAGCGCGGCCGATAAATTGATGGTTGTCGTTGTCTTACCCACACCGCCTTTCTGCATGGCGATGGCCAATATATGTGCCATATTAGTCCCTCAAAAACATGGTGCTCGCCCGGCAGCAACCACGGTAGACAATAACATGATCTGCCCGGACCGTCAACGAAATGTCAACCATGGTTGACACTTCGCTGATCGTGCGAACAGCGCCCACTTGGGTTAAAATGACGCACTGTGTTATGCTGATGACGCACTGTGTTATCATTTCTAAACAGCCTGGCAAATGGGGCAGTCAAACAAGGATTACTTGACCAATGGGCAGACATCAAGCGACAGAGAACGAGACTTTTGATTTCGTCATCATCGGCTCAGGCTTTGGTGGCAGTGTGTCGGCCATGCGCCTGACCCAAAAAGGGTACCGCGTCCTGGTCCTGGAACGGGGGAAACGCTTCGGGGCTAAAGATTTCCCGAAGACGAATTGGAACATCTTCAACTATTTATGGCTGCCAGCTTTGCGTTGTTTCGGCTTCATGGGCATCAATCTACTCGACGACATCCTGATCCTGAACGGCAGCGGCGTGGGCGGCGGCAGCCTGGTCTACGCGGCCACCCTCATCCAGCCCAAGTCAGAGTTCTTTCAAACCGAAGAGTGGCCGGGCGACATGGATTGGGAACAAGAACTTCAGCCTCATTTCGACACGGCCCGGCAGATGCTGGGCGTCAACACCAATCCCAAATTGTGGCCGGCCGACCACTTGTTGCTTGAGATCGCCGCCGAACTCGGCCAGGAAGACACTTTTGAGCCGACGCCGGTCGGTATCTTCTTTGGCGACGAAGAAGGACGAACCGTGCCCGATCCCTACTTCGACGGCGAAGGACCGGAACGGACCGCCTGCATTCACTGCGGCGGCTGCATGGTGGGCTGCCGCTACAATGCCAAGAATACGCTAGACAAGAACTACCTGTTCTTGGCCGAGAAATGGGGCGCCGAGGTACGGCCGGAGTCCAATGTGCTAGAAATCCGACCGCTCTATGGCGAGAACGCCGATGGCGCCCGTTATGAGCTGCTTTACGAGAAGACGACCGCCTGGTTCGCCAAACCTCGGCGGCGGGTTCGCGCCCGCAATGTGGTCCTGGCTGCTGGCGTGCTGGGCACCAACAGGTTGATGCTTCGGTGCCGCGACGAACGAAAGACCTTGCCCCGTCTCTCTAATCGTCTAGCTACTATGGTGCGCAGCAATAGCGAGGCCTTGATGGGTGTGACTGCCCGCCAACCGGGCCCCGATTACTCGTTGGGCGTGGCCATCACCTCTCATTTCTGGGTTAACGAAGTAACCAGCGTCGAGCCGGTGCGCTACCCACAGGGATCGTCGCTCATGCGCAACCTGGCAGTGCCGCTGATACAAAACCTGGAAGGCGGCGCCCTGCAGCGTATCGGCCGCTTCGCGCGCTTCGCCATCCGCAATCCCTACGACTTTCTCAAAGCCCGATTCCTGCCCGATTGGACGAGAGACAGCACCATCATCCTGGTCATGCAAACACTGGAAAACCGGATGACCCTGAAGCTGGGTCGCCGGCCGCTGACCCTGTTCCGTAAAGATCTGGTCAGCCAGCGCGATCAGAACGTGCCCATACCAACGGTGATCGAAAACGGCCGGGAGGTCGTCGAGCGTTTTGCCGAGAAAGCGGACGGCGTGCCTCAGTCGACGATCAATGAAGTGCTGATGAACACGCCGTCGACGGCCCACATTCTGGGCGGCTGCGGCATCGGTTTAGACGAATCGAGCGGTGTCGTCGACAGGAATCACCAAGCATTTAACTACCCCGGCCTGTATGTGGTCGACGGTTCCGTCATCCCTAGTAACCTGGGCGTGAATCCCAGCCTGACCATCACCGCCATGTCTGAGCGGGCCATGAGCCACATCCCGGCCGCGTCAGAAGCCGAAAGTTATGAGCCGCTTGAAGCGCCAGAGGGTTACACCCCAAACGGCAATGGCCAAGGGCTATCAAAACGACGTCTGATCCTGCCACTACTGCTCTTATCGTTTGCTTTCCTGGCCTTTCGCTTTCTGCTGCGGAAGACATAACCGGCCGAAAAGGATCCATCCATGAACACGCAATCACAAATGATACCCTGTATCAACCCGGCGACAGGAGAACAATTTACTCAGGTGCCCATGAGCACAGCCGTCGAGGTAACCCAGGCCCTGGCCGATTTGCGGCGGGCCGCCCCACGCTGGCGAAACAAGCCGGTCAAGGAACGCGTGCGCATCTTGCGCAAGTTCCAGGCATTTATCATTGACTCGGTCGATATCATTTCCGAAACCATCAACCTGGACACGGGCAAGAGCCGTCAGGATGGCCTGATTGAAGTGCTCATGACCGTCGATCGTCTGCATCAATACTACAAACATGCCCCGCGCTGGTTGGCCAGGCGCAGAGTTCCACCCGGCCTGTACATCTTCAAACGTTTCTATGCTGAACAGCAACCCTATGGCACGGTGGCTGTCATCGCCCCCTGGAATTATCCCTTTGACCTGACCATTTCTCCGATTTGCTCGGCCCTACTGGCGGGAAACACCGTTCTCGTAAAGCCTTCGGAAGTCACTGCTGCGACCGGTGTCCTGCTCGAGAAATTATTCCAAAGTGTGCCCGAGTTGTCGCCCTTCGTGCGCTTTGTGCATGGCGACGGCCGGGTTGGCCAGATGGTCGTCAAATCCAGGCCCGATCTGATCTTCCTAACCGGCTCGGTGGAGACCGGACGCAAGATCGCCCGTACCGCGGCCGAGAATCTCACGCCCTACCTATTCGAACTGGGCGGCAAAGATGCCATGTTGGTCCTGGAAGACGCCGACCTTAAAGCCGCGGCCCGTTGGGGCATCTGGTCGGCCTGCTACAACGCCGGACAGACCTGTAACTCCGTCGAGCGAGTCTACGTCGTCGAATCAGTTTACGACGAATTCGTCCGCGAGGCGGTGGAGCATGCCAGGAAAGTGACTATCGGTTACTCGCCCGAAAAAGACAACCCCTTTCACATGGCCCTGCTTAGCTCTGAACAGCAGAGACAGATCATCGAGATCCACCTAGCCGATGCCCTCGACAAAGGGGCACGTGTCTTGACCGGTGGGCAGATCAATCATCTTTACGTTGAGCCGGCGGTGGTCGTCGACGTCGATCACTCAATGAAGCTGATGCGCGATGAGACTTTCGGCCCCATCATGCCCATCATGAAGGTCAAAGATGAAACCGAAGCGATCAATTTAACCAACGACAGCGACTTTGGCCTAAGCGCTTCTGTTTGGAGCAGCGATCTAAACCGCGCCCAACGAGTTGCCCACCAGTTGGAAGTCGGATCGGTCAACATCAATGACGCCACGACCCATTACCCGGTTTCGCTGCTGCCCTTTGGCGGTGTTAAGCAATCCGGCACGGCTCGCACCCACGGCAAGAGTGAGGTGCTGCAATTCACCCAGATCCACTCCTATGCCGTCGGCCGGCCGCCCGTGCCCTTCGACGTGGCCACCCAGATGCGCAAGCCGGGCCATTATCGACTTGGAGCGGCCATCATGCGCCTGGCCTTTGGCGTCACACCGCGCCAGCGCGTCCAACCGGTCGTGGAAGAGATTGAACGCCTAGTCCAAAAACCGGCGGCACGCAAGCCGGCTGTGGCCGTCGCCGCGGGGATGGCCCTGGCGTTGCTAACGTTTGCAGCGGGCGCTCGCCGGGCGCTAAAATGAGTCTGTCGAGCAAGGGGGTTACTACAGGAGCCGGGGCTGGTAGGTCGGACGTTTGCCGTCTAAGAGCACATAAGGCGCCGGCCGGGTTGGGCGCACACCAATAGCCTTTAGATCCGCCAGTTCACGTAGCTTGTTATGCCGACGCGCCTGCAGGATCGATCGGGCACCTTTGGGTCCGATTCCGGGCACCCGCAAGAGCGACGCATGCTCGGCCCGGTTAAGCTCCAGCGGCGCCTCGGCCATGTTAGCCTGGGCCCAGGCTAACTTCGGATCGGTCTCCAGGGGCAAGTTGCCGTCTTGGGAGAAAGGCATCTCTTCCAGGTCGAAACCGTAATCCCGAAGCAAGAACGATGCCTGGTAGAGCCGGTGCTGCCGCCAGGGGTTTTCGGCGGCCACATTCTCCAACGGCGTATCAGGCACGGGGCTGAAGGCCATGTAATAGGTCCGACTGAGGCGCAACTGGCTCAGTAAATAACTGCTCGTGGTTAACAGCTCCAGATCGCTGTCACCTACTGCGCCAACCACAAATTGTGTCGTCGACGAAGGCCAACGACCGTTCCATGATTTCACCGGCGCGGCCGTCTGGCGAATCTCTTCCACCCACTTCAAGGGTTGCAACAGTTCCTCCAGAAAGACCTTTTTGGGTGCCAACAACCGCAGCCGTTTATCATTGGGCCCTTCCAGATTAACCGACACCCGGCTGGCCAGCTCCATGGAGCGCTGGACCTGGTCTTGCTCGGCGCCAGGCATGATTTTGAGATGCAAGTAGCCACGGAACTTCAGCTTGTTGCGCAGGATATCGGCCGTGGCAATGAGTTTATCCTGGGTGGCTATCCCACCGCGGATGATCCCCGAGCTCAAAAACATGCCTTCGACCAGCCCAGCCCGGTACATCTCCATGAACGTCTGGGCCAACTCTTCTGGCTTGAATGTCTCGCGACGATAGTTGCGACCGGCCCTGAAGGGACAGTAGTAGCAGTTCCTTTCGCAAGCCGAAGTTAACATCGTCTTGAGTAAGGTGATGGTTTTCCCACCGGGCATTACGGCCTCGGTGATGCCCAAGGATTTGCGCTTAGCCTGTAGCCCGGTCGACGTCCCGGCAGTTCCACTGGGGATCTTCTCGCCGGGTTGCCCGACCTGACCACATGGCAACACCTTCGGCGTCGCGGCTGCCTTTTGCGATGCGAGCTGCAAAGGGATCATCCTGGCATCGGCATCTTCGGCCGGTTCTAGGTGCATCTGGGTGGCGAAGAGTTCTAGCTTGCGGGTTGCATCCATAGCCAGATTATAGAACAAATGGTCTACTTGGTCAATTCCTTTGACTCCCGTACTTTTTCTCCAAAGCCGTTACCTGAGCCAGGCAAGCATCGTCTACTTCGTTAGGTTGATAAGCTGTGTCAAACCAGGCGTCGAGGATCTCCTGGGCCACCGCGGCCGATGTCGCCCGCAGCGAGATGCACAAGACGTTGGCCCGGTTCCACAAGCGCGCTCCCTTGGCCGTCTCCGCATCGGCGCACAAAGCCGCCCGGATGCCAGACACTTTATTCGCCGCCAGGCTCACCCCCGTACCCGTCCAGCAGAAAAGAATCCCTTCGTTTGCCTGCCCCTGGGCAACGCTCTCGGCCACCTGCCGGGCGACTTCAGGCCAGAAGATCTTGTCACCTTGCAAATGGCCAAACAAGACAACGTCGTGCCCTCTGTTTTGCACTTCTTGCACGACGTCATCCGTCAAATAGGTCCTTTCGTCCGCTCCAATAGCCAATTTCATATGTACCTCCAACGATTTTCGTTGCCTTTGCCACTGTTCCCAATTCTATCGAGTCCCAACGCCACCGCCACCTGCGCCCCTGCTACTTGCCCCCTGCATCTTCTCGGAATAGATTGAGAAATAACGAACTCGCCCATATAATGCGCCAATCAGAGAGCGCCATGAAAATAGCCGTACTTGCTGACATTCACGGGAATATGCCCGCCCTAGAACGAGTGGCTGCGCACATCGATGCCTGGGGACCAGACCAGGTCATCATGGCTGGTGACATCGTCAATCGTGGCCCCCAGCCCCGCGAGTGCCTGCAATTCGTCAAGGAGCGACAAGACATCGCCGGCTGGCGGCTGGTGCGCGGCAACCACGAGGATTACGTGCTGGTTCATGCCGGGCCAGACGCGCCAAAAAGCGGGCCAGAATTCGAAATCTATCGCAACGCTTATTGGACCTACCGCCGGCTGGAGGGCAAGATAGAAAGCCTGAAGGCCATGCCCTTCCAGGTTTCTGTGACAGGGCCTGACGGCCGGGAGGTGCGGGTCGTTCACGCCTCGATGCGCGGCAATCGCATTGGCATCTATCCCGAGATGCCGGACGCCATGCTTGACCAACTGATCGCTCCGCCGCCGGCCGTCCTCTGCGTTGGCCATACTCACCGGCCACTGGTCCGCCACCTAGGCGATACCTTGGTAGTCAACGCTGGCGCAGTCGGCACGCCCTTTGACGGCGACCGACGCGCCGCATACGCTCAATTGACCTGGCAAAGTGGTCGCTGGACGGCCGAGATCATTCGCCTGGATTACGATCTGAAACAAACCGAGGAGCAATTCCACGCCAGCGGCTTCGTCCCCAATGCCGGCCCCCTGGCTGAAATAATGCTGCTAGAGTTTCGCCAGGCGCGCTCGCACATCCATCTATGGATCACCCATTACGAACCCTTGGTTCTATCAGGCGACATGACGATGGCTGAGTCAGTTCAGAGCTACTTCAACAGCATCGGCCGTTAGTCTTGCTGATGCTAACCCTTTTATACCACGCCGTTTTGGTAAAAAGAGTTGACCTCGGCCGGACTGTAGTCCAATTCGACCAGAATCTCTGCCGTGTGCTGGCCCAATAACGGTGGATGGCGCTCATAAGCTGGCGGCGTCTCCGAGAAATGGATTGGGTTGGCCAGCATCTGCAACTGGCCCACGACCGGGTGGTCCATCGCCGTAACGCCGCCCCGGGCCAAGAAGTGTTCGTCGGCCAGGATATCAGCTAGCGAATTCACCGGACCGCACGGGATGCGGGCCTCTCGCAAGCGCTCCAGCCACTCGTCGGCAACTCGCTGGCGGAAGTGGGCATCGAGGATCGGTTCAAGTTCAAGTCTGTTCTGCACACGGTCGGCATTCCGTGTAAAACGCGCATCGTCGGCCAAATCCGGACGGTCGATAGCCTGGCAAAAACGTTGCCACAAGGAGTCTGTACCTACCCCGATATTAAATGAACGATCGCGGGCCTGGTATACCCGGTAAGGGACCAGCATCGGGTGGGCGTTGCCAATGCGCTCCGGCGAGTTTCCGGTCAGGAAATAAGCTGGGACCAGGTTGGTTAGCCAACTCACCTGGCTCTCCAGCAACGAAAGATCGAGTAATTGGCCGCGTCCGGTTCTATCTCGCGCTTGCAGCGCGGCCAGGATGCCGATGGTAGCATACAAGCCGGTCGTCATGTCAGCCATGGGCGTTGGAAAGCGCATCGGCGCGCCTTCAGGCTCACCGGTCAAGCTCATGGTGCCGGCTTCCGCCTGGGCAATCACGTCATAGCCGGGCGCCCCGGCCTTGGGTCCACTGTGCCCATAGCCGCTGATGGCGGCAAAGATGATCCCTGGATTCCGCGCTGACACTTGCTCGTAATCAAAGCCGTATTTCTGCCAGGACGTGCGGCGGGGCATATTGAGTAGAAAGATATCTGCACCGTCCAGAAGCCGGCCGATTATCCCCTGTCCGCCGGTTGAAGCCAGGTTAAGCATGATGCTTCGCTTATTGCGGTTCAGGCTCATGAAATAAGCGCTCTCGCCAGCTACGAAAGGCGGGCCATAGCCCCGCGCCTGATCGCCTCTGCCCGGCCGCTCCACCTTGACCACATCGGCGCCAAGGTCACCCAAGATCATGCCGCAAATAGGCCCGGCCAGGGCTTCAGTTAGATCGATCACGCGGATGCCTGTTAAGGGGGGATTTATTGGACTCATGAGCTACTCCTGGTCGATGATGAGATGCTCGGGAAACGTGACCTCAGATCAGCCGGGCGGCGTACTCGCTTGCTGCGCCACGCGACGCGGTCGCTGATTGATGAGTGCCACGCCGGCGACGACGAGACCCATGCCCAGGATCATGCCCCAGGTGACAGTTTCACCCAAAAACAGAACACCGCCAATCATGGCCACGATGGGAATGATATAGGCCGTGATCGACGAAGCCGTCGCCCCGAATCGCTGTATAGTGTAAAAAGCCAGCATCATGCCGGCGAAAGTGCCTACAAGAGCAGCATACAACAATGCTGCGTACCCTTGGCCGGTTACCTGGCTGAGATCGAAGCCGACCAGCAGCAACGAAAGGGGCATGATCGCCAGGGCGGCGACCCACATGCGAACACTTGCTACGTCGAAAGTATCTAGATCGCGCATGTACTTGCGGGCATATATCGTCGAAGCGCTGGCACTGATCATGGCGCCTATAACCAAGATATAACCTACCCGACTGGCGCGCTCAATACCCGGCAAACCGCTTTCCCCTCTCGCGGCCAGCAAAACAGCCCCGGACAGGGCCAAAAGCACCCCCAGGCTCTTTCGGGGTGTCAATGACTCGTCAGGCAACAAGAAGTGAGCCATCAGTACGGTCAAGGCTGGCCCGGTAGTAAGCACCACCGAAGTAACGCCGCTGGACTGAAATTGAAGCGAGGAAACGATGGCCGTCATAGGGATCGCCGTGGCAAATATACCCAACACGGCCGAGTTTTTCCACAGTTGCCTGCCTTTTGGCCATACACGAGCCTTTGATATGGTGTAAATGAGCACGTGGCATAAGCTGGCCAGACACAGGCGCAGACCTATGTAAGTCAAAGGGTTGAATTGGCCGACGCTGAAACGCGAAGCGATGAGCGTGCTGCCGAATAGGATACCTAATAAAATAACGTAGGGTAAGGCCTGCGGGCTCACCGGAGCAGGCCCCCGAGGTTATTGGTTTTCACCATCACGCGCCTTCTTGGTCCAGTAACGAATGATGCCATCTACAGACATGTAGAGGGGGTTAGCTGCCTCATACTGGTCGAAGGTCGCGGCGGCCATTCCCCCAGCCTGGGCCCGGGCATTGAACCAGGCGCGATAGTCATCCAGAATCTGGTCTCGTTCGAGCCCAGCGTTCATGCGAACCCAGACAAAGTCAGTGGCTACCTGCATCAACCCACTCAACACCTCTAACTGTTCGCGCCAGTCGTCAAGCCGGCCGAAATGTGTTAGGTAGAGCGCCTCAAAAGGCTGGTCTAGCAACAGTTTGATGCTGTTCAACCACACCTCGAGTTTGAATTCAGGCGGCGGAGCAGGCAGATCGACGAAGAAGATGCCGGGGATGCGAATTCCGGCCGCATCGCCGGCGAAAGCAATATTCCCCAACTGGTAGACATGATGATGGGAAGCATGTCCAGGGGTATCGATAGCTACAAACGATAAGCCGGCGACATCAATGATCTGGCCATCCAGCACCGACACAACTTGCTGGGCCGGCGCCGCCAGGTTTTGGCCCCACAACGAGTCCATCTGGTCGCCGTAAATGCGGGTCGCGCTGTGTAAGAGTCTACTGGGATCGACTAAGTGTGGCGCACCCACTTGATGAACATAGATCCGCGCGCCCTGCTGGGCCCACCAGCCGGCCGCGCCGGCGTGGTCTAGATGGATGTGAGTGACTAAAACATGGCGGATGTCGGCTGGTCGATAGCCCAGGCTAGCCAGTTGCTCGCGTAGCGTTGCCAGTGTAGACATCGGCCCTGTTTCAACCAATACAGGACCTGACGGACCAATGACCAGGAAACTGGCAATTGTGTTGGGCTGCCGCTGAAAGTGTAAATCGAGGGTGTGGATCTCCATAAACGGTTCTCCCAAAAGTCAGTATCGCGTATGGTATCACACCTTAGGAGAAGTGCCCTGTAGGCCTACACTCAACGTTGGCTTACACATAACATGGGCATGCACTCAACAAGCAAAACAACAACTAGCCAAGAAACCGCCTGACAAGATATGGCTGTTGGCGATCGAGGCATTCTCTAGCCAATATTTATATATCCCTATAACGGGGTTAGATAAGTTCCGGGTTCGAAAAGAAGACATCAATCGTCTGCCCCATGCCGGCCGAAAGACGCTTGCGGCGGCAGCCAGTGCCACACCTGACAGCGCGATGTGCTGGACCCGAGACCGCGCCAATAGATACCCTGGTCCGGGCAACGATTGTAGCTGGCGGCAGCCGTCGCGCCGCTGTCAAAGAAAAGCCGTCCACCGGCGTCGCCCGCCGGTTCCGCATGATCCGCTTGCTTGTCGTTCCCCGCCATCCCTTTCATTAACAGGTCTGCAAGCTTGCGGTTCATCCGTTTTTGACGGCCCCTTGACTGTGCTTCGTGAGGGCCAACATAGCTATTAGGCAACTGCCA
Organism: Promineifilaceae bacterium (SeqCode); assembly: GCA_041570195.1. Taxonomy (GTDB): domain Bacteria; phylum Chloroflexota; class Anaerolineae; order Promineifilales; family Promineifilaceae; genus UBA11865. The sequence goes on along the minus strand of JBFFWQ010000088.1, from coordinate 3,592 downwards.
GGCTGTGTATTCTGTTCCCGTGCGGCCGACCTGGCCAGCGCGATCTTTGAAGCGAAGCGCGGCGCGCCCGCGATCCCAGGCCTGATTCTGGAAATCGGCGACGGTCAACTTTTTGCCGATGGCGAAGTTTCGCTGTTGTTGAACGCCGGTTCTTTTCTCGTATTGTCGCTGCGTAGACCGGCTTGTTTGGCACAGCGCCTGCAATGTCGATCGTGAGATAGGCGCGGCCTTGGCAGCCTTCGTTTTTTTTGGGTTTCGGCCGCTATGGAAGCTGGCATAAAAGTGGGCCCGAACCAGACCGATGCTTTGCAGTAGCACGCTCACCGGCAGGGCAACTGGCCGACCGCTCAAACGGTCAACGCCCAAAGCCGCGGCCACGTTCAGCGGTGAGCGTAGCCAAAGGCGCTGGCCGTCTCTGAACCAGAACAGACTCTCACCGCGGGCCAACAGCTTTCGCATTTGTCGCCAACCAAAAACGCGCAGGTCCGACTCTTTTCCCGTGAGTTGTCGGCGAGCTGTCTCGATCTCGATCCAGCCACGGCCGTTTGAATCCAGGTGTCTGAGCAAAAGCCAAAGACGGCCGGGTGCCACCTCGCGTTCGCGGAGCAGGGACAAAGCGATATCTGGGTACAGTCTGACATCTTTCCGGCTGGGACCGCTGCCCGAAACAGGCGTCTCCGTTCGAGGTTGAGCGGCAGGTTGTGGCAGCCGGTGATGAATTCCGCTATTCGCCGGTTGGAGTGACGATTGTAGCTCGTTGGCCCGGGTCGCCCGAAGGGCTTTGGTCAGCGCCTGGCTGCCCCAGCCCAAGTGCTTGGGCAGAACGCGAGTTTTAAGTAGAGTGGCCTCATCTGTTATTGTTCGGCCGTGTGTTGCCCCTGATGGGGGAAGTGCCCCATCTTTGAGCCGAACCAGCTCCCTCAGTTCGGTCAATCTTGCTTGTGCTGCGAGGAGGGCTTGTGATGTACCCCTCCGTCCCTCTACTAACAAACCGCGCTCTTTGGGTAAAGAGCAGTAGAATGGGGACAGCCGCCGTTGCCAGGTCTAGGACTAGAGGCTCATGACATAATCCATTGACAGGTTGGCAGGCGTATGCTATGCTCCTTACGTAACGGTAAGCTATCTGGAGACACAAAGAACCCCTCCCCAATAAAGGGGCCTGTCTTTACTCTGTTGGCTGTTGGCGGCAGCCGGCAGAGCGAATCAGGTAGCTTATTCCACCACAAGGCCAAGTGTTCAAACACTTGGCCACTTTTTTTATCCGCTGTCAGACTCCTTGCCAGATTTCCACCTCTGAACACGGAGCCGAAAAGGTGTGAAAGTTAGAGTTATCTTAGGGGTTCCACGAAACGTATAAACCCTGACTAGAGACAGTCTATCAAAAATAATACCCTGTGTCAACAAATCTATTGCATATAGATTGCCGATTACGCCGTGATATACATAAGATATCCACGCTTGACAACGGGTTTATACCCTAGTACGATACTGGCTGAGGGGTGTAATTATGGTAGATGAAGTTTCTCCGGTGTTAGAAATCGAAAAATCAACGCCGCCCGACTGGGATCGTCTAGGTGTTGTCGTTCCTCCATTTAGTATAGAAGCCGATCCGCGCTTCATGTACTTGTCTACTGAGACAAAGCGTGCACTGTCCAAGGTAAGTTACATGGTCGAAGCGGGTCAGGGGGCCTCTATCGTGATTGGCGAGGTGGGAACCGGGAAGACAACGCTGGCATCATGGTTTCACAGCCGGTACGATCGCCGACCGGATTTCGTGGGCGCCCGGGTGGACGAGCCGCCAAAGCGCAGCGGATTATTGTTGCTGCGTCGAATCGCGGCCGAATTCGGATTGCGCACGAGACGAGCCACCGAAGACCAGTTGAACGAGTTTCGAACTTACCTGGTTTCTTTGAGCGAGAGCAGCGTCTTACCGTTAATAATCGTTGACGAGGCGCACGAGTTGGGCCGGGAGCAATTCCGCGAACTGCGCCGGCTGATCAATTTCCGTGATCCGCGCGGCGGGAAAGCTTATCAATTAATACTGCTGGGCCGGCCCGAACTGGACATCAATTTGCGCGAAGTGCCTGATTTCAACGATCGGGTAGCAACACGATCGTCTCTGGATCCGTTGACGCCCGATGATACGAAGGCGCTGATCGAATACCGTCTATTGGCCGCTGGGCGGGACAGCCGCCAAGTGGCACTCTTTTCGGATAGTGCAATATTACCAGTGTGGCAGGAGACACGCGGCTATCCGCGCAGTATCTGTCTGCTCTGCTTGCACTTGTGTCTGGAGCTGCTGGCCCAGGGAGGAACGCAAATCACCGGCGAATTTGTGGCAACTTTCCTGGAAAGACAGCACAGTTATCGGCGATTAGACGACGGCTCCAGCGAAGGCGATGAGTAAGAGGAAGGAAGGCACATTAGCTGCCCTTCTCGAAGAGAAACGCAAGCGGGGCCGGCCGAAGCGGGCTGTCAGTCGCAAAAATGTTTACGTCGCTCTGTCGACGGCGCAGAAAGATCAGATGAGACAGTTAGCCGATACACTGCCGGCCGGACTTAGACGATCAGACCTGCCCGACATGGCCATCAACCTGCTGGCCGCGCGCCTTGAACTCTTACGTCGGGCTGTTGCCGACCGTAACCGGGAGATCCCCGAAGGCATTACGGATTTCGACTCGCTTTACCTTCTTTGGGATTTACCTTTGGCCCGCGACGCGGACGCGGCGAAATGGACGTCGATCCGCTTATCTCCCCAGCAATCGGTTGAATTGGGTCGAGCGCATGGGATATTGAACGCTCTATTTGGAGCGACACGTAGTGATGTGTTTGGCCTGAGTTTGGCCCTGCTGGCCCAGTTCATGCAGAAGGAAATGACCAGCAAGCGCTACTCATCCATCGAAGAGGTCAACGATTGGATCACCCAGATTTATTTATGAGTTACTCGTAAATAAATAAGCTATGGGGTAGGGCGCCGACCCGAAAAAACCATCGATTTGCCGCCATATACAGGGGTGTTTTGGCAAGTTTACCCCACATATAGCGGAAATAAGCAATTTGAGCTCGCGCTGTGGAGGGGTATAGTTGATAAAGTCGCCCCAGCGGGTTGTTTTTAGGTATAGGTCTTGACAGCGGCCCGCGCATTGGTATAATTGAAGATTGCTGGCAGATGGGTGGCTAACGCATCCCAAAATCTAGCAAGTAGTAGTTACAACTTAAAGAAGAAGTAGGCGGAGTTCACTTACTTGACGCGCTTGTTGAGCGTGCTATAATTGTAATTCTGGCTAGGTACTTTAACAACTGAAGAGTGACAGAAACAAGCCCTAAAACAAGGGTTCAAGACAATTCTGAAAAGAGTAGTCAGAAAACTGATAAAACTTTCTACGGAGAGTTTGATCCTGGCTCAGGATGAACGCTAGCGGCGTGCCTAATGCATGCAAGTCGAACGGGATCCTTTGGATTCGTCTAAAGGTGAGAGTGGCGAACGGGTGAGTAACACGTTGGTGACCTACCCCAGAGAGGGGGATAACTATTGGAAACGATAGCTAATACCCCAGATGTCCTTACTGTTAGAGAGTAATGACTAAAGCTC
>JBFFWQ010000087.1:0-25646 GCA_041570195.1 Promineifilaceae bacterium (SeqCode) | reverse complement strand
TTACCGATGGAGCATCGCTTACCGATGGAGCATCGCTTACCGATGGAGCATCGCTTACCGATGAAACATCGCTTACCGATGAAACACCGCCTAGGGCCGATTCCAGGCGGTTAAAGGGCAGGTGTTCGGGCAAGGCCAGGCGACCCAGGACGGGCGGGCCTTCTTTGTTAAGGCGTTTCATCATGGCGAAATAGCGTGGTGGTTCGGGTTGGTCGGCCAGTAGTTCGCTCACGAATTGATCTTCATCTTGATGACTGAAGGCCCAGTTGAAGAGCTTTTCGTAGCCCAGGGTGCTAGAAGGCACGGCGCCCAGGTCTTTGCCGCACGCACTGCCGGCGCCATGTCCGGGCCACAGTTGCAGGTAGTCGGGCAGTTCCTTGATACGCTGCAGTGAATGGAACATCTGGCGGGCGCCCACTTCGGCGGTGTCAGCGATCTTGGCCGCTTTCTCCAGCAGATCGGGCCGGCCGACGTCGCCGACGAAGATGAAGTCGCCGCTGAACAGACCCATCGGCCGATCGGCGCCGGCGGTGTCGGTCAGAAGCAGGGCTATGTGTTCTGGCGTATGGCCCGGGGAGTGGATGGTCTCGAATTTGATGTTGCCGATCTTGAAGGCGTCGCCATCCTTGAGCAAAACGTGATCGTAGGCGTCAAGGTATTGGTATTTCCAGTCTTCGTCGCCGTTGTCAGAAAGGAAAAGCGTTGCGCCGGTACGCTCGGCCAGTTCGCGGGCGCCGGATAGGAAGTCGGCGTGGATGTGCGTCTCGGTGGCGGCGATGATGCGCATGCCCTCGGCTTCGGCCGCTTGCAGGTAAGGTTCGACGTCACGGGCCGGATCGACGACGATGGCTTCACCCGTCTGCTGGCAGCCGACAAAGTAGGAGGCCTGGGCGAGTTTTTGGTTGTAGAAGTAGCGTAGTAGCATGGGTTGCTCCAAGAGATTGGGACACGGATTTCCACGGATAACACGGATAGGAATATGGGACGCAGATTTTCAAGATTTCTAGGATCAACATTTTTCTGATGATTGTTGCTCGTCGCGGGCGGCTCCGAGCGAGGTTAATTTTGGCCTGAATCTTGACTTTTGGCAACGATGGAAGCTAGGGACTATACTGTCGGGGGAATAATGCAAAATGAAGGGGAGGGGCGGAAAGAGGATGAAGGTCAGGTGCAGGGCGCTTGAGAAAGCGCATGGCAGCCGCGTAATTGGAGGTTTCTGTGATGGCGACAGCGGATGGGCTATTAGAGACGCCGGATGTGGGGGATCGATGGTTGCGGGCGGGACGGATCTTCAGGTTGCTGATCGTTTATCGATGGATCAGTCTCGTCCCGGCCGTGGTGTCGTTGTTGTTGAATGACGAAGACGCGGGACCCAATCAGGTAGCCGCGCTGGGCGTGGCCGTGGTCGTCAATGGGCTTATCACCTTGGCATACCGGCGGCTGAATCGGGCTGTTTTGGCGCATCCGTGGCTGCTGGCCGTGGATATGATCGTGGCCGCCGGGATGATAGCCTGGACCGGCGGTTGGCAGACGCCGTATTATCTGTACGCGCTGAGCCCCCTGTTCGCGGCGGCTTTCTTTTTTCAATTTCGGGGCGCTCTCATCGCCGCGACGGGCTTCGCGGCCCTGTACCTGGTTGGCGTGTTGATCGCTTACGGCGTGAGCGGCCAGCCGCCTAATTGGCTGACGGTGGTCACGGCGGTGGTGGGCGCCTATCTCATCGGCGGAGCTTTTGGTTTTGCTTCGGACCTGGTGAGGCGGCTGCGCTTGGCCGGCGCCGAATTGGCCGAAGCACATCGCGACCTACAGGTCATCCACGATTTGACTATCTCGCTGCAAAGCGCGGCCGATGTGACCGAGGTTGAAGAGCGGGTCTTGGAAGCTGTAACGCGGGAGCTGGCCTATCCAAAAGCATTTGTGGCCCTGGTCGATCAGGTGGACTCGACGATCACGGCCTGGATGGGACGGGCGCGGGACGGAATGCTGAGTGGCGTTTTGCCTCACTCGACACAGTTAGCCCTCGGACCTGAGGCGGGCCTGGTGGGCGAAGCGCTTTCCAGTGGCACACAACACCTAAAATCGCAAGGGCAACTCACCTCAGACACGGCGATTAATGAGCGGCTGGGCCTGGGAACGGCGCATATCTTCCCGTTGATGCTTCGCGAGCATTCGGTGGGCGTGTTGCTGGTGGACGCCTCAGAAGACCGAGCAAAAGTCTCGGACGGCCAGGCGGATGTCCTGGAGGACCGGGGGACGCGAATCCAATCGCTAGAAGCCATTGCCAACCAGGCGGCCGTCTCGCTGGGGACGACGATGTTGTGTATTGACCGCGCCCAGCGTCTGGCCGTGCAGGAGGAACGCATCCGCATCGCCCGGGACATCCACGACACGGTATCGCAATCGCTCTTTGGCATTGTCTACACGCTCGATGGCTGCTTGAAGTTGCTTCCAGATCAGCCGGGGGCTGTCGAGCCAGAATTACGACGGGTGCTAAGGGTGGCAGAAGAGACGAGGGCCGAGATCCGTAAATCGATATTGGATATGTGGCCTTCCGAAATGACGGCCGAATTGTTTGTGGCCGACTTGCGCAAGTATGTGAGTGGCATCTGCCAGGCCGATGAGCTGCAGGTGGATTTCAACATGAGCGACGGATTTTCCCGACTATCGTCCCGCGCCCGGCGTAGCCTTTATCGCATAAGCCAGGAGGCATTGGCCAATATCGCCCACCACGCGGCAGCGGAGAATGCCCAGGTCTGCATTGAAGTATTGGCCGAGCGGGCGATGCTGTCGGTGCGGGATGACGGCCGGGGGTTTGAACCGGAAATTGCGTTGAAAAGGGCTTACGACCGGGAGCATTTTGGCCTGTGGGGCATGCAGGAGCGGGCCATGTCATTGGGCGGCACGTGTGAAATCAATAGCCGGCCGGGAGCGGGAACGTCGATTGTGGTGGATATTCCGATTGTTTAGGGATAGCCGTCAGCTTTCAACCTTCAGCTATCAGCTGGGCACCTGACGACACGGGTTTGTTGTGAGAGGAGAATAGCCTAAAGTGGTGATAAGCACTCCATGACGACTATCACGGTCCGGATTTCGGCATTATTGCAGATACGACCCGGCGAAGCTGCGCTGGTCACGATGATGACCAGCATGATGTTCGCTGCGTATGCAGGTATGGCGATTGCCGTGCCGGGCATTGAAGCCCTGTTCTACGCTCGCTTTGGCGTGGAATTCCTACCGGTGATGTACATCATCCTGGGCATAGTGACGCTGCTCACCTCCCTGGTAATGACCGGCCTGTTGGCTCGGTTGGACCGGCGGCGATTTTACCTGGGTGTGCCGTTAGCGATGGCCTTGGTGTTGCTCGTGTCACGCCTGGTCGTCGCGGCCGACCCAACCTGGTTCTACGCTGTGTTATGGCTGAGCGCGAGCGCTTTTTGGCTGGTGCAAAGTCTGTTTGTTTGGGGCATGGCTTCACTGGTGACCGATGCGCGACAAGCCAAGCGACTCTTTCCGTTGTTTGGCGTCGGCGGCATCGTCGGCCTGGCGCTGGGCAGTTTCCTGACCCGACTGCTGGTTGGGCTGGTAGGCACGGAAAACTTGATTTTGGCCTGGGTCATTGGGCTGGTGATTGCTTTCTTGCTAGCGTTGAGGTTGATCACAACCCAGGAGTTGCACCTGGAAAGCCCGTTGGCCCGTCGGCGTCAGCCGAGTATTGTGAGGCAGATCGGGCAAGGGTTCAATTATGTGCGGGATTCGAGGTTGCTGCGCTGGATCTCATTCTCTGCCGTGACTTTTGCTATTCTGTTTTTTGCCCTGGCCTTTCCCTTCGCGAAGGCAGTCAGCGAACAGTTTGGTGATGAAGAGGCGATAGCGGCCTTTATCGGCACTTTTATGGGAGTGGCGACCGGGGCGGCGGTTCTGGCCTCGCTTTTCCTGGCCAACCGCCTCTATGCCCGTATCGGATTCATGGCCGTCATCCTGATCTTTCCTATTATTTATCTAGCAGGCTTCTCTATCGTGGCGGTCAGCGCCACTTTCATGGCCCTGGTTGTATTTCGCTTCTTCCAGATGTTCTGGGGGGTCGGTGTCTTTGATGGGGCGCTGCAGGCGATGTTTAACGTCGTGCCGCCCGACAAGCGGGAGCAGTCGCGAACGTTCATCACCGGGGTGGCTAATCAAGTGGGGGTCTCGCTGGCCGGGGTTATGTTGCTCATTAGCCAGCGGGCCTTGCAGACACGGGATATTTATGTCATCGGCACTGTTGCGGCGCTATTGACCATCTTTTTCATCTGGCAGGCGCGACGGGCATACGGTCCGGCCGTCGTGGCCGCGCTGCGGGCCGGGCATGCGCATGTCTTTTACAGCGACGAAGAGCCATTCGGCGGCTTTCAACAGGACTCGGTGGCTGTCGCGGCGGCAATCGCCGGCATACAAAGCGAGGATGTAGCCGAGCGGCGAATCTCGGCCGATATCCTGGGTAATTTGTCGTTGCCGGAGACGACGGACGCGATGGTCGAGGCGCTGGGCGATCCAGATGCTTCGGTGCGGGCGGCAATTCTGAAGGCGATCGGCCGGACCGAAGCGACACCAGCCTTGCTAGAAGTGGCAGCCCGACTGCAAGATCAGGAGCCCAAAGTGCGCCTGCAGGCGGTGATCACGCTACGGCAATTGGCTACTTACCCGGGCGGGCTGAAAGCGGGCCTGGAGCCGCTGCTTGATGATCCGGATGCGGCCGTGCGTAGTCATGCGGCGGCCACACTACTGAGCCTGGGACCCAATGAGCGGGCGGAGACGATGTTGCGGACGATGACAACCGGCGAGAGCGAGGACGGGGACGTCGGGGTTCGAATCAGCGCCCTGGAAGCGCTGGCTTATTGGGGCAGTGAGCAGGCGTTCGAGATGGCGGCCTCTGGATTGAACGATCAGTCGCCGGCCGTTCGCCGGGCGTCGGCGACCATCATGGCGCACATTGACTCTGAGGCCTGTCTTATCCCCTTGACCTATGCCCTGGGTGATGAGGATGAATTGGTACGCGACGCGGTGGCCACGGCTTTGGGCAATATCGGGCAGCCGGCGTTGGACATGGTGTTGGTTGGACTTGGGAATGCCAGGATGGAAGACGGCGTCCTGCTGGCGCTGCAGCGCTTGCCGGCCCGAAGTGCCGCCCCGACCATGCATCATTACGCCGATCGGCAGGTAAAATCGGCCCTTCACTACCATACGTTGTGGCTCAAATGCCAGGCGTGGACGGCCGGTCAAGCGGCCGAGCAGGACTCTGACCGGCAGGCAAAGGAGAAGTGGCGCCTTCTGGCCAACTCGCTGCAAGGCAATGCTCGACTTCACGCCACTAGAGCCTTCAATGCCATGGCCGTTCTGGGCAATACGAAGGCCGTCACCCTGGCCATCGAGGATCTGGACAGCGAGGACGGCGCGCAGCGGGCTAACGCGATGGAAACCCTGGACGCGGTGGGCGACTCTAAGATCGTCCGGCCGTTGTTGCCGCTGTGGGAGACGGCCCAAGCTGGGGTGACCCAGCGACCCGGAAGCGGTTGGTTGATAAAAACCCTTGAAGATGACGATGCCTGGATACGGGCCTGCGCCGCATTTGCCGCGACCGGCTTGAATGAGCCGGCCGTATCTTCTCGATTGGCGGAGATGGCCCAAAACGATCCCGATACCCTGGTGCGCGCCTGCGCCCTTTCCATACCTGACGGAGATGCAGCGATGGAGACAGTAAAGACGTTATCGACGGTGGAGCAGGTTCTGTTCTTGCAGCACGTGCGATTGTTCGCCGAATTACCGCCGGATGACTTGCGGCAGATCGCCTCCGTGGCTGAAGAGCTGATCTTTGACGACGGCGTGGTGATCGCCGAACAAGGCGAGCCTGGCGACATACTATATATCATCGTCTCTGGAGAAGTCGTGGTGTCGACCGTCGACGAGGCGGGCCAGATGGTTGAGCTTGGCCGGCGCCAGTCAGGCGAGTACGTAGGCGAAATGGCTATCATCAGCGATGAAGTACGCATGGCCACGTTGACAGCGGCCGGCGCCGTACGCACTCTGTGCATCAACCAGAGGCAATTCAAGGAGATCTTGCGTTTGCGGCCGGAAGTGGCCCTGGCGGTGATGGCTGGGCTATCGCAGCGGCTTCGAGAGGGGCACTGAACGGTGAGCAGGATCCGTGCGGTGAGAAAGATCCGTATGGTCGTCGCCGACGATCATGAAGTGGTTCGCAAGGGTTTGATGCTGGTACTGCGCCAGGAGCCGGATTTCGAGATCGTGGGCGAGGCACATAACGGCCGGGAGGCGGTGACCCTGTGCGCACAGCGTGAGCCGGACCTGGCGCTGCTGGACTGGAAGATGCCCGAGATGGACGGCCTAGCGGCCGCGGCAACTATCCAGCAGCAGTCGCCGGGGGTGCGGACATTGATCCTCTCTGGGGCGCCGATAGAAGCAGCGGCGCTGGATGCGCTGGACGAGGGTGTGGATGGCTTCGTACACAAGGATACGAGCCCGGCCGATTTGGCCAAGGCCGTCCGGATCGTTGCCAGCGGCAAGAAATTTCTCGGACCAGAGATCCAGCAAGCGCTGATCGAACGAGCGCGGCAGGCGGCCGCGCCCCAAGTTTTTCTCTCGCCGCGGGAGATGGATGTGCTGCAACTGATGGCCACGGCCGCTACCTACCGTGAAATCGGGGAGCAACTCTATATCGGCGAGGAAACAGTGCGCAGCCACGCCAAGAGTATCCTGGCCAAGCTCGATCAACCTAACCGCACTCAAGCGGTCATCGCAGCCATCCGGGCCGAGCTGATCAGCCTGGATTGACGGTCGATTCCCCCCTGTGGGGGATGTCTGCTTGTTTCTTTAGGCTAGAATCGGTCAACTTGCCTGATAGTTGTTGGAAAGAGGATTGAACTCAGTTAAAGGAGCATGCGTATGTCGGTATCGACCATTAGCCCGGATATGACCCTGGATTGCAGCGGCTTGAACTGCCCCATGCCGGTCATCAAGACTTCTAAGGCCATCAAACAATTGGAAGTCGGCCAGATTTTGAAGGTTGTTTCAACGGATTCTGGTTCGCCGCCAGATATGGAGGCCTGGTCGCGTCAGACGGGTCATGAACTGCTTGATTCTCATCAAGAGGATAGCAAGTACATCTTCTTCTTTCGCCGCGCGAAATAGTCTGCTAGGAAACGGGACGCAGATTACGCGGATAAGGAGATATTTGAACATCTTCGAATTTGGGATGGGTTGATTATACGTGAACTCGTGTCACAGACAGTTATGATTGGAGGATTGCATGTCGAAGTCAGATCCAGATGCCCCAAAGAAGTTGGCGCTGATCGCCAGCAAAGGTTCGCTCGATTGGGCCTACCCGCCCTTCATCTTGGCTAGCGCGGCCGGCGCAATGGGTTGGGAGGTTGGTATGTTTTTCACCTTCTATGGACTGCCGCTTCTGCTCAAGGATCTTGATCCGGCGGTTTCATCGTTGGGCAACCCGGCGATGCCGATGAAGATGCCCTTCGGCCCAGATAACTTCCAGAAGGTGGATTGGTCGATTCCCACAATATTGCAAGCCGTGCCCGGCTTCAGCTCCATGACCACATCGCTGATGAAGCAAACCTTCAAGAACAAGGGCGTGGCCTCCATTCCGGAACTGCGGGAAATGTGCCTGGAAATGGACGTCGATCTCATTGCCTGCCAGATGACCATGGACGTTTTTGGCTTTGAGCGTGACGATTTCCTTGAGGGGACTAATTTTGGTGGCGCGGCGACTTTCCTAGAGTTCGCTTCGGATGCCGACGTGAGCTTGTTTGTTTAAGGAATTTGCGTAAATCGGGTACGGTTTTCTATAGGAAGCATAAACTGAATCTGTGGCGCAAACGATTCAACACAAGTTTTCCAGTTTGCGGATCAAGCTGGAAGCTTCATTAAACAAAGAGAGGTCCTGCCACCGCTTATTGTCGGAGCGGAATCGGGATCTTTTTTCTATTCATTGGATGGTTGCCTGTTTTGTGTGATGTAGGGAGAGGTTGATGAGTGGGTTAAGCTCGGCCGCGGCGGCCGAAACAAACGCCGAGTTGGAGGAGATCACGGTAGAGGAGTTTTACCAGCGTATCAGTGGGCCAAGTGACGTGCTGCTGTTGGATGTGCGCAACGATCGCGACTTTGAGAATTGGCGGATCGAGTCGCGCAATACGCCGGAGACGATGCATATCCCGTATATCGTCTTCGCCGAAGATGGGCCGGAAGCGCTGGATGACCTGCCGGAGCTAATGGCCGTGCCGGACGAGCGGGAGATCATCGCCGTTTGTGCCAAGGGTGGGGCCAGCGATTTTGTAGCCGCCATCTTGCGTGACGAGGGCAAGACGGCTGTTAATCTGATAGACGGCATGATCGCCTGGGGCAATTATCACCGGATCAGAACGGTCGTCGAGGAAGAGGCGTACCAGATCTATCAGGTGGACCGGGTTGCCCGAGGTTGCCTGAGTTACGTCTTGATCAGCAACGGCCAGGCGGCCCTCATCGATCCGTTGCGCCACATTGAACACTACGAGCGACTCCTGGAGGAGAAGGGCGCGAAGTTGGCGCTGCTGCTTGATACGCACGCCCATGCCGATCATATCAGCGGCGCGCCTGAGCTGGCCCGGAAGACAGGCGCGCCCTACTATTTACATCCATACGACGCCATTCACCCTTTTGACATGCTGCCGGCGGTCATCGATTACGAGATGTTGGAAGACGGACAGCAGTTTACTTTGGGCGAGTTGACGATTGAGGTCATTCACGCGCCAGGTCACACCCTGGGTCAGGTGAATTACCTGGTGAGCGAGCCGAGCGGCCAATCTTACGTCTTCACCGGCGATAATATATTCCTGCAGAGCTTCGGCCGGCCTGACCTGGGCGGGCAAGGGGAGGCCTGGGCGCCGATCGTTCATGACACGATCTTTCGCAGAGTGAAAGAACGGGTAGCGGACGATACGTGGCTGCTACCGGGGCATTATGCCAGCTTCGCCGAGGCCAACGAAGAGGGCGTGTACGTCAAACAGATGGCTGACTTGTGGCGAGAGAATAGTGGGCTACAATTCGCTAACAGGGACCACTTCATCGCTTATGTGCTGACTCATCTGCCTGACATGCCCGAGCAGTACATTGAGATCAAGCGGGTCAACATCGGCTTATCTCAGCCCAATGAGCAGGAAGCCAGCGAACTGGAGTTGGGCAAGAATGTATGCGCCCTGTCTGATGCGTATGAGAGCTGATTGCCGGAGGGAATACAGGCGGGAAAGCTAGGCGTTCAGGCGCGGCGGATTCGGTCCGGTAGTAGCGGTTGAGCGTTTTCCGCCTAGCATAGTCCCACGGTCGATTTCTTCATCAAAAAAGAGCAAATGGACCTGTCAACGCTCTCGTGTTACGCCTAGGGAGGAGGAACTTGTGAACTACGGTTTCGTCATCGACAATCGCAAGTGTATTGGGTGTCACGCTTGCTCTACCGCTTGTAAAAGCGAGAATGAAGTGCCTCTGGGTGTTTACCGCACCTGGGTCAAATATGTGGAAACTGGCACTTTCCCCAACACCCACCGTCATTTTCAGGTCACGCGCTGTAACCACTGTGCCAATCCTCCTTGCGCGCGGATATGCCCGGTTACGGCCATGTACCAGCGGGATGACGGGATCGTAGATTTTGATCCCAGTATCTGTATTGGCTGCAAGGCTTGCATGCAGGCCTGCCCGTATGATGCCATCTATATCGACCCGGAAAGCAATACGGCGGCCAAATGCCACTACTGTGCGCACCGAACCGAAATCGGTCTGGAGCCGGCCTGCGTGGTCGTCTGCCCTGAGCACGCGATCATTTCCGGGGACATGGACAATGCGCAGAGTGAAATCAGCCAATTGTTGGCCAGCCAGCAGGTTACGGTGCGCAAACCTGAGCAGGGCACGTCGCCCAAGTTGTTTTATATAGAAGGTAATGAGGTGGCGCTGCACCCGACGGCCGTGGAACGAACGCCGACGACGTTCATGTGGGCCGACGTTATCCCGCTGCATGGCGACGAGGCGGGGAGCAGCAATGGACATGGGCCAGCCTCGAACAATGGCAGCTCGGAGCGGGCAACGGCGAGGGTCTCAAAATCGGGCGCGTCGCTGCGAGCACCTCAACCGCAAGGCACGCCCTGGGCTGGGCCGATCACCATCGGCGGGACAATGGCCGAGCACATGATCCAAGTAGCCTATAACGCGCAGCACAAGATCCCCTGGCACTGGCCCGTGCCCGGTTATTTGGTGACCAAGGCCATCGGCGCGGGCATCTTCATGTTGCTGAGCCTGGGCCTGGGTCTTCAGTGGTTTGCTTTTGACGACCTGACCGTGACCGTCGCCGGGTTCCTGACTTTGCTGTTTCTCGGCCTGACGACGGTGTTACTGGTCTATGATCTGGATAAGCCGGAGCGTTTCTTCAGCATCTTGTACCGGCCGCAGTGGCGCAGTTGGCTGGCGCGCGGCGCGTTTATTTTGGTCAGCTTCAGCACCGTGGCCGGGATATGGTGGCTGTTGGAGGCTGGGGCTTATTTCAATATCTGGTCGGAGGATATTCCGGCGGCTGTTCGACCAATCGCCTTGTGGCTGGGTTTGCCACTGGCGGTGGGCGCGGCGGTGTACACGGCGTATTTGTTTGCCCAGGCCGAAGGGCGCGATCTGTGGCAGAGTCCTTTGCTACCGGTCCACCTGCTCATTCAGTCTTTTGTGGCCGGTAGCGGCGCGCTGCTCGTGGTGGCCTTGTTCCTGCCAGACGCGCCTGAAGAGTTGGCTGACGTGATCTGGATAGCCTTCTCCGTGGCCTTGATCCTGGACTTGTTTGTCATCCTGGTTGGCGAGTTTAGCATCCCTCACGCCAGCGAAGTCGCCGCTCGGGCGGCCCATGAGATCAGTCATGGTCATTATAAGAACTTGTTCTGGTGGGGCGCTATCGCCTTGGGACATGTGCTGCCGCTGGCCTTGGCTTTGGCGACGATCTGGCTGACCGAACAACCGGTATTCGGCGCCATCGCCGGATTAGGCGCCATCGCCGGGTTGTATGCCTATGAGTATGCTTTTGTGATGGCTCCGCAGGAGATTCCGAATAGTTAGGCGGGTCGCATCTGAGGATGCTCCCTCCTCGATAACGGGTAACGAGTGAAGAGACAATGACCACTAAAACGAACATTATAGGCCTGTTGTCCAATATGTTGAAGATGGATGCCGCAGAATCAACGACCGAACCGCCGTTGGTGGCGGTCGAGGCAGCCGAAGGCCCGGCCGAGCTGGGACTACCGGTTTTCTCGGAAACGGAGATGCTACCAGTGCGCCAGGAGGACGGGCGGCTCAGTAATTACCCGCCGGCTGATAAGTGGGATGATTGGGTTGAATTGGACGCCAAAGCGTGGCCCAAGAAAGTGGCCCGCCGCTATAGCCTGGTACCAACGGTGTGCTTCAACTGTGAGAGCGCCTGTGGCTTGCTGGCCTATGTGGACAAAGAGACCTTTGAAATCAGGAAGTTCGAGGGTAACCCGGCGCATCCGGGCAGTCGCGGCCGTAATTGCGCCAAGGGGCCGGCGACTCATAATCAGATCTACGATCCGGAAAGGATCCTCTATCCGCTCAAGCGGGTGGGCGCGCGCGGCGAGGGGCGCTGGAAGCGGATCACCTGGCACCAGGCCCTGGACGAGATCGCGGTAAAGATGCGCCAGAGTCGCAAACAGCGGCGGGATGGCATCATTTACCACGTCGGGCGGCCGGGCGAAGATGGTTATACCAACCGCTGCATCCAGGCCTGGGGCGTCGACGGGCATAACAGCCATACCAATATCTGTTCGGCCGGCGCGCGGGCTGGTTATGCTTTTTGGGGTGGGTTCGACCGGCCGAGCCCGGATCATACCAACGCCAGGGTGATTCTACTCATTTCCAGCCACCTGGAAACGGGACATTATTTCAACCCGCATGCCCAGCGAATAATCGAAGGCAAGATGAAGGGGGCCAAGATCATCACCTTTGACCCGCGGTTGAGCAATACGGCCAGCATGAGCGATGTTTGGCTGCCGACCTGGCCGGGCAGCGAGTCGACGGTGCTGCTGGCCATCGCCAATTATTTGATCCAGAATGACCGCTATGACAAGGAGTTTGTGCGGCGTTGGGTCAACTGGCAGGAGACGTTGAAGGCAGTTGACGACGGCCGGCTGCCGCTTGAAGAGGAGCAGGTGGCAAGTGGCAAGGGACAAGGGGCAAGCGGTAGCGATTTTGAGCGTTTTGATACCTTATTGAAGACGCTTTATGCTGAGTTCACCTTTGAGCGGGCGGCTGAAGAGGCGCAAGTGCCGGTTGAACGCCTTCGCGAAGCGGCCGAATACGTGGCTAATAGCGACGGCAAGTTGGCGACCCACACCTGGCGCAGCGCCAGCATCGGGAACCTGGGCGGCTGGCAGGTGGCTCGTTGCCTGTTTTTCTTGAATGTGCTGACCGGCAGCGTGGGTACCCCAGGCGGCACGTCGGCCAATAGCTGGAATAAATTCGTGCCTAAGCCGTTTGCGACGCCGCCGGCCAACGAGGCCTGGAACGAGCTGCATCTACCGCATGAGTGGCCGCTGGCTCACTATGAGATGAGCTTCCTGTTGCCCCATTTCCTTGAAGAAGGGCGGGGCGACATCGATGTTTACTTCACCCGGGTTTACAATCCGCTGTGGATTAATCCCGACGGCTTCGTCTGGCTCAAGGCGCTGCGGGATGAAGAGAAGATTAAGTGCCATGTGGCCCTAACGCCAACCTGGAATGAATCGGCCTGGTTTGCCGACTACATTTTGCCCATGGGTCACGCTGGAGAAAGACACGACCTGATGAGCCAGGAAACCCACGCCGGGCAATGGATCGCCTTCCGCCAGCCGGTGCGCCGGGTGGCTATGGAGCGGGCCGGTAAGCCGGTGCGCTTCACCTATGAGGCCAATCCGGGCGAGGTATGGGAAGAAAACGAATGGTGGATTCAACTGTCGGCGCGCATGGATCCGGATGGCGGACTGGGCGTGCGCCAGTGGTTTGAGAGCCCGTACCGGCCGGGCGAGATCATCACAGTCGACGAGTATTACCAGTGGATCTTCGAGAATAGCGTGCCGGGGCTGCCGGAAAAAGCGGCCGAGGAGAGCCTATCGCCCCTGGCCTATATGCGTAAGTACGGCGCCTTTGAAGTGACCCGCGACAATTATACGCCTTACGAGAATGAGATCCCTGGTCTGGAAGATGAAGAGAATGAGCGGTTGGATAGCCTGGCCTTCCAATTGGCTGAAGTCGCCCGCGGCGTCGCTCGAGAAGTGCTGGATCTGAAGGATGACGGCCTACATGTAGGCTTGGATAATCGGATCACCAAGGACGGCAAG
Source organism: Promineifilaceae bacterium (SeqCode) (assembly GCA_041570195.1). Taxonomy (GTDB): domain Bacteria; phylum Chloroflexota; class Anaerolineae; order Promineifilales; family Promineifilaceae; genus UBA11865. Next base: position 12,246 of record JBFFWQ010000087.1, on the reverse strand, counting down.
ACGGTGGGGGTGATGATCGACGGACAACCGAAAGTTGGACTCACTACGCCCAGTCGTAAGTTCGAGTTCTTCAGTAACACTTTGTATCAGTGGGGTTGGCCGGAGCGGGAGTATACGATCCCCTGGCCGCTGAAGAGCCACGTGCATCCGGATAACATCGATCGGCAGCAGGGTGAGATGTTGCTGCTACCCAATTTCCGCCTGCCGACGCTGATCCACACCCGCAGCGCCAATGCTAAATGGCTGTACGAGATCAGTCACAAGAACCCGGTCTGGATGCACCCAACCGACGCGAAGCGGCTGGGAGTAGCAACCGGCGACCTGATCAAGGTAGAGACCGAGATCGGGTATTTCGTGGACAAGGTCTGGGTCACCGAAGGCATTAAGCCGGGCATCGTAGCCATGAGCCATCACCTCGGCCGTTGGCGATTACAGGAAGATGTGGGCGTCAATCCGGGCATGTCGGGCCTGGCGGAGCTGGAAGATGATGGTCAAGGCAGCTACAAGCTGAATATCCTCCATGGCGGCCGGTCGTGGCAAAGCTTTGACCCGGATACCAGCCGCATCTGGTGGGAAGATATCGGCGTGCACCAGAACCTGACGCATGCCGTGCATCCCGATCCAATCAGCGGCGCGCATTGCTGGCTGCAGAAAGCGGTGAGTGTGAGCAAGGCTGGAGCCAATGATAAGCACGGCGACGTTTGGGTAGATACCGGGCGCTCGATGGCTGTTTACCAGGAGTGGGTGGACATGACTCGCTCGGCGGTCGACGTCAGCCCTGATGGCCTACGGCGGCCGATGTGGATCAAGCGGCCGCTGACGCCGACGATGGATGCGTTCAAGTTGCCGGAGCGACCGTTTGGCCGCGAGTGAAGCCGCAGAAGGCAGTAGTGTAGAAACGGAACTGAGCCAGACGCTTTCTGCAGGCCAAATGGCCCTGGCTCGCAGCCGGGCTTATGATCTGTTAGGCCAGCTATATCTGACGGGAATCACGGCCGGCAACCTACCTCGTGTTCAGGCTGTGCCGGAATTGAGCCAGGAAGTATCTTTGCCTTTCGACGCGGACGACGCGGCGGCCGATCATCACCATCTATTTGGTTTCAATGTTTACCCTTACCAAAGCCTTTTTCTTGATCCGGTCGGCCTGTTAGGCGGCCACGTGACCGAGCGCGTCGCCCAGAGCTATAAACGTTCTGGCTACCAGCCTGGAACGGCAGCGGAAAGCGCCGACCACATTGGTTTCGAGTTAGGGCAGCTGGCTTTCCTGAGCGCGGCCGAAGCGGAAGCGCTGGCATCGGGTGAGCCGGAAGTCAAGCGGCGGACGCATGTGCGGCAAATCCGCGGGCGACAATTGGCATTTCTGGACGAGCATTTGCTGCACTGGATCGGCCCGTTGAAGCTGGCAGTGGGCCAACAAGGCCAGCCATTTTACAGTGCCCTGGCCGAAGTGACTTTTGACCTGGTACAAGAACAGGCGGCCGAACTGTATTCTGAGTCCGGCCGGCCGTTCAAAGGGGAGCAGTCAGCCCCGGTTATTCCTGATTTGCTTGAGGATGAAGGCACCGGATTGAAGGAGATCGTCGAATTTCTACTTACGCCGATCCACAGCGGCATCTACCTGAGCCGGGACGATATCGGCCGGCTGGCCAGGCAGCAGGGCGTCCCCCGTGGTTTCGGGGATAGGCAGCTTCTGTTGCTTAATTTGTTGCGTTCGGCAGCAAAATATGAGGCGCTGGGTGAAGTAATTGACGGGTTGGAAGGGCTGGCCAGGCAGTGGGAAGCGGCCTATGCCAAGATGGCGGCAACAGTGGGAGCTGGGGGGCCGGCTGCGATGTGGCGATTTCGGGCGGGGGAGACGGTAACTCTGCTGGGGCAAATGCGCGGCCGGATCGACGCTCAAGACTGAAGCATGAACCGTCATGGCTGAACCGCGTATCTATCTAGCCCCGGCGGCGGCCGGTAAAACCGCTTTTGCCCTAGCCAAGGCGGGTAGCGCGGTCCAGGGGTTAGCCATGGAAGTCCGCTTAGTTGTACCCGGCCGGCAGCAGGTCCTGTCTTGTCGCCGTCGCCTGGCCATGAATGGTGGCGCCCTGGGCGTCCGGGTCATGACATTTGACGAACTGAATGCTGAATGTCTTGCCGCGTCAGGTGACAATTACAAAGTCTTGCGCCAGGTGGAGCAGTACGGGCTCATGCGCTCGGTGGCTGCGAGCACGAAGCCCGATTTCTATGGCAAACTTACCGGCAAACCAGGCTTCATTCAAATGCTGCAGGAGTTTGTCGCTGAGCTGAAAGCGGCCCGAATCTGGCCCCACACTTTCCTGACAGGTGTGGGTGCTATAGGCGACGAGCGGCGACTGCGTGAGCTGGGATTGATCTATGAAGCATACCAGTCCCGCCTGGATCAGGAAGGTTGGGCGGACTATGCCGGCCTGGCCTGGCTGGCGGCTGAGCGCCTGGAAGTGAGAGACGATGTCGCCGCCGACTGGCCCTTGCTTATCATCGATGGTTTTGATAGCTTCACCCAGGTCCAGTATGATCTTCTCGAGACCCTGGCTTCACGGGTAGGCGAATTTGTAGTCACGCTGACTGGCGCATTTGGCGACGACCAGGATCGCAGGGTGTTCCGTCGGTTCCAGAAGACATGTCGCCGTCTTGAAGAGATCCTGGAAGTAAGGGCTGAGCCGCTACCGAACCAGCACAGCCAACCATCTCCGGTTCTGGGTCATCTTGAATCCAATCTGTTTGAAGCAGTGACCGGGCGGGTACCGGGGGCAGGCTTCATCGAACTGATCCAGGCGCCCAACAGGGCGGGCGAAACCCGGGAGGCATTGCGCTGGCTGAAGGAGCGCCTGGTGTGGGATGGCATGCGGCCGGGCGAAGTCGCCCTGCTGGCTCGCGATCTGGTCCCGTACCGGCCGTTCATCTTGCAGGTGGCCGAGGAATTTGGTTTACCTGTGCGCCTGACCGAGGGCCTGCCGCTGCGGGAGAGCCCGATCGTCCAGGCGCTGCTCGATCTGTTGCGATTGGTCTTGGCCCAGCACGACGTGGAGGGTTACAGTCCGGCTCTGCCTCGCAAGGGCGTGGTATCTGCATGGCGCTCGCCGTACTTCGACTGGACCAACGCCTATCCAGGCAAGGATGCTGCCGAGCCCATTGGCATTACGCCGGCCGATGCCGATGCTTTGGACGCCGCTGCTCGCTGGGGACAGGTGATTGGCGGCATGTCTCAGTGGGTCCAGGTGATGCAGGCCCTGGCCGGCCGCGCGTCGGGCGACCGGTTGGATGACGAACAAGACCTGCCGGACAACGTGGTTGCCGGCCAGGCGGCTCGTGATCTGCAGGGAAAACTGGTGCGGTTTCTGCAACGGTTGCTTCCGCCTCCAGGGCGGCAACGGTACCGTGAATTCATCCGCTGGCTGGAAGATCTCATCGGCAGCGATCCGAATGCAAGCGACAAGAAGGCCGATCCGACGTCGCTGAAGGTGGCTGAGCTAACTACCCAGGATGGGTCAGCGCTGGCTGATCTAGAGGCAGCCGCGCTGGCCGCCTTAAAGGACGTTTTGCGCGGGTTGATCTGGCTTGAAGACAAAGTGGGCGACGAGCCGGTGGCGTTTGATACTTTTTTTAACGAGCTAAACGGCGCCGTCGACGCGGCCGTTTACCAGTCGCCGACCCGGCCGGACCGTGAAGAGATCCTGGTTGCCAGCGTTTTGCGCGCTCGCGGTCTGCCGTTCAAGGCCGTCGCCGTGTTGGGTTTGGCCGAGGGGGAATTTCCGGCAACGCTCGGCGAAGACGTCTTCTTGCCTGAAGCCGATCGCGATGCGTTGCGCCAGGGTGATGATCTGGCTGTTGACTCGGCCATCGAAAGCGCCGAGAGGGAATTCTTCTACGAAGCGGTCACGGCGGCGTCGCAGAACTTGCTTCTCACCCGGCCGAACCTGGCCGACAGCGGCGCCGAATGGCCGCCTTCGCCATTCTGGGAAGAGATCTGCCGCCTGGTAAAGGTCGAGCCGGAAGAGGTGAAAACGGACAGTATTGCCCCGCCTCAGCGGGCGGCCTCACGGGCCGAACTCATGGAGAGCCTGGTCCACCGTCCGGCATCTCATTCGGCTGCGTCCTGGCTGCGCTCAATCGATCCCGACCGCTGGCAACGCCTGGAGCAGGCCGGACGCACATTCGGCCACCGTTACGGTGCGTCGGCGACCGCGTTTGATGGTGACCTGACCGGTCGGGGAGCGCTGTTCGCCGATCATTTCCATCCTGAATACCGCTGGAGCCCGAGCAGCCTCGAGAACTACCTGGGCTGCCCATTGCGCTTCTTCGTCGGCAAGGTGCTGCGGCTGGAGCCTCGGATAGAACCCGTCGAAGGGCTGGATGTCCGGCAGTTGGGGAGTATCTATCATGAGATCCTCGAGGCGCTTTACGACGGCGTTGTGGAAGAGGACCGCAACGACCCGCAAGTGCTCTTAAGCGCCTTGCCGGCCGTCGCCGGCCCTCTACTTGATGGCGCTCCCGCCCGGCAAGGTTTTCGCGAGACGGCCTGGTGGCAACAGACTCGAGAAGAGATCGTGCAGAATATCGCTCGTTCCGTTTTAGCCCTGGCCGCCGAGGCCGGCCGTTGGATTCCCCGCTATTTTGAGAAACGTTTCTTTGGGGAGCACAGCCTGATAGTTCGTGAAGGCGAGGATTACTTCTGGCTACACGGTATCGTCGATCGCGTGGACCGGGATCCAGACGGCCGGTTGCGGGTCATCGATTACAAGACGGCCGGACCCTATGGCTACGGCAAGCGCGCACTGGAGGAGGGGGAGAAGCTTCAACTACCACTTTATGCCCTGGCGGCGCAAGATGCCCTGGGTTTGGGCGAGCCGGCCGACGGTTTCTACTGGCATATCAGGCACGCTGAAGCCAGTGAGCTGCGGCTGGCTGATTATGGTCCTCAGGAAGCCATCGACGTTGCGCTCCGATTCGCCTGGGGCGCTGTGAGCGGCGCCCGGCGAGGCCAGTTTCGCCCGACGCCCCCAGCCGGCGGTTGCCCTTCTTATTGTCCGGCGACCGGCTTCTGCTGGCAATATCGGGCGAGGCGCTAGATCCCATGCATGCCATCGTCGCCCAGATCGCGCCCAACGACGAGCAGCGCCCGGCCGTCCTGGCCCGTGGTCGAGATGTGGTGGTCACTGCCGGCGCGGGTACCGGTAAAACCCGCACCCTGGTGGCCCGCTACCTGTCGTTGCTGGCCGAAGGGATACCTTTGCGCTCCATCGTGGCCATCACCTTTACCCGCAAGGCGGCCCGTGAAATGCGCAACCGAATCCGGGCCGAATTACAGGGTTACCTGGCCGGTCCTGACCTGTCCTCCGAAGAGCGCCACTATTGGGATGAACTATATAACCTGCTGGATGCGGCTCGAATTGGCACCATTCATAACTTGTGTACCGAGATCCTGCGCGCACACCCGGCCGAGTTGGAGTTAGATCCCCGTTTTGATGTTCTGGACGAGGGTCAGTCAGGCACCTTATTGCGTGAAAGTATAAACGAAGCCCTGGCCTGGGCGGTTGACGAACAGGGGGCGGTCGACCTTTTCGCTTTCTTAGGCGAGTGGAAGATTCGTTCATTGCTGGAGCAGCTCATGGCACAGCGGCCTGAAGCCGCGGCTGCCCTGGCCGGTTTGCCCAATCCCTTGTGGCCAATCTGGGAAACGCGGATACGCGAGCCCATCCGGCGCTTTGTAGACGATCCGGCCGTGTTAGCCAGTTTTGCCGATTTGCAGGCACTGCAAAATGACGGCACGCTGGCTCGAGCCTTTGAGCAGGGCGATGCCCTGGCTGAACCGCTGGACAACTTGTTGGTTTTGTGGGCTGGGATCGAAATTGGGCGAGCGGAGGCGGATTGGCCGGCGATCGCCGCTTCATTGCGCCCGCTGCGCGGCAATATGAAACTAGTCGGGCGCCAGGCGACCTGGGCGCCGGTCGATCCCAAGGCGATCATCCGCGAGTTGCGGCAACTCTATGACGAGCGATTGAGCGGCGTGGTAGGCAGGGGTCTGAATCTGCACCTTGACCGGCAGCTGGCCGGCCTCATGCCGGCGCTGGACCGTTTATTCTCGCGAGCGGTCCTGGCCTATGAGCAACGCAAACGGGCCCGGCAGGCATTGGATTTCGACGACCTGGAGGAGCTGGCGTTGCGCCTTCTAAATGATCGTCGCCATGTCCGCCGGCGCTGGCAAAAAACAGTGAAAGCCATCTTGGTTGACGAGTATCAAGATACCAACGGCCGGCAGCGCGACCTGGTCAATTTGATCAATGGCGATGGCGGGAAACTCTTCATCGTCGGCGACGCCAAGCAGTCGATCTATCGTTTTCGCGGCGCCGACGTGACCGTTTTTCGCGACGAACGGACACAAATTGAATCGCGCGGCGGAGCGAGCCGCGATCTCAGCCAATCGTATCGGGCGCACCGGGCCCTGGTGGAGGGGGCCAATGATTTGTTGCGGCCTATCCTGGGCGAGGAGGATGATCCGGACCGGCCGTGGCGCGAGCCTTTCGCGCCGCTCATGCACTACCGGGAGGAACCTGTAGCCGGTATCCACGGACCGCCCTATATCGAACTGCAATTGACCGTGGGCAGCAAAGAGAGCGGGGCGTTGAAGCGGGCGGCTGATGCCCTGGCCGGACATCTGGCCGACCTGGTAGAGAGAGAAGATTCGGAAATACGTTACGGCGATGTGGCCATCCTCTGCCGGGCATCGACGTCTTTTGCCGCTTACGAAGATGCCTTGGACGAAGCCGGCTTGCCTTACCTGACCGTCGCCGGCCGCGGTTTCTATGACCGGCCGGAAATCCGTGACTTGCTCAACGCGCTGAAGGCCTTAGCCGATCCGACAGATGACCTGGCGCTATCGGGCTTGTTACGCTCGCCGGTGATGGGCTTCTCAGACGACCGCTTATACGATTTCGTCCAGCAGCGTTATCAGCTGAAGCAGCCGGTATCGCTCTGGCGCTTGCTACGAGATGGCGGCCTTGAAGAGGGGGAGCGGGCCAGCCAGCTCATCAGCGATCTTCATGCCCGGGCCGGCCGCATCTCGGCGGCTAGCCTGCTGAAAGAGTTCCTGGACGCCACTGATTATCGCGCTGCCCTATTGCGCTCGGGCCAGCACCGGGCGGCCCGAAACGTGTTTAAGTTGCTGCATGGCACCCAGGCCAGCGGCATTGTCGGCGTCGAGGATTATCTGGAATATGTGGCCGATCTGCGCGCCGGCGCGGTCCGCGAAGGCGAAGCGCGGGCCACGGCCGGGGATGTGATCCGTCTCATGAGTATCCACGCGGCCAAGGGCCTGGAGTTTCCAGTGGTAGTCATCGGCGACATCAATTACAAACGGCCGGGAGGCGCCGATTTGCTATTGGAGCCGGGCCTGGGTATCTTGCCCCGGTTGCAGGATGAGGATGGCGCCGGGTTGGCCCTGTTTAATTTGTGCCAGGAGAAGGCGGACGACCAGGAAGCGGCCGAATCTGACCGGCTATTTTATGTGGCCGCCACCCGCGCCCGCGACAAATTGATCCTGAATGGCTGTTTTAAACTCACCAACGCTGGCAAACCCGGCTGGCTTGGCGGCTGGCTCAAGCAAATAGCCGGGCCGATAGGATTGGACGGCCGGCCAGTAGCTTACGACGCAGACGGTCAGGGAGCAATTCGGCTCGAGCTGGAAGTGGGTCAAACGCCGATTGGCTGCACTGTCTATGAGCCAGGCTTTGAAGCAGGCAGCAGGTTGGCCGAGTCAGATGCTGGCGAAACGGTGGCAGAGGTGTGGGATCCGCGCCTGCTGGATTCTTGTGCGGCCGTGGAGTCGCAGTTGGACGACGAGACATGGGAGCGCGTGGTGGAGCCGCCGCGCCGTGTCTGGCGTGTGGCGCAGGCCGCGGCCGGGCCGGAACTGCTGGCTTGGCTGGTAGGCATCATTGTGCATGAGGCCCTGGCCAACTGGCGCTTTCCGGGCGAAGGTTTTGACCAGTGGGTAGAAAGCCGCGCTCAAGGATACGGCTTGATTGATCCGAGCCGGCTTCGAGAGATCGTTCGCGAGTCACAACGGTTGCTAAATCGCTTCCGCGAACATGACTTATTTGAGGAGATGGACCGCGCCAGCGAGCGCCGGCACGAGATACCGTACGATCGCCTCGACGATGCTGGCCAAGTTGAGCACGGCATCATAGACGTGCTGTACCGTAGGAACGGACGTAGGAACGGACGTAGGAACGGACGTAGGAACGGGAACTGGGTGGTGGTCGACTTCAAGACGAATCGGATTCGGGATGAAGCCGGATTGAATCGCTTGCTGCGGAAAAGAGGGGTTACCAGGCAGCTGCGGCGTTACGCGACGGCCGTGGAGGAATTCCTGGGGCAGCGGCCGGCAGTCAAGTTATGCCTGCTCGACTACCAGGGAGATGTACGGGTTCTGGATGACCTATTGGAGTCGCCGGCCTAGCCGGCGCGCCGTTATCAGCAGCCGTTTGCCGACCCTTCTTTCAATAAGTAGGATGAGAAGGAAATCCTCGCTTACCCTACATCGCAAACCGTCTCGCTTGAAACCCTCGGGTTAGATGTCGAGTTGCCAGAGCTAATTGGAATTGAACAGGAGAAAAGGCCAAGATGTCACCAGAAGATATGAAAGCATTGGTGCGCCGGTACCTGACGGAGATCCACCATCACGACAATCTGGCCGTCGTCGACGAAGTGTTCCACAAGGATTTTGTCGGTCATGCGACGCCGCCGGTACGTGGGCTTGAAGCCCTGCGCGGCGTGTTTAAAGGCCCGATGGATGCTTTATCGGACAGAGCAGTCACCTTTAACCATCTGCTCGTCGAAGGGGATTTCATAACGGTTCATGTGACGCTTGCCGGCAAACATACGGGTGAGTTTCTGGGCGTGAAGCCGACCGGTAAAGTAATCAGGAGCGAAGCAATCATGATCGAGCGGTTTCAAGATGGCCAGATCATCGAAGCCTGGCCGCAGTCCAATCAACTACAGGTTATGCAAGCGTTGGGCTATTCCGTGACGCCGCCTGAGTGATTCGAGCCAGGTGTTTTGGACTAAGCTATTAAAAAGAAGAACGAACAGGATTACAAGATTGTGTTAATCACAATGCTGGATGTGGTTTCTTTCCAACCGTGTCTATCGTGGGGGGATGTGTCCGTCAGCGGACCGTGGCCTTCATTTGCAGGCTGCCGGCCGGGGTGAGGGTGATGAGGGGCGACATTTCGGCGGTTTGACCGGGAACCATCTCCAGGCAGAAATGTTGCGCCACAGTGGCCAGGATCAGTCGCGCTTCCATCATGGCGAAGGCGTTGCCGATGCAGATCCTGGGGCCGGCGCCGAAGGGCAAATAAGCGTAGCGGGGTAGCTTCTTCTCGTTCTCTGGAGAGAAGCGATCGGGATCGAAACGCTCCGGATCGGGGAAGTATTCGGGCAGGCGGTGCAGCTGGTAGGGAGAGACGAATACGGTGCTGCCAACGGGGATGGTGTAGCCGCCTATGGTGGTTTCCTGGAGGGTCGTCCGGCCGTTCAGGATCCAGGCCGGCGGCCGAAGGCGCATGGACTCCTTAAGTACCATTTCTGTATAGGGTAAGTCTCGAAGATCGGCTACGGTTGGCGCCCGGCCGTTCAATACGGCCTGCAACTCGGCATGCAGGCGGGCTTCGACGTCTGGATGCTGAGCCAGGAAGTACCAGGTCCAAGTCAGGGCGTTGGAGGTGGTCTCGTGGCCGGCGGCGAAGAGGGTGACGGCCTCGTCGCGGATCTGTCGGTCGTCCATGGGGCGGTCATCCTCGGTTTGGGCCAGCAACAACATGGACAGAAGATCGCCGGTGTCTTCGACCTGGCCATCTGAGGCCTTCGCACGCCGTTCGGCGATAACGCCTTCGACGACCTCGTCGACGATGGCGGTCGCCCGCTGGATGCGACGGTTGTTCGGGGTGGGGAGCCACATGGGTATAGCGAAGGAGCGTTTGTATTCGAGATTGGCCGCCTCTTGCAGCTCCTGGATGGCTTCGCCAGCCCGCTGGGCCGTTTTCGAAACGTCGGCATCGAACAGGGTCTTGGCCACGATGAACATGGTCAGGCGCATCATTTCGCGGTCGATATCCAGAACCTGGCCCGGCCGCCAATCGGCCAACATGTTCTGGGTGTGTTCGACCATGGTTCGGCCGTAGGCTTCAACGCGCCTGGCGTGAAAGGCGGGTTGGATAAGCGCCCGTTGCTGGCGGTGGAAGTCGCCGTTGCTCAATAGCAGCCCATGGCCCAGAAACTTGCCTAGGATCTGTTGGCTTAAACGAGCCTTGGGGAAATTGGCCGCCTGGCCTATAAGCACCTCGCGCAGGTAAACGGGATGGGCGATCACGTAGACCCAAAAGGGACCGATGCGAAGTCGGCTGATTGGCCCGTATTCTTCGGCCAGATGGACCAGGTAGGCCGGCGGATCGTGGCTGAAATCGCGTAGGCTGCCGAGTAAGAGGCCCCCTTTGGGGCCAGGGGGATGGCGTTTCTGAGTGTTTGTTCTTGCGTTCATCGTATGATCCCCGGCATAGACTCCATGTTAACCCAAGCCGGTCTGGATGAAAACAAGAAAGAAAGTGGGGCGCGACTGCTTTATCGCAAGAATGCCGCGCCCCTCTTGTTCATCTTGTAAAGGGAGTTGCTAACTAGAAGCCAAAAGCGCTCCAGACGGTGGCGGCGCCAACGCCCAAGGCGGTCAAGATCAAGCTGGTGATGATGGAAAAGACCAGGATGACCAACCAACCGAGGATCACGGTGATGATGGTCTGGCCCCATTCGAGGTCCAGCGCTTCCTTGGCGGCGACGAACCAGGCAACCAAGCCCAGGATAAAAGCCGCGATCAAGGCCGGAGCGAGCAGGCAGCTGAGGAAACCGCCGAGGATGCCCACCACGCCAACGACCCGCCAGACATAGGCCAGGCCCAGGGTGCGGACCATTTCGTCGAAGGTGACATCGGCCTTGTAAACTGATTTGCCAACCCAGGATACGACAAAAGCGGCCACGGCAAAGCCGATTACGGCGAAGACGGTACCTACTAAGCTGGCCACCAGCCAACTGGCGCCGAAGCTGAAGGTACCCAATTGGCTGAGAAAAGCGACGACGATGACGATCAGCCAGGCCGTCGAGGTGAAGCTGGGGTCGTGTTCGACGTCTTTGTAGACGCCTTTACGGAACGTGAAGGCGCCGATGATTCTTTGTGTAAGCATGAGTTATCCTCCTAGGGAAGTTATGAGCGGTTGGCGGTTAGCTTTTAGCTATTGGCTTTGAGCTGTTAGTAGACTTGTCAAGCGCTCGAGAGTTAGCGATAAGCATATTAACCCCTATACGCGTTTAAAACAAAGTTGTTGCTGGTGGTTGACAAATGGGGTTAGCTGGTATATTCTAGTACTAGAATATACTGGTTATAGGATAACGATGATGACGAATGCTGAATTGGCGGTGCTGGGGCTGATCGTAGAGCGGCCGCGACATGGGTATGAGATCGAGGGGGTCATACAGGAGCGGGGCATGCGTGAGTGGACGGAGGTGGGCTTTTCGTCCATTTATTACCTGCTCAAGAAGCTGGAGCGGGGGGGGCTGATCAAGGGCCGGTTAGGCAAGAAGACGGGGCGGGGCCCGGCGCGGAAGGTGTACGAGATAACGGCCGAAGGGCGGCAGACCTGGACGAAAGCGGTAAGGGAAGCGCTGTCAATGCCGGAGCCCTGGCGGACGCCTTTTCTGCTTGGATTGGCCAATGCGGCCGGGTTGCCGGCCGGGGAGGTTTTGGAATCCTTGCGGGCTTATCATGATGGTCTGGCGGACAGACAAGAGCATGTGCGCGGGCAGGCTGAAGAACAGCGGCCGCTGCCGGATCATGTTGAAGCGCTGTTTGATTATAGCCTGGCCATGATCGGGGCCGAATGGGAGTGGGTAGCGGCCTACATTAAACAACTGGAGGCGAAGCGTGACAAAGATTGATTTCAAGAAGAAATTTAGAGAACTTTATCAGCCGTCGGCCAAGGAGTTTGCGTTGGTCGACGTGCCGGCAATGCAGTTCTTGATGGTTGACGGGCATGGCGATCCGAATACGGCCGAGGAATACCAGGAGGCGGTTGAAGCACTCTATGCGGTAGCATACAAGATCAAGTTCGCCAGTAAAAAGGAATTGGGTAGGGATTATGTGGTGCCGCCGCTGGAGGGATTGTGGTGGGCGGCCGA
>JBFFWQ010000086.1:0-26040 GCA_041570195.1 Promineifilaceae bacterium (SeqCode) | reverse complement strand
TTCAAGTTGGCAAATGGATTGAGCATACCCAATCCGTTACTCTCCTATCAGGATCTGCTTAGCATGTTTCACGAGGTGAACATATCGACCATTCACGGCGACTTGAATCTGGAGAACATCCTCATTGATCCTGAAACACGAGATGTAAAGCTGATTGACTTTGCCTCGGTACGAAAGGGGCATAACCTTCATGATTTGCTTCGACTAGAGACCGGGGTGCTAACAGTCCTCATGCCGGATACTCTCTCCAAAGCGAAGTTGTCACCACCGACTGTTATTAACTTGTACCAGATACTGGACCAGGTGGTTTGTCGACAAGATAAGGTCAGTACAATCCAACTGCCTCATGATAGCCTGGAAAAGCCATTTGCCGTCTTGAAAGCCATTCGTGAGGAGGCGCGCAAATGTCTTTTCTACCCGGAGGATTGGTCTGAGTATTATGCCGGTTTGGCTTTGTATTTATTGGGCGTGCTCAAGTTCAAGAGCATGGATGACATAGCCAATGCCAAGACGATCGCGTTCTTGGGCGCGGCTGCTGCCGTTGACCTGCTAAAACCACCCGAAAGAGCGGCTCAGGGTCAAGCTAGTGTACCTGCCTCATCCAAGGATGTACCCAAGGAGGCAATGAGCACTTGGCTGGCACAAAAACATTCCCGCTGGATCTGGGCGGGCGTTTCTGCAATCGTTCTGATTGTGTTGGCGATCGGAGCCTACCTCATCATAGATCGTTCTCGAGGACCTCACTCGATTGACTATCTGTGCAGAATTGAAGAGGCGTTGACAATAGACATTTCCAACAGGGCGCCGGACGGTGAAAATCTCCTTGATTACTATGAGATTGGAAACCCAGAGCTATTCGAGCATATTAATGTTATTGAGGAGATCTTCCTTGATGGGCAAGAACACCGGGGCATTACTTATGTTTGGGGGGCGCCTGGAGTTGGCAAAAGCCTCATTACCAGGAATCGGTTGGGTCAGAATTTCCCAGGCGATACCTGTCTAGTAAAGATCGGTAACCTTTTCACCGTGGACTCGGATAAGCTGAATTTCGAGGTAGCTAGGACGGCTGAGCTTGCGTCATTGGACTCCTCGACTGAATTTGATAGCTTACCCGCACTTGTCGAAGTCAACGATTTTGATCTGGACAGCATGCTGGCCGCAGCTGGTTGTGAGCAAAATGGCCAATTGGTACCCTTGATTATCTTCGATGACCTGGACGAGGTTAGCAAGGAAACATCTGAAGAAATCCTCAGGTCGGTCGATCAGTTCATGCTAGATGTTGAAGAATCGGAAGAGAGTTACATTCACGTGTTCGTCTTCGGAAGACCGGAAGGCTTCGCCCCATGGTTTCAGGACCCACGGCGACATGAGGGAGTTATGGCATTATTACGCGTGTTTGCTCTTGGTGGGCCCTACGTTTCAAGCATGGGCGATCTAGAAATCCTGGCCGAGGAAGAGTATTCTTTCATTCTCGGAAGCGAAACCTGGCAGGCGAAGAAGAATGATGGTTCAGCCGGCCAACTGATCGCGGATTACGCGCGTTACGTGGCCAACCAACCGATTCTACCTTATTCTGTTAGGTCCCTATCAATCGCAGAAATGATTGTCGGGCGAACCAGTAATAACCCAGATGATACCGAAGCGGATTTGAAGGCCTTCTTGTTTGAGGAATTGCTGCTAAGGGCTTCAAATATCCATGGTCGTCCTTTGATAAGCGACGATCAATATCTGCGCATTCTGGAGGAGATAGCTACCAAATATAACAGCGAGGAGCAAATGGATGAAAATGGATTCTTTAGTGTTGGGGCTTCTGAGACAGTCCCAGTTTCAGACGTTAGTGGCCAGCAAGTTGGTGAAGTTTTAGTCCGTGATGTATTGGATCATTCGGGAATCTCATACCTGGAACCCGCAAGTTTTTCTTCACCCAGATACAGTTTCTATCCTTTCTGGATTCATTCTCATTTGGTAGAATTGAGCAACCAACGCTTAGATGAAAACCATGCCTATCGTGCATGCAATTCGTAAGGTCGCTTGTATGCCGTCAGAGCTCGATGGGACATGAAGTTGGCGCCCGTGAATTGCTACTGTTTAAGCTGGAAGGTGAGTCTCTCTTTGGGTGCTATCCAAGAAAATGATTACTGCCGGCTAGTTGATCAGCGCATCACCTTACCCCCATCCACGGTAATCGTGCTACCCGTCATATAACTTGCCCCGTCAGAACAGAGAAACAGGACCACCCGGGCCACCTCTTCCGGGTCGCCTAACCTTTCCAATGGGATTTCGCCCCGCCACTTGGCCATTAGATCTGGATTCTGGCGCGCTTTTTCTGTCATCGGCGTCACGAAGACGCCGGGCACCACTGTGTTGACCCGGATGCCATATTGGGCGAATTCACGAGCGCACTCCCTGGCAAAGCCGACCATGCCGGCCTTGCTGGCGCAGTAGGCGGCCCTGAGCATTAAGGGTGTCTCGACCCCGGCGATAGAGCTGATGTTGACGATGGCGCCGCCCCGCTCGCCATTCTCGTCGGCCATGACCCGGCCGGCCAATTGGCTCATCAGAAAGGCCCCTTTGAGATTGACGTCCAGGCAGCGATCCCAATCCCACTCATCCATCGTCAGAATAGAGCTCACCGGTTCGATGCCAGCATTATTGACCAGGATATCCAGCTGGCCCCATTCAGCCCGGGTCGTTTCCACCAGGTTGACGCACTGAAACTTGTTGCTCACATCGGCCGCCACGGCAGTCGCCTGGCCGCCCCGGCCCCGTATCTGCTCGGCCGTTCGCTCGGCCCGATCCGGGTTAAGATCGTTCACCGCCACGCGGGCGCCCGCTTCTGCCAGCGTTAAAGCTATGGATTCCCCTAGCCCTTGTCCGGCGCCGGTGACAATGGCCACTTTTCCGTCGAGTCGAATCTCCATCTATATCCCTGTCAAATGATCTGGTAGTGTGTTCGAGCAGTTTCTATCAATTAGTCGACGCGGCCGCGAAATAATCCTCATAGACGCTGAACGGTTGCGATCCAATCAACAATTGTCCGTTGATATCGAAGCTCGGCCGGTTGAAGATGCCGCGCTCGCGACGGATGCGGTCCAAATCATTCACTCTGGCATGGGCCTCGCCGCTATCGTAGCAAGCTTCAAATGCCGCCTGGTCGAGCCCGGCGCTCACAGCCGCCTGGACGAAATAGTCGCGGTCGGCCCGAAAAAGCGCGCCCTGATCAACGTAGAATCGGTCGTGAACATCCCAGAATGCGTCCACATCTTGGCGGCCAACGCAGTCGGCCGCTGCATGGGCGTTCACGCTCGCCTGCCCATGATCGAGCATCGGCCAATAGATAAGCCGCACCTGCCCGGTGTCCACGTAATTGGGGATGATCTCCTTCTCGGCGCCTAGCACGTAGGCGCGGCAATTGCCTCACAGGAAATCGGAATAATCGATCATAGTGATGGGCGCCGTCGCCAGGCCGCGGAAATATGTGCTCTCGTACTCGCCGTTAAGCGCTGGCGCCGATGTCTCGGTTGGCTCAGGCGGCGTTGTGGGTGGCGGCTCGGCCGTGACCGTTGGTGGTTCCCCGGCCTGTGCCGCCTGCGTGGATGTGGCGAAGATCGCATCCGTCGGCGACTCGACCGGCTGAGTTGGCGCTGCACTATCTGTCGGCTTCTCAGCTGCCGCCGGCGCCGCCGGTTCCTCGTCAGGAGCCTCGTCTGTCGTCACCTGTGCCACCTCTACCTCTGCCGACGCCGCCGATTCTTCGCTCGACGAGGTGCAGGCAGCTACCAACCACAGGGTCAGCACCAGGCTCAAGATGACCGTTATCCGTCTATTCATTCGTTTAAACCTCTCGATTTGGACCTTCTCGGCGTTTCGTCGACCGCGCTCAACTGCTGAAGACGCGCCGCGCCGTATCTAGCTGCTCAATGAAAAACTGCCCGTCCTCTTCGGCTGTCAACTGTCGCTTGACATCCATATAGCGGGCTTCAACCGCCGAATCGTCGGGCGAGGCCAGGAGCGAGACCAGGGTCGCGTAGCCGTCGGAAAGCATCGCTTCAGCCGGTGCCTCGGCCGTCCTCGCCAATTCGGCCGCCTTCTTAAAGTTGCCGGCTGCCTCGGCCAGATCGCCGGCTGCCATCTGCTGAGCCGCCAGCATCCAAATACTCCTCGACTGACCGATGGTATCCATGCGTAACTCGGCCGATAGACGGGCCGCCGCGGCCGCCGCGTCGAGCCCTTGAGCCACCTCGGACCGACCCAGATCGATGCCCGGTTCATCCCATCCTGGCCAGGTATAAGACGCTACATTATAGGCAATGGCCCTGGCCCGGTCCTTCAGTTCTCTAGCCCGGCCCACGTCCATCCCAACCGCTGTCGCCGATGACAGGCTATGCTGGATTCCGGCCCGGCCCATGTAGATGACCGTCTGGATGTCTTTCTCTTCATAGTAGAGTTGTTTCAGCGCCTTGTTATAAACATCGGCCGCGACCAACGGATCGTCTTGCTGGCTCAGGAACTCAATGGCCACAAAGGAGTCGCCCTTCGTCAGGAATTCCAGGACTGCATCAAGCATATCTCGCCTCCTACACTGGCTCTACTGTTTCTGCCCGGCGTGAATCGCGATCGTGCCGAACATGAACAGTCGAAAACGAACGTCGCCCAGTCCCGCCTCGCGCATGATCTGCGCCAGGCTTTCTGGATCTTGGAAACGTTGGGTGCTGTCAGGCAGATAACGGTAGGCATCTCCGTCACCCGTGATCAGCTTACCCAGAGCCGGGATCACATGGTTCAGATGGAAGCGGATGAACGGCCGTAACAAGTTCTTCTTGGGCGGACTGGATTCCAATACCACGACCTGTCCGCCTGGCCGGGTCACGCGCATCTGTTCGCGAAAGGCGCCGGCCACGTCGATGACATTGCGCATCAGGAAGCCAGATGTAACCGCGTCAAATACCCCGTCCGGGAATGGCAAAGCCAGCGTATCGGCCGTTACCCAGCGGATGGCGGCTCGCCTTGGATCTAACGCGCCGACTTGCATCATCTCGATCGTGAAGTCGCCGCCTATGGCCTGGATTTGCGGTTGCTGTCTTATTCCTTCTAGAGCGATATCGCCGGTGCCGGTGGCGATATCAAGCAAGCGTCGCCCATTCGCCAGTTGCGCTTCCTGGATGACTTGACGTCGCCAACGGCCGTCCTGCCCGGCCGTCATCAGGCGATTCATGAGGTCGTAGCGCCCGGCGATGCGCGAGAACATGCCCCGAACATACCTGGCGCGGGCCTCGCCGGTCAGATGAGCCATGCGATCGGCTACTCCTGGTCGGCGCCATTCTCGCTGCTGGGGCCGCTTTTGTCTTCTCGCCAGGGCAATACTTCGCGGGCCTTGCTGGTACCCGTCGGTGGCCCGATAATGCCGTCTTCTTCCATGACATCCATCATGCGCGCCGCCCGGGTATAGCCGATTCGAAAGCGACGCTGCAACAGCGAAGTCGAAGCTTTACCCAGCTGGCGTACAAGAGCGATCGCCTCGGGCAAGAGCTCATCCTCGTACTTGGCCGTCTGCTCTTCCTCGACCTGCAACTCCTCCCATAAGGGTTGTTGGGTCGGCTTCTCAGCTGCCGGCTTCTGAGCCGTTTCCTCGACCGCCGGTTTCTGAACCGTGGTTAGCCCTGTGGCCGAGTCGGCCGGCTCGTCAGGCTGTTGTTCCGATTCGGCCGCTGGCGTCGCCCGTGCGGAGCTAAAGCGCATGGCGCTTTGCCAATACCGGATCAAAGAGGTCAGTTCCGACTCGCTGACGAAACAGCCTTGCATGCGAATCGGCGCGGCCGCATCCGGGCTTTGGAAGAGCATGTCGCCCTGGCCACGCAGACGCTCCGCGCCGGTTGTGTCCAGGATGACCCGGCTGTCTGTGCTTGAAGCGACGGCAAAGGCGATCCGCGCCGGGAAGTTAGCCTTGATCAAGCCCGTGACCACGTCGACCGACGGCCGCTGGGTAGCGATCACCATGTGAATGCCCGTCGCGCGAGCCATCTGGGCTAGCCTGGTGATACCCCGTTCCGTCTCTTCGGGTGACAACATCATCAAATCGGCCAGTTCGTCGATGACGATGACGATATAGGGCATGGGCTCCTGGCCATTGCCGTTGACTTTGCGGTTATATTCGTCGATGTTGCGGGCGCCGATGTCGGCCAGGCGCTTATAACGATTGTCCATTTCGCGCAGCGCCCACTGCAGCGTGCCGACGACCCGCTCCAGGTCGACGACAACTGGCGCTACCAGGTGGGGAATACCGTTGTAGCCGGTTAGCTCGACCCGCTTGGGATCGACCATGACCAGCTTAAGTGTCTCCGGTGTATTTTGCAGCAACAGGCAGGCGACGATGCCGTTGACGCAGACCGACTTGCCTGAGCCGGTAGTGCCGGCGATGAGCAGGTGCGGCATCTGGGTAAGATCGGCCGCGATAGGTTGGCCACCGACATTTTGCCCAAGTCCAATGCGTAGCGGCGACTGGATGCCCGTGAATTCAGCCGCTTCCATCACATCTCGCAACGACACCAGGGCCTTTTCGGGGTTGGGTACTTCGATGCCCACGTAACCTTTACCCGGCACCGGAGCTTGAATGCGAATCGAACGGGCAGCCAGGGCCAGCGCCAGGTCGTCGCCCAATCCGGCGATCTTGCCCACCTTCACCTTTGTGCGCTTGCCGCTGCGCTGGACGATGAAGTTAGGTTCCACGCCATATTGGGTGATCGTTGGCCCCTGGCTTATCTCGACCACCGTTGCCGGCGCGCCAAAGCTCTCCAGGGTATGTTCGATGATCTCGACCTGCTCCCGAATGGTAGCAGAGCCCACCTCTTGCTCGCCGCCTGATTCCAACAACTCATTTACCTTTGGCAGTGTCCAGTTTTGGCCGCTGGTTTGAGTGAAGAACACCGGTGTTGCCTCGGCCGTATCCTGGTTTGCCGTGCTGGTCGGCGCGGTCTGTGGTTGGGCGCCCTTACGCCTTCGCGATCGCCGCTTTGTCGCCGCTGTCTGGGTAGCCGGTTGCGCCGGATTTGTGGACGTTGTGGGCACGCCTGTAGGCGCGTTGGCCGCTGACGGCGGTTCGCTGGCCCGAGACGGCGCTGTCGAAACGGTTGCTCCGCCTCGATTGACCGGGATCTCCCGCTCGGCCGCGGGCTTTTCCTTGCGGGTAAAAACCTCGCGCAAGAAAAGCCCCATGTCATCGCGGCTAACACCCGTCGCCAATATCACGGCGATGACACCCGCGATCAGCAAGACGAACGTCGCCCCCAACTGGCCAACTGCCTGGCTGAGCAGCCAGACAATGCCGCCGCCTAAGTAGCCCCCGCCTTCCCCTGCCTCGGCGATGGCGGTGACTCCTTCCATCTCGGGCTTAACGACCATGACGATCAACGTCACCAGGGCCTCGGCCGCCAGGAAGAGCAGCAACAAGCCCGCCAATTGTAGCTGGGGTAGGTTGGGGGGCTGGTTCATGCCCCATAACACCAGGTAAAAGCCGGTTACGCCCAGGGCAATGGGGATCAGCACCCCGCCCCAGCCAAAGAGTTGCCAGAGCCCATCGGCCAGAAAAGTGGTTAATTGCCCCTGGTTGGGCGATAGCAGGCTAAGGGCCAAAATGGCCGTCAGGAAGATGAGAAATATCCCGACGATAATCGCCTTCTGGCGGCCGTCCAGGCTGAGATCGAGCCGCGACCGGTTACTGCGCGACCTATTGCGGCGCGTTGATGTAGAACGGCGGCTGGAGCTCTTGCTCCCAGTTGTATTCTTTCGGCTGCTGGTACTTCGCTTGCGTGTCATAGCTCAAATGTTCACGGCCTGGCGATTATAGCATGTTAGGCCGCTTGACGCAGGCGAGCGTTTCAAAACCGCCGCGGTCTGTGGTCAGCATATGTGCCGGAAGCCATCTGTGGGCGCCCAAGGGCTTCTACATTTCGATTGGCCGATTGCGCGATCAACCGTTTTCGCTTAGCATTCCTGGGCGCTACCGACCCAAACACAGAGAGTTGCGATGAGGGAATACACCGCCGATCAAATACCATATCTGCGTTTCACTTCAATCCCGGCCAACGGCCGGGTTCGCCATGCTGTTTTTACCCGGCGCGGCGGCGTTAGCCAGGTCCCGTTTGACACCCTCAATCTCAGTCTGTCGGTGCCAGATACGGAGGAAAACGTGTCGGCCAATCGGGCCAGGGCCTATGGCAGCCATGGCCGGGGCATTCGCTCTCTAGCCCAGGCCCACCTCACCCATGGCGCCGGCGTAGCCATGGTCGGCCACGCTCACCATGGCCAATACGTCGGCCCGGTGGACGGCTTGATCACCGACGAGCCCGGTTGTGGCCTGGCCATGAACTACGCCGACTGCGCCCCCATCTTTCTTTACGATCCTCGTAAAAAGGCCATCGGCCTGGGTCACGCCGGTTGGAAAGGAGCCATAAGTGACCTGCCTGGCGCCATGGTAAAGGCCATGGCCAACGCCTTTGGCAGCCGGCCGACCGACCTTCTGGCGGCCATTGGCCCAACCATCGGCCCCTGCTGCTACGAAGTTGGCAAGCCGGTCATATCGGCCGTCAATGAAACTTTCGCCGAAGCCGATCAGCTCCTGCGTTCTATTGACGGCAAGAACGACAAGCGCTTTTTCGATCTGCCAGCCGCCAATGCAGACCGCCTGGAGGCCGCCGGCGTTCAGCACATTGAGCCGTCGGGACTATGCACGGCTTGCCGGACGGACCTCTTCTTCTCCCATCGCGCCGAAAACGGCCGCACCGGCCGCTTCGGCGTGATCTTCACCTTAGAGTAACTGTTCACTACCGAGCGCAGTTCGGTAGACCACTGACCACACCTTGGTCTAAACTTAACGCGTTTTTGAGCGGCCTCAATTGGCGGTATAATCCCGACCATTACTTGGTCCGACCACTGTACGGCCCGACCGCTTAGCCGCCCGACATCTTTAGGCATAGTTTGGCCCATGTACATTGTCCAGTTGAGGTGCAACCTAATCCGATGGATACGCTGACTTCTGGCGAAGTATCACCTGACGACGATCGCGAAGCCCAGGACGTTGAATCGGCAGACGCCCAGGAACATTCGACGACGCCCGGTGGCGGCCGGCACATCAAGTGGGAAGTTGTCACCAAAACGGCCGGCCTGGCCCCGGCCGAAATCATCGCTCAACGTCTACAAAGCGAGGGAGTTCCTGCCCGTGCCTGGCAGGAAGGAGCCGGCCAGGCATTTGGCCTGACGGTCGGTCTCTTAGGCAACGGCTACGTCATCGTGCCCGATTCTTACCTCGATGAAGCGAAGGCTATCCTGGAACAGCCCGTTGAATTGGGCGATTTACCCGCTGTCGATGAGGAGTAGCGTCCCGTCTTGATGATCTTAATCACAAAGGATTGCTTGTTGCAGGAGATTGTTGGCATAAGTAATATTTATTTGTGACATTTGTCATAGAAAAGTTGAGTTTTGTCACTTTCGCCGTTATCCGCCGACTAATAGAATAACGGATATGGACGAAACTGATGCGCAGCCTGCGGTAAGATGCGCTACTTAGGACGAGAGAGACATTAACTTGCAGGGACGCACAGAGAGAAGGAGTTGAAGAATGGCTCAGGCAACCTGGACGAAGGAAGAAACGAAAGAGGTCGAGAAGCCGCGCGAAAACCGCACGAAATTCATCATTGGCGGCTTGCTGGCGGCTGCGGCCGTTGCCTTCCTCTTGGTCAACGCATTTAGCGGCAATACCCAGCTATATGTCACCGTCGACGAATACTACGCTGACCAGAGCAAAATGACCGGCCGCGATCTACGCGTTTCGGGTTGGGTGCTTGGAGACACGATCCAATTTACGCAAATCGATGCCACAACATCGCGCCTGGAATTTGAAATCGTCGACGACATTAGCAAGCCAGGCCAGCGGCTGCGCGTTGTTGCCATGAATGAGCCCATGCCGGATCTTTTACAACATGAAGCACAAGCCCTTGTGGAAGGAACTGGCGCTGGCTCAGAATTCATGGCTAATCCGGGCGGCTTGTTCTTGAAATGCCCGACCCGCTATGAAGAGTCCGAACCCGGCGTGAGCGGCTAGAGTCAAGCGAGGATACCTTTGCCCGGGATTTCCCACCCGACGGCGATATTCCTCAGACCAACGAGCGCTGGCTTTCATCTCCTACTGACCCAAATACGAGTACCTGAACAGCACCTGGGCTAATCTGGACTGTAACTGTTCAGCGAGTTATGTGCAGGTCAGTAATTCCTTGTAATTGTCAATCGATCTGCCGATCAACCAAGGCCTCGTCGAGCCGACTTCGGCCGGGTTAGACGAAGCATCGTGTGGAAACCTGGTTTCCGATCAATAACGCACTCCAATACGGAGAATATACATGATAGCTGATCTTGGATATGCTGCTCTATTCATAGCCTTTCTGGCGGCCGTTTATGCCCCAATCGCCTCATGGCATGGCATTTCATCGAAACAGGCGCGCTGGGTGCAGAGCGGCCGTAATGCACTGCTCATCGTGTTCCCCCTTGTCGCCGCCGCCTGCATTGCCATGGTCATTTCGCTGCTTAACGGCGATTTCTCGCTGGAATATGTCTGGAGCGTTTCCAGTCGGGAAATGCCGACCTATCTGAAAGTGACGGCGCTCTGGGGTGGTCAGCAAGGCTCAATCCTCTTCTTTAACTTCATGTTGGCCGGTTTTACGACCGCGGCCATGGCTCGTAAGTGGGATGATGAGCGATCCATTATGCCCTACGCTATCATAGTCGCCAGCTTAACCCTGATCTTCTTCCTGGGCTTGTCCCTTTTCCTGGAGAATCCATTTGCCCGAATCGGCGCTGCGGACGTAGAGAGCACCGGCCTGGCCTACGCGCTTGATTGGCCGGTAACCTATGTGAAGAATCTATTCGTCAGGCCGGAGATGGTCCCGGCCGATGGCAATGGGCTGAACCCACTGCTGCGCCATCCAGGTATGATCATTCACCCGCCCATGCTCTATCTGGGTTACACTGGCTTCACGGTACCCTTCGTTTTTGCCATGGCAGCCCTGATCGCCCGCCGCTTCGACGGTAGCTGGCTGCGTACGACCCGACGCTGGACCCTGACCGCCTGGTTGTTCCTGGCGTTGGGCCTGATTCTGGGCGGGCGCTGGGCCTATGATGTCCTGGGCTGGGGTGGCTACTGGGCCTGGGATCCGGTTGAGAACTCCTCGCTGCTGCCCTGGTTGACCGGCACTGCCTTCCTGCATTCGGTAATGATTCAGGAAAAGAAGGGTATGTTCAAGTGGTGGAACGTCACCCTGATCATCATCACCTATCTGCTGGTGGTCTTGGGCACGCTTAACGTCCGGGGAGGCTTGGTATCTTCCGTGCACGCCTTTGCCGAGTCCAACATCGGCTGGTGGCTGCTGGCTTTCCTCACTTTCATGTCCATATTCTCGATCTACTGGGTATATGAGCGTCGCGATCAGTTGAAGTCCGATGACCAGATCAAGAGTTTCCTGTCCCGCGAGTCATTCTTCATGATCAACAACTTCTTGTTCTTGAGCATTGCCGTGGTGACTTTTATCGGCACCTACTTCCCCGTACCTTCAGAGCTGATCACAGGTGAGCGAGTGACCGTTGCCGCGCCATTCTACGAAAAAGTGAATGCCCCCCTCTTCGCCGCCCTGTTGTTACTGATGGGCCTTGCGCCGCTGACCATTTGGACGCGATCCAGCATCAAACAACTGCGCCACTTTGCGGTCGGACCTTTAGTTGCCGCCACTTTGCTCATCGTCGTCGTTTTCCTGTTAGGCCTTCGAAACTGGGTTGCCCTGCTGGGCTACTGGATCGTGGCTTTTTCGCTGATGTTGACCGTGCTTGAATTCGTCAGGGCGGCCTTCAGCCGCGTGCGCAGCAAGGGCGAGAATCCCTTTAGGGCTCTGTCGGCATTGATGACGCGTAACCGGCGGCGCTATGGCGGTTATATCATTCACCTGGGCGTGCTGATCATGGCCATTGGCATCATCAGCAACGAACTCTACCAACAAGAGACCCAAATAAGGCTGAACCTGGGCCAATCGGCCGCCCTGAGCGATTTCAGCATGGAATTCGACTCAATTGACCGCTTCCCCGGCCCGGATGATCTGTTAATCACCGAGGCGACGTTGAGCGTCTTCAAAAACGGCCAGTTTGTGCGTACCCTCACGCCGCGCACCGAGCTTTACACCCGCACCGGGCAGCCAATGACCATTCCCAGCGCCCGGTCGACCCTTACCGAGGATTTTTACGTCATCCTGGTGAACTTCGAAGGGACAACCGCGGACGCCGCTACTTTCCGTATCTTCCTTAACCCGCTCATCAACTGGGTCTGGGCCGGTGCGTTCATCTTCGTGGCCGGCACATTGATCGCCGCCTGGCCAGATCCGGCCGAGCAGCGAGTCATGGCCGGCAAGCGAGCGAAGTCGCGCCGCTATGCCATGGGTGTTAGTGGAGATTAGGACATGCATCAATTAACGAAACTGCCCCGCCTGCTCTCGATAACGATTCTTGTCGTAATCATGCTGGTCATCGCGCTGCCGGCGTTGGCTCAGGAGGGAACTCAGCCGGTCAGCGACGACCAGGTCAACGAAGTCGCCAAGGAACTCTACTGCCCGATTTGCGAGAGCACGCCGCTCGACGTCTGCGCCACGCAGGCCTGCGCCGACTGGCGCGAGGTCATCCGAACCAAGCTGGCCGAAGGCCAGACTGGCCAGGAGATCAAAGATTACTTCGAGCTTCAATATGGCCCGCAGGCGCTGGCCGAGCCGCCGCAATCAGGCTTTACGCTGGCCGTCTGGATCTTGCCCGTTTTGGCCGTGGTGGTAGGCGGCTTCGTTTTCGCCCGCTATGTGCGCGGACTGCGTGCCGTGGCCGCTACGTCTGATGGCGGTGCCCCAGAGACCGAACCGCCCGCGCCAGAAGCGCCAGCCGAAGGCGATGCGCCCCAAGGCGATGTGCCAGAAGGCGACACACCCCGAGGCGTAGATTACCGGACCCGGATCGAGTCCGAACTACGTGAGATGTAACTATGTCTGAGACAACAGATACCATCGACGCCACGCCAGAAGCTGCGCCTGAAGAGACGCAGAAGAGCAGATTTGGCCTCGTCGTCTTAATCACCGTCGTCTTGATCTTCGCCGCCGTCCTGTTTCTCGGCATGAGGAACTCGGCCACCGACCGGCCGGACGAAGTGGCGCCTGATTTTGAGATGCAGTTCTTCAACGGTTATGAATGGGAGAGCGCCCCGACCGCTCAACTCTCTGATTTTGAAGGCCGGCCGGTCGTTCTCAATTTCTGGGCCTCCTGGTGCGTTGAATGCCGGGTTGAAGCCGACTTGTTGGAAGACACCTGGAAAGAGTATCGTGATGATGGCGTCGTCTTCTTGGGCATCGCCTACATCGACGTCGAGCCTAAGTCGCTGGCCTATTTGGAAGAGTACAACATCACTTATCCGAACGCCCCTGATCTGCGCTCGTCGATTTCCAGCAAATACGACATCACCGGCGTGCCCGAGACATTCTTCATCGACCGGGAAGGCAACGTCGTTCACATTCAGCTTGGCCCAGTCAACGAAACAATGTTGACCAGCCTGATCGATCAAATGCTGACCGGCGAGACAACTGGTTAACAATTCAGGAACCAGTGAACTACCTCGTCAAAATGTTCTTAATC
Organism: Promineifilaceae bacterium (SeqCode); assembly: GCA_041570195.1. Classification (GTDB taxonomy): domain Bacteria; phylum Chloroflexota; class Anaerolineae; order Promineifilales; family Promineifilaceae; genus UBA11865. The sequence goes on along the minus strand of JBFFWQ010000086.1, from coordinate 12,339 downwards.
ATGTCAATCCTGTTAATCCTGTTAATCCTGTCAGGTAGAGAAATATCATGACAATCGGTTCGATTTTTTTGGGGCTGGCGCTTCTGGTAGTGATTGGTCTGTTCGTGACCCGGCCGCTTTTTGTCCGCGATCCCCACCGCCGGCGCCGGATGAGTGAACGTCAGGCTCTGCTGGCGCAAAAAGAGGCGGTCTTGGTTGAGATTCGCAGCCTGGACTTTGATTATGAGACCGGCAAAATTCCGGAGGCTGATTACCAGGAACAGCGCGAGGCATACATTGAGGAAGCCACAGATCTGCTGATGCGTATCGATCAATTGGACGAGGCTTTTCTGGAAGCGGCCGGCGAACCCGATCCTGATCTGCAGGCCAAGCCCGAATATGACGCCATTGAAGCGGCCATTGCCCGGCGCCGGGCCAAAACCAAAGCGGTGTCGGAGCCGGACGCACCCATCCCTGCCAGGGAGAACGGCCACAGCCACTTCTGCCCGCAGTGCGGCCAGCCGGCCGATGCCGGCGACCGTTTCTGCGCCCATTGCGGCCACCAACTGGCTCAACCCCAGCACGCATGAACGAACCCAGTCGAGAAGTACGACCCGGCCTGGCTCGGCTGAACCAGGCCCATACCAGCCTGATTCTGGCCGCCTTGGCCATATTGCTATTGTTACCCTTTGTACGCGGCGCGGCCGGACAATCCCAATCCATCCCGACTGAGCCGCCCACCGCCGCCGCGGGACTGAACGTTCACGGCGAACGCTGCGCTAATTGCCATGGCCCCGTGGGCCTGGGCGACGGTGAACTAGCCGCCAATTTACCCAATCCACCCGTCGCTCACGGGTCACTGGAATACCTGCGGTCAGCCGTGCCGGCCGACATGTTCGACACCGTTACCAATGGCCGAATCCCCCAGGGCATGCCGCCGTTCGGTCCAGACAGCAGCGACCCACTCGGCGACGGCGAACGCTGGGATGTGATCGCCGCTATCTACACCTTCGGTACACCCATCGAATCGGTCGGCGACGGCCGCGATCTTTATCTCGAAAACTGCCTCTCCTGCCATGGTGAGGAAGGTCAGGGCGATGGGCCGGATGCCGGAGAGCTGGACACAGGTGCAGGCGACCTGAGCTCGTTGGCCTTCTGGTTTACCACCAGCAACCAGGCTGTCTTTAATACTCTGGCGGGTGGAGGGATAGCCGCACATGAAGATCTGGCCGATCTGAACGAAGAGGAGCTGTGGTCGGTCGTCGACTACATGCGCACCTTCAGCTACGATTACACCGATTCGCTGGCCGCGTTCCGGCCGCTAGCAGAAGCCACCGTCAGCGGCGCCGTCGTCAACGGCACTACGGGCGAACCGCTGGCCGAAGAGTCAACCGCCCTGCTAAGAGCTTTCACCCAGGACTTAGACGTCACCCTGACGATGACCTCGACCCTCGATGCCGACGGCCGGTACACCTTTGATCTGACCGACGTTCCCCAGGATTGGTTCTTCCGGGTCGGCGTTACCTACGACGATATTGAGTTTGGTAGTGATTTTGGCCAACTGAGCTTTGATGTGACCGAGCTGGATATGCCGGTCACCGTCTACGAGTCGACCAGCGATCCTTCGGCGTTAAGCATTCAGCAGTTGCATCTGATCCTCGCCTTCGGCCCTGAGACGGTCCAGGTCAACGAGCTATATCAGGTCAGCAATAACGACGCCACCGTCTTCGTCGGCGAGGGCGGCGCGCCGGAGTTGGGTACCTTCGAGATAGGCGTGCCGGCCGGAGCGGAGCAACTCTTGTTCCAGCGCGGCTTTGGCTCGATAGACTCTTTCATTCCGGCTCAAGAGGTCATTCAAACCGAATCCGGCTACGCTGACACCGTGCCCTTGCGGCCGGGACCGGGCAGCCTGAGCATGCTGGTTACCTACGAACTGCCCTACGACGACGAGGCGACTCTCTCCCATCCCGTTGGTTACGATACCAGCCGCGTCAATCTGGTTCTGCCCGAAGTCGGCGTGGAATTGGCCGATACGGCCGGCTGGATCGAAGGTGGCCAAACGGACATGGGCGGCGGCGCCATGAGCACCTACGGCCAGAGTAATTTGCCAGCCGGTGCCGAAATTCGGCTGGCGCTTGAAGGTAAGGCCCGCATAAGCGGATCGGCGACCGCCGGCTTGACCGGCGACAATACGACCGAACTCTTGATCGGCGCCGCGGCCGCATTCCTGGTCATTGGCCTGGCCGCCGTCGTGATCCGTCGCTGGCGCCTGGATGCCGGCCAAGAGTGGCATCAGGACGATCTACTGCAAGCGCTGGCCGACCTCGATGATGAGTACGAAGCCGGCGAAATCGACGAGCGAACCTACCGGCGTGAACGCGCCGAACTAAAGCAAGAACTGGCGGCCATCTGGTATGCCGACGAAGAGGAATAGGAACGACGGCGACGGCGAATGATCAAGATCCAGGGTTTGATCAAAAACTACGGCTCCAACGCCGTTTTGCGTGGCGCCGACCTGCACGTCAGGCCGGGCGAGTTCGTCACCCTGGTCGGCCCCAACGGCGCCGGCAAAACGACCCTGCTGCGCATCGTGGCCACCCTGCTCAAATCAAACGGCGGCCAAGTTTCCGTCGGCGGCTGGTTATTGCCAGAGCACGCCGACAGGGTCCGCAGCCACATCGGCCTGGTTTCCCACCACGCGCTTCTCTACGGCGACCTGACCGCGGCCGAGAATTTGACTTTCTACACCCGTCTTTATCAATTAGATAATCCCGAAGAACGGGTCAAAACCGCCCTGCACTTGGTCGGTCTCGCCGCGCGGCAGCGCGATCCCGTCCGCAGCTTTTCCCGCGGCATGCTCCAGCGCCTGACCATCGCCCGGGCCACGCTCCATGAGCCGGACGTCCTGCTATTTGACGAGCCATACACCGGCCTGGACCAGGACGCTACCGCCCTTTTGGATGACCTATTGCGCCAGGAGTCAGAGCGCGGCCGGACCATTTTCATGATCACCCACGACCTGGCTCGCGGTCTGGATCTCTGCCACCGAGTCGCCATCCTGAACCGTGGTAAAATCGCCCACATGGTTGAACGAGATGCCACGACGCCAGCCGAATTCCTATCCCTCTACGCCGAAATAACACGCGGCCGTGCTGGGAAAAAGTCGTCCAATAAGACCCGAGTCTCATGAGCTTGCCGGGCGACTCGACCATCACTAGCGACGAGCAGCAGAGCGTCGATACTGAGCGTCAGCCTGACGAGGTGGTTTCCGGCGCCGCCAACGCCTCTACCCCAGCCAATCCCACTTTCTTCAGTACCGTTTGGTCCATCGTCTGGAAAGATCTGACCATTGAGCGCCATACGCGCCAGCTTCTGAGCGTGATGCTCTTCTTTTCCCTGACCACCGTCGTGGTCTATAACTTCGCACTGTACGGCGACCTGGCCGCGGCCAGAGAAGTGGCCACCGGCCTGCTCTGGATCACCATCTTGCTAGCCGGAACCCTGGGCCTCAATCGCTCGTTGATGTCCGAGCAAGAGAATCGTAGCCTGGAAGCCATCTTGATGGCCCCCATCGACCGCAGCGCCATCTATTTGGGCAAGGTCATCAGCGTGCTGACCTTTACCTTGCTGGTGGAGGCGATATTGGTCCCGATCTTCATCGCCTTCTTCAACAAACCTTTCTGGCGGCCGCAGGTACTGTTGATCCTATTCCTGGGCACGATTGGTTACGTCGCCGCCGGCGTGCTGGTGACGTCGATGACGGTCCAGACCAGGACCCGCGAAGTCCTATTGCCGGTGCTGCTATTGCCGCTTACCCTGCCGGCCGTTTTGGCCGCCGCCCAGATCACGGCCGCTTTTACCGCCCCTGTTCTCCCTGAATGGTCTGAAGTACAATTCGCGTTTGCTCTGGTAGTCGCCTACGATATCCTCATGATAACCGCCGGCTTCTTAACTTACCAATACGTCGTCGAAGAGTAGTTGCTAACGGCTCACAGCTAGTAGCTCATAGCTAATCCACGGAGGCCCTTATGGCACAGAGACTCGACAGTATCAATTTAGACAAATGGGTGCCAATTCTGAATGCGCTGGCCGCGATTATGATCCTGATCAGCCTGCTGGTCATTTTCTTTTACGCGCCCACGGAAGTGACCATGGGCAATGTGCAGCGCATCTTTTACTTCCACGTAGGCTCGGCCTGGGTGGCCGCCGTGGCTTTCTTCATCGCCCTGCTCAGCGGCATTGCTTACCTGCGCAGCCCGGCCCGCGTCTGGGATACCATCGCCCTAGGCTCGGTTGAGATCGGCCTCGTCTTCACCTCGATGACCATCGTCAGCGGCTCCGTTTGGGGCCGGCCGGCCTGGAACACCTGGTGGATCTGGAGCCCGCGCCTGACCTCCATCACCGTCATGTGGCTGGTCTACGTCGCCTACTTCATGTTGCGCGGCGCCATCGAAGACGAAGAACGCCGCGGCCGCTTCGCCGCCGTCTACGTCATCGCCGGCTTTGTGACCGTGATCATCACCTATCTCAGCATTCGCCTGCTGCGCGATATTCACCCGGTCATTATTGGCGAAGCCAGCGAAGCGGCCGAAGGTTTGCAAGAATTCTCCGGCCTCGACAGTACCAAGATGGTCATCAGCCTGAACATCTCCGTGCTTACGTTTACCGTCCTGTACCTGGCTTGGCTGGCCAATCGTATGCGCTTGCAGCGCATCGTCGACCAAGCGGCCGACCTCAAGACCCGGGTAATGGCCCGTTTACAGCAGTAAGCAGTGGATAGTGGATAGTGCACAGTGGTCAGTGGTTAACTGCTCACAGCTCACAGCTAACCGCTAAGGAAAGAACATGGACATCTCATACGCCCTAATGGACGCCCTGCAACAAACCGACCTCTTCGATCCGGATAAATTCAACGGCTACATGATCCTGGGCTACATCGTCATGTGGCTCATCGCCATGCTCTACATCGTCATCCTAGCCAACCGCCAGCGTAACGTGAAAGAAGAAGTTGAACTACTCCAGCAACTCTTAAAAGAAGATGAACATACCGAGAGCCAGTAACATTCGTTACGTTTCTTTAATATCTTGGCGGTACATTTTGAGCAGCCGTACAGCAGTGCGGCGCCTGCCCGGCCGTTCCGGCCCGGTAATGCCCAAGATGGAGACTGAGGTATGTTAAGTTCGGTAAAAAGCCCGCTGCGATCGCTGTCGACGCTGCAACTCGCCGTCGTCGGCGTGATAGCGCTGATCGTCGTCTTTCTCGTCATCGGCACCGTGACCCAATCGTCGGCCCCAGAGCCAGTCTTTGGCGGATTGCAGAGCCAGCCCTTCCTGGTCCTGGCCATGTTGGCCGCCTTCGCCGGATTGATGAGCTTCGTCTCGCCCTGTACCCTGCCCATTCTGCCGGCTTACTTCGCCTTCGCCTTCACCAGCGGCCGTAAGCACATCGCCCTCAACACCCTGGTTTTTATGCTCGGCCTGGCCACCGTCTTCAGCATCATGGGCGCCGGCGCTTCGTTCCTCGGCCGGGTTCTGCGCCAAAACCAGGACCTGATCATGCTCATTGGCGGCGCGCTGATCCTGATCTTCGGCGTCATGAGTCTTCTTGGCCGGGGCTTCACTGGCATGTCACAGCAAACGCAGGAAGCCCAGGCTCGAAACCAGACCATCGGCGGCTCCTACCTCTTCGGCATGACCTTCGCCGTCGGTTGGTCCAGCTGCGTCGGTCCGATTCTGGGCACTGTGCTGACCATGGCCGGCACCACCGGCAATGTCGTCCGCGGCAGTATGTTGCTCTTCATTTACGCCATCGCCCTGGGCCTGCCCCTGATCATCATCTCCACCTTCTTCGGCCGGGCCAGCCGCCAGAGCATCATGTGGCGCGCCTTGCGCGGTAAGGGCTGGAACGTCAACGTCAGCGTTTTGCTGGTGGCCCTGGTCTGGGCCCTGGCCATCTGGCGCATCCTGGTTTCCGTCGTCCAATACGCCTTCTTCAACTTCGACTACTTCTCCGGCCTCGATTTCACCGGCGGCTATGAGATAGGCTTGCTGTTGGTCTCCATCGCCGGCGCCTTGCTATGGGTCCTCACCAGCCCCAACCGCGAGCGCAAAGTCGATCTACATTTGCACTCCACCCAGCTCGTCAGCGGCGGTCTGTTCATCTTCATGGGCCTGCTGCTGCTGAACGGCACACTGGCCTCCTTCAATAGCCTGGTTCCGCCTGATGTGGCCCTCTGGTTCGCCGAGTTTGAAGAGACCTTGATCGGCACCTTCGGCGGCTAAAGATGGGAGGACAGGTGAACGACCACCAGGACGTAGCCCCGGCCGCACCGGCCAAAGCCGCACCGGCCAAAGCCGCGCCGGCTAAAGCCGCGCCGGCTAAAGGCCGCCGCAATCCCATCGTCATCTTCCTCGGCTTCGTCTTGTTGGGTGGCGCGCTGGCGTTGCTGATCTTCGGTCAGGACTTGTTCATGTCAGACGAAGTAGCTCCGGCCGCCATCGTGGGCGAGGCCGAAGTCGCCGTGCTCGACCAGGTCTCCGAGTTACCGTCGTTTAGCGGTGAGACGTCCACAACCCGGGACGACGGCTTTCTCGAAGTGGGCGACACTGCCTACAATTTCACTCTCGACGACCTGAATGGTCAACCTGTAAGCCTAACCGACTTTCGCGGCCGGCCGGTCATCGTCAACTTCTGGGCCACCTGGTGTGCTCCCTGCCGCATCGAGATGCCCGTCTTTCAGGAACTCTACGAGCGCCATCAGGATGATGGTCTGGTGATCCTGGCCCTCGATCAGGCCGAACCGCCCGAAGTGGCCCGCGACTACTTCTACGACCAGATGGGCCTGACTTTCACCCCGCTGCTCGACGTTGATAGCCAGGTAGCCACAGAATACGGCAGTTACGGCGTCTTGCCCTCCACCTTCTTCATCGATTCCGCAGGTTCAGTCGCCGCCATCCACCGCGGTCCGCTGACTGAAGGCCAGGCGGTCGGTTACCTGGCCGCGGCCGGAATTGAGAGCAGTTAAGGCCAATGGCATCCTCTCCAGAAAAACAACCGGTCAGCGGCCGGCAGCGCTCCTTCGTCATCGGCGTCGATCGCGCCGTTCTCTGGTTCAGCCGGCACTGGCTGGCCGTTTTCAGCGTCATCGCCCTCGTTTACGTCGGCCTGCCCATTCTGGCCCCGGTGCTGATGAACGCCGGCGCCGAAGGACCAGCCCGAGTCATCTACACCGTTTACAAGCCCATGTGCCACCAGATGACCCAGCGCTCCTTCTTCCTCTTTGGCGACCAGTATGCTTATCCGCGCGAAGTGGCCGGCACATCCTTGACGCCCATCGAAGCCTACGTTGACGACATCCCCGAGTTCGAGAACGTCGAAGCCGGCGACTGGCCGGCCTTCTTCGCCGCCGCCCGCCGCTTCACCGGCAACGAGCAGTTGGGCTACAAAATGGCCCTCTGTGAACGCGACATCGGCATCTATGGCTTCGTGCTGATCGGCGGTCTGGTCTTTGGCCTGGTACGCTACCGTACCAAGGTCCGGCCGCTGCCCCTGATCCTATTCATCATCATCGGCTTGGGCCCTATCGCCCTGGACGGCTTCAGCCAGCTATTCAGCTACTGGACCGTTCCTCTCGACGGCTCCGAACCCACCGGACTGTTCGCCACGGTTCAGAATCTACTGCCCTTACGCGAAAGCACCCCCTTCCTGCGCACCTTCACCGGCGCCCTCTTCGGCTTCATGCTCGTCTGGCTCGCCTACCCCCGCGTCGAAGAAGGCATGAAAGGCACAGAGAGAGATCTGACCCTCAAGCTAAGCAAGATCGATGACAACCCGTCCGAGAAGCCGGAATCAACAACGAATAGTGAATAGCTAATTGTGAATAACTAATAGGCCTGCTTCAGCCCTCAGCCACCGATCCCCGGTACCCGATCCCCCAATCCCTAATCCTGAATCCGTCCCATTCTCTTCTCAATCCTGCTCATCTGCGCCGCATCTTCTCCCCAAAGTCGTAAGCTAGCGCTTACCGATCCCTGGTCCCCGATCTTCAAACCTGAATCCGTCAAATCCGTGTCAATCCGCGTTCATCTGCGTCCCGATTCTTCTGTTACGTCCCGTTGTACCTACCCAGGATTACCGTCGCATTATGCCCGCCCAGGCCGAAGCTGTTCGACAAGGCGATCCCTAGCGCCGCTACCCGCCCTTCATTGGCCACGTACTCCAGGTCACAATCCGGGTCTGGCGTCTCATAATTGATCGTCGGCGGTACGAAACCGGCATTCAGCGCCTTGACACAGATCACCGCTTCCAGCGCCCCGGCCGCGCCCAGCAAATGACCGTGCACCGACTTCGTGGAACTGATCGGGATATCATACGCCCCTTCGCCAAAAACCGACTTGATGGCCATCGTCTCGCTCTTATCATTCAGCTTCGTGCTCGTGCCATGAGCGTTGATATAGTCGATCGCCGCCGGCGCCAGTCCCGCATCGTCCAGCGCCGCCTGCATCGACTTGGCCGCACCCGAGCCATCCTCATTCGGCGCCGAGATATGATACGCGTCCGCGCTGGCCCCGTAGCCCAGAAACTCGGCGTAGATGTGCGCCCCGCGCGCCCGGGCATGTTCCAGTTCCTCCAACACCAGGATCGCCGCCCCCTCGCTGGTCACAAAGCCATCTCGATCGGCGTCAAACGGCCGTGATGCCCCGGCCGGATCTTCATTATTCTTCGAGATCGCCCCGGACGCGCTGAAGCCGGCCATCACCGGCGCCACCAGCGGTGCCTCCGCCCCGCCGGCCAGCATCACATGGGCCGCCCCTCGTTGGATTATCTTCGCCGCCTCGCCCATAGCATTATTGGCCGCCGCGCAAGCCGTGGCCAGAGCGATATTCGGCCCCCGCAAGCCATGGGCGATAGAGATAGCCGCCGCCGGCGCGTCAAACAACATCATCGGGATGAAAAACGGGCTGACCCGGTTCGGCCCCCGATCGGCAAAAGCCTCAAAGCCGGCAAATGTCGAGGCCACATTACCCATCCCGCTGCCCAGCACCACCCCCGTCGCCTCCTTCTCACCTTCGGTCAGCTTCAGCTCCGCGTCCTCCAGCGCCTGCCCGGCCGCCGCCAGGGCCAGTTGCGTGACCCGATCCATCCGCCGGGCTTCCTTCCGGCCGAACAGCGCCACCGGGTCAAACGCCTTCACCTCACCCCCGATCCGCGTCTTCATTTGGCTGGCGTCAAAAGCCGTCAGGTGACCGATCCCGCTCCGCCCCCCGGCCGCCATCTGCCACGAGCTTTCCGGGTCATTGCCCAGCGGATTAAGCGTCCCCATCCCGGTAATCACCACGCGTCGATTCATAAGTTCACAGCCTTCAGCTTTCAGCTTTCAGCCGCCAGTCATTGCTGACGGCGATTATGCACGGCTCTACAAACCGGAAAGTTGATCGTATTTCAGAATTACAGAATCCTCATCCGGCGGTAGCGCGAGGCGCTAAGTGCAAAGGGTCAAACAATATCGATTACCAATCTGCGGTTGCGTACTTCACCTCAACCCCAGCGCCGAAAGCTGACGGCTGAGGGCCGGCGGCTGATAGCTTTCAGCTGTCAGCTAATCCACGTCCACCCCCGCCGCAATCGGATCATACCCGTCCGGCCAGATCGTATTCATGTTCACCCGCGCCCCGGCCAGGTTCGCCGCCGTCAGGTCGGCCTGGAACAGATTCGCATCCCGCAGATCGGCCTTGGTCAACGTCGCCTTGGCCAGGTGCGCCTGGCTCAGATTCGCCCCGCTCAGATCGGCGTGCGTCAGGTCCGCGCCGGTCAGGTCCGCCCGATTTAGGTACGCGCTGTCGAGGTTAGCGCCCGACAAATCCGCATTCCGTAGATTCGTCTCGATCAAGAAACAGCCCTTCATGTTGGCCTTCTTCAAGATAATGTCATGCAGATCCAGCCGCGATACATCCGCCTGGAACAAATCGGCGCCTGACAGATCCGGCCGTTCGCCCGCCTCCCGCGCCACCCGAAACTTATGGACCAACTCTAATCGATTCATATGTTACTCAATTCGTTCTCCGGAAACTTCATTCGTACCGAAAATTGTCATGCCCAGCGGACTCTTCGGAGCGAGGCTTCCTTGGAGCCAACCTCTTGCCGCCCGCTAACAGATGGAGGATTATATCCCACTTGCCAGTTGTTGCTTAATTGCTGAGCTTCGAGCCACTAGCTTTGCGCGGTCGATGTCGTGCACTTCTGTCGCCAACATGTCGCAAACATTGTCGCTAACATGACGTTGACCCATGCCCTGCTACAGATTCTTGACCCACAAGACCACCAGTGGCAGAATTATAGTTGCTTAGTAGACCTGAGGCTAAGCGTTATTATCCTGTTAATCCTGTCAATTTCCTGAACGAGGAGTTGGCCAATGAACGAAGACAATCAATCGACCACCGTCCTGGTGACCGGGGCCTCCGGCTACATCGCCCAGCACTGTATCCTGCAGCTGCTACAGCAAGGCTACCGGGTTCGCGGCACACTGCGATCACCCGAGCGTGAAGAGAATCTACGCGCAACGCTCGCCCGGCACGTCGACGCCGGCGATAGGCTCGAGTTTGTCACCGCCAACCTGCTGTCCGATGAAGGCTGGACGCAGGCCGTCGCCGGCTGCCGCTTCGTCCTACACGTCGCCTCGCCAACAACGGATCCGAAAGACGAAGACGAAGCCATCATCCCCGCTCGGGACGGCACATTGCGCGTATTACAAGCCGCGGCCGATGCCGGCGTGCGACGCGTCGTTTTGACCTCCTCGGTGGCCGCCATCTCCGGCGGGCACAAACCGGACGACAGGATCTTTACCGAAGATGATTGGACCAATACGAACGCAAAGATTGGTGCTTACCTCAAGAGCAAGACAGTTGCCGAACGGGCGGCCTGGGATTTCGTCGAGGGCTTGCCGGCCGGCACTAATCTTGAGCTGGTTGCCATCAACCCCAGCTACGTCTTGGGGCCGCAATTGGACGAACACTCGCCTCCCCCTGTTCGGATCGTAACCAGATTAATGCGCGGCGACGTGCCAGGCTGCGCGCGAATCGGTTTTAATCTCGTCGACGTGCGCGACGTCGTCGACGCCCATTTGCTGGCCATGACCTCGCCCCAGGCGGCCGGCAAACGCTTCCTCTGTTACGCCGAGCACTATTGGTTTCAGGAGATCGCCCTTGTCCTCAAGGAACACTTCGCCGATCGCGGCTATCGTATCCCGACGCGCTCTATCCCGGATTTCGTGGTCCGCGTCTACGCCTTGTTTGACGACGACGCCAGGTTCATAGCTCCGGCCCTCGGCCATCGAAGGCGCCTGTCCAACGAAAGGCTCAAAACCACCCTCAACTGGCAGCCCCGGCCGGTGGAACAAGCCATCGTCGACACCGCCGAAAGCCTCATCGAATTTGGCCTCGTCGACTAAACGCCTATCCCAACCGTCCTCCCCAGCGCTGCCGCCGCACAAAATCGCACAACTTTGCCATACTTCCGCACACATCCTTTGATATAGTGTGATTTAGTTGGGTGTCGATAACGAAGTGCGCAACGCATCAAGTCAGCCGATGCCCATTCATGGCATTTGGCGCTTGACAAAGGGAAGCGCATTCTGATAAAGTGAAGAGTGATAGGGAAAGAGCGATAGGGATTCGCTCAATGAGGGGTAGCGCATGACGGATGGTAGCCGAGAGTAGGTAAGCCTCGGAGGGTAGCTGGATCCAGGCAGTTTTGTTGTGGGGTGTCCGGCAGGTTATTGCATCTCCAAGGCTGTTACCTGACTTCAGATCCAAAGGAATAGACATCGACCTCGCGTTACGATCAGCGGATATCTCTGTTGATGACTAATGCGAAGCGCTGTATCGAGGCCCACCACCTTCATCCAGGTTAGCATGCTCCATGCCTGCCATTTTAGGAGGTAGGATCATGAAGCGCCTGTTTTTGTGTTTGTTTGTATTGGTTATTGCTTTTTCGATGTTGGTGATTGTGCTCACGGTAGCGGCCTCGCCCGTCCAAGAGCACCAGATTCAGGAGGGACCGTTCCAGGAGCCAGACACCGCGCCCGAGAACGCGGCATCGCCGCAGGTCTCGGCCAGCGATTTCTACAGCAATGTCTACCTGGTAGATCAGCTTGGCGGTACAGCCAGGGCCGTCGCGATTTCCGGAACCTATGCCTACGTAGGCCTTGGTCCCCGGCTGATGGTGCTGGACGTATCAGAACCGGCCACCCCGACCGTGCGCGGGCGGACGGAGCCCTTTCCCGACCTAAGTCGGGGCGTGGCCGTGGCCGGTGATATTGTCTATGTGGCCAATGGGTCTTACGGGCTGCGGGTGGTGGACGT
>JBFFWQ010000085.1:0-26341 GCA_041570195.1 Promineifilaceae bacterium (SeqCode) | reverse complement strand
TTCCCGCGACCACTTGCGCACATTGATGGGCGCCAGGGTGATGTTCTCAATCACCGTCAGATGCGGGAAAAGATTGAATTGCTGGAAGACCATGCCCACTTCGCGCCGAATCTCGGCGACATTGCGCACATCGTTGTTCAGGGTGATGCCGTTGACGATGATGTCCCCTTCACCGTGCTCTTCAAGACGGTTCATGGCCCGGATGAACGTGGACTTACCAGAACCGGATGGTCCTAGAATGACAACCACGTCGCCGCGCTTGACGGTTAGACTGACGCCGCGCAACGCTTCAAACTCACCGTACCAGAGGCGAACGTCCCGGCATACGATGACCTCTTCAACCGATGTGGGATCCGCGTATCTCGTCATGATTCTTCTCCTTCTAGTTTTGACCGACTCTGAGCCGGCGTTCTAAGCGACGACTGTACCAGGACATGATAAAACTGCCTGTGAAGTAAATCACGCCAACGAAGACATATAGCTCTTGGCGCAAGCCTAGCCACTGGGGATTGCTGGTGATGGGACCTGTGATGCCTAGCAGCTCAAAGAGTCCTACGAGCAGAACCAGCGAAGATGACTTATAGGAGCCGATGAACTGGCCTACGATTCCCGGAATCACCAGCGTAATTGCCTGGGGTAGAATGATAAACCGCATCTTCTGCAGTGAGTTCAGACCGATGGCGTCGGCGGCATCATACTGCCCTCTGGGAATGGCTTGCAGGCCACCACGGATCAGTTCGGCCATGTAGGCCGCCGAGAAGAGCGCATAGAAAAGAATAACCGCTACCACATTTTCGATCTCAGCCCCTACCGGCAGGAAAAAGCGAGCCATGATGATGGCCATGAAAAGCAAAGTAATCAGCGGCACGCCGCGCATTATCTCGATGAAAGCGGTGCTGGTCGCAGCGATGACATTGCCCTGGAACAACCTCTGCAATATGAAAGCTGCAACGAGGATCAGCAGCGGCCAAAATGCCACAACTTGCTGCCACAAGGCATCCGCCTGTTCAAGAATGCTGGGCGTCGAGTTCATCAGGCCCCAGATAGTGGCGACGATCGCCACCGGCCAGATGAGCCACCAGGGTATGCCGCGGATTTCACTGCGCCGGCCCAATGCCAAAACCATGCCCAGGGGAAAGGAGAGTAGTATCACCGCCGAAGCGATGATTAAGGTAAGCAACAACCCGCCCCAAAGAGTCGGGTCAATCGGCGGGAAGAGTTCGCTCTGGCCAAGCAGTCGCCAGGCCACATAGAAGACCGGCCAAGCCACTGCCCAGCCAATCAGGGTCGGCCAGCTAAAGCGGATCACCCGTTGCCACCAAAGAAGGGCAAAGGTTCCTAGAACCAGGATTTCGCCAACAATCAGTGTGACCGGGTTGAGCAACTGGTCTTCAACGATTGGTACCCCAGCCAATAATATGTAGACGACGACGGGCGAAAGCACCCAAAGAGCGGTGAGGATTTGCCCCACAGGCTTGACCCGATCCCAAAGACCTGTCTTGTTGGCTGCAAAAGTGACAACCGCCATGACGGCGAAGAAACCCACAACGCCCGTGACACGTGACATTTCCTCACGAGGGAAGCGGCCGACCATCAGCAAGTCCCACGCGCCAACAATAACGCCCCATGTCGCGCCGTCAGGATTGCGATACTGCGGTTCAGTGAGTTCCGGGTCGAATGTAGCATTGACCACTGCCCACTGCAAAATGCTGTCAACCAGGGCGATGAGCGCCAGCACCAGGAGCAAAGTGAGCAAGGCATTGGATACCGAGCTCAATAAGTTGGTTTTCAACCATCTGCCCAGGCGGGAATATCGAATATGCAAACCTTCCAATCCCGCCAGCACAATTCCGATTAGCCAGACAACGAGCGTGATCGTCGTCGCCATCGGGTATTGACCCATTTGCCGGATGGTAAGTCCCAGAGTTGCTAAGGTCAGGACGATCACCCAAGCCGTCAGTAGCCACGATGCTCGAAAATTGTCCTGAAACCAGAAGCCCCAGTTGAATCGCCGGTCTACTGTACTCTGAAGTCGTTGCGTTAATGATTCGCTTATCGCAGCCATGACTACCTCTCCACCAGCTTGGCCCGCTCGTTGTACCAATTCAGTATCAACGAGAAGACCAGGCTAATTGTCAAATAGACCAACATCATCAGTACAAACAGTTGCAGAGCCCGACCCGATTGGTTGATGATCGTATTGGAAACTGCGAACATTTCTGGGAATCCAACGGCGATGCCCAGGCTGGTATCTTTCATCAGGCTCAAATAGATGCCGATGAGCGGGGGGATGATCACCTTGAGCGCCTGCGGCAACACGACTAGCCGCAAACGCTGGTTGTTGTTGAGACCCAGCGCGCGCGCCGCATCATATTGTCCCCTGGTGACCGATTGAATGCCGGCCCGGACGATCTCGGCCATGGTGGCCCCATAGAAGAGCGTCAGGCCGATGAGCAGCGCTGTGAATTCCGGCTTGAGCTGGCTTCCGCCGGCGAGATTTAATCCTTCTAGCGTCGGCATACTCCAGACGATCGGATTTTCGCCGACGTCAACAATCGTGTGCGCGTTGGCGTTTTCCAGGGTTGATCGCTCTGAAGCAAGCACCGCTTTCGATGCCGCGATGGCTTCGCAGCTTCCCTCGTTATATGCTTCTGTGGCCTGGCCGATACGATCAAAACGGGTCACCTCATAAGGAATACCTATCCTTCGCAGGTGGCGGGTCAAATTGGTTTCCGAATTCGAGTCGCGCAGGACGCAGAGTTGAAATGTCGCGGCGGCCAACTCCTCCTCGGACAGGGTGTCTATATCCGAAAGGAAATTCAGGCCGGTCCGACTCTCCCATACCCTCTCCATATCGTCAATTTCACGAATGCGGCTCGCTGCCGGGGTCAACATGCCCTGGGTATCGGACACAGCGCCGGCGACAAACCAGCCAATGCCGACGATAATCAAGAGGGAAACGATGCCCCAGAACCAGCGGTTGCTACTGCGCCCGGTCTTTTCCTCGCGACGCCCCAGCAAGATCCACATCACCTGGAATTGGATGATGCCCAGGATGAGGAAAGCCAGCCAGATGGCCGCTGACGACGTCAACTGGGCCGAAGGGACGAACAAACCGCGATTGGTGAGGTAGATGGGCAGACCCAGGAACTGGCTTGCCTCGCGCACCGCGGGTAAGGTAAGAATGACCGTGAAGTAGATGAAGAAGAGCTGCAGAAGTATCGGCGTATTACGGAACAGCTCGATATAGGCCAGGGCCAGGTTGTTCACCAACCAGTTCTTAGATAAGCGGGCGATGCCTACAAAAAGACCCACGAAAGTGGTCAGCACGACCGCCATCAAACCGACCTTGAGCAGATTCACTATACCGTTTAGAAATGCGAACCAATAAGAATCGGAATTGACGTACTCCAGAACTGTGTCGCCGATATCGAAGCCTGCCTCGTCGGACATGAAATCAAGGGCACATAGATAGCTGAAGGTACCGTCGTCACGGCAGATGAACTGCGATTCGCCGAGTTTATCCACATTGTCCTCAAAATTGCCAAAGAGGTAGCGAAGAACCAGAGCCACCGCGATGATAAAGGCAATCTGGCCAATGACTCCTAGGATCCGGATATCGCGCCAGGGAGGCACGGACTGTTGGGCCTGCAGTTCGGTTTGTGGGGGTTCGGCAATCTGGGCCATTCTATTTCCTCCTACTTGTCGAGCTAAGAACGTTTGCGGCTCCTAGACTCAACAAGGTCACTCACCGGCGACACGCACCAGTGCCATCTTGTCAATACGGCCCAGCAAGATCGGGCCGTATTGACAACTGAAAACATGCGGCCAAGTTTCAGAGGGTCAATCTTCCCGGAAACGACTCTCTAAGCTACCGCTTTTCGAGCTTTGCCGTTGCCGGGAAGATGAACCGGCTCAAAAACAGCCCACAGCGATTATTTCATCGGAGGCGAGTACAGCAGGCCGCCTTCAGTGTAGAGAGAATTCAAACCGCGCGGCACATTATAGGGCGTATCTGGACCCAGGTTGCGATTGTAAATCTCCTCATAGTTGCCGACCTGCCTGATAATCTCAGCACAGAAGTCATTGTCTATACCCATATCCGTACCAATGCTACCTTCCACGCCAAGCACACCGAGGACAAACGGGTCGTCACTGGACATGAACTCGTCGATGTTCTCAGAGGTGATGCCCAGCTCTTCAGCCTGGATGGTGCAGTTGACGGTCCACATGACGATGTCCTGCCAAGCGTTGTCACCATGCCGGGTGAGCGGCCCCAAGGGTTCCTTGGACATGGTTGCTTCCAAGATGACGTGATCTTCGGGGACGGTCAACTGGGTTTGGCTGGCAATCAGGCCAGATTTGTCTGTCGTGAAGCCGTCGCAACGGCCTTCATCGTAGGCCTCACGGGTGGAGTTAGCGTCGGGGAAGACAACCGACTCGGAATTGATGCCCAGCAAGCGGAATTGGTCGGCCAGGTTCTCTTCGGTGGTCGTGCCCTGCTGTACGCATACAGTACCGCCTTCTAAGCCCTCGAGCTCGGTGATGCCAGAGTCTCTGCGTACCATCATGCCTTGACCATCGTAGAACGTGGTGGTGGTGAAGTCAAAGCCGAGTGCCGTGTCACGGTTGGTGGTATAGGTGGTGTTACGGATGAGCACGTCGGCCTCACCAGACTGCAAGACCGGGAAACGTTCGGTCGCGGTCGTAGGACGTCCCTCAACAAGATTAGCGTCACCCAGGGCCGCAACGGCAACCGCCCGGCAGTAGTCCCAGTCGAAGCCACTGAAAGACCCATCTTCTTCAAGGAAACCGAATCCGGGCAGATTGGCGTTGTTGGCGCAGATCAGGACGCCGCGTTCGCGGATGGTATCAAGCGTGCCGCCGGTGGCCACCGGTGCCGCGGCAGCGCCACCTTCAGGCGTCACCTCGACTTCGACGATTCGGGTAACCTCTACCTCAACGGTTTCGCCCTCATCACCGCCGCAAGCGGCCAAGACGAATGCGAAAAGCAAGAGAACGCTAACAAGTACAAAAGTCTTCTTCATTACTGATCCTCCTTCAAGGAATGAGATACACAAGGAACATTGGTGTGCGGAACTACGGTTGATTTAACTCTCGGACGTTCACCTCCTTACCTCTCAGTACCGACCACTCTTCCCGGAGCAGCCTAGCCGGCGGCCTCTGTCTTGACCCTAAGGCCATCTTTTGGAGGGAGATAGCCTGTGTTGATCACGATCTGGGTCAGAAGGTGTTCTTGCGACTGTGACTTCGTGCAAGATGTTGGGTTTGATGCAAGTCGCCAGACAAAGAACAAACCTGGTAACATAGTATAACCAGCCTAACAGATCGAGCAAGTGTTTTCTCTTAAATAGATCACAAAACCATGAGAATTGAAACGACCTTAAGCACTCTAATGCATGGCAATCAGCTGAAACAAACGACCCGAACCGGTTGGGGCCAGCGCGGCGTGGCCAATGCCGAGAATGTGGCCGCCCATAGCTACGGTGTGGCCTATACTGCACTTATACTGGCGCCGCTGGTCGGCCAGCCAGTGGACGTAGGCAAGGCGTTGACAATGGCTGTATTGCACGATTTGCCTGAAAGCCTGACCAGCGATATTCCTAGCCCGGCCTGGCGCCTGATGCCCGAAGGCGTGAAACCCCGGGTAGAAGACCAGGTCATGGAAAGCATACTGGGCGACACGGCCGGCGGGGACGAACTACTAGTTGCCTGGCACGAACTGCACGAATGCGAGACAACCGAGTCCCGTTTGGTAGGTGACGCCGACAAGCTTGATCTCTACCTTCAGGCGCTGGTATACGAGCAGCAGACAGGCAACCGCCAGTTGGATGAGTTCTGGCAGAGGCCGGCCGAATTCCACTTCACGGAATCCCAGGCCATTTATGAGGCGCTGGTCCGTCGGAGGACAGCTCAAACAGATGGATGAATCGGGGCAGGCCTGCTTGCCGCCGGTTCCCCTTCTCACTATACTCCCCGGCGTGATTACCACCGACTACTGTCAGGTATTAGATGAAGAGAGCGGCCGAGTGCTGCTCGAACGGGCCCGCTGGTGTAATACTTTCGGCAGCCGCCTGCGCGGTCTTACCTTCCGCCGCTCACTAGCGCCCGGTGAAGGCCTGATCCTGGTCGAGAAAGAGGACAGCCGGGTCAATGCCGGCATCACCATGCTTTTCACCTTCATCGACCTGGGCGTGATCTGGGTCAACGATGCCGGCGAAGTGGTCGACACGACGCTCGCTCGCCCCTGGCGGCCGTCCTACCTGCCCCAATCCCCGGCCCGCTATGCCGTCGAGGCCGACCCGACCATCTTGCAGCAAGTCAGCGTCGGCGACCGCCTGCGTTTCGTCGAAACGAGCTAACCTTACATTGCGGCGCCAGCATCCACCATGAACCGCTCACGACGATCAGCAGTCTCCTTCCTACCGCGCCGCTTCTTGCTTGTTGGCCTGGTCACGCTGCTGTCTATCGCGCCCGTCCTGGTGCTCAGTATCCGGCCGGTTGAGGCGCAGTCTGAAGAACCTACGCCAACGCCAGCCGCGACTGAGCCGGCCGGCCAGGCCGATATCCCGCTTGTTCACGTCGTCCAGGAAGGCGAGACCTTGTTCAGCATCGCCCAGACTTACGAAACGACGGTCGAGATATTGCAGCAGCTCAACGACATCGCCGATCCGTCGTTGGTCTTCGTCGGCCAGGAATTGCTCATCCCAGGCGGGGGCGGCGACATGGTGGCCGTCGTTCATGTCTTGCAAGTCGGCGACACTTTGCCCGGCCTAGCCGCCGGCTACGATACCACCCCGGAGGCCATCGCCGCTCAGAATCAGCTGGTCAACCCCGATAGCCTCGTCGCCGGATTGCCGCTAACCATCATGAGTCGCACCGGCACTGGCACCGCAAATCCAGTAACCGGCGAGCCTCACCTGGTGCGGCCGGGCGAAACACTGCTGGGCATCGCCGCTGCTCACAACCTCACGCCGGCTGAGATCGCGGCCGCCAACGACGTGACCTATCCGTTCTATCTATACCCGGGTCAACGCCTGCGCCTGCCAGGTCCGGGAACCTACCAGCATCTGAACGGCGCCTGGCGTCAGGTCCATCTTTCCCCCGTGCCCATGATTCAAGGCCAAACGGCCGCCCTATACATGGCTGGCTCGGATACAGGTCAACCGGCCGGCCGCTTCGGCGAACAGTTGTTACGCTTCGCCCCCGTCGACCAGGGTTACCTGGCCCTCATCGCCCTGGACGCCTTTGCCGAGCCGGGCCGTTACCGCCTGGAAATCAGCGGCTTGGCTGAACAGCCCTATACGCAAGACGTACTGGTTCAATCTGGCGGTTATGGCACCCAGCTGATCACGCTCCCCGAAGCATTGAGCCCTCTTCTGGCGCCCGAAATACGAGCCGCCGATGAGGCGATCCTGGCCGCTATTTACGAAGGGTTTAGCGAACCGGCCGGCTGGTCAGGAACCTTCCAGGAACCCATCAGGGATACGCTTATCACGGCCGGCTACGGCGACGCCCGCTCCTATAATCAAGGCCCGATCGAGATATTCCATACCGGCGTTGATTATGCCGGACCGGTTGGCACGCCCATCTATGCCCCGGCCGCCGGCGCCGTCGTCTTCAGCGACACGCTCAATATCCAGGGCAACGCCTTGATCCTCGACCACGGCCTGGGTGTGATGACCGGCTACTATCACCTGTCCAAGGTGCACGTCGACTTTGGCCAGATAATAACGTCCGGGCAATTGATAGCCGAAGGTGGATCCACCGGCCTTTCGAGCGGCCCGCACCTGCACTGGGATTTGCGTGTTGGCAACGTAGCCGTTAACGGATTGCAGTGGCTAGAGAGTGATTTGATCGCCGCCGTGCTGCCGACGCCAGCCGAAACAGAGCGATAATCGCTCGCGGCCATCATTTCCCAGAGTAGCGACGCCAACGATGTCCTATCTGGGCAACGTTGCAGTGCTGTTCTTGCCTGGTATAATTTCGTGGTTGTGACCAGACCCCAGATGAAACACCCACGACGTCGACCGAAGGTGGGAGTGTTCAATAGCTGTCGCTTAACATTGAAGTCAATCTGGGCCATGAGCGGTCACATCCGTACGGCGAAACAACGCCATAAGCTGCGCCCTTTGGCATGAGGAGAACACTTTGAATCAGTTGCAGGCTCAGAGTCACGAATTCTGGGCAAGCGAGTTTACCGTCTCTGAGTCAGACATTGAACAACTTTATAACCACTTTCTGGAAGCCCAATTGCCGCAAACGGCCGAGGACTTGGCCCGGGTAATCATTGCTCACCGGGTTGCTGAAGAAAACAGCCAAATCAAGCAGCTGCTGAGCGGCCGGACGATTTACCAACCGAAAAGCGCATTCGAGGTTGACCAGGAGTTGGTTTTTCCGGCCATGAAATATGCTTTTGGCTCGGTCAAGTCGTCCCGCCAGGGCTATGACCCCAGGTACGGTCATTACGATGTCATTGCCGTCGAAATCGGGGCCAGAGTGCGCGAATTTGCCTCTAATCTGCCCGGTGAACACCAACTTAATCTGAACGACGGCGAGGAATTTGATCCCTTTGTCGATATTGACTTGGAGGATCTTTATACGCGTTTTGGCTCCATCGTGGCCAAGACGACCGTGCGCGCGCTCGAAGAACGCGATGAGTTTATCCTGCTGGGAGACTCGTGGTTCGTTCGTGGCCTGATGGCCGAAGTAAATATCGGCCATTTGCACCTGGCCGAAGCAATTCTGGAGGTCAACGAAGGCGGACCCATGTCTACAGACGACATCATGCGGGACCTGGACATGGATGCCGGCCTGGCCACTGAAGTTCGCCACTATTCTCTGGATTATGCATTGTTGGCCGATGAGCGTTTCGACGAAGTCGGGCCGCCAGGGCGTATTGAGTGGTTCTTGCATCGTTTGGAGCCGGATGCTGTGCGCGTCGTGCCCGAACGCTTGCGCTATTCATCTATGTCATTTGACCGGGCGCTGCTGAGCCCACAATTGCTACTTCTCGAACGCGAATTGGACGACGAATGGTCAGATCTAGCTCCTGAGACGGTGGCCCAGCCGGCAATACTGTCACTTACCTACCCGCATCGGTGGGCTGGAACACTGCCGCTCAGCGCGCGCACCTCGCCGCTCTTTCCAACCGGAACATCGCCGCGCCAGCGGATCGTCTTCGTAGACGAGTCGGACGGCGAAGAGATCGTGGCCTGGGTCGTGAAGGAACATCGGTACGTTTTCGGCCTCAAGGAATGGTACCAGAAGAACAAGTTGCCCGTGGGTGGCTTCATCACACTCAAACCGGGAGCCGATGCAGGCGTGGTCTTGATAGATTTCGACCGGCGTCGGGCAAAGCGCGAATGGGTGCGTCTGGCCTCGATCGTCGATAATCAGATTGACTTTGAATTGGAGCGCCGTAGTGTGGGCTGCGGCTACGACGAACTGCTGATCGTCGGCACAGATTATGTTACTGCCTTGGATGCCCTGGCTCGTCGTTTTGAGGCCAATCAACGTTCGCTCAGTTCCCTGTTGGTTGGCATCTTCCCTAAATTGGCTAAACTGAATCCTCAAGAAACGGTCCACACCAAGACGCTGTACAGCGCCATCAATATGGTCAGGCGCCTGCCGCCAGGCCCATTGTTCGCCGAGTTGATCAAGAACCCGGCTTTCCAGCCAGTGGGTGACCACTACTGGCATTATGATAAGAGCCGGGCCAGATAGTTGACCGTGGACGGCCGCGCGGACAGCCACGCAGACGGCCGGTGACTGAAGGCGATTCTTCAAGGAGAGAATGTGAGTAGGCCCCGTCCAAAACTAAGTGCGTCTCACTTGAAACGTCCTACTCTGGATACTAAATTCCACATCGACTACGAGTGGTGGAATCAATCCGACTTGGACTTAAAGACCTACCTCTTCAGTCGCCTGGAGATTGGCGACGAAAGCAGCCTGGAGTTGGGTGTTGAGAATGTCGACCTTGTGGACCCCGACACGGGTGAAGTTCGCCAGGTAGACGGTTTCCAATACGCTCTGCAGACTTATTTCGGCCAATTGCCGGACGACTTCGCCCAACAGTCTTCGCTGGTGGATGCTGTCTTCTACGTCTTGCTATCCAACGCCAACAAGCCTATGTCCGCTCGCGAATTGGCCGAAAGAACCAACCGCGATCCGGCCGTGGTATTAAAAACGCTCTCCGGCCGGCGTATCTACCAGGGTATTCGGCCGATCCTCAACGGGGACGCCTAGCCCACGATCCAATTCACTTATCACCATGCAAGTTCACGTGAAGTTATATGGAGTGCTGCGCCGGCGCCGGCCGGGTTCGGCCGAGGGCGCGCCGCACCACCCATTCGCCATGACGTTGCCCGCTGGAGCGACGGCCGGCGATCTGCTTGACGCCCTGGAAGTCGACCATGCTCTGGTGAACGGCTTGGCAGTCAACGGCCAGGCCGCTGCGGAGAGCACCCAGCTAGAAGACGGCGACGACGTCCGTCTATTCCCTCCCTCGGCCGGCGGCCAGAGACCGCACGTCTTCATTGCCGGCATCATGCAGGGCTCCCGTTCTGACCACCTGATTGGCGCCCAGGACTACCGCCAGCGAATCACAGACGCGCTCGAAACTTACTATCCCGAGGTAATTGTTAGCGACCCCTACGCCCTGCACCCAGAAAGCGTCAACTATGAAATGGACCGGGTGCGCGAGACTTTCGAGTCCCTGACCACTCTTGCCGGCCAAGCTGATGTGGTGATCGCCTACTTGCCCATGGCCAGTATGGGCACAGCCATTGAGATGTGGACGGCCTATAACGCCAACAAATACATCATCGCCGTGACCGAACTCAAACACAACTGGGTCGTCAAAGTGACGGCCGACCAGGTCGTACCCGATCTAGACGGCCTGCTAGACCTGCTCGCAAGTGGCCAACTGGCCAGCGTCCTCAACCCCTAATTCCCAGGTCTCCTCAAGAACCTCTTCCGCTCTGGTATACATCCCAGGCTTCTTCAACCGTAGCATCCTCATGAATCATGGCCATAAAAGCCCTCGTGATCAGGGTTGGACTGGGATGCTGGTATATGTTGCGGCCATAGACCAGGCCCATGGCTCCTTGCTGCAGGAACGCGTAGCTCTTTTCTAAGACGGACTTCAAATCTGCTTTGCCGCCACCTCGCACCAACACCGGGCAACGGGCTGCCTCAATCACTTGGTGATAGTCCTCGGGGTTGTCCGAGGGATCGGCCTTGATGACATCGGCGCCCAATTCCCGCGCCTGGCGTACCAGGGGCACGATTAACTCGATGTTACCGTCCACCTGGTACCCGCCGCCTTCTACGTTACGCTGCATCACCAGCGGCTCGATCATCATGGGCATACCATATTTGTCGCACTCGGTGCGCAATAGCCCAATGTTTCTTACCGTCTGGCGGTGCAGATCGGGTTCACCGGGCAGCAGAAGCAGATTGCAGACGACGCAAGCCGCATCCATACGCAAGGCGCCCAAGATGGGGTTGTTCTCGTCCTGCAGGATGTTGAACATGACTTTGTGCGTTATGGGGTTATAAGGGTTGCCAGCGTCAACGCGCAACACCAGGGCCGGCTTGTTCTTGCCGGGGATGTTCTGCAGGATCTCGGCCTGGCCATAGTTCATCTGGATGGCGTCTGGCCCGGCCTCGACCAGTTGGCCGATGACCCTGGGCATGTCTTCCAGGCCATCTAGAAAACGATACTCATTGAAGATCCCATGATCAACGGCTACGTCTAGGCATTTGCCGGACGTGTTAAACATTCGATTCAAGCGTACTTTTCCCGAATTTACCATCTTGGCCTTCCTCTACTAGACGATTTTGATGACCGTCTTGCCGATAGAGTGTCCATCCTCGACAACATTGTGTGCTTTGTCGACTTCCTCCAGCGAGAAGACATTGGTGACATGGGGCTTTATCTGGCCGGCATCTATCATCCGGGCAGCTTCATTCAGCATCTCCGTCTGCCGTACCCTGGCGTCGTGCATCTTGAAATGCATGGGCGTCAACATGAGTTCGTAGCTCAAACTCAGGTTGCGTAGCTTGGCAGCGCCGGCCTCTTCCTTGGTGAAGTTGATCTCGTCCAGCGTCACCACATGGCCAAAGATCCTCGCCGCCGCGAACGAATCAGCGAACACCTGCCCGCCAACCACATCGAAGACCACATCCACGCCCCGGCCGTCAGTCAGCTTCATCACTATTTCGACGAAATCCTCTTCCTTGTAGTTAATGCAGTAATCGGAACCGCATGCCTTGGCAAATGCGGCTTTCTCCGAGCTGCTAATTGTCGTGTACACTGTCGCCCCGGCCTGCTTCGCGATTTGCAGTGCGATATAGCCCACGCCACCGGCCCCGCCATGGATCAGAACCGTGTCGCCGGCCTGCAACGAAGCGCGATCAAACAAGGCTTCCCAGGCCGTCAGCCACACCAAAGGCACGGAAGCCGCTTCTACCATGCTAACGCGCTCGGGTTTTGCGGCCAGATAATCCTGGTGAATAGCGGTCAGTTCGGCATAGTTGCCCTGGTCATCCCCACCCATTCCCCCATTAAAGAAGAAGACTTCATCTCCAACATTGAACTTGGTCACTTCTGGGCCAATGGCTTCCACAACGCCGGCGCCATCGCAGCCTAAAATGAGGGGTAGCCGGTTGGGGTAGAAGCCACCCTTCCGGCGAAGCTTGTAATCAACCGGATTAAGTCCCGCCGCATGAAGGTGCACCAATACATCTTGGGGCTCATCTATTTCCGGATCAGGAACCTCCATGAGTTTCAACATATCGGTGCCCCCCGCGCCGGTCAGCATCACTGCTTTCATACTATTACCTCCTATCGGCAACTGTCCTATGCTGTACAAATGGTAGCGTTCACCGGGTCATCAGTCGATTCTCAAGATCACTGACGCCCGGTTCGCCATCTGGATAGTTCTGTACGGCCTTCATCATTCCTGCTCTATCTTTCTTCACTGAGCTGCTCTACGGATACCGGCCGTATTCGTTCAGTGTCTGCAACATGGCGGCATAATTCTCCGGCTTGATAGACGAGTGAATGGAGTTGCTGGAAGAAAGAATATAGCCGCCGCCGGGCATACCTTGACTTAGTGCCATTTTGGTTGCTTCGATCACTTCTTCTGGCGTACCAAAGGTCATGAGTTCAGCGCAATCGACGTTGCCCTTCAACGCCACCCGGTGACCATATTTCTCCTTCACCTCTCCCAGATCCATGCCCGCTATCGGGTCGATGGGATCAAGGCAATCGATGCCTGAATCGATGATCATGTCCATGATTGGCCACAAATTACCGTCCGTATGTTTAATGACCAACAGGTCAAGTTCCTTAAAACCCTGAATAACGCGGAGAAAGCCGGGATAGAAAAGCTCGCGAAAGTGTTTCGGCGACATGAGTGGCCCTTTGCTGTAGGCGATATCATCGCCGGTATACACGATCTTAACCCCCCGGGCGGCAACTTCTTTCGCCAGTTGAAGGTTGATCGTCACCGACATATCGACCAGCGCCTTCACCAATTCGGGCTCGAGCACAATTGCCATTAGCAACTCTTGCATGCCCATGAGATAGCGGGGCAGCGAGAAGATGTCGTTCAGGTGAACGATGACGGCCTTGCGCCCATCGTATTTCTTTACAGCGGCCTCTATGGCCACAAACCGACCAGGGGCTAGCGGATCCGGCGCTTCATAGCGTTCAAAGTCAGCCATCGTCTTGATGGGTGATTCTACTTCGATGCCATGTTCCTCGTCGGTATCCTGGGTGATGAAACCCCACTCGCTGCGCCAGCGGTTTGTCCCCACCCTTTCTTTCTGGTAGATCGGATCGACGATGATAGCATCGCCCGTTCGCTCGGCAAAGTCATGAGCCGTCTTGCATTCCGGGCACAGGGCCTCTCTCACCCGACGATCCACCAGCCATTCGAAATGTGGTACGCGATCCGGCTCCTTCAGCTGCAATACGCGCGTCATGCGCTCTTCTGAGGTCATCTCAGCCATATACCCATCTCCTCTGGCCTCATTCAGAATCAGCCGAGCTTGCTCAGCGCTTCCCACGGCTCCTGCATCGCGCCTGCCAGTCGTCGGTATTCGGCATAGCGGGCCAGGTAAAGAGGTGTGTTGTCTGGGATCGGCTCATGAACGCGGACGACCGACACAGCTTCCCGGACAGCTTCTTCATAATCGTGGTAGATGCCTGCGCCAATGCCGGCCGACAGGGCCACGCCGCGTGCTCCCAGCTCATTTCCGTCCGGCACTTCCATGGGCACCTGAATCGTGTCGGCAAACATCTGTGACCAAACGGCGCTTCGCGAGCCGCCGCCGGCTAGGCGCGCGCCGTTGAATTGAGCGCCAGCCGCGCGCAGTCTTTCGACATGGCTCAGGTGGCCGAACACAACCCCTTCGTAAAGCGCGCGCAGCAAATGGGCGCGGGTGTGCCAGCCGGCCACACCATAGAATCCCGCGCGCGCGGTGGACTGCACGTTCGAACCATACAAGAACGGGTGGAAAATGATGTTACTGTCTGTTACCGGTATACTGGCCACCTCTTCATTGCAAACCTCATAGACCGAGATTCCCCGCCGTTTGGCTTCAGCCCGCTCATCGCCGCAACATTGCTTTACAAACCATTCCAGATTAGTGGCCGAGGTCGCGCTGCCTTCAATGGTGAGGAACAGATCGGACGCAGCAAATATGGTCGTCATGAACAGGCTAGGGTCGACTATAGGCTTCTTGGTGATAACCTCGTTGATGCTCCAACTGCCCATGACTAAGCATGCCTGATCAGCATTGATGACGCCAGAGCCGATCGCGCTGGCGTCGACGTCAAACAAACCCCCTACCACAGGCGTTCCGGCCGCCAACCCGGTTTCCTCGGCCGCGGCAGGCGTCACCTGGCCGATTACCTCGCTGCCATGTTTTAGCGGCGGCAGAGCTTCATATACTTCGGCGAGATCGTATAACGCCATCAGCTCGCGCGAGTAGCATCTGTTACGAACGTCCATCAGGCTGGTAGCGCTCATGTCGGTGTAGTCGGTGGTGATCTCGCCCGTCAGGCGGTACTTGATGTAATCCTTGACCATTAAGATGGCGCCGATGCGTTCGTAATTCCGGGGCTCATTCTTCTTGAGCCAGACGAGTAGCGCGTTAGGCTGCGCCGGCCAAAAGGACTGGATCGTGAACGGGAAAACCCGCGCATGAAGATCCTGTAGATTCCATCCGGTCAACACATCCGCGGCGCGCGAATCCATCGACTGGATGCCGTTTCGCAGTGGCTGGCCTTGCTTGTCGAGCAGATAGACGCCGTTGCCATGCCCGGTGTTGCCAACGCCGGCGATCTCTTCCGGCCGGGCGCCTGACCTATCAAGCGCTTCGCGGATGGCAGTGGCCGTACTGCGCCACAACATCTCCATGCCACGCTCGGTCCACCCTGGATGTGGATATTCAGTATCCGCAGCGCAGCTGGCAACCGTAATCTCTCTCCCCTTCAGATCAAAGAGGGCAGCCTTCGAAACTGTGCTGCCGTTGTCGATGCCCAAGAGATACTTGCTCACGATTAGCCTCCATACTCGAGCCTGGAGCAGAACTTATCCCGCAAACGCGGGTTCAACCAGTCCTTTGACGCCTGTCTCAACTCGGAATATGTCACCAGCCTGTGGCTGACCTTTCCGCTCTTCGTCACTGAAGCCCCACCAGGCCGTCGTGACAAAAAGCTCGTCCAGATCCTTGCCGCCAAATGCGAAAGAGATGACATGCTGGACCGGAAAACGGACCTGGCGCTCGATTTTGCCATCAGGATCGTAGCGCGTTAGTCTCCACCCGGCCCAGTGCCCGCTCCAGACAAAACCATCTGCGTCCACGATGAGTCCATCGGGCATCCCATCTTCGGCCGGCACACGCGCAAAAAGACGCCGATTGCTGACCGTCCCCTGACTCGTGTCATAGTCGACCACGATGATCTGGTTATGGCGCATGTCTGTCACATACACCGTCCGGCCGTCTGGGCTGACCCCGATGCCGTTGGCCGTCGCATAGCCTGTATCCAACATATGGAGCGTACCATCGGCGTCCAGGCGATACAGCGAACCTTCAGGGGCAAAGGGGTCTTGCATATTTACCGTGCCAACCAGTAAACGACCCTGCCGATCCACCGCGCAATCGTTATAACTAATATCCAGATTACCCGGCTCTGGCGGTCCAACGAGTTGACTATACCCATTGGTTGATGGATCCCACTCAAATAACCCACTCTGGGCGACAGCGATCCATTCTCCCGAAGTCCGGCGCGCCAGCGCTGTCACGGGTAGGTTTACCTTAAACGTGGTGAATTTACCCGTTGCCAGCTCGAACCGACAAGTCGGCCGGCCGCCCCAATCAACCCAATAGAAAGCTTTCTCTTCCGGTGCCCAGATCGGGGTTTCTCCCAGCCGATTTTGGGCAGGTAGGAAATGTTCCGGCTCGTACATGGAATAGCCTCTGATACTCAGGATCTGAATTCTTCGTAAAGCTGATGGCTGACCGGCGCCAGAACTGGATAGAGCTGTTTATAGATTTGGTACCACTCAGCATATTTAGGCGCCAGTTTTGGATCCGGCAGATAAGTTTCGCCCGGCTTGTGAACCCGTTCAAAGGCCTCTTGCTCGTCTCGGTACAATCCGATTCCAATGCCGGCTAGGATAGCTGCGCCGAGGGGTGTCGCTTCTTCCACCTCTGGCACTTCGATCGGCAGGCCGACGATATCGGCCTTGTTCTGCATCCAGAATTGATTGCGCGTTGCGCCGCCTACCGCAACAAGCCGGTCAGGATTAATTCCCAGGCCGCTCTTAAAGGCCGTCACAATGTCGAGCACCTGGTAATCCAGTCCTTCGATGATCGCCCTGAGCATGTCACCGCTTTCGGCAAAGTTACTCAAGCCGACAAAGGCGCCCAGCGAGCGGGCGTCAACGACGGGACAGCCGGCCGCAGACATATGGGGTAGAAACATGACTCCCCGCGCGCCGGCTGGCGAAGCGGAGGCTTCTGCCATGAGATAATCCCAATCCTCTCCGCCCTCTTTTATTGCCCGTTGCTGGGCCTTGAGGCCATACTCCTTTCTATACCACTCGAGCATGTCCGAAGCTACGGCGCCGCCCCAAACGGCATAGGCATCGCGTGCCACATGGGTTTCGACTGTCACGCCCAATCTCTGCACTTCCGAGGTGAGGATCGGTGCCGGGATCGCGGCTAGAACGATTTCCCAGGTGCCGGTCACGTCCAGAACAACCCCGGGAGAGAAGGCTCCTACCGGCAAAGCGCCGCACAGGTAGTCGTGCCCGCCCAACACAACCGGCGTTCCAGCAGGCAACCCTGTCGCCCCGGCCGCCTCGGACGTCACCTCACCCAACAATGTGCCGCTAGGATATGCATCGCACAGTAGCCGGCGCTCGATGCCCGCCTGGGACAGGATTTCTTCCGACCAATCGCGCCTGGATTGATCGAAAAGAAGCGTGCAGGATGCCATGGTGTGGTCGGTAGCCCGGACCCCGCACAACATGAAATTCAGAAAATCTTCGATCAGCAGCCATTTATCTGTGCGAGCCAGGATCTCGGGCTCATGCTCGGCCATCCACAAGAGACGCAGGGCAGTGCTGAAGCGCCAGAGTGTGTTTCCGCCAATACGAAAGCTCTTGTCGGCGCCGATATTGCTCTCCCACCAGCGCAGTTGCGGTTCGGTGCGCGGATCATGCCAGCTGATAAAGGGATAGAGCCAGTTACCCTGCGTATCGACCGGCACGCCGTCCATACCCATGCCGGTCACGGCCACGGCTTTGATGTGACCGGGTTCGTCCAGCTTGTCGACGGCTTCCTTTACGGCCGCCGCCGTCCCGCCCCAGATCTGTTCCGGCTTCCACACGGTCCAGTCCGGGTGGTCGGGGTAAGGATTATACTTCTCGGTCGGCCGGGCGCCGCTGGCCACGACATTGCCGTCGAGATCATAGATCACACATTTCAGGGTCGTCGAGCCCAGGTCGATGCCCGCGAGATAGTCCATTTTTCACCACCTAAAGGCGTACCCTATCCGATTGCCAGGTTATCTCTGGCCGTAATCATTTCGATAAAGATTCACCATGTAATCGATCTGGCTATCAGAAAGCACAATGGGCTGCCCGCGCAGCATGGCCAGGTGCGTGATCTTGGCGATATCCTCGACCTCGACCGCGACCCTTGTCGCCTGTTGCGGCGACGAGCCAATGGTGAAGACGCCGTGATTCTGCATGACGATGGCCAGCGCACGGCCGATCTTATCGATGATCTCCTGGCCGATATCTGCGCCGCCAATGGGCGCGTAACCTCCCAGAGGAACCTCGCCACCCAGCATGCCGCACGTCGTCAGGCAGGCTGGAATAGACTGGCCCAGGGCTGCAAAGCTGCTGGCGTAAGGCGAGTGGGTATGAGCAATGCCCAGAACATCATCCCGGCGCTCGTAGACGTACAAGTGCGTATCGGTATCGGTGGAGGGCTTGAGGTGACCTTCAACCACCCGGCCGTCCATCTCAACGACCACCATGTTTTCGGGCGTCAATTCCTCAAAGCTTACGCCGCTCGGCTTGATGACGACCAGACCGGTTTCCGGGTCACGCCCGCTTACATTGCCGCTGGTCATCTTGACCAGATCGTTTTTAGGTAGTTCTAGATTGCATTTCCAAACTGTCTCGCGAAGTTGCTCCAATAGCATGATGTGTCTCCAAAATATTAGTGAATCTTTCGAAAGCTCTCGTCGAAGTGTTCGAGAACGCTAAGCGCGGCCGCCACGGTGCCTAGAGCGCTCAGAAGAGAGCTACTTGTATTCCCTGATGTCGGAATGACGATCGCTTCCTGTAGTCCAAAAACGGCTTTGAGGCGAGCTTCCAAATCGAACAGTTGTTGATATGGTGTTCGGATGACGAAGCTGATATACCCTAGCTCGCGCGCTTGTTGGATAAGGCGATTGACCTTGGGAGTTGACAGATCCAAGCGATCGGCAATCTCCGTCCGTGTTACTCGCTCCACGTAGTAGAGTTTCAGAATAGTATTGATGAGTCGTACTCTCTCATGTGACGGCATCGTTCTAGCCTATTATGAATCGGGTACTTGATCCAAAACCATCGAAAACCAGTTCCCAGCTCATTCCCCAAACAGCTTGGCGGCGATCGCTTCAGCAGTAGGGTACAGCGCAACCGCCTCGTGGTTGGCCAAAAGGATGATGACGGTTTCATCGTCAATGTAACGGCGAATCTCTGATCTATTTCCTGGTAACGTGCCGCCGTGAAGCACATATCCATACTCTTCGGGGGCGATGAACCAGCCGAAGCCATAACTCCAACCGGTGCTGCCATCAAAGCCATAGTACTCCCCGTCAGGGACCGCCATCTGGGGCGTGAACATGGCACTGAGCGCCGACTGCGGCAGGAGTTCGTCCTCCCGATATAGCGCCTGGTCCCAACGATACATATCCTCCACGGTGGAATAGACCGCACCCGCTGCAAACGTGTAGATCTGCTGTAAAGCGTTATCTCCCTCGGCATCGGAGTAACCCTTGGCCAGGTCAGTCTGTTTCAAGTCACCATCCACGCCGCTATTCGACATTCCCAACGGCTCGAAGATGTTCTCCTGCAAGAAACTTGCAAAGGATTGTCCGGACACGGTTTCAATGATCCTTCCAGCCAACTCATAGGTCACATCCTGGTACTTGAACTGTTCCCCCGGCGGGAAGAAGAGCGTGGCAAACTCGGAAACCATCTGGTCGCCCGGGAATGAATACGCGGTATTGTTGGGAAGGCCGGCCGACTGCGAGAGCAGGTGGCGGATCTTGACCGGCTCAAGAACCTCCCGGCAATCGGAGATGTAGTCGCAGATGCTGTCGTCAATGTTGAGTTTACCCTGCTCCTGCAACAGCAAGATGGCCATAGCCGTGAATTGTTTGGTGATGCTGGCGATCCGGAATTTGGTTTGGGGCGTATTTGGGATTTTATTCTCACGGTCGGCGAAGCCATAGCCCTGGCTCAGAATCACCTGACCATCGCGTGCCACCAGAACCGCACCATCGTAAACGCCATTCTGGTAATTTTCCTGCACCAGAGCATCGATTTCGGCAGCCAGCGCCTTGGGGTCTTGGGTAGGCACGGCCGTCGGCGGAATGGGCGTTGGTGTGGGGGCAACAGCGGTTCCGCAGGCGCTCACCATTACGGCAAACAACAGGGTGAAGGTCATCTTCTTCATGTTTGTTTTCCTTCGGTTCAAAAAGTGCGGGGTTGCTGTTTTCGATCAGCGAACTATCTTTCACAAGAGCGGACCAAGCATTAGCGCCCAACAAGGTCTTGAACCGTTAGCACGTCACCAAAGTTTAGTCGAGTGAGACTTTTACAATCCTAAACGGCGGGTCTGCGTTGGGTCCGGCATTCGCCGGATCCCAGAAATGATCGGACTGGCCCTCTACTACCCAAGCGCTCCCCTGATAAAGTGCAAAAGTGGTCACGCCATCAAGTCTAGCGGGCACCCTCCGTACATGTGCCGAATCACCATTCACGGTGATAACGGCCATGCTGCCTGCGCCGCCTTCGGCGGTGGCCAGGGTGTCAGGGCCGATGAGTTTTAGGCCATCTGGGCGGCGCAGTTCTAACGATGTTTCGATCAAGGTAACTGAGCCCGCGCTTCCATCTGATTCGAGCGGTATTCGGAATAGCTGACCTGCTCTTTGGTTCACCGTATAAATCACATCCCTGAAACGGTCGTAGTCAATGCCGTTCAGACTCCATTGTTCTGCTCCCAGTTGCGGATCATTGATCCATTCTGCCAACTTTGAGCTTCCGGCCGGCAAGCACAAGATACGCGGCGTCCAAGAGTCAGTCACGTACAGATTGCCATCGCCGTCAAAGGTCAAGTCATTGGCGAAGCCGCCGCCGGGAAAGTCGTAGCTGCCTTTTGTTTCCCCGGTCCGCAGATCAAAGGCCTTGACGCCTACCGGCGCGGAACCGGCCAGCCGGCCGTTGCCAGCGTCCGAAGAGCAGGCCCACAAGGTATTTGTGACATCGTCAACCCAAAGTCCCAGCACGGAGACCAGGCCGTTTGTCCCAGGCGCGATGAACGGTTCCATTTGGGCTGCCCCCGGGCGGGCTCTCATTATCTGGCCCTCAAATAGGCTGCCCACGTAAAACGTCCCGTCATCCGCGACGGCACCGCCTTCTGGGAAGTAGCGGTCACCGGGTATCGTTATCACGCCAGTTCCGGCGCCGGTAGCTGCTTCTATGCTGTTCATTCATGTTCCTCGCGTGGCTTGTGCTCGCCTGTTGGCACGTCACTGCTGTGGCGTGGCCAATTCGACCGGATGCTTGACTTGGCTCTCTGCCGGCCAGGCCTCGGTCACCAATTCATCCACAAAACGCCTGGCGGCCGCGGCCGACTCAATCGGGTCAACATCCGGATGCATGTAGCCCCACATTTCGACGGCCAACATGCCCCAGAATCCGATCTTTGCCAGGGCTGCAAACGTCTCGCGGAACGGTACGATCCCCTCGCCAAAAGGTATGCCACGGATGACTTTGGGCGCCGCGTCCTTGACGTGGATGCCCAGCAACTTACCTTTTGTTAGGCGTAGCTCGTCCGGCGGATAATAGCCAGCCGCGGCAAGATTGCCCATGTCCAGATAAAGGCGCAGCCACGGCGAGTCGATGGCATCGATAACAGCCAGGCCCTGGCTGGCGTTCTCCACAAAGGGTGTGTCCAGGTTCTCAAGGCCCAACATCATCCCGGCCTGGCTGGCCATACGAGTTCCGAGCTCAAGCCCTTCTAGAAAGTGCGCTCGGGTCTCCTCATCGCTCTCCTCATAGAAGACGTCATAGGCCATCACCTGCACCACCCGCAGCCCAATGTCAACGCCAAGCTCGATGGCTTTGTACAGGATCTCTTGCCCCTGCTTACGAAGCTGTGGATCGCGGCTGCCGAGCGCGTATTTTCGATGGGTGCTGAGGCACATGGTCGAGATGCGCACGCCGGTGTTGGCGATGGCCTGGCGAATCGCCGCGCGTTCTGAGGGCGTCCAGTCAAGCCGAGCCAGGCGTTCGTCGCTCTCGTCGATAGAGATATCGATATAGTCATAGCCAGCCCGGCCGGCGGCCGCCAACCGTTCTTCCCAGGACAGTTCGGCGGGGAGCGCTTTTTCGTAGAGACCAACTGGCATTTTTAGCATATGTATTGCTCCATGCCTTGGAAACCCGGTTATTGTGAGTCACTGTTTTTCAGTATTCTCAAATAGAAAAACCGGATTTCTAGCAATCTAATTTTCGCCAACCAACTGGTAATTGATGACCACGGCGATCAGCAGCACGGTGCCCAAGGCGAAAGTCTGCCAATAGGCGGGAATTACCGTCAGCATGCCGACCGTGATCACGATTATGATCAGCGCGGCGATAACTGTCTTCTCGACATTCCCTTCACCGCCCGTAAATTTAGTGCCGCCCAGCATCACGGCAATAATCACCCAGAGTTCCATACCATCGCTCGCGAGCGGATCACCCATGGACATGAAGCTGCCCCGGGCAATACCGGCCAAGGCGGCGCCAACCGCCACGAGGATGTACAGAAACCAGACCCATCTTATGCGATTGATGCCGGACAGATCGGCGGCGACAGGATTGCCGCCAATAGCGGCCGAATACTTGCCGATCAACGTCTTTCGTTGGAGCACCACCAGGATGATGATCACCGCGATGGCCACAAAAAAGGCCATTGGCAAGCCAAACAGGACATCCTCGCGGGCATAGTTGTTTATCCAGGCGGGCATCTTCTGATCGCCAATGGTTCTGATTGATGAAAAGCCTTCAGGCACGATGAGCAGGGCGATGCCCTTATAAAGGCTCAAGGTGATCAACGTGGCGATCACCGGCGTAATATTCAGTTTCATCACCAGGAAGCCGTTGATGACGCCTAGAAGCACGCCGACGATTAAGGTAAGAATCATCGCCGTAATTAGGTTCGAGCCATTGAGGATCAACCAGGCAAAGACGACCGCACTCAAACTCATGGCGCTGCCAATGGACAGGTCAATTTTTTCGGCGATCATCAGGAAGGTGAAAGCGCCGGCAACGGTTATGATCGGCACCGAAATACGCAGCAGGTTGATGATATTGTTGGGATTCAGAAAATGTCCTCGCTCAAACCAATTGACCTCATCCAGTCTAACCACGCTGAAGACAGTTACGACCAAGGCCAGGACAAAATAGATGTAGTACCGCTTGACGATCTCACGCACTCTTTCCGATCGGGTTTGCTGCAGTGCTGGGTTCTCCATGCTCATATTTCCTTCTGAAGGAGTCTGTTGATTCATAGGGCTCCTCCTTAACCTTGCCTTTTCTTCAGAACATAGCTCTGGGCGAGAATGGCGAGAAAGACGGCAACTGCCTTAAGTATGAAATTCCATTCTGGTGACAATAAGAGGCCGGTGGCGGCCGACTGCACGGTTGACAAAATAAGGGCTCCGATCAACATTCCCAGAACTGATCCAAAGCCACCAGCAATGCTGACCCCGCCTAGGAGCGAGACCACCAACGCGTCGAATTCATAGCCCATCGCCCTGCTGGATGCCCCAGCTTTGAACTCCGATGCCAGCAGAAGTCCGGTAATACCAGCCAGCAACGCACTCAGGATGTAAAGATAGGTAAGGTGGCGGTTGACCGTGATCCCTGAGAGCCGTGCAGCATCATAATTGGCGCCGATGAAGTAGGTGAACTTACCGGTTACTGTTTTTCGCTCATAGATGAAAGCTACGAGGACCAGGGTGAGCATTATTACGACCGAGTATTTGACGGTCGTACCAGAAATAGCGGCATTGCCGATAACGCCAAATACCTCAGGTAAGCTGGTGTTACGTTGGGCGCCTTGGGTGATGACCTGGGCAATGCCGCGGGCAACCATCATGGTGCCAAGGGTAACGATAATGGAGGGTACCTTCAGCCGGACCACGAAAAAGGCATTCAGTGCACCGATGCTCATCGCGCCAAGAAGCGCAAGGACAACCGCGACGGGATAAGGAAATCCCAGACCGTTAGCCAGTGCGTTTGGTGACACATTAGCGGCCTGGCTGAAATAAACGACCAGCACGCCAGTCAGGGCAACGACGCCACCCACCGATAGGTCGAAATTCGTCGTGATTAGCAAAAACGTAACCCCGATACCTAGAATGACGATATACCAATTGTTGGTGACCAGATTGACGAGGGTTTGTCCCTGGGCAAAACCGGGGACAAATATCCAGGCGGCGATAATAAGGAGCACCAGGACCACAAACATCAAGAGGACGATAAGCATCTCATTGCTTATCCTGGAGCCGATTGATCGTCTGGTTTGTACCTGGTCTGGAGTTGTTGTTGTCATTATTCTTCTCCTCCCGTGACGATATGGAGGATCTCCTCGCTGTCGACGTCATCACCATTGGCCATGGATGCCTTCAGGTCGCCATCAAAGAGAAGATAAATGGTATCGCAAAGATTAATGATTTCTGGCAGCTCCGAAGTGAAGATCATAATTGATTTTCCTTCGTTAGAAAGCTGGCGAATGATGTTGTAGATCTCGCTCTTGGCACCGACATCAACGCCCCGTGTCGGCTCGTCGAGCATCAATAAATCTGCGTCCGCGAATAGACACTTTGATAAAACCACCTTCTGCTGGTTGCCTCCAGAAAGCTTCGAGGTTTCTTTTTCAGGACTGTCGGTGGCAATATTGAGCTTGTCAATGTAATCGAGGGCAACGTTCCGTTCTTTTGAGGAATTAATCCAGCCGCTGCGGGAGATATTACCCATATTCATGACTGGTATGTTGCTGCGAATAGTGAGAATGGTAAATAGGCCTTGAGATCTTCTTTCTTCGGGTACAAGGGCGATGCCCGCGGCAATGGCCTTATCAGGCGAATGCTGGAACTGGCTGCCATTGAGGAGCACCTCACCTTTAAATGGGTCGGCGCCGTAGATGGCGCGGGCGAGTTCGGTCTTACCAGCTCCTACCAGGCCGTAAAAACCAGCAATTTCACCCTGATGGACGTTGAAGGAGATGTCATTTAGCTTATTGTTGGTCAGATTTTTGACCTGCAAGACAACATCTCTCTCAGCTTCTTCTTTTGGCGTATATTGTTCAAATACGGTGCGGCCGATCATCATCTTGATTAGATCAGCACGTCCGTCAACTTCGGAGAGCGGTTTTGTGTCGACATGCTGACCATCGCGCAGCACCGTTACGTAATCTCCTATTTCAAAAATCTCGCGCAGACGGTGTGAGATGTAGATGACGGTAACATTTTGCTCACGAAGTCTCTGAATAATGCTGAAAAGCCGTTCAGTTTCACCCTCGGTAATCGCCGCTGTCGGTTCATCCATGATGATGACATCTGATTCCGTGGCCGCGGCCTTGGCAATTTCAACGATCTGCTTTTGGGCCACACTGAGAGTGGAAACTTTCTGCTTAGGATGGATGGATGGCTCGATGCTGTTCATCACACTGATCATGCTGTTGATCTTGTCCGTCTTCCTCAAAAAGCCGAACTTCGTATCTTCCATTCCTAAGGTAAGATTTTCTTCAACGGTCAATTCGTCGACCACGTTGAGTTCCTGGTAAAGC
Organism: Promineifilaceae bacterium (SeqCode); assembly: GCA_041570195.1. Classification (GTDB taxonomy): domain Bacteria; phylum Chloroflexota; class Anaerolineae; order Promineifilales; family Promineifilaceae; genus UBA11865. Next base: position 676 of record JBFFWQ010000085.1, on the reverse strand, counting down.
GTAGATACACCCAGTTCACGCGCTTCCTTGGGATTGCCTGGTGTGTATTCTTCACCATTCAACAATGTTGTGCCGCTCGTTCGTGAGTAAGCGCCAGTCAGAATCTTAATCAGCGTGGATTTTCCCGCCCCATTTTCGCCTACCAGGCAGTGGATCGTGTTACGCTTAATGTCGAAGCTAACATTGTCGACCGCCCGCACACCGGGAAAGTCTTTAACGAGATCCCGGATTTCTAGGACATTCTCGGTCGATGCCATTCCCTTACTCCTCTCTAAATCGATTTGCTAATCGATCTGGTAGACCGGTATGCGATTTCCCAGGTCGCGCACCAAAGCATGTTTAAGTTTCAAACTGGGAGAGGGGTGTGAGCCCCTCTCCCTTATGTATCTCGCCAAGAGATACCGTTACTTAGGTTTACTCAATGTTAGTTCCGAACTGGTCGTTCAACCAAGAGGCTGCTTCTTCCCGGGTAACGGTCCAGTAGTTGATGTTGTAAGCCTTGTAGAAGAACTCTTCCGCAGGATCGTTGGTCGGTGCGACCTTTCCGCTGGCAACATCCATGATCAGGTCAACACGTCCGCGAGCGGTCTCAACGGGCGGAAGGCCCATCGACAGTTTCAGCGAGCTGCTCGGATCATATACTTGATTGAATTCAACTTCGTTGAAATCAACGCTG
>JBFFWQ010000084.1:0-26533 GCA_041570195.1 Promineifilaceae bacterium (SeqCode) | reverse complement strand
GGTGCCCGGGGCGGTCATTGTTGGCCACAGCAGAGACCGCCGCCTCTGAAGCAAACCGGCGTAAGCGCGGTTCGAAGTCTAACCAAAGGAGGATCCATGGCGACTTTAGAAGAGCAACTCGGCGGAAAGGATCGGGGGGGCGCCTTCAAACAGTTCCCCTGGTGGCTATTGGCCATTATAGCCTTCCTTGTTTTAATGGCCCTGCTGATCATATTCAATCCCGAATACAATGAAGCGTTTCAGTTCATCAAAGGATCATTGGGCTCGATCAGCGACTTACTGAACGGCGACTTGCTGGCCTTCATCGGCGAGGGCATTTCGCTGACGCTGTACATCACGGTTGTGGCATTCCTGCTCTCTCTGATCATCGGCTTGTTCGTCGGGATTGGCCGGGTGAGCAAGAATACGGTTGTCCGCAACCTGGCCATCTTCTACGTGGAGTTTATCCGCGGCGTGCCCATGCTGGTGCTGATCTTCACCATCGCCTTCGTGCTGGTACCCGCGTTCACCGATGCGCTAGGCATGGAAAACAGGGCCATTCCTAACAGCACCCGGGGCATTATCGCTCTATCCGTCATTTATGGCGCCTTCATGGCCGAGATATTCAGGGCTGGCATTGAGTCAATTCCCAGGGGTCAATCAGAGGCCGCCCGTTCACTGGGCATGACCGCGGCTCAATCGATGCGCTATATTATTCTCCCTCAGGCGATTCGCAACATCATGCCTGCATTGGGTAACGATTTCATCGCCACGCTGAAGGACAGCTCGTTGCTATCGGTACTAGCGGTACGGGAGATTACGCAAATGTCGCGTTTGTATGCCGGCACCAGCTTCCGATTCCGCGAGTCCTATTTGATCCTGACCTTTCTCTACCTGACCATGACCCTGTTGTTGAGCTTACTGCTGCGCTGGTATGAGAATCGGATCAGGACCGACGAAAGGTAAGAAACAAATGGACGACATCATCCAAATAAACGATTTGCACAAATTCTTCGGCAACATAGAGGCAGTCAAGGGCGTAGATCTGAATGTCAAACGCGGCGAGGTGGTCGTCATCGTCGGACCCAGTGGCTCGGGCAAGAGCACCGTGCTGCGCTGTATCAACCATCTTGAAGTGCCTACGGCCGGAGCTGTCGTGATAGGCGGCACCCGACTCGAAGACAAAGGCACCGACATCAACAAGGTCCGGGCCGAGGTGGGCATGGTCTTCCAGCAGTTTAACCTGTTTCCCCACCTGACGGCCCTGGAGAACGTGACCATCGCACAACGTCTGGTTCGCAAGCGCAAGAAGGACGAAGCCAAGGAGATGGGCATGGCTCAATTGACTCGGGTAGGCATACCCGAAAAGGCCGACTCTTATCCGAGGCAGCTTTCAGGTGGACAGCAGCAAAGAGTGGCCATCGCCCGGGCCCTGGCAATGAATCCAAAGATCATGCTTTTCGACGAGCCGACGAGCGCCCTGGATCCAGAGATGATCAAGGAAGTGTTGGACGTGATGCTGGACCTGGCCAAGGAGGGCATGACCATGGTCGTCGTCACTCACGAGATGGGTTTCTGCAAAGCGGCGGCCGATCGGGTCATGTTCATGGATTATGGCCAAATCGTGGAAATCGCACCGCCGAACGAACTGTTCGACAACCCCCAACACGCCCGGACGAAGTTGTTCGTGGACCAGATCTTGCCGCATTGAGGAGAGTGCAGAGTGGCGAGTGATCAGTGGACAGTGTGGAGCAACTGTTGCTACTTGCCACTGCTACTTGCCTACATGCACGCCTGCCAAGTTCTCTAGCGCTTTGACCAGGGCGTGGTTGCCTTCGGCGCCCAGGCCTTGTGTCTGTAAAGAACGGTAGAGATTGAAGACAGTGGCCGTGGCCAGGGCTGGCACGCCCATCTGGTCGGCCGCTTCCAGTACCAGGCGCAGATCCTTCTGTTGCAAGTCGATGGTGAAACCCGGCCGCCAATCCCGTTCCAGTACCTGTGGCCCGCGGTTACTGAGCATCCAGCTACCGGCCGCGCCCTGGCTGACGGCGTCCAGCGTCTTCTGCAGATCTAATCCGCCGGCCTGGGCAAAGAGCAGCGCTTCGCCGACGCCCAGCATCGTCACGACGACTAGAATCTGATTGACCAGCTTGACCGTTTGCCCGGCGCCGTTGGCGCCAACGTGGGTGATGGCCTTGCCCATGGCCTGGAAGGCAGGCATGGCGCGCTCGAACTGGGCGGCGTCGCCGCCAACCATGATGCTCAGCGTGCCATTGGCTGCACCTTCGCTGCCGCCACTGATGGGCGCGTCCAGCATATGGACTCCTTTTTCGGATAGCGCAGCCGCGATTTCGCGGGTGACCTGGGGGCTGATGGTGCTCATGTCGATCAGCAAGCAACCCGGCCGGACGCCGTGAATGACGCCCTGGTCGCCCAGAACAACGGCCTGGACATCGGGCGTATCGCTGACGCAGGTGATGATGATATCGCTTTGGCCGGCCAGTTCTGAGGGCGACGCGGCCGTTTGGGCCCCGGCTTCGGCTAACGCTTCCATCCGCGCTGCCGTGCGGTTCCAGACCCCGACCTGGAAGCCCGCTCTTAACAAGTTGTGGGCCATGCCTCTGCCCATGATACCCAGGCCGATGAAGCCAATACGCTCGTTCATTGTTCCTCCAGAAAGTGGTCAGTGATCGGTGGTTAGTGGCCAGTGATCAGTGGCTGCGCAATTCATGATCCCGGCCGGCTATATACACCTTTTTGCCGGGATTGTCCGGCTTGGACTGGCAACTGTCAAGACAACGGCTCATGGCGCTGCGAAAGCATTTGCGCTGCCAGATTGTTGGGCCTACACTTGTTTTATGACGCAGACAGTATCGCTCAGCCGGGTGAAATTGGCCGACTTCGTGGCCTGCCGGCGCCGCTACCAGCTTCGCTACGAGCTGCGATTGCCGTGGCCGGCCGGCCCGCTGGGAGCAGACAGCGCCGGCGCGCTGGCTCGCGGCCGCCGGTTCCACCAGCTTCTCCAGCGCCACTTCCTTGGCTTGCCGGTAGACGAGAACCTCGAGGAAACGCCTGAGTTGGCCGGATGGTGGCGGCTCTTCCAATCGCAGGGGCCGGAACTGCCGGCTGGCCGGCGGTTGCCCGAACTCAGTCTCACCACGCCAATTGGCCGGCACTTCTTGACCGGCCGCTTCGATCTGCTGGTAGTTGGCGATGAGGGTTATCACATCTACGATTGGAAAACCGAGTCGCGGCCGCGTTCGCCGGCGGCCTTGCGTGACGATTTGCAGACTCGGGTTTACCTGGCCCTGGCCGCCGAAGGCGCATCTGCGCTTGGGGATCCGGTCTCACCGGAAGCCAGGGATCCGGTTTCGCCGGATGCGATTAGCCTGACCTACTGGTACGTGACCGATCCGCCGGCCGCCGTCTCGCTGAGTTATAGCCGGGCCTGGCACACAGAGAATTGGGCGTTCTTGGGAGAGCTGGCGGCCGAGATTGAACAGCAGTTGGCCGGCGGCGAGATGCTGCCCCTGACCGATGACCTGGCTCAGTGCCGGCGCTGTGCTTATCAGGCTTTTTGCGGCCGGCTGATGGAGAGCACCGACCTGGCCGATTGGCGAAGTAGTGAATCACTACCGCAGCTAGAGCCGAATACGCCCTGAGCACCGTGGACCTGGAATCGTTTTACTTTCTACTGACTCCGGCAGGCCAATCCCAGCTTTCGATCCTGGCCGAATCAGACCTCAACGCCGCCAACCATCTGCATATGGCCGGCCGCCTATCGCGTGAAGTTGGTCCGGAACGAGCCCATGCGTTGCTGGAGACAGCATTGCTCCGGCGACGGGCGGCTGGCAAGTTCAGCCGGGCGACCGAGATGTACTTCACGCGCGAGGCGTTACAGCAGGCGTCTTCGGAGACCGTATCAGGTTACCGGATGAGGCGTTTCGCCGCGGCCGGTCTTAGGCGAATCGCCGATCTGGGTTGCGGAATTGGCGGTGATGCCCTGGCTCTGGCTACAGTGGCCGAGGTGGTCGGCGTTGATTGGGACCCGTTGCGGCTGGCCATGGCTCAGGAGAATCTACGGGTCTATGGTCGCGGGCAGCGCTTTTTGCCCTTGCAGGCCGACCTGCTTGAGTTGAGCGCTCTGTCCGTCGAGGCCCTGTTTGCTGATCCCGGCCGGCGCGACGAACATGGCCGGCGCATCTTCTCGGTCTACAAATACCGGCCGCCGCTCACATTCCTGGCTGGCTGGCGGGAAAAGGTACCGCACCAGGCGGTCAAGATCAGCCCAGGCGTCGCCTATGAGGAGTTGCCGGCGGAAGCTGAGGCGGAGTTTATCTCAGTTGCCGGCGAGGTGCGCGAGGCCGTGCTGTGGTTCGGTGACTTAAAGGGCGGTGCCGCCAGACGGGCGACGCTCTTGCCAGGCGAACATTCGATGACCAGCGACATGCCGGCCGAGATACCGATACGCGAGCCGTTGGCGTATCTTTATGAGCCTGACGGCGCAATCATCCGGGCCCATCTGGTCGAGCAACTAGGGCGTATGCTGAATGCGGCCAAAATCGACCCGGATATCGCTTATCTCACGACCGAACAGCAGCAAGCAACCCCTTTCGCCCGCTGTTACGCCGTGGATGATGGCTTTCCATTTCAACTGAAAAGGCTTCGGGCATATCTGCGGGAGCGGGGAATCGGCCGGGTAACCATAAAAAAACGCGGCTCGCCAATAGATCCCGACGAACTGCGGCGCAGGCTACGTTTGAAAGGTGAAAAACAGTGCACGATCTTCCTGACCCGGGTTCAGGGGCAGCCGAGGGTATTAATCGGTCAACCAGCAGGCTGTTGAGCGGGACCGCGCTCGATAACCGGTTTGAGCTCAGCCGAGCAGGCTAGTGCGAGAGGGCAACCTGCGCGTTAGTCGGGGGAATCGGGAGCCAGATAACGGTTCATGAGCTTCCTTAGCTCGCGAATGTCTAGTGGCTTTGGCAGATAATCGTCGCAGCCGGCCTCCAAACAGCGCTCCCGATCACCCTGCAAAACGTTGGCGGTGGTAGCCACTAGGGGGACGTCTGCCAGCCGGTGGTCAGCTTTGAGCCGGCCGGCCAAATCCAGGCCGTGCACGCCTGGGATGTTGATGTCTAGCAGGATGAGATCTGGTTTCTCCCTGGCAAGTAGATCCAACGCTATGATCCCATCTTCGGCGCGCAATAGCTCGTAGCCTTCGGCTTCGATGACGCGCGCGATCAGGATCATGTTTGACTCGTTGTCTTCGACGACAAGGACTCTCTGAGGCATAAATCTCCCAGTGCTGTTATGATTCTTTTTGCCCGACCGTAGGAATGGTGAATAAGAATGTACTGCCTACACCCGGTTCACTTTCCACCCACATCTCGCCGCCGTGCAACTCGACCAGACTGCGGCTGATTGGGACGCCTAAGCCCGTTCCGCCCGCTTTTCGAGTCAGGCTGCCGTCCACCTGGCGGAACTGTTCGAAAATGGCGGGGATATCTTCTTGCCGAATGCCAATCCCGGTATCCTGGATTGAGGCCAAAAGGTTTTCACCCCGATCCTCTAGGGAGAGGGTAATCGAACCACTCTCCGTAAATTTGACCGCGTTGCCCATGAGATTGAGCAGAATCTGGGTCAGCCGGGTACGGTCGGCGTAGATCAAGTGTAGACCCGGATCGAGTTCAAGGCGAATGTCGAGGTCTTTGCCCTTGGCCAGCGTCCGCGTGTTGGCCAGGATTTCCTGGGCCAAAGCAGGAACATCGATTTGCTCGTAGTAGAGTTCCATGACGCCGGCTTCAATCTTGGACATATCAAGCATCTCGCCGATTAGAGAACGAAGATGGCGGCCGCTGTCGCGGATAAGGGTCACATCCTCGTTCATCCGCTCGTTCAAGGGGCCATCGATACCTTCCAGCAGTACATCGGCGAAACCGATAATTGAGTTCAGCGGCGTGCGCAGTTCGTGGCTCATGCTGGCCAGGAATTCGGACTTGAGTCGATCGACTTCGCGCAGGCGGTCGGCCGTTTCCAATTGCTCAGCATACAGCATTGCGTTCTGTAAGGCTACCGACACCTGCGCCGCTAGCGTCGTGTGGATACGGACATCATCTTTGGCAAAGCGATTTGGACTGTCCGATTGCAAATCCAGCACGCCAAGGACCTGATCGCCGACGATCAGCGGAATCGCCAGTTCCGAACGCGTTAACGGAAGGGTTGGATGGATCACCAGGCTGCTTTCCAGACTAACGTCATTGACCACTATCGGTCGCCTCGCTCGGGCGGCGCGGGCAACCATCGATTGCTGTTCGAGGATGTTAATCTCAGGCGACACGTTGCGGGCCAATGAACCCTTGGGCAGAAGTGTGCCGGCCGTCAACCTTAACTTGCTCTCCTCAAGCAAGAAGATGGACACATGATACATGTCGAAGCGATCTTTGGTCAGATGAGTGACGGTTTGCAGTAGGCGATCGGTTTCCAGAATTGACGATGCGGCGGCGCTCACTTGGGCCACGGCCTCCAATTCGACGGCGTGCTTCTGCGTCTGCTCCAGAAGGCGGGCACTCTCTAGCGCCTCGGCCACCTGGACGCTAATAGAGTCCAGCAGTTCCTGGTCTTCCGCTGAAAGCGGATGCTCCGGATCATCGCGAATACCCAGGGCGCCGATGATCTCACCCCGGACCGACATCGCCCTTGACAATGTATGAGCCGGCGGTTTACTGAGAGGTAACGAGTCCCAGGAGGGATCTCGTAGGATGTCAGTCCCAGACTTCGCTTCTCCCGAGGTGACCGGTCGCACCGCCAGTTGATCGAAGCTATAGCCTTTGGTTTCTTTAAGCTGTTGTTGCCGGTAACTTTGCCAACCTTCGCGGCTCATGACACGCTGCAGTTGGTTGAGTTCCTGTAGCTGGTCCTGCAATTCGTTGCGTAAGCGGGTACTCTCGATAGCCACCGCGATCTGATTGCAGAGTCCTTCGATAGCCAATTGGTCATCGTCACCCAAAGCTCCGGCAACATCACTTTGTACGTCCAGGACGCCCAAAACCTCATTGCCAATCATGATGGGAACGGCCAATTCGCCCCTGGTTTCTGGTAGCAAGGGGTTGGGTTGCCAATCCGGATCTTCGGTGACATCCGGTCGCAAGACGGATTTTCCGGTTGCCGCCGCGGCACCGATCAGGCCGGCGCCCATGGGCATCTGGTGATTGTCTTCGCGCATTGCCGCGCCGATTTCACCGTATCCGGCGATGAGTATTACGGCGTCTGCTGACTTATCGTAACGTAGAATCTGGACGTGGTAGAAGCCAAACTGCTCTTTGACCTGGGTTACCACACGACCGTAGAGTTCGGAGACATCGGCGGCGCCGACTATCTCCTGGCTGATTTGTGTTGAAAGCCGGACCTGTCTGCCACGACGTTCGTAAGAGTCTTGGATTTGCCGCTCCAATTGGAGTCGTTCTTCAAGTTCCTGGCGGGCCTGGGCATAAAGGCGCGCGTTCTCAATCGGTACTGCAACTTGACGGGTGAGGGTTTGAACCAGGTCAATTTCGTCGTCGGTGAAAATCCTGTTGCCACGACTGTCCCAAAATTCAACCTCGGCGACAGGGTCGCCCGCGACTATGAGCGGGATGCCCAGAATTGATTTGGCGCCATAGTTTTGCATATGGGCCTTTTCTTCGGCCGACAGCGTTGGGTCGTCGACATACAGGATGTAGGGCTCGACGCGGGCCATCAGCGTTTCGGACGACGTGCCAAATTCATCTAACAAATCGTACGAGACGCCCAGATCCGAGCGCTTCTCGATCTCCAACGCTTCCGGGCCAAAGTATTCGGCGATGACCGTGGTCGTGCGGGTCGACAAATCGATCTGGGAGACATAGGCGCTGGTACAATCGATCAATTGACCAGATATGGTGATCAACTTCTCGAAAATGGGTCGCAATTCTAGAGAAGCGGCGGCCTGAATAGCTACCTCATTCAGCGCTTCAAGTACCTGATTGCGGCGCTCAAGATCAGCCCGAATCAGGCTCAGTTCGTCATATTGTTCCTGCAGCCTTTCGTTGGCTTCGGCTAGAGAAGCAGTTTGCTCCGTGACTCGTTTCTCCAACTCTCGTTGTGCATCCCCGAGAGCTTGCTCTGATATCTTACGGCTCGTGATATCGCGGTGAATGGCCAGGAAGCCGATCAGCTGGCCATTGTCGTCCAGGATTGGGCTGTTTGCTCCTTCAATGTAAATCAGCCGGCCATCCTTGGTCCGGTTGATGATCTCACCAGCGACGACTTCTTTTTTGAGCAAAGTCTGCCAAAACTGTTCGTAGACTTCGTTTGAGAGAACGCCAGACTTCAATATCCGCGGGGTGTTGCCTAGCGCCTCTTCGGCCGAGTAGCCATAAATGGCCTCGAAAGCTGGATTGGCGAAAATTATCTGGCCGGCGACATCGGTCATGAATACCGCATCATTCGAACGCTCGATTCCCAGCTTGAACTTAAGGAGCTGCTCCTCAAGCTCATGTTTCTGCACGATGGGTTGAAGCGTCATGCGCACGAAGGAGTTGCCGCGGGCGTTGACCCGGTCCAGAGTGACCAGCGCGGTAAATAGACCATCATCTGGGCGCAGGCAAACCCACTCGAAGGATTGGCGTTGTTCAGCCAGCGCGGCGGCGGAGCGGATCCTTAATGACTCGGCCGAGGCCCGGCCATTTGGCTGGGTGGTCACCGAAAGATCCAGGAATGAAGCGCCAAGCAGCGCCTGACGATCACATTTGAACAGTGACAGAGCACGATTGTTACAGGCGACAACCCGTTCACCACGCAATAATAAAGTCGCCTCCTGATCTTTGAGGGTAGGGTCGTTCTGGGCAATGGGCCACCGTTGCTCCGCGGCGCCAGCGCCCCGCACCGTTGCGCCGCGGGCGCTTTCTAGGCTATTCTCAGCGGCCATTTCAGCTTTTCTTCACCTGTCCGATTTCCTGATCGTCCTCGCGCAAGTAAACGAACGACTGCCGGCCTAATGCTCGGCCTACCTCCTGGGCCGCGGTACGCATTATGGTGTCAACATCAGCCTTGCCACGAACCTGGGCGGTGATCTCGCGCAGAATCTGCTCGCGCTTAGCTCGGGCTTGCACCTGGTCAAAGAGACGAGCGTTTTCAATGGCTATGGCCGCCTGGTTGGCCACGGCCGTTAGCAACTCCTGATGGTGCTCGTCATAGAGGCCCTCTTGGTCAAAGCTCTGCACGGCCAGCACGCCAATAACCTCATTGCCAGATATCATGGGCACGCCTAGCCAGGAGACTGGCATCGGACCGAGGGCTTCGATTCCAAGTTCTCTGATGTGCTCTGACATGTTATCCTTGATCAGCAGCGGCTGGCCAGAGCTAATTATATGTTCCGTGATAGCCCGGACGCCAACTCGCCCCAAGCTATCCGTCGCTTTCCCGTCTTCTTCGTCGACAATGTGGATAGTGACGCTGTTTGACTGTGCATCGTGTAGAGCGGCATAGAAGCCTTCTGTACCCACTAGCCGCAAGGTGTGCTCATAGACGATATTGATCACCGTATCCACGTCAGCCAGCGAGGTAAGCGCCTGCCCCATTTCATTCAGGATGGCCAGCTCGTCAGCTCGCAATTGGGCCATCTGGCTGATCACGGCCAATTCCTCGGCGCGCTGCTGAATTTCGGCGAACAAGCGGCGACTCTCCAGGGTTGCGGCAATGAGGGATGCAGCTTGCAACAGCAGGCGCTCGTCGCGTATGGTGAAGGCATGGCGTTGGTTGCTGCCAGCATTGATCGTGCCAAAGGACTGGCCGCCGGCGGCCAGTGGCGCCACCAGGAATGATCCGATGCCTGCCGCAGCGCCATCACGGGTTTGACCCACGTTGATCACCCGGTTTTCGTCGAAGGCCATGCCAACAACAGTTCCTGCAACGGATTCGAGCCGACCGATGTTAATGGCGCCCGCCTCCGGGTCAAGGGCCAAGATCTCGAAAGTAGAACCATCTTCAGCGCGAACGGCCAAGCTTAGCCGGTCGGCCGGAACGATACCGCCGATTTGGGCGGCCGCGATCCGGTATACTTCGTCTAGCGTGGCTGCATTGGCCAGGTTCTCGCTCAGACGGTTCAAGGTTGCTAGACGGCCGGCCTGTTCCTCAATTTCGGCCAAGGCCAGCTCTCTTTGCTCAGTCAAGCGCAGGTTTTCGAGGTGAGTACTGAGCTGGGCGGCCACCGCGTCAACCAATTCCTCGGTCGCCTCGTCGGCGCCGGCCGGCCGAACGACTTCCAGCCAGCCGATATCCTGGCCACGAACCTGCAGCGGCCGGGTAAGGCGCGACTCTGGGCCGGCGGCCGGGCCACCTTCGATGTCATGCCTATCGGGATCGGGTTCGGCCGGCATAGGAACGACCCGTGTCCGATCATAGATGTAACCGCGGGCCTCGGCGGCGTGATCCAGTCGATAGCTTTCCCAGCCTTCGCGGATCAGTCGCCGGGTTGCTTCCTCCGCTTCAGCCCGATATTGATCGGCCTCGGCCAGAAGCCGGAGATTCTCGACCTGACGCGCTACCTGCTCGGCAACCGAGGTCACCAACTCGCTTTCATTCTTGGACCAATGATGTTCGGCCGCGCCGGCTACGCGGACCATACCCACTGTTTGGCCGGCGATGATAATAGGCACATGCAGGTCATGATCTTCAATCGTGACAGGTAGGGGCTCCTGGATTGGGGTGATATCTTCGGCGTCAAAGGTGTAGCCCAAAACCTCGCCCCGGTCTACGGCATTCAGAAACTCTTGCCAGCCACGGCCGGCCATGCGCCGGGCTTGAGCCTCGACCTGATTTCTCGCCTCGGTCGCTTCTTCCATAAGGCGGGCGTGCTCGATCGCGATAGCCAACTGCCCGGCCACGGCTTCCAGGGCTGGCAAACTGCGCTCAGTCAGTTGATTTGCTTGCGAGCTCTGCAAGTCCAGAACGCCCACGACCCGCTGACCAATAAGCAAGGGCATGGCGACCTCGGACAGTGTGTTCGGCAGCATTGGATTGGGATGGAACGACTGGCTAGTAGCGGTATTGGTTACCAGAATAGCTTGCCGCTCCTGGGCGGCCGTGCCGACGATCGATCCCGCATCCATGGGCAAGCGCCAATTCTGCCGGACGAGCGTCTGGCCGGCCTCGCCGGTGCCGGCTCGGAGTGTCAGATAGGGCACATCGACGTCGAGCAAATAAACCTGGGCGTAGTAGAGGTCGAAACTGGCTCGAATCAGCTCGGCTGCTTCGGCGAGCATCTGATCCAGGTCGCTAACCTGGTTGATGCTGTGACTTACCTCAACGGCCCGATCGAGTTCGCGGGCCTGACCTTCGACCTGTACCTCCAGAGACTCCACGGAGGCGACCAATTGACGGTTGGCTATCTGAAGACGATCTTCGCGCTGTCCGGCAAAGGCGGCAAATAAACCGAGAAATAGGGGCGCCGTATCGATGATCCAGAGCAGCGGGGTATTCAGTTGGGCCTCGACGAAAGCCTGCAAAGTGAAAGCGGCGCCACTTTCCCAGACAAAGATCAGGGTGGCAACAATGGGGAAAAGCAGACCGAAGGCGGCGCCTAGAATGGCATATCGAATCGTGTAGTAGTAGGATCCCGTAGGGCTTTCGCCACTGGAGGGAGCGGTCATCTTACTCATTGGTTATCGGCTCCCGTCATCAGGCAAGCGGGCGCTGCCCTGGGCAGGTTGGGCGGTCCGGCCGTTGCCACCGTGCCCGTCTTCGTCGACCGGCGGCCTTGACTGATCGCTACCCGATACGGGAGCCGAGGCGGCGATGGAGATGTCTAGCTGGATGGTCGTTTCCCGGGCGTCGAGCGCGCGACCGATTTCCTGGGCAGCCGTTTGCAATACGCCGTCAAGGCTAGCGGCTTGCTGGATCCGCTGATTAATCACGTTCACCACTGCTTCCCGATCGGCCGCACTTTGAGCGTCCCCGTACAGTTCGGCGTTGCGCAAGGCGATAGCCACCTGATTGGCGATTGACTGCAACAGTTCGGCATCGCTACGGGTCAGGCCGTCGCGCAAGTCGTGTTGTACGTCCAGCACGCCCAGTACCTCGTCGCCCAGGACGATTGGCACGGCGATCTCAGATCTGGTGTTGGGTAGCAAGGGATTGGGCAGCCAGTCTGGATCGCGGGCGACGTCGGATACGATCACCGGCTGGTGACTTTCGGCTGCCCGACCTACCAAGCCCTGGTCACTATCTAGCTGGTGACCGGCTGCCAACAAAGTGTGGCCGGCGGTACCTGTACCGCCGACCATCACTAGTTTTGTCTTGTCTTCATTGAAGAGATAGATATGCGTATGGTAATAGTCAAAAGCGGTACGCACCTGCTCTACCACCTCGCCGACCAGCTGGTCCCGGTCCAAGATCGTGGATAAGCGGCGGCTGACGCGGAAACTGGTGGTCAGGGCATGGGTGCGTTCGGCGACCAGGCGCTCCAATGAGCCGATCAGATTATGGAGTTGTCCGGCCATCTGGTTAAAAACCTCGCCGAGCGTGGCGAACTCATCCTGCCCGGCCAGGTCTACGCGGTATTCCAAATTGCCTTTACCGATCTCTTTCGCAGCCTGGGTCAATTCAGCCAGGGGAGCGATGATACGTCGGGCCAGAAGCAAGGCCGTTAGCAAGCCGGCGAGCAAGGCAACCAAGCCGAAGAGTGCCGAGAAGACGGTACTGCCAACGACGGTCCGCTGCAACTCTTGCCTGGACGAGGCCAGGCTTTCTGCGCCTTTCTGGCGAATAGCGTTGGTGTGCTGGGCGACATCGTCGGTGACCCCCGCGGCGACGGCCGTATTGATGCCGATCTCGTTCTCCAACAGCACCAGCTCCTGGAAAGCGTCCATGTGATCATCAACCAGTTGCAAGATGTTGGGACGGGCCAGGTCTGAATAGGCCCAGCTAAGGTGGGCTGTCTCGTTGATCAAATCATGGGCTCTCAAGGCCAGTAGGCGCGTTTGATCGATATATCCCTGTTCACCGGTGTTAAAGAACGCCTGCTCGTTGGCACTCATTTGAACCACCACCCGGTTGAGCTCGTTGCTATCGCGCAGGGTGGCTACAGATCCTTCCAGTTCACTCAAGGTCTTTTCAAGGTCAACTTCCAGGCCGCCGGCTCGGCTACGCTCTTCGATTCTGTCGACCGAAGCCATGAAGGCCTTTTCATAGTCGGCCAGGGCCGGCGCCAAAGCTGCGGCTTCATCGGCGACTTCGTCAAATTCGGCTGAGGAAGTCGTAACCAGCAGGGCGTCCAAGGCCCGTAGATTGGCCCGGGCCCGGTTCACAAAGCTTCTATTCTGGAGGACGTGTTGCTGGGACGCTGTCTCGAAACCAAGGCCGCGCCAGTTGTCTAGGAAAAGCTGCTCCTGCTGCCGGGCCAACAGGAACTCATTTTGAATCGCCTGACTGAGCTCTCGAACGCGGCCGGCCTCGTCAACGGTGGCCTCGATGCCCGAACGCAGTATTTGCAGGGTGAAGAAGTTGATCACGACGATGATCAGGGTCAGACCTAAGATAAGGCCAAAGCCCAAGATGATCTGGGTTCTGATGGAGAATAGGGTCTTTGATTTCAGAGGAAACTCAGGAATCATAAGACCGATCCCTTGCCATTTCTTGCTGTTTCCGCATCGTCATGCCTGGGCCACTCTTCTAGCCAGACGCGGGCCTGACGGCTGCCGACGGCCCGGCCCAATTCTCTGACGGCGATTTGCATGGCCTTGTCGGCGTCGGCCGCGCTCTGAATCCGGCGATTGATCTCGTTGATAAGCGCCCGGCGTTCGGCCTGGCGACGAAGCTCGGCGTAAGATTGGGCATTGCGCAAGGCGATGGCAACCTGGTTGGCAATGGACAAGAGCAGGTCGGCGTCCTCTTGCCGCAATCCATCGACCTCGTCATCCTGCACGTCGAGAACACCCAGTACTTGCTGGCCGACGGCGATGGGCACGGCGACTTCGGAGTTGGTCAGTGGCAATAAGGGATTGGCCAGCCAGTCGGGATCCTGGCGAACGTCAGGCACTAGGACCAATGTATTCAACCTGGCCGCCCGGCCGACAAGACCTCGACCCTGGGCGATGCGGTGGTCTCTTTCGAGCATGATTTGGCCGGCGCGGCCGGTGCCGCCGACCATGACCAGGTCCTTGCTGACCTCGTCGACCAGGTAGATGTGGGCATGGTAATAGCCAAATGACGATTGCACCTGCTTCACCACCTGGCGCACGAGTTCCTGCTGGTCCAGAATTGTGGATAAGCGCCGGCCGACTTCGGTGCTGGTCGCCAGGGCCTGCGTGCGGTCGGCCACGCGTTGCTCAAGACCGCTTAAGGTTTCTTCCAGGCGACTCGTCATCAAGTTGAAAGTTTCGGCCAGCGAGCCGATCTCGTCGTCTGATTCCACAGCCGCTCGCACGGACAGATCACCCTGAGCGACCAACTCGGCCGTATCTTCCAGGCGTATGATCGGTCCGGTCAAGAGCCGGGCTAAGATGGCCGCAACTGCTATCACGCCGCCGGTCACGATAACAGCCAACAATACGGCGGTACGGGTTTGTTCCTCGATAGGAGCCAAAAAAACGTCTTGCGGCTGGAAGAAGGCCACTAACCATGGTTGGGAGGTGGCGCTGGTAACGGCTACTTGATCTATACTGTTGCCGGCGGCCTGGTCGGCGGTGGCGAATAGAGGCTCATTGCGGGCGTTGGCTAACCTCTGTTCAAGATCGGGTAGATCGGCAACCAGTTCTTTGGCCGGTTTGTTAGGTAGTCGTTCGAAAGCCTGTAAATCAATTAAGTCGGTTTGCTCGGCCGACGCTATCAGCCTGTAGAGCGTATCCGGCGCTGTGCCATGGGCCAGCTGCAGGAAGTTCTCATCGTACAACACGGCAAATGATTGACCGCCCACCAAACCGGTGCTGCGGGCGATGATCTCCTGCAGTATGCTGGCCTTGTACCGGCCGCGCAAAATGGCGGCTATCTCACCGCTCTCGTTGTGGACGGGCGCGCTGAAGTAAAGGAAGGGTCCCCCGGCAATCGGGGTAAATAGGACTTCCGATGCAAAGGGTCTGTCTGTCTCCAAAGGAGTAGTAGCATAGGGACGGCCGCTTTCAATCGCTTGCGGGCTGTTCAGCGGATATTCCAAAAGAACCTTACCGGCCGGATCGAGCAAGGCGTAAGATGAGATGTTGAGTGGATCTTTGTCCCGATAGGTCTTCAACTGGGCCAGGGCGAGGGCCTCCGCCTCGCTGCCCGCACGCGCTGCGCGATCGACGTCCAGATAGCCCGTTTCCTCCAGCACATTCGCCTCGGCGCGGATGGTACGTAACGAGTTGGCGAAGAAGTCGTCGACAGTCACGGCCGTCTGCCGGGCAGCCGCCAAAAGGCGCTGATTCGCATTTGCCACCAGCATGTTGCGATTATTGATATTGTTGAGCAGAACGACGATTATGAGCGGCAGCAAAGCCACGGCCAGGAAAGCAGCAACTAGCTTCTCGCGCAGGGTGTAGCGCGGATAGTGGCGCAGAGTAAAGGCCACGACGACCAGACTGGCGGCGGTGGCCAGGATGATCGCCGGTGCGATCGTTTCGGGCAGGGCAACCCGGGCCGGCCCGGGCCAGAATAGCTCGAGCAGCAGCAGAAATAGACTGAAAATCAGAGCCAGACCGACCACCCTGGTGATGTAGGTTCGCGGAAAGGTTTCCGCTATAACCGCGCTGGCCACTATCGCCAGGACAATCGCAGCAAAGGCGCCGATGCCGCTGAATTGCATAGTCAGGTAAAGGTAGGCGCCAAAAAGAGCTACAAGAGCCAAGATAACGCCGGCAACCTGCTGGCCTTGCCGAACTAGCAGCGCACCGATCAGGGCCACGAGTCCCGCGGCGACCAGGATCATGGCTTCGGCAGTTCTATCCAAAGGCGCGAACAGGAACCAACTGGCGAAACTTAGCAGGAAAAGTGAAAGCGCGACGACCAAGACGCTGATAAGCGCATCGTCCTCATGCTTTCTGTGTATCTTGTCCGGCACCTCATTGCCTGATGAGGCTAGCGTCATTTAGGCATCTCCACTTCAATCGTGCCATTGGCTAGGTCTTCTGTGGCCTGGGCCACAGCCAACTTGCACTCACCTGAAATCTTATTCTCCCAATCATGGTAAGGTGCCAAGCCCACGCCGCCGTTGGCGACCGTCGATCGTTGTGTGCCGCCTTCCAGGGTGCCGGCCGCGTAGGCCTGCACGGCTTCGGCGGCCGCGATGTTCATTTTCTTTGCGGCGCTGGTGATCAAGGACGGGCGGACCTCGGGGAAGATGTCATATTGATCGACGTCCACGCCAATGGTCATTAAGCCCGCATCATTGGCAGCCAGTAAGCCGCCATTACCAGTATTGCCGCCAACGCCAAAGATAACGTCGGCCCCAGCGGCGACTTGCTTATCCCCTTCTTGCTTGCCGGTATAGGCATCGTTGAAGGCGGGCGCATAATAACTGAGTGTCTCTATATCCGGTCTGAAGGCTCGCGCGCCGCTCTGGTAGCCGGCGACGAAACGGACCACAGGCGGAATCTCCATACCGGCCACAGATCCGATGATACCGGTTTCGGTCATGCAGCCGGCCAGCGTCCCGGCCAGATAGCCGACCTGATCTTCGGCAAAGACAAGACCAGTTACGTTGGCCAGACCGCCCTCTTCACTGTAACAGCTTTCTATCGTCTCGGGGCAAAAATACTGGCCAGGCACGAAGACGTCACCAGGAAAATACTCCGCGTCGATGATGGCAAAACGAACGTCAGGGTTATCGATGGCGGCGATGGCCGTGGCGTCCCTCATTAGAAAACCGACGGTGATGATCAGCCCACAGCCATCGTCGATGAAGTTGTTGATATAGGGCAGGTAGTCCTCATCAGAGGAAGTCACAATGTGATCGAAAGGCAACCCAGCCTCAAGGGCGGCCTTACGCGCCCCTTCCAGAGTAAACTGGTTGAAGTTCTTATCGTTTTCGCCACCAGTATCCAGAACTGCACAAACTTTTTTGGCGCGAGGGGTCGAGCAAGCGCTGAGGAGCGCGCCGAAAACGAGGATAAAGACGAGCACGCAACGAACGCGCCACTGTAACACTACAAACTCCTAAAGGACATCGATCTGTTGTAGCGGGCCCACTTCGCGTCCATCCAGGCGTTATCTACCATTGAACGGGCAGAGGAACTCCAGCCACCACAGGTAACTTATGATAACATATAATCAGATGGCCGCCGTTAAATACTCATGAGCCCAAACGGTCGTTAGCAGAGGTAATTGGTACTAGTGGGAGACAGCTATTAGCTGTTGGCGATTGGCTCTGAGCTTTTAGCTATCAGCTTTCAGCGCGGTTAATTGCCGTGCAAGCAGCTGGTTGACGAGGCGTGGGTCGGCCTTGCCCCCGGAGGCACGCATTACCTGCCCCGTAAACCAGCCGCGCAACTTATCGGCGCCACTCAAGTAGGCGGCTACCTGATCGGGGTTCTCGGCCAGTATCTGGTCAATTACGGCCTCGATCTGGGCTTCGTCGGTGATTTGGGCCAGCCCCTCTTCGTCGACGATGGCCTGGGGCGGTCGACCCGAGGTGAACATTTCGGCCAGCACCTCTTTGCCGGTGTTGGCGTTAATGACTGCTTTGTCTACCAGGTCAATCAGGGCTACTAGCATCGCCGGCTCGACGACTATTTGCTCAATGCTTTGCCCATGTTCGTTCATCTGGGCGAATAAGGCGTTAATCATCCAGTTCGAGACTGGCTTTGGATCCCCGCCCGCGCCCAACGCGGCCTCGTACCACTCCGCGATCAGGCGATCCTCGGTTAACACTTCGGCCTCATAAGGAGTGAGCTCGTATTCGTTCACGTAACGGGCCAGCTTGGCGCCGGGCAGTTCGGGCAGATGGCGGTCGATCTCGGCGATCCAGGCGTCGTCGATCTCTAGCGGCGGCAGATCAGGTTCAGGGAAGTATCGATAGTCGTGGGCTTCTTCTTTGCCGCGCTGACTGAAAGTCCGTCGCCGATTCTCACTCCAGCCCATGGTGTCCTGGACGATGCGGCCGCCCGAAGCCAGGATCTTCGATTGGCGATCAATCTCGTAAGCGATGGCGTCAGTCAGGGCGCGGAAGCTGTTCAGGTTCTTGATTTCGGTGCGGGTGCCAATCTCCACGGATCCGGCTGGTCGCACACTCACATTGGCCTCAAAACGGATGACGCCCTTTTCCAAGTCGCCGGAGTTGACTTCAAGATAACGCAAGATCTGGCGGATCTTGGCAGCGTAGAGCCGGGCCTCGTCGACGGAGCGCAAGTCTGGCTCGGAAACGATCTCGAGTAATGGAATACCGGATCGGTTGAAGTCGACCAGGGAACCCTCGTTGTCTTCCAGGTGGGTGAGTTTGCCGGTATCTTCTTCCAGATGAACGCGTCGAATACGTATGCGCCTCTTCAACTTGTCGTCGGCCGGACCATTCTTGATGCCGGACAAATCCAGGTCGAGCCAACCGTCTATCGCCAGCGGCAACTCGTACTGGCTGATCTGGTATGCCTTGGGTAGGTCCGGGTAGAAGTAGTTCTTGCGGGCAAAGACATTGTGCCTTTGCACGGTGCAATTGAGGGCCAGCCCAACGCGCATCGCCAATTCGATAGCCCGTTTGTTTATCGCCGGCAACATACCCGGCATCCCCAGACAGACTGGGCAAACGGCCGTGTTTGGCGGAGCCGTCACGCTGTCCACGACCCGGCAGCCGCAAAACATCTTGGAGTTGGTTAGTAACTCGGCATGGATCTCCAGGCCAATGACGGGCTCGTAGCCGTTCATTATCTTCAGGCATCCTCCAACGCGCTTTCGTAAAGCGCGGCCATCTTGGGCACTTGTCCCGCCCAACTGAAGCCTTTCGCCGCATATTGGGCGGCGTAAAGGCCCTTGGTCGCTTGTGTGTCGTTTTTCACCTCCTGGATTATCGTCTCGGCCAAAGCGGCGTGGTCATCGACCGGCACCAGGGTGCCGACACGATGGTCGATAAAGTCGGGTAAGCCGCCCTCGTGGGTGGCTACAACCGGCGTGCCGTAAGCCAGGGCTTCCACGGCGACCAGGCCAAGGGGCTCGACCCAGGAGGTGACAACCGAGACATCAGCCGCGTTGTGGCTGCGGGCCACTTCTGGCTGCGGTTGATGCCCGAGCAAGTAGACATCCTGCAGAGCCAACTCATCAGTCAACAAGTGCATTTGTTCAAACAACTGACCGTGACCAACCATGCCGGCGCCATTAACCATGGCGGCGCATGAATGATTCAATGCGATTTAGCGCTTCCTCGATCTGTTCGTAGGCGGTGGCGTAGGAGGCGCGGACGAAACCAGCGCCGCTTTGACCAAAGGCGTCGCCCGGCACCATGGCCACTTCTTCTTCGTCGAGAAGGCGCATGGCAAAATCGTCGCTGTTCATGCCGCTGGCGGCAATTGAAGGAAAGGCGTAGAAGGCGCCGCGCGGCTCGAAGCAGTCGAGTCCCAGGGTGTTGAAGCCGTCGACGATTAGCCGCCGCCGCCGGTCGTACTCCTGGCGCATCTGCTCCACATGCGGATCGCCCTGTTCCAGGGCTACCAAGGCGGCCGCCTGGGCCGTGGTGGGCGCCGACATGATCGTGTACTGGTGGACCTTGCGCATGGCCGCCAATAGGTCGGTGTTGGCGCAAGCGTAACCGATTCGCCAGCCGGTCATCGCGTAATCTTTGCTGAAGCCGCCCAACAAGATGGTGCGGTCGCGAGCGCCGGGCAAGGCCGGTACGCAAGTGTGATCGACGCCATATACCAACCGATCGTAGATCTCGTCGGAGATCAACAACAGGTCTTTGGCGGCCGCCAAATCGGCTATCTCTTGCATGATGCTATGTGACATGACGGCGCCGGTCGGGTTGTTGGGATAACCGATCAAGATGGCTTTGGTCTTGGGCGTGATGGCCGCTTCAATGGTAGCGGCCGTTACCTGGAAATCATCCTCGACGTGGGTGGCTACGTGAACCGGAACGCCGCCGGCGAAGGAGACTTCGGGCCCGTAGGATACAAAGCATGGTTCTGGAATGATGACCTCATCTCCGGGGTCGATCACGGCCGTCAGGGCCAGATAAAGAGCCTCGCTGACGCCTACAGTAGCCAGTATTTCTGACCCAGGGTCGTAACTGACGCCGTAGAGCTGTTCTATGTGGCGGCCGAGAGCCGATCGCAGCTCGACGGTGCCGCTGTTCGAGGTATATTGGGTTTCACCCCGCTGTAAGGAGGCGATGCCCGCCTGTAAAATAGGCTCGGGGGTGATGAAATCCGGCTCACCGATTCCCAGGGAAATGACGCTGTCCATGGTGGCGGCAATGTCAAAGAACTTGCGAATGCCTGAAGGTGGCGTGTGGGCCACTCTGTGGGATATGAAGTTGCGCATGAGTATTCCTCTGAAAATGGGATGCAGGTTAACACGGATAACGCGGATTAGGATTGGTTTTCTCTAGTCGAACTTCGTTTTCATCCATAGTGGTGCGCCGCGGCGCGTGTCGTCTCCTTTGAAGAAAGCCTTTAGTCTTGAGTTTTTAGCCGAGGTCAACAGACGAATTGTCGCCGATAAAGAGCGCTTTGCCGTGGCCCGTAACGTTGGCGTTTTCGCCAATCAGGGCGTTCTCGAGAATGGCATCATGTATCTGAGCGCCCGGATCGATGATGCTATCGCGAATGACAGAATTTCTGATCTTCACGCTGGCTTCAATCGTGGCGTAGGGTCCGATAACCGATGCTTCAATATCGGCCGACGGGTGAATGTAAACCGGCGGGACCACGGTGAAGTCATCGGCGTAGCCACGTTCGAGGGCGTCCTCGCTGCCATAGCCAGCGCCCAGCAAGCGCTGATTGGTATGTAGAATGGCTTCTCGGGTGCCGGCATCGGCCCATTGCTGCACTTGCATGGTGCGCAGCTTGGCGCCCTGCTCAATCATGATCTGGAAGGCGTCGGCCATGAAGTATTCGCCTAAGGTCTTGCGGTCGCTCTTGATGACCTGGTCGACGGCCTTGGATAGTTGGCGGCCGCTGCGGAACCAGTAGATGCCGGCGATGGCCAGCCTGTGTTCCATGGTGGGCGGCTTCTCGATGAAGTCGCGTATGTAACCCGCTTCGTCCAGGACGCTGACACCAAAACGGCGCGGATCTTCTACTTCCTTCACCAGGAAAACGCCGTCGACGGCCGGATCAGCCAGGTTAGCGTAATCAGCTTCGACGATGCCATCGCCAAAGGCGAGCAGTACATCGCCCTCAGCCACGTAGTCACGGCATAGCCAAACGGCATGGGCCTGGCCCAGGGCCTGTTCCTGCACCACGAAACGGCTGTTCAGATGCGGATAATGCTCGCGAATCCAGGCCTCGATCTGGTCACCCCGGTAGCCGACCACAAAGATAACCTCCTCGGTGGTCAGATCGGTCAAGAGATCCAGCAGGTGACCGACGACCGTATTGCCGGCCACCCTGAGTATAGGTTTAGGACGGCTCCAAGTGTGCGGCCGGAGACGGGTACCGTATCCGGCCAGAAGTATGATAACTTTCATTGATTCGTTTCCTTTGGCAGCGCAAAAGGCGCCTGCTCTATCAATTCATGCCCGCAGGAAGGTTGTCTTTAGCTGAAATGAGTTGCTCAACCGGCGCCAACCGTTTATGCCAATCAGTGGCTTGTTCGTAGGCATAAGCCACATTCAGGATAGTTGCCTCGTCCAGCGTGTCGCCCATCAATTGTAGACCAATGGGCAAACCCTGTCCGTCAAATCCGCAAGGCAGCGACAAACCGCATGCAGCGCTGAGGTTCAGCGGCAGCGTCAAGATATCGGCCAGGTACATGCTCAGCGGATCGGCGGCCCGCTCGCCAATGGCAAACGCGGTCGTTGGACTGGTGGGCGCGGCGATGACGTCTACCTTCTCAAACGCAGCCCGAAAGTCGTTCTTGATCAAAGTGCGCACTTTCGAAGCCCGGCCGTAATAGGCGTCATAATAACCGGCGCTCAGCGCGTAGGTGCCCAGCATGATACGCCGCTTTACTTCTGGCCCAAAGAGGGCCCGGGTTTGTTTATAGGACCCCAATAGATCTTGACCGGCAACACGCGGCCCGTAGCGAACGCCGTCATAGCGGGCCAGGTTGGCGCTGGCTTCGGCGGGGGCGATCAAGTAGTAGACCGGCAGAGCGTACTTGGTGTGAGGCAAAGAAATGTCGACGATTTGTGCCCCCAATTGAGCCAGCTCCTCGATGGCCGCCCGCACAGCGCGATCGACGTCGGCTTCAATACCCTCGATGAAGTACTCGGATGGCACGCCGATACGCAGGCCACGGATGTTGCCGCTTAGAGCGGCCGCGTAGTCGGGCACGGCCGTGTTCAGAGAGGTGCTGTCCCGGCGATCGTAGCCGACCGTGGCCTGGAACATGGCCGTGCAATCGGCCACAGTGCGGCCGAATGTGCCCACCTGGTCCAACGACGAAGCGAAGGCGATGATGCCCCAGCGCGACATCCGGCCATAAGTGGGGCGTAAGCCCACCACGCCACAAAACGAGGCTGGCTGGCGGACGCTGCCGCCGGTATCTGTGCCCAGGGCGGCGAAAGCCAGCCGGCCGGCGACAGCCGCCGCGCTGCCGCCGCTGCTGCCGCCAGGCACCCGGCCCAAGTGCCAGGGATTCGCCGTAGTGCAGTAGGCTGAGTTCTCGGTCGAGGAGCCCATGGCGAACTCGTCGGTGTTCGTCTTGCCCAAGATGATTGCCCCGGCTGTTCTCAGCCGTTCGACCACGAACGCATCATAGGGAGGGATGAAGCCTTTCAGAATCTTGCTGCCGGCCGTCGTCTCTAGACCCCGGGTGCAGATAATATCTTTAACGGCGATGGGGATACCCAACAACGGACCGTCTTCGCCGCGCGCCCGACGAACGTCTGCTTCGGCCGCCTGTTCAAGGGCCAGCTCATCGCTGATGGTCAGGTAGCAACGCACGTCGTTGTCCAGGGCTATGATGCGCTCCAGGGTAGCCTGCGTCGCGGCCACGCTGGTCGTTTCGCCCTGGCGCAGGGCATGAGTTAATTCGGTTAGCGTCAGGGAAGTCAGATCCATTGTTAACAGTCAGTTTAGGGCAGTCGGCCAGGCAAAACGCCCCCTTTTGGGTGGTTGGTCCGGACTAATCGCCGTCGAACACGGCCTGAATCTTGAATTGATCCAGGGCTGTATCTGGCGCATTAAAAAGAGTATCCTCCAGGGCCAAGGACGGCTGAACTTCATCCTCACGCAGGACATTTTTCAAGGGAACGGCCGACGATGTGGGCGATACGTCACGGATGTCGAGTTCGTTCAGCCGCTCGGCATAGGCCAATACGGCCGATAGCTGTTCTTGGTATAGGGCTTTTTCTTCAGCCGTTAACTCAAGGCGGGCCAGAGAGGCGATCTTCTCGACATCTTGTATTGATAGGGCCATGATACCCGCTTATCCAATTGGGATTTCGCTTTCTTCCTCGTTTTCTGACTGGGCGAAGAATTCTTCTTCACGCCACAGGTTTTCGGGTGCGGTAAGCCGATCGATATAGAGCACGCCATCCAGATGATCGATCTCGTGCTGAACGATGCGCGCCGTCCAGTCCTTAAGGCGCATGCTGATCTTCTTGCCGTAGCGGTCCTGGGCGCGCACGCGAATCATCTCGTGCCGGTTCACTTCGCCTACCCAGCCGGGGATCGACAAACATCCTTCAACGCCTTCTACCTGGCCGCTCGAACGCCAGGTGATCTTGGGATTAACCAGGACGAACAATTGCCGGGTGCCCTCGATCTCGTTGCCATCATCGTCGTGCTCGGGCAGGGTTTCGACAACAGTCAGGCGCAGCGGTTGGTTCACCTGGGGGCCGGCCAAGCCGACGCCGTTGGCCTCGCGCATCGTCTCAATCATGTCGTCGACGAGCTGCTGCAGGTTATCGTCGAAAGTGACGACCGGCCGGGCCCGGGCCCGCAAAATGGGATTATCAAGCGTCTCAATCTGTAGTAGCGTCATAGCAACTTCAATATTCGAAATGTTATTGGCAAGGATGTGATTTTATGGCGTCCCCTCAGAAAGGGCAAAACTCACTAAGGATCTTCTGGCGGAGGCATGCGACGGGGGATGCGGCCGGCTTCTTGGGCCTGCTGATAGACGTCCAACATGACGGCGAACTCCTTGCGCCGCTGAACGCGGTCTGCCGTTCGCCGGGTTGACAAGAACGCATCACGCCTTTGGAAGATCTCGCTCTGAACCCGGCTGGGATTGGACACTTTTTCAAAGACAATATCGGCCGATGCGCCGGCCGTTTCAATGGCAACGTTGCCAAAATTCAGAATCGTGGGCAGCAAACCGGGCCGTTCGGCATTGACGTTCTGGATATTACCTAGTTCGGCCTGTTTGCGACTCTCCCCGAAGCCTAACGGCAGGCGATCGATGTCGAACACGTAACGATTGGTGAGCAGAAAAAGGTCGTTGCGCCAGTCCAGGTAGCGCCAGACAAGCCAAAGAACCAGGATGAATGACAGCAGGCCGAGAGCCGCGCTGACGAAGGAGTTCTGGATCCTCGTGGCTACCGCAATGGAGACAAAGATCAGTAGCCAGTGCCACCAGGTGCGTACGAAGAGGGTGAAGGGGTGTTTGCGATAGGTGATGACGTCACCATCCACCAGGCGTGTGCCAAAGAAGCGGCCGATGCGTCGCTTCATGCCCCGTAGTCCAAGCTGCATCACGTCGCCGAAGTCGACAAAATCTTCGTATTGGTCGTCTTCTGCCAGTTCCTCATCAGGGAGTTCAACCTTCCTATAGGCCGGGTCGCTCTGGTAGTATTCTTCCAGGGCCGCCCGCATGGCAGCTTGTGTTTGTCCGGCGTCCACTTCTTTGGCCTGCTCGCGCAACTCGTCGATGATGTGGGCCACCTCCTGCGGGTCGTCTATCCAGTCGAATCGGATGGCACCCGTCGCGGCGGCCGTGGTGATGGCGGCCGTTCCGACGCCTAGGAGGGTCGCTCCCAGGCTCGGTTTCTCAATCTCCACGCTCTGCACCTGGTCAACCGGAACTTTGACCACAACGACCTGAAAGCCACGCAAACTGTATTCGTGATGTACCAGGTGCTTGCTAGTGATGACGAAGTAATCGTTGGCCCAATCGAGGGTGCGCCAGACGATGATGGCGGTCACCAATAAACCGGGCAAAAGGACGAGCAGGGCAGCCCAAGTGCTGGGCAATGAGGCGTAAACCAGGATAAACACCGTCCAGCCCAATAATATGACCAGGGGGACAATAAGTTCAAAGAAGAGACGCCAGCCGCTGCGGCGCTCCCGATAGAGAACCTGCTCCTCCGGCGTCAGGCTAAGGTCGGCCGCGGTGGCACCTGCGCCGCCGATATGCATCTGCTCGACCACATCCAGAGCCTCGTCCGAGAGTTCCAGATAGTCGACCAGGTAATCGTACTCGCTCAGAAGCTCGAGGAAATCCTCGCGCCTGATAGTGAGTAGGCGGCCGGGTTCCACACCTTGCACCGTCGCTGGATGAGCCTGCGGTGTGAAGAGCCACGTGTCGCTTAGGTATTCTTCCGGGAAATAAGAGCATGAATCGCGCACCACGCCCTGGCCGTCGACCTGGCTGGCGAAGAGCCGGCCCTCGACGACGATGATGAATTCCTCGGCGATATCGCGTTGATAGGCGATGGTAGCCCCGTCATCAAATTCGTATTCGTGGGCGATACGGGCCAGATCGAGCAACTCATCTTCTTCGAGTTCGGAGAAGATCTCTAGCCGGCCTAGAAAGTCAGCCTTTTCCTCTGGTGACACGAATCACTCGCTGTCAGCGCCTGATCATCGACCAGCCCGGCCATGGGCGGGTTGGCGGCGGCGCGATATGGAACCTTTTGGGTACTACAATTCAAGTAACCAACATCAATAAGATGCCTGCTTGACTCCATTTTAACATAAGATCGCGCCCCTGAGAAGTATTTGAGGGCCAGCATGTCAGGAGATGTCCATGTCGTCTATATCGATTCCTTTGTCAAGATAGTCGATCAGCAGTCGGCCGGTGCCGCAGGCCACAGGTCAAAAGGCGGCCGAGATGCTTCTGACAAGTTCGACGTCTGCTGGCCGACTAACTGCCTTGCTGGTCTTGCAGTGTTACGTCGGTCATGAACTCGACTTCAAGGCCGCGGGCAATGAGGTGGCTCAGCCGATCAAGATCGGCATAGGCCAGAATGCCGGTCCGGCCATCTGAGATTTCGACCAGTTGATACTGGGCCGTGAACCGCGGATCCAGCAGCAGTCCCTTCAGCACCGCGTTATCCCAGGTCAGCTTTTCCTGAATCGCCTTCACACTGGATCCCTCGATCTTGGCCGGCAACATGATCTGCGGCCGTTGGGCGAAGAACACTTCCGAATTGAACGCGGCGTGGTTTTTGACCCCCTTTCTATCTCCGGGCGCGTGAGCCATGGTCGTATTGTTCAGGCCCATTAAGTCGATCACTTCGCCGTCATATTCC
>JBFFWQ010000083.1:0-26595 GCA_041570195.1 Promineifilaceae bacterium (SeqCode) | reverse complement strand
GCCGTGAAATGGAGCTGCCAGTGGCTTGTCGAACCGCGTCCGGCCGTATGCGTCACGGCCTGCCTGCACAGCGTGATTGTATTCTTCTACGGTTACCGCCAGGTTATCCTCCGGCAACTCAAAGTGCCGGGCCAGTTCGGCCAGGGATTCCGCCCGGTAGACAAGTCCGGCCTCCAGGCACTCGTCGAAACGCGGGTAATCGCGCATGGTCTTCTGAAGAATCCGATCATCAAATATCTCTATCACGGACCGGCCGGGTTGGGCCTGCACGGCCAGAGCGTGTCCGGCGTAAGTATCAGTCTCATCGCCAAAACGACGTCCCTGTTGGTTAACCTGTATCGCGCCATGATTGATCAGGTAGGTCGTGACGAGCATCATCCTGGGATGGGCAATGGAGCTGTGAGATTGATAAGCGCCCATGTGATCGATGGCTACTCCTAAAGATCCCCCCCACTCTATCGCGTCTCCATTGGCGTAAGGGGCGCCAAAGTAGCTCGCGCCGCCCAACTCCGGTATATAGCGCCGGACCAGTTCTGAGTTGGCGCCGAATCCGGAGGCAGCCAGGATCACAGCCAGAGCACGTGCGGTAAAGGTCTCGCCGGTCATTTCATTCGTGGCGCTCAGACCGTTTATGGCCCCGCCAGCCGTCGTCAAGCCGGTCACCCTTGTTCTCAGGCGCAGATCGATGTTGGGCTGTGCTCGCACCTGGCGGAGTAGCGCTTCGGTGATAACAAGACCATGACGTTGCGGTGGGCTGAGCATCCAGGACCGGCTCATACCTGGATAGCGGTAGACGGGCATGTGTTCAAGGGGTACACCTTTGGCAACCAGCCAGTCCATGAGGGGGCCGGAAGCGCGGCATAAAGCCATGGTCACGCCAGCGTCGCTCTGCCCGTCGTTCAACCGCAAAATGTCCGCGGCCAACTCTTCGGCCGTGCCACTCTCGCCATTGGCCAATTGCAGCTGGCTGCCGGCGGCGACGAAAATACCCGCGCTCATCGCCGTACTGCCGCCAACTTCGTCAGCCCGCTCCAGCAACAGCACCCGCTTCCCCAGCCCGGCCGCGACAAGTGAAGCGGTCAGCCCGCAGCCGCCGGCGCCGACGACGGCGATGTCTGTCTCAACGACTTGTTGGTTCATGATCGCTTACCTCTCGCATTAACGAACCGTCTCGTTCGGCAAGTCCAGCACCTGATCCGCTATCATCGCCAGTATTTTCCAGTCTTCTTCAGGTTGCTCTGTTTGTCCCGGCAGGCCGGTATAAGTATCGAGCAGGATATATTCAGCGCCTAACGACGCGAAGACTTTCAAATCGGCGTGAATCTGTTCAATGGATCCATGGCCAGGGCGTCGCTGCCCCTCGGGCAACGTCTCGTCAGTCAGTTGCAGGCTAAACCTCGGGCAGAAAGCAGGCACCGGCTTACCCTCAGCCTCGGCCAGCCGGCGCTGTTTTGGCAGGGCTTCGTCTTTCAGCCACTCCAGCGTGAACCGGTAAGGGTGCCAGGCATCGCCGAAGCGGACCGCCCGCTTGATGGCCGCATCGCTGGAACCGCCCACCCAGATCGGCAGTCCGGCCGGGCGAAGCGGACGAGGTCCCGTGTGGACATCTTTGAAGCTAACAAACTGTCCCTCATAGCTCACCACCTCGTTGGCCCAACACAGCCTGATAACCTCCAGGTACTCATCTGCCAATACGCCTCGTTTCCCAAAGGGCACACCAAGCGCCGCGAATTCCTGCTTGGCCCAACCCACCCCGGTTCCCAGGATGAAGCGGCCGCCGCTGAGATTGTCAATATTGGCCGCCAGGCGCGCCGTCAAAAGAGGATGGCGATACGGCAGAATTATCACCGTGGTGCCAAGCTCGACACGCGTGGCGATATTGGCCAACCAGCTTAGCGAAACGAAGGGATCGTAAAAAGGCGCTGGAAAACCATCCTGGACATCTGGCGTTACGGCCACGTGATCCGAGATCATGATCAGGTGGTAGCCAACCTCCTCGGCGAAGCCTGCCCAGCGGGCCAGTGATTCGGGACCTGTCCCAGGGCCGAAATTCAGGATATTGATGCCAAATCTCATGTTCGCTCCAAGCTCATAAGGGTTCTTGACGTCCAAAGCTTATTGTAGTAATGTTATAACAAATTTCCTTGTACCCCGCACTGACTCCCATTATCTTATCTTCCAGGTTTGCTTTGACTCGTGATGGGAATGACTACGGAATCACAAAAAGAACGGTCAGATGGCTCTGGTGACTTACTTGAGCCGGCCAGTGACTTACCCAAGACGGTAAGTGTAGTCGAGGTTGGGCCTCGGGATGGCTTGCAAAGGGAACCGACCCCGATCTCGACCGATGATAAAGTATCTCTCATCGAAGATCTAGTATCGGCCGGCCTGAAGCGCATTCAGGTAACGTCGTTCGTCCACCCCAAATATGTCCCTCAGATGGCCGATGCGGAAGAGGTTTGCCGCCGGATCCCAAAGAGATCAGATGTCATCTACAGCGGCCTGGCCCTTAATCTAAAGGGAGTAGAAAGGGCCCATACGGCCGGGCTGGCCCAGGTGGATATTTCGGTCTCGGCCAGCGACTCGCACAGCCGGCGCAACGCCAACCGCTCGCTTGAGGAAGCATTGGCAGAGTTCAAAGAAATGTATGATCGGGCCCGCAGTCATGGCCTGGTCGTCAGGGGCGGCATCCAATGCGCTTTTGGTTATCAAAAAGCGGATGACGTCGAACCGGAGACGGTGATCGCCCTCGCCCGCCACCACCTGGATCTTGGCGTAGATGAATTGGCTCTGGCTGATTCTTCCGGCTTCGCCAATCCAAGCGGCATGACTTCCTTGCTGAAACAAGTCGTATCGCTGGCCGGACCTACGCCGATCATCCTCCACCTGCACGATACGCGCGGCATGGGCCTGGCTAACGTCTTGGCTGCCCTGCAATGTGGCGTGAGCGCATTTGACACGGCCTTTGGCGGCCTGGGCGGTTGCCCCTTCATCGACGGCGCCACGGGTAACATCGCCACCGAGGATACCGTTTACATGTTGGAAGAGATGGGTATCCAGACCGGTGTGAACCTGAGCCGGCTGTCCCAAATTTCGCGCCAATATGAGCAAAAACTGGGACAAGCTTTGCCCGGCAAAGTGTACCAATTGTTGGCATGATGCCGCCACAGACGCATTTTGGTCAAACGTCGTGGCTGTGAAACAGTTTTCATGAACCAAACGATCGCCGAGAAGATCATTTCAAGCCATGCGGGGCGCGCGGTGACGGCCGGCGAGATCGCCATCGTGAACGTCGACGGGGCGATGGCCACGGATGCGACGGCGCCTTTCGCCATTCAAGCCTTTAAGAAAATGGGCGGTCAAAGACTGTGGGATCCCGAGCGCGTATCATTGGTGATCGACCACGCAACACCGGCCCCAAATGAGCGTGTCGGCAACCTGCATAAAATGATGCGGGTATTTTCTGAACAATTTGGCTGCCGCCTTTATGACGTCGGCGAGGGCATTTGTCACCAACTGATGGTAGAGAACGATCACGTGCGGCCGGGCGAGATCTTTGTTGGCGCCGACTCACACACCCCAACCTACGGCGCGCTGAACGCTTTGGCCGTTGGTGTCGGCTCGACGGATCTGGCCGCGGTTTTGTTGACCGGCAAGGTGTGGCTCAAGGTCCCAGAAACCATCCGCATCGAGCTGGATGGAGAATTTCCCAAGGGCGTGACGGCCAAGGACCTCATCCTGTTTCTGGTCGGGCAGCTAAGCCTTTCCGGGGCCACTTATAAAGTCGTCGAATTCGGCGGTCCGGCCCTGCACAACTTGAGCCTGGCCAGCCGCATGACCATCGCCAACATGTCGGCCGAAATGGGCGCTAAGAGCGGGCTGGTTGATCCGGCCAATTTGCGCTTACCCTACCCTTTTGCCCCCATCTATCCGGATGACGAGGCCCGATACAGCGCGCGTTACCGCTTCGACGTGTCGTCTTTGCAGCCGTTAGTAGCGGCGCCGCACTCGCCCGACAAGATTAGAACCGTGGCTGAGGTGGCCGGTCAGGCCGTCGACCAGGCATTCATCGGTTCGTGCACCAATGCCCGCCTGGAAGATCTGCACATGGCCGCTCGAATTGTAGAAGGAAGGCGGATCCATCCACGGGTGCGCCTGGTCATTGCCCCGGCCTCAAAGCGGGTTTTCGATGCCGCTCTGAAGGACGGAACGGCCGCCATCTTATCGGCCGCCGGCGCGGTCTTCATCACCTCGGGCTGCGGTCCTTGTGTGGGCACTCACCAGGGCGTACCGGGTGATGGCGAGGTGGTCATATCCAGCACGAATCGCAACTTCCGCGGGCGCATGGGCAACCGGAACGCGGCTGTCTACCTGGGCTCGCCGGCCGTGGTGGCTGCTTCAGCCCTGCAAGGCGAAATAGCTGACCCGGTCCAGCTATTGGCCGGCGAAAACATGGAATGGGAACTACGATGAGCATCTTCAGAGGCGCGGCCCATGTCTTCGGCGACAACGTCGATACAGACCGGATTATCCCCGGTAAATACACGAAGACGCTTGACTTGAGTGACCTGGCCGACCATGTGTTGGAGGATCTCGATCCCGAATTCCGCTCCCGGGTGCAACCAGGTGACATCCTGGTAGCCGGCGACAACTTCGGCGCTGGATCGTCCCGCGAACAGGCGCCGCTGGCCCTCCAGGCGGCCGGCGTGGCCGTCGTGGTGGCCAGTTACTTCGCCCGCATCTTTTATCGCAACGCCATCAACATTGGGTTACCGGTTGTGGAAATTGGGCAACACGAAATACAAACAGGTCATGAGATAACGGTGGATCTGGGCCACGGCTGGGTGACAGATTTGACGACAAGCCAGCGCTACCGGGCAACACAAATGCCTGAAGTGATGGTCCGGATCTTGAACGCTGGCGGCCTGGTCAACTTTCTGCGTGAACACGGCGACTATGCTTGACAACAGAGATCGCGACACACTTAAAAGCAGGCGTGAGGCTAATGGCAAATAGCCCACCCCTGACCGGAACCCGCGTCCTGGAATTCACTCATGCCGTGATGGGTCCTTCGGCCGGGTTGGTGCTGGCCGACCTGGGCGCTGAGGTGATCCGTATTGAACCCGCCCCCAAAGGCGATCATACGCGCACCCTCAAAGGATTCGGCAGCGGCTTTCATACCTACTTCAATCGCAACAAGAAGAGCCTGGCCGTTAACTTGAAGACCGATGAGGGTCGCCAGGTCGTCGAGAAACTGCTGACCACGGCTGACGTATTAATCGAGAACTTCGGCCCGGGCACGGCCGAGCGACTGGGCCTGGGCTATGATGCGGTCGCCGCCATCAACCCGTCGCTGATTTATTGCCGGTTAAAGGGCTTCATGGCGGGACCCTACGTGCGCAGGACGGCCTTGGACGAAGTGGTTCAAATGATGTCGGGCCTGGCCTATATGACCGGTCCGCCGGGACAGCCTATGCGGGCTGGCGCTTCCATCATCGATATTATGGGCGGCACTTATGGCGCTCTGGGCATCATCCTGGCCTTGCGGGAACGCGACCGGACCGGCCGCGGCGCGCTTGTCGAGAATGGCCTGTTCGAAACGGCGGCCTTCATCATGGGCCAGCACATGGCTTATTCGGCCATCAGCCAGGCGCCCGTTCCACCCATGGCCGCTCGTGTTAGTCCCTGGTCGGTCTACAATCAATTCGAGACCGGCGACGGGCAGCGGGTGTTCGTCGGCATCACCAGTGACAAGCATTGGCGCCAGTTTTGCCAGGCCTTCGATCGCCCAGATCTGGCCGGCGACGAGAGCTTGGCGACGAATAACGATCGGGTCACGGCAAGGGATCGCCTGCTTTCGGACCTGGAAGTCATGTTCGCCTCGATGACCCTGGCCGATATCATCGTCCGCTGCGAATCGGCCGAGATACCTTTTTCGCCCATCGCCCGGCCGGAAGACCTTTTTGAGGACCCACAGCTTAACGCCGGCAACAGCCTGGTGAATGTGCAGTTACCCGACGGCCGGTTGACAAAGCTACCACGGCTACCCCTGGCCGTCGACGGTCAGCGGCCTGAGCTTCGTCTGGAGGCGCCCAATCTGGGCGAGCATTCCCGAACTTTGTTATTGACTTTGGGCTATGGCGAGGCCGATATCGAAGCACTGCATGACGCTGGCATCATCGTAGCCCCAACCGGCAGCAATTCTGCCGCCGGTAACGACTAGAAGGAGACTTTCAGAAATGTCGGATACACCCGCGCTGGATCTAGTCATCAAGAATGTACGTGTTGTCCGGCCGAATCGACAAGCGGTAGATTTGTTGGATTTGGGCATAAGTGACGGCAAGTTTGCCCGCATCGCCCCGGAAATCCCGGCCGCGGACGCCAAAGAGGTATTCGATGGCAATCGCCTGTTGACCTTTCCCGGGGCGGTGGACAGTCATATGCACGCCGGCATTTACTCGCCCCTGGCCGAAGATGCCATCACCGAAAGCAAGGCCGCCGCTTCTGGTGGCGTGACCTCCATGATCACCTATTTCCGCACCGGTCAGTATTACCTGAATCAGGGTGGCTCGTATGCCGACTTCTACCCGGAAGTGCTGTCCATTTCCGAGGGCAAGTACTGGTCCGACTACGGCTATCACCTGGCGCCGATCCAGGGGCGGCATATCGACGAGATGGAGATGCTGGCCACTGAGTTTGGCGTGCCTTCCTTCAAGATCTTCATGTTCTACGGCGGCTATGGGCTCCACGGCAAAGCCGGCACAGACGCCCAGCGCCAGTTCCTGATGCTGGATGAAGGAGATAGCTACGATCTGGCCCACTTTGAGTTCATCATGCGTTCGGCCAGTCGCTTGATGAAGAAGCGACCCGATATCGCCGATTATGTGAGCGTCAGTCTTCACTGCGAGGTGGCCGATATTCTTAATGCCTACACCAAGATCGTGCGCCAGGATAATTCGCTCAGTGGACTCAAAGCTTACAGCGCGGCCCGCCCACCCCACTCCGAAGGCCTGGCCATCTGGATCGCCGCCTACCTGGCTTACGAGGCCGATTGTCTGAACATCAATCTACTGCATCTCAGCTCGCGCAAGGCCATCGAGGCGGCGCTGATGATGCAGCAGGTCTTTCCCCACATCAATTTCAGGCGGGAAGTGACGGTTGGCCATCTGTTGCTTGACTACGATGTGCCCACCAAGTTGCACGCCAAGGTCAATCCGCCGATACGCGCCCGGGAAGATGTAGAATATCTTTGGCAAGCGGTCTTGGATCGCCAGGTCAGTTGGATCGTCAGCGACCACGCCTGTTGCTCGGCCGAGCTCAAGACCGACCCCCACGAACCAGACAACCTGTGGCTGGCCAAGGCAGGTTTTGGCGGCACGGAATATTTACTCTCGGGCGTATTCAGCGAGGGCAGCCGGCGCGGTATGTCTTACAATCACATGGCTGAACTATTGTCCTGGAACCCGGCCCAACGATACGGCCTGCGCAACAAAGGCGATATCGCCGTCGGTTACGACGCCGATCTGGTCTTGCTGGACCCCAATGAATCTTTCACGGTACAGGCCGCTACTTCAGAATCCGGCCAGGGATATACACCTTTTGAGGGTCAAGAGCTCACGGGTAAGGTCAAATTCACCTTCCTGCGCGGTCGGCAAACATACGCCAACGGTAACATCGTCGGTCCGGCCCGCGGCCAATACCTGAAGCGACCGACGCCTCCTGCTACCAGTAACCGATGACATCATGACCCTTCGAGTAAAGATCATATCGCCACTAGAAGCGACGGAGGCCGACCTGGCCCGCCGCCAGCAACGATACGGCGAGCAGGCCGGGCGTGAAACGCGGGTGCTTGTCGAAAATCTACGCGGCGGTCCGGCCGCGCTCAACACCTCCGGTGATGTGTTGGCCAGCGCGGCCGCTATCTACGAACAGGGCCGCAGTACAAATGCGGACGAATTCGACGCCATTCTAATAGACTGTGTTTTTGACCCGGCCGTCGAGGAGTTGCGTGAAGCAACTAATCTGCCCACCTTCGGCCCGACGCAGGTGACGTTGCCACTGATCACCTTGGTAGCGACGAATTTCTCCATCATCGCCCGGACCAACAGGCAGTGCGAATTACTGGCTGAGACTGTGTCTGGATACGGCTACGGCCACCACCTTCGTACCTTGCGCGCCCTGGAGATCACTTATGAAGAGGCCAAGCAGCCGGAGATCTTTGGCCGGGTCATGTTGGAAAGACTAAAGGAGGCGATCACGGGCGACGGGGCCCAGGCCATCATGTTCGGTTCTACCACCATGGCCCTGACCGACGATATGCGAGCCGTTGCCCGAAGTGCGCCCCTTTTTATGCCGGGCATGGTCGCGTTGAATGTCGTGGAACAACTATGGTATGGCGGCCTCTGGCCCGGCTAATGCCCTATTCACCGGAGAAACATGACGACGATTGAGCGAGAATCGCCAGTTCCCTTATACTACCAGCTGAAACAGCTACTGGCCGAGCGCATTGCTAAAGGCGAGTGGCAACCTGGCGACATGCTGCCCACAGAGGAACAGCTACAGGATCAGTACGGGCTAAGCCGAACGACAGTGCGCCAGGCGCTAAAAGAGCTAGAGGTGGAAGGTCTCATATCTCGCCACCGGGGGCGGGGCACTTTTGTCTCCCGGCCCAAGATCAGCCACAGTCCTGATCCGCGCTTCAACCTCACCGCCTACTTGATTGAACAAGGGATGCAGCCGGGCTGGCGCGTCATTTCGGCCGGCTGGGTCCAGGCGACGGCCGAAGTCGCCGAAAGGCTGGCCGTCGACAGCGGCGTGCGACTCTACCGGCTGCGCCGCCTGCGCCTGTCCAGCGACGAGCCCATTGGCTACCACATCGCCCATGTCATTCCAGCGCTTGGCCGTGCGGTCGACGAAAACCACCTGGATCAGGGCGGCTCATTGGACTATTTGCGTGCTACCGGCCAATTAGATCAAAGTCTGGCCAATCGCACCATCGAAGCCGTTCTGGCTTCTGAGGAAGTAGCGAAGCATCTTGACATCCTCAAAGGTAGCCCGATCCTCAAGATCAGGCGGCGGGTCTTTAACGCGGCCGGCGTCCCCGTCGAGGATATGCGGGCTATGTATCGAGGCGATCGGTTTCAATACCGCGTCAGGCAACGGGCAGACGAATAGGTGTGTGAACGTCGGCGGCCGTACCGAGAAACAATCGGCATACCCGCTCTGAATTGAAGAAAAGCGCACGAAGACAACATGACCATCGATCGCAACACGACCAACTGGACCTTCGAGACCGACATTGCCGTCGTCGGCAGCGGCGGCTGTGGGTTAACGGCGGCCATCGCCGCGGCCCAAGGCGGCGCGGAAGTCATCGTTTTCGAGAAACAAGAACGCCCCCTGAGCAATACCGCTCGGTCGGGGGGAATGATCCCGGCCGCCGGTACGCGATTCCAGAAAACGGCCGGCATTGAAGAAAGCCCACAGGATTTGGCTGCGGATATCTTTCGCAAGAATCACCATGCTTCCGATCCAGAGCTGACCCTGCACCTGGCCCGCACCGCCAGACAGATGGTGGAATGGTTGGTCGACGACGTTGGCGTTGACCTGGTCTTCATCGACGATTTTAAATACCCTGGTCATAGTCAATTCCGCATGCATGCCCCACCCAGCCGCACCGGGGCCGCGCTGGTGAGCGATTTGCGCCGGGCCGTCGAACGCCAGTCGTTGACCGAACTCATCACCGATGCCGCAGCCGTCAATCTGATCGCCGGGGCGAATGATGAAGTGCTTGGCGTCGTCGTCGTACACGGAACGCGAGTAGAGCGGGTGCGGGCCAAGAAGGTCATCCTGGCCTGTAATGGCTTCGCCGGCAATCCCCAGATGGTGGCCCACTATTGCCCGAAAATGGCCAATACTCTCTATTTCGGCGGCGAAGGCAACACGGGCGAGGGCATCCTTTGGGGCATCGAATTGGGCGCAGAGGTAGCTTTCATGGACGCGTTTCAGGCCCATGCCTCGGTCGCGACGCCTCACGGCATCCTGATCACCTACGCCTTGATCATGGAGGGTGGTTTTCAGGTGAATAGCCAGGGCAAGCGCTTTGGCAATGAGTCAAGTGGCTATTCTGAACATGCACTGGATGTCCTGGCCCAACCGGGCGGAGTGGCCTGGGACATTTACGACCGGCGGCTGCACCTGCTGGGTTTGAGTTTCGACGATTATCGCCAGGCGATCGAGGCGGGCGCCATCAAGCAAGCGGACACGATCGAAGATCTGGCCCATGAATTGCGGCTTCCTCCGGTCGCTTTGGCCCAGACGCTAGCCGATTACGAGCGCTGCACCACCGGGGACATGGTCGATCCCTTCGGCCGGCCCGATTGCCGGCCATTGGAAGGCCCGTTCTATGGCGCGAAAGTTACCGGTTCGCTATTCCACACCCAGGGCGGGCTGAAGGTTGATTTTGACGCCCGGGTATTGCGGCAAGATGAAAAGCCCATCCCCAATCTCTATGCGGGCGGCGGCGTCGCGGCCGGGATCAGCGGCCATGGCGCCGGCGGCTATTTCTCCGGCAACGGTCTTCTGACGGCCATCGGCTATGGCATGCTGGCCGGCCGGCATGCCAGCCAGGCGATCAAGATTGAGGTTGGGACATGATGAGCGAATCCAGGTCGGAGCGTCCTGAAAGTTCTCCCCAGTCGGAGACAGCCAAACGGGTGATGGCCGCTAGAGACTGGTGGGTCATGGCGGCCTTGATGGTAGGCATCATGCTTTCACCCTTGAACGTCATGTTTACCAGCGTGGCCTTGCCGACGATGCGCGATTATTTTCAGGTTGACATCGAACAGGCGACCTGGATTGGGACCGCTTATTTCATTCCCTCCGTGGCCTTGATGCCTTTTCAGAGCCAACTTGGCCAACGTTGGGGCTTCCGGCGTATTTACGGGATCGGGCTGTTGGTACTGGCTTTCGGCGCATTTTGGGCTGCTCTCGCCCCTACCTATCCCTGGCTGCTGGCCGGCCGGGTCATTCAGGGGATTGGTTGGGCAGCGCTCTATCCTCTGGCGCTCATTTTGATCAACAACCAATATCCGGCCGCGCGCCAAGGGGAAATGTTGGGCCTTTGGGAATCCTCGGTCGGACTGACCACGATTATCGCGCCACTGATCGGTGGCTTGCTGGTCCAGTTCTTGAGTTGGCGATCCTTATACGCTTTGATAGGTTTGGCGGCCGCGCTGGGTGCCCTTTTGACGAGGGTCGTCGTTCCGGCCGTCCAGGCCAGCCAGCGTGACGCTGGTCAGCGTAAAGAACGTTCCGATTGGCTGAGCGTCCTAATTCTAACCCTGGCCCTAACCCTCACTTTATTAGGTATTACTCGCCGCAACGCGGTGCTCCTGATCATAGCAGCGCTGGCCTGGCTGGGCTGGGCCTGGTTCGCCGGCCGGCTCAAGACGCCAACCATACCGACGACCGTCTTCGCCAACCGACGCTTCGTCAGTGCCTCTGTGGCGGCAAATATCCGCATGTTGGTCGCCATCGCCGCGTTGACCGCGCTGCCGCTCTTTTTCGAAGATGTTCAGGGGCTCAGTCCAACGTTAGTTGGGTTGTTGATGGTCGTCTATTCGCTGTTCTTATTCTTGGGTTCCTGGCCAGGCGGTCGCTGGAGTGATCGGGCGGGTGCGGCCGTACCGGGCGCCGTAGGCTACCTGGCCATGATCGTGGGCATCTTGATGCTATTAGGCCTGGGCTACCAGCTTGTGGCCTGGCTCGCGATTTTGGCCTTTGCTATCCGCGGACTTGGCGCTGGTTTGAGCCAGGCGCCATATGCCAAGGCGGCGACTGAAGCCGTGTTGCCTGAACAGAAACAAGCTGCGGCTGGTCTATATGGTACTATTCGCTATAGTGGCCTGGCCTTGGGAACGGCCCTTGTCGGCATATTATTGCAAATGCGCCTGACTGATTATGGCGCCCTTTCGGGTGGCGCCGCGGCATTACCTGCCTACCGGGAATTGTGGCTGATCCTGGCCGCGATCCTCGTAATCGGCCTGGGAGCGACGTTGATCATGGCCCGTAGCCAGCCGGCGAAACCGATGGTGGAAATGGTTAAAAATGGAAGCGCTTAGCCAATTGGCCGACTTCATAACCAACTTGACCTTTGAATCAATCCCGGAGGTCGTCGTCAAGAGGGCGAAATGGGTGCTGCGTGACACTATTGGGGTCATTGTCGGCGGTATGGCCGAGCCGGAGTTAAGCCAATTGGCCGAATACGCAATAAGAACGGCGCCAGGTCAAGCCCATCTATTGGCCCATAGCGGCCGGGTCTCGCCTACCTGGGCTGCCTTGGTCCACGGCACGGCCGGCACAACACTGGAGATGGATGAGGGGCACGCCTTCGCCCGTGGCCACGCTGCGATTCACGCCGTTCCACCGGCATTGGCTCTGGCCCAAACACGCCAGGCTGGCGGTCAAGCGCTGCTGACTGCCATAGTCGCCGGCTACGAGGTCGCCGCACGAGCCGGAATAGCTTCCCGTCTACGACCTCCAGTGCACCCTTTTGGCGCCTGGGGCGTGCTTGGCGCAGCCGCCGTTGGCGCCTGGTTCAAGGGCTTTTCGGCCGATGAAATCGCCGGTACGCTGGAGTTAGCGGCTTCATATGCCATCACACCTTCTTTCGAGACAGCCTACCAGGGTGCAAACGTGCGAAATACCTATGCCGGGATAGTCAACCATCTTGGCCTGCTGGCCGCCGATTTCTACGAGTTGGGTTTTCGCGGCGAAGAAGGTGGTCTCCAGACGGCTTTCGGCGAGATCCTGGGCCAGGCCTTTGATCCGGCCGCTTTGAACGACGGTTTGGGCCAGCGGTACGAGATAATGCGCGGTTACTTCAAGCCCTACTCCGGCTGTCGTTACACCCATGCGGCCATCGACGCCATATTAGGCTTGCAGGAAGAAGGAACTGTCGAGATCGAGTCGTTAGCCGCGGTCGAGGTAGCGACGTATGACATCGCCGCCCATCTGGCCGATCCGGCCCCTAAGACACCTCTGGCCGGTCGTTTTTCGACGCCCTACGTGGCGGCTGCGACCCTGGTCAATGGTAGCGCCGGCCCAGAGATCTTCACCTCGTCAATGCTGACCGATCCACTGGTGTTAGACTTGGCTGCCAGGATCAGCGTCAGCGAAGACGCAGATTTCACGGCTATGACGCCCGCCCGGCGGCCGGCCCGCGTGACCTTGCACTTCAGAGACGGCCGGCAACGGGAAAAGACCGTGTACGGTAGCAAGGGCGATCCTGGCCAGCCGATGTCGGCCGCGGAGCTCGAAGCGAAGTTTCATCGCTTGTGTGAGCCGGCCATTGGAACGGCGCGGGCTCAGCAGGCCTGGAACGAGCTAGGACAAGTCGATCGACGGACAAACCTGGACGAATTGATGAATTATCTTGTAACGTTATAGCCGCCTAGCGTTGTTATGGCCCGATAAATAACTGTGCAAGTTCCATAGGTTCAACAGTTTCACAGATAAGGAGGTGCATGAAAGACGATTACGGTATATTGGATAGCCCTTGGTACAGGAAGTAAGTCGAATCATACTCGGAGGAGAGTAAAATGTTAAAAAACCGAAAGTTGTTTGTAGTACTGGCTATAGTCCTTTTGCTATTGGCCGCGTGCGCTGAAGAGCCAACGCCAACCCCCGAACCGGCCCCAGAACCCACTGAAGCGCCGGCCGAAGAGCCAGCTGAAGAACCCGCTGAAGAGCCAACCGAGGAACCGGTCGAAGAAGAGGCCGAAGAACCGGCGGCCGAAGAAGAAATGGCCGGCCCGATCTATATCGGCGGCATCCATCCGCTGACCGGCGGGCTGGCGGCTGATGGCATCCAAATGGACAACGCCATCCAGATGGCTATCGACGAGCTCAACGAGGCTGGCGGGGCCCTGGGTGGCGTCGAATTCGCCTATTTGGGCGCTGACTCGACTGGCGCGGCCGAGGTCGGCCAGACGGAGGCCGAGCGGCTAATTGGCGAAGGCGCTGTGGCTATCATCTGCTGCTTCCAGTCGGCGGTGACCAGCAACGTGGCCGCCATCGCCGAACGTGACGGCGTCCCGCTGGTGATTGATGTCGCCGTGGCCGATGCCATCACAGATCAGGGCTACGCCTACACCTTCCGCCTGCAGCCCAACGCCACTTCCATGGGCGTCAATGGCGCCAAATTCCTGAAGGAATTAGCTGAGGATTCAGGTGAAGAGATCAATAGCGTTGTTTACCTGTTTGAAGGAACGTCGGGCTTTGGCGACAGCGTTCGGGCCGCCTTTGTAGAGGAAGCCGCGAACCTGGGCATTGAGGTGCTGGACGAGATCGGTTATGCGCCCTTTGAGGTCACCGATCTGACGACTGAAATGACACGCATTAACTCGCTGGCGCCCGACGCCCTGGTTGTCACCGGTTACTACAATGATGGCCTTTTGGCCGCCCGAAATGCCGAGGAAGTCGGCCTGGATGTGAAAGCGGTTTACGGCATAGCCCAAGGTACTTACGATCAGCCGCAGTTCGTGGCCGATGCCGGTGACCTGGCCGAATGCTTCTACGACAGTAACTATCACTGGGATTCTTCGGATCCGGCGGCCCAGGAGGTTCGAGATAACTTCCAGGCCGAGTACGGAGAAGAAATGCGCACCTCGGCCGTTCTGGCTTACCAGGCCATGTACATCATCGCCGATGCCGTCGAACGAGCCGGCTCGGCTGACCCGGCGGCCATCCGTGATGCCCTGGCCGAAACCAATTACGCGGACCACATCCTGCCCTATTCCGGTCCCATCACCTTTGACGACACCGGCGAAACCGAAGTCGCTTCCCCGGTCGTCATGCAGGTTCAGGATGGATCGATCGTCCAGGTCTGGCCGACCGATTTGGCCGAATCAGATCCACTCTTCCCCTGTGTATCCTGGGGCGAGTAAATTCTAACGATCATTCGACGGACTCGTAGGTCGGGCCGGACGTCGCTGTCCGCCCGGCCTACGGGCTCGGCTGATTCATCTGGAGAGAAGCTGTGAAAGACAGTCGCCGGAGAAGATGGGGCATTATTGTCATCGTCGTGCTTACCCTGGTCATCTTGGCCATAATCAATCGCGATGGACTCGTCGGCTGGATGGATCAAAATGGCGTCGTGTTGCGCCAGGCCTTCGTCACCGGCATTCTCATCGGCGGCGTCTTTGGGCTGGTGGCCATGGGCCTCACCTTGATCTTTGGGGTGCTGGACATCATCAACTTCGCCCACGGCGCGCTTTTGACTATCGGTATGTACATCGCCTTCGTTCTGTTCGACCGCTTCGGCATCGATCCTTACCTGGCAATCCTTATCACCGTCCCACTCTTATTCCTGATCGGGGCTGTCATCCAGCGAACGATCATACATCCAGCGCGCAATGCGCCGGCCCATAACCAATTGCTATTAACCTTGGGTCTGGCCCTCTTCATCGAGAACTTGATGTTGGTTACCTTCACAGCCACGCCCCGCTCCATTCGATTAGAGTACGGCCGGGGGCTGACGGAAATCGGTCCGCTGGCCATTGAATTCCCCATCCGTATCGCCGGCACCACGATTACCCTGACCAAACTGGCCGCTTTCGTCTTCGCGGTGATTTTGGCCACCCTATTGTACCTGCTGCTGCACCGGACTACGTTGGGCAAGGCGATCCGGGCAACCGCCCAGAACAAAGAAGGCGCCCGGCTGGTGGGCATCAGTACAGACCGGATCAGCCTGGTCACTTTCGGCCTGGGCGTGGCCTGTGTTGGCGCTGCGGCGGCCCTGGTTCTGCCATTTCTCGCGGTAGACCCGCTGATCGGCAATATGTTCAACATCACCGCCTTTGTCATCGTCGTGCTGGGTGGCATGGGCAGCATCCCGGGCGCCCTGTTAGGTGGGCTGATCATCGGCCTCACCCAGGAGCTTGGCGTCGTATTCGCGCCCAGTTCAACAAAGCTACTCGGCGTCTTTTTCGTCTTTATCCTGGTATTGCTGCTGAGGCCCCAGGGATTGCTGGGGAAAAAGGAATGAATCGCCTTCGAAGTATCCCAGGCGACTACATTGCCGTCGCGATATTCCTGGTGGCGCTGAGCTTCCTGCCGCTAATTCTGGACAGGTTCCTGTTG
Source organism: Promineifilaceae bacterium (SeqCode) (assembly GCA_041570195.1). GTDB lineage: Bacteria > Chloroflexota > Anaerolineae > Promineifilales > Promineifilaceae > UBA11865. Next base: position 10,455 of record JBFFWQ010000083.1, on the reverse strand, counting down.
AGCCTGGCCCTGCTGATCCTGTTCTGGGCCTATCTGGGCAACGCCTGGAATATCATGGGCGGCTATACCGGGTTGTTCTCCTTCGGCCATGCGATGTTTTACGGCATCGGCGCTTACACCTCAACGGTCTTGCTGATCGATTACGCCATCAGTCCCATCGTTGGTATGTTGGTCGGAGCGCTTATTGCCGGCCTCTTCGGCGCTTTTGTCGGGTACCTCCTGTCCAGATTTGGCGTGCGCGGGCACTTCTTCGCCCTGGGCACTTTCGCCATCGCCGAGATGGTGCGCCTCTTGGCTACAGAAATGGAATTCATTAACACCTCTATCGGCATCCATATCCCCCTGGTGCGCGGCGATTCCTTGATCCGTTTGCAGTTTGAGGAAACTTTTTCCAACTATTTCTATGTCATCCTGATCTTATTCGTCGTCGGGCAACTCGTCACCATCACGATCGTTCGCAATAAGTTGGGTTACTATTTCCAGGCCATCCGCGAAGATGAAGAAGCGGCCGCCGCCCTTGGGGTGAATGTCTTGCGCTATAAGGTGATTTCGGTGGCCATCAGCGCCGCGCTGACGGCCATCGGCGGCAGTTTCTTCGCCCAGTACTTCTTGTTCATCGATCCGACCATCGTCTTTGGCGTCTCTGTATCGGTCCAGATTCTGCTGCGGCCGATCGTGGGCGGCGTCGGCACCATCTGGGGCCCGTTTGTCGGGGCGCTGCTGCTCACGCCGCTGGCCGAATTCACCCGCAGCGTGGTACGTAACCCGCCCAGCTTCCTGGACTTCATCGAGGGCCGGGCCGGGGTGGACGTGATGCTGTTCGGCGCCATCCTCATCATCGTCGTCCTGTTCATGCCTGACGGATTAATCGGGGCCGGCAAACGGCTGCTAAACCGAGTGCGGAAACGAAAAAATGAGCCTGTTACTCAAACTTGACGGCCTGACGAAGCGCTTTGGCGGCCTGACGGCCGTCCACAACGTGAGCCTGGACCTAGCCGAAATGGAGATCCTGGGCCTCATCGGCCCAAACGGGGCGGGTAAAACGACCCTGTTCAATATGATCAGCGGCACCTATTTGCCTAGCGAAGGGCGCATCACCTATGAGGACCAGAACATCACCGACCTACCCTCTCACGAGATAGCCGCCTTAGGCATCGCTCGCACCTTCCAGATCGCCAAGCCCTTTGCCAGGTTAAGCGTGGTCGACAATGTCATGGTCGGTTCGTTCCTGCGAACGAAGGGTTCCAGGCAGGCCTCTGACAAGGCCCGGCAAGTCGTCGATTTCGTCGGCTTGGGTTCGCATGCTGACCGGCCGGCGCAGACATTGACTACGGCCGGGCGCAAGCGGCTCGAATTGGCCAGGGCCCTGGCTACGGAACCGAAGTTACTGCTATTGGACGAGGTCATGGCCGGCCTGACGCCAACGGAGAGCGCCGGCATCGTCAACTTGATCCGGCAGATTCGAGAGGCAGGCATCACGATCCTGGTTATCGAGCACGTCATGAAGGCCATCATGAGCCTTTCGGATCGGGTGGCAGTCATACACCATGGCGAACTGATCGCCATCGATCCACCCCAAGATGTCGCCAAAGACCCACGGGTCATAGAAGCTTACCTGGGCGAGGAGTATCAAATTGCTGAAGATCAGTGATCTGACCGTCGGTTATGATGATTTGATCGTCCTGCGGCAGATATCGTTGGAGATCGATCAAGGCCAGATTGTCGCCTTGATCGGAGCCAACGGCGCGGGCAAGACGACCACGCTGAGAACCATTTCGGGCTTGCTGCGGGCGAGGGATGGCCAGATTCTCTTCGATGGGCAATCGATCCATACCTGGCCTTCCCACAAAATCGTGAAGTCCGGCTTGATCCAGGTGCCTGAAGGTCGACATCTCTTTCGAGACATGACCGTTCTTGAAAACCTGGAGCTGGGCGCCTACCGCCGGGGCAAAAAAAACCGATCACAGATGTTGGAAAAGGTCTTTGGCTTCTTTCCTAAGCTCGAGGAGCGCAAGAGCCAGCGAGCGGGCACATTGAGTGGCGGCGAACGCCAGATGTTGGCCATTGGCCGGGCCTTGATGGCTCAACCGAGGCTGCTCATGCTGGACGAGCCGTCTTTAGGCCTGGCCCCGCTGATTGTCCACGATATCTTTCGCATCATCCAGGAGATCCGAGACGCCGGAACCACGATCCTGATCGTCGAACAGAATGCCGTGCAGACGCTGGGCATGGCCGATTGGGGTTACGTTCTGGAAAACGGCAAGATTGTATTGGGCGGCACCGGGACGGAGTTGCTGGAGAATGAGCAGATACGGGTGGCTTATTTGGGACTGTAGTAAAGGATGAAGGGTGAAGGGTGAAGGATGAAGAGACGGTTGAGTTGGTAAAGCGGTTTTTGAGGACGATGGAGGCGCGAGAGTTGGAGGCCGCCGAAGCCATGATGGCGCCCGGGGCCAAGATCACTTTTCCTGGCGGTAAGCGCTTCTCCAGCCAACGCGAGATGGTCGAGGCCAGTCGCGGCCGTTATCAATGGGTCAAGAAGACCTTCGACCGGGCGGAAGCCAACCGGGGAGACGCCGGCCAGGTGGTCTACGTGATGGGCACTCTGTATGGCGTCAATCGACATGGCGCAGCCTTCTCAGGTGTGCGTTACATTGACCGCTTTGTGATCAAGAACGGCCTCATCGTTCAGCAGGACGTATGGAATGACTTGGCCGAATCTGGCGTTCTAGAGAAGTTGGTCAAAACATGATCGTTCGTCGTGAAGGGAGGGGCTATCTGCTGATCAGCCAACCGGCCCACGCCTGGTTGGCCGGCGAATTGGCCGCGGCCTGGGGGAATGAGCTCTTCGCCAGGCCCTCACCTCGCCAAGCAGTGGTCATGGCCACGCGCTTGCACGACATTGGCTGGCTGGCGTGGGATGGGGCGCCGCGCCTGGGAGAAGACGGCCGGCCAGTCAATTTTCTCGATACGATTCTGGCCGAAACGATCCCTGTCTGGAAGCGGGCCGTCGAGCAGGTGTCTTTGCTCGATCCCTATGCCGGCCTATTGGTGAGTAAACATGCATCGACAATCTATCGTCGTCGATTGGCGCGAGGCGCCGATCCGCCCGGGCAACGGGCCGCGGTGGAGGCGCAATTGGCCGAGCAAGAAGCCATCCAGGAGTCACTGAGCCGGAAACTGGTCGACCATCCACTGTATGGTCCGGCCGTCGAACCAGATCGTCTCAACGCGACCTACCGCTGGCTAAGGGCGTGCGATCTGCTGTCGCTGGCCCTGTGCACTGACGACATCCCATCCTCGGGCATGATAACGGCGATTAAGGGGACCGAGCCGATTCAGTCCATCCAGATCAGATACGAGAGGCCACGACCTTTTGAACTGAGGCTCAACCCGACACCATTTGCCGGGCGGGTCGAACTAGAAATCCAGGCCCGCCGCTTGAGCGAGTCAACCTATTCGAGCCAGGCGATTTACCTGGCGGCCGTGGAACAGGCTGCCTGGACAACCCAAGCGGTTGCTGTTTCAGAGGCTTGACAGAGTGGGGATATCAATCTGTAGATGCGTGCGCCAGGAGGGATTCTTTTGGCGCCCGCACCACGCGCTTGCCATACTTCATGATGACAATGCCTGCGGCAAGCCAGAGGATAATCGCATAGACCGCCCACCATAGAGTTTCGTTTGCTGGCGTTATCGGAGATGGGCCAAGCACAACCAGAGATCCTGTTGAGCTGGCGTGTGTAAGTTGGGCTAGCAATAAGCTCCCTGTATTGGCATAGATCCAGACCAGGATAACCCGCATGGCCACCATGGCCACCATCCACATGACCAGGAAACGGGGTAGCCAATACACGCCGTTCGACTGACCCGCACCTAAATAGTCAGCCGCCACATGCCAAAGCCCGTGGAGCAATCCCAGGTAAAGTGCGGTACGCAGCACGCTGTGCTTCAACTGCATCTTAGGGTAGGCGAATCCTGTCCAGCCGATCTCTTCGACAAAGCCAGCGATCAGGCCGGCCATGATGCCAAAAGCTATGAAGTTTGGGGCGAAAACCGGCGAGACCCAGGTGCTGAGCACCAATAGAACAGCCAGGATGAGCGCCGGGAAAATAAGAAGCGCTGCTGCGTACCAGCGCAGACCAACTCGCCATTTGAGCATCCTGGAAAGTAGACCTCGAAGGCCGTTTATCCCATCTACGAGATAAGTCATCAGGATCCCCGCAATGCAGGGGCCGGCTAACATCAGTATGGCCATGCGCATCGATTCGGCAAACGTCATGGTTTCACCGCTCAGGAACTTCGGTCCACCCACCAGGAAGCTGCCGCCCCACGAGATCGCGTAGGCCAGGATGAAGTAGCTGGCGACGGGGTAACGTTGAAACAATGTCTTGAATCTCATGGCTTCTCCTTACAGACTATGACCAAAGCAACCTTTTAGTATATGGTCAACCCCGGGCATTCAGGGCAAGGCTTACTCTTGATGGACCATTTCTGTAATCCGTTGCATCGCTTCCCTCGCCTCAGGCAAGCGATCCCCGTATGCCTGAAACACATGGTTCATCGATTCCCAGACATCCAATACGATGTCTGCCCCCTGGGCTTGCGCCCTTTCAAAGTAGGCTCGAATCATATCGATGAAGATTTCTCTCCCCCCTGCCTAGAGGTAGATCGGTGGCAACCCACGCAAATCCGCATGGATAGGTGAAATTTGTGGATTTTGCGGACTGTCGTCGCCGATCAGCCATCTAGCACCCGGCTCGATCATGCTCCTGTCAAGGATGTCGAAGCGCTCGTTCTTGTCAATGCTCCCCCCAGAGTTTCCAACATCCGTCCATGGACAGACACCGACGGCCAACTTCGGAAGTGGTCGTTTAGAATCCCTCAGTTTTTGAATGAGGGATAGGCAAAGATTTCCCCCTGCTGACGTGCCCATCACGGCGATGTCCGTCCCCCGATTTCCGAGCTCTAGCAGCCAATCGTAGGATGCAACAGCATCTTCCAGCTGGGCCGGAAATGGGTTTTCGGGAGTGAGGCGGTAATCAAAAGCAAAAACAGGCAGTCCAGTGACGACGGCTACGTCCGCGATAAAACCCTTCTCAGCGCTCGCGTAGAATGCATATGCGCTATGACAATAGAGAATGACTCGTTCTGCCCTGGAGGATTCCGGACGGAACCAGGCGCCCCCGACCGGCGAACTTACGGATTCAATCCTTACTTTCTCGAGAGACGGCATTTGCCCCACGAGCGTATCAACCAGCTCGCGACCATCATTCACATCCGTGAAGCGGTAAATAGCCCTATAGATCGCTTTCTGGTAGAAGGATGAGGCCTCAAACATCAGGTTCCACGAGGGCACCAGTGGGCCACGTAAGATACGACGGAGGGCAACATACAGACCCGACCAAAGAAGGATGAGCATGGCCTGGAATCTGAACCGCAAACGGCCTGATAGTTTAATACGCATCTGATCTGGCATCACCGACTCCTAATTCCATGATTAGAACGCTTCCAACCGGTCAAAACGCTTTGTCCCTGGGATCTCCAATACGAAATCGGCGCCGAAAGCCAAGGCGGGTGTCAATGCGCCCACCTGATGCTCGGAGAACAGCTTTTCCACACTCCGCACCGCGGCACGGGCGGTAAATAGGTAGGATTCCACCGTCTCTAACCAGGCTTGCTCTTCCGCCCCTTCTTCATTTTGCGCCAGTGCCCACACCTCAGAGGATTCCGGCTCCGGCTGATGGTGTTCGGATCGTGATGCAGTGATTTCTACCCACTTGTTGGCTAATCGGCGAATGAATTCAGCACCAAACAGGTGGCGAAAGACAGGCTCCAGTAGAAGGTAGGCGTTCGCTGCCTGCTCGGTAAGGGCTGTATAAGTTGTGATATTTGGAGTATTCGTCGTTCCGTATGCTGTGACGAGATCTCCATAGGTTACTGGCAGGATCGTCTTCACGCCGTCCAGAAACCGCTGCTGCCTTCGCCCATCTCTTGCGCTGATCCTGGTCAATTGACCCTCGCGTCGAGCCATTGTACCGCTCGGGAAACTCTCGATCATCGTCTTCGTCGAGCCAGGGCTCATCCCGTTGGCGGTCCACCAGGTTGCGATTTCCAGATGTGTGGGGCTGTCTAGCCTTTCTGTCACGTAGCGGGCAAGCGAATCTGAGGCAAGAACGTTAAAGCCCACGCCAGGGATGATAGCGACCTCTCTCTCCTGAGCTTGCTGGTCCAAGGCCAATATCCATTCCAGAACCATGGCCTCGCCGGACACGTCCAGGTAGTTTGTCTCCGTTTTTAAACAGGCCTGCACGATGGGATGGGCCGTGTGAATGAAGGGGCCGGCGGCATTTAACACCAATCGAACCTCCGCCAATGTGCTTTGTAACCGATCTTCGTCACGGAGGTCGAGGACGGCCATGTCAACGCCAAGGCGCTCTGCGACGGGAGTAAGCTTGTCCGCGGAACGGCCGGACAACAACGGTCTGTGCCCCCGGCGAACCGCTTCTTCCGCAATGCGCCTACCGGTGTACCCGTATGCTCCGTAAATCATCCACTGATTTCTAGACATGCAAACACCAAGTCATAGCTTTGTGGCAATGTAGAGATGAACGCTTCCAGCGCCGCCGATCTCCCTGTCGGATTGCTGGAAATTGAATTGATCGAACAGTTGATCCATATCTCGAATGATATCGCCGCCAGCCTGCCAGGCCCTGGTCAACATACTGCCGATCCAGTTACCCTCAAGCGGGTAGTTAATGTCGACCATGATCAAACGGCCGCCATTCCGAAGCACCCGATGCATCTCTGAAAGAGCGAGTTGGCCATCAGGATATCCGGTGAACGCCATTGTGTTTACCAGCGTGTCGAAAGAGTCATCAGCGTAGGGAAGCGCCTCCACCGTTGCAACCTGGAGATGCGCCCGAGCCGATTGTCCAGCGACGTTTTCCTTGGCGATCTGCGACAGATTCTCGTTGAGGTCGATTCCACAGGTCATGAAACGGCCGGCGTATTGGGTGAGAAGATAGCCGGTGCCGAATGAGACTTCCAAAACGCGGTCACCTTGCAGATGGGGGATTACATGATTGAGCCAATTGCGCCAAAAGGGAGAAGCCTTGACAAACCAATCATATCCACGCGCGAACCGAGAATAGAAGCGATCGAATCGCTCCGTAAAAAGCTGTCGATCGTCGGGTTCACTTGAACAAGAACGTTTTGGGCTCATCTCCACTCCTCAACTATCCAGGATTTCTACTGTTCCCTGTCCACCGTCCACACGCACCTTATCCCCGGTTGAGAGGCGCATCGTGGCATCCCTGCAACCGACGACCGCTGGGATACCTAGCTCGCGCGCGACAATGGCCGCATGAGATAATGGCGCGCCGACATCGGTGACGATGGCCGCCGATCGCGGGAACAACAGGGTCCAGGCGATGTCCGTCTGGGCGGTGACCAGGACCTCGCCTTCGCGTAACTGGTCGCCATCGTCCGGCCGGTCCAGCCGCCGCACATACGCTTCAACCCGGCCGGCAGAACCAGGCGAACCCGTGATAATTCTCGCATCGCTAATCTGATCTTCCGTTTTCGAAAGACTGGCGTTGGGGGTGAAGATGTCACTCCGTCGCTCGGGATCAGTGGCCCACCGGAAAGAATCGAACCGGCCGAGTATGATGGACGGATAAGGCGGCAATGCCCGATATCTCTCGTAAAGCTCCTTTCGACCAGGAATGGCCTGAGCACCTGAGGCATCCCCGTCTAATGCGTCCAACAGCTCATCAAGCGTCAAGAAGAAGATATCGTCCTCAAGTCCCGTCATTTCAGCCGCGCGTAGGGCGAAGATGCGGACCAGCCAGCGGTCGCGAATGTACTCCGAACGCGCCGCCTCGCGCATGCGTGCTCGATGGGCAGCATCTTGTATTCGACGCCGCATTGAATTCGACTTGCCGGGATACCTCGTCAAAAATCGCTCCCAGGCAGCCTCGAATTCCTCCCGCTGTTTGGCCAAAAGCGCCTCAACATCCACTGGAGAATCGCCGTATTTTGCCAGCTGTTCATCGACCCAATGTGGTTTTTCCGATGGCCGCGGGACAGACAGCTCGAACTCGTCAGCTCCGCGGTGGCCGCATAACGCCAGATAGGTTTCCGAATCCATCTCGCCGCGCGCAACCCGGGCGATCCCGACCACTGGTCCAAGGCTGGCCAGCAACCCTGACTCGTCGCTTAGGTTTGATATCAGCACATTGGCATCGTCTGGTCCCATCATTTGATTTAGCTTCCGACGTAGTTTCATTGTGCGAGAAGTAGAGGACTGGACGCTGCCCATAACGATCCACAGGCCATCAACGACGTGGGGATAAAGCTCACTGCGCCACAACTCGCTAAGTTCGGTTGCCGTCCCGACTGCCTGAATCTCTGCCCGCATCTTGAGGAACCAGGCCGGATTGGAAGCCAGGTACGCCGGCAGGTTCTTGACCCCTTTCCGTTCCTTGAGGCGGGTTCGCATCAGGGCCGGCAGGGCTGAAAGAAGGTATCGCCTGGACAAGGGGACCAACGGTATATCCACTCCCTCCGGGAGCTTCATGTAGAGGGTAGCCTCCAAGGCCTCAAGCACATCTTCGTGACTCCTTCCCATGGCGCGCAGCAGCGATGCGTAAAGGCTGATGTTGAGGTACGGTCTGCCACCGATATTGCCCACGGCATCGTACCCTGGCGTGATCGTCCACTCGCCGAAGACCTGCTTCAGCACCGTCCAGCTAAGCGGCGTCATCACCTTAGTTACCGCCTCGCCGAAATTGACGTTAGACCACAGGTACTCACCGGTTAGGCTGTCGTTCCATTCGCCAGCGGCCGGCTGATAGCTGTTCATCGTGGTGATCGGTCGGGACTGGACGATGAAGAAGGTGCCATTCTTTACAACCCATTCGATGTCCTGCGGATGCCCCAGTTCTTCCTCCGCGCGGAGGGCGAGTCCGAAGAGTTTGCCCTCGTAGCGTTTGAGTTCGGCCGGCCCCTGATATTTCCCAGCCGGCCGTTCGAACATGAACGCTTCGCCGGTCGCCTTGCCGGACACCAGTTTGTCCCCTAGGCCCCTGACGAAGCTACCAGTCATCGTTTTCCGGCCGCCTGTGATGGGATCAACTGTAAACAGGATGCCCGAGAATTCTGCTGGAATCAGGATCTGCACGACGACGGCAATCTCGTGATCAGCCCCTATGCCTTTCGCCTGGCTATATGCCTGGACTCGCTCGCTCATCCGCGAGCGCCTCACAATCAAGATTGCTTCCCGGATTTCCCCATCTTCACATACGCCGAGAACTGTCTCGAACTCGCCGGCGAAGCTCGCACGGACCGAATCTTCAGCCAGAGCGGAAGAGCGCACGGCAAAGGATGCGCCAGGGTATTCCTTGCGCAGGCGATTTAGCTGTTCCCGCACCTGTATCCACGACTCCGGCGTCAGTTTGTCGCCTTCGAATGCCGCTGGCAATATCACAAAGCCGTCCGGTACTGGGAAACCCAACTGTGATAGTCGGGCCAGTGTCCCGCCCTTGCCGCCAGCCAACGCTTGTAGATCTGTCGTTAGTTCTCTGAGTTGTCTAATTGTTTCCATATCCAAATGCGTCTTCTTAGTCAGGATCAATTCGCTCGACGGCAAGCAATCTCAGGCCCAAATCGCGAACCCTGTTCAGCACGCCGTAGAGCGCACTTTGATCGGCGATCACTCCAGTCAGCGTCGTGATAGGTTTTTCGTCGGCGCCAATCGCAAACTCAATGGTCATCCCATCGAACCAATCTGACCAACTTTCTTTCAACCTTCCCCTGATCTTGATTCGATAGAGTGATGATAGATCGGGTTCCGTTGGGTGGGTCATATTGCTACGCCTCGCGTGCTAGATGCGCTAAATGTCCCAATCGGTTCCGATCTTGCCCTGGTGATCATCTTCTTCTTAGCCATAATGAACCATATCGCTGACAGGGTTTTTTATGCCATTACCATAGATTAAACTCGAGAAACTGGTTCCATGTCACCACCCAGGATGGGTAGTTGAAGTGGGTAGTTAACTAACAAAGAGAGCTCCCGACGAGTATGCCAAAGGCCACCATGCTGGGAAGATATGGCACCTTTATAGTATGCCAGACTCCTTGGCGCTTTTGATGGCATCCGCCCGCCGATGGACCCCGAGCTTGGCGTAGATGTTCTTGATATGGAACCGGACCGTGTTGACCGAGATGAAGAGAGCGTCCGCGATCTCCGTGCTCGTCAGGTGTGATGCCAAAAGGCGTAGCACTTGAAGCTCGCGTTCGCTCAGGGGTTCTATCAAGCCTATTGAATCCGGGATCAGTGCCGTTTCTCTCATCTCTAGCTCTATCTGAATTGAAGAGAGAAGCTTTCTAGGCCGTGTTGACATTTCAACGCAGCCAGATTAACGAACTGACAAATTGCAGAAAGCCGAGAAAACG